>JBBJNN010000041.1:34843-39985 GCA_037720885.1 Gemmatimonadaceae bacterium | reverse complement strand
CCGCCCTGAAGCTCGCCGCGTGAAAAGTCGACATTACTTCTGGTCACCTACCTAGATGAGCGGCACATGCGTGCTACGTCAATCGGCGTGAGCCTACTGCTCGCCCTTGCAGTGATCGCAGTCGTTGGCTGGCGCAATCTGCATTCGTCGGCCACCTCTCTCCTGTGGATCGGCGCCGCAGTCAGCTTTGGGACGCTGGCTCATGTGCCCAGCGGCAGGCCTCGGCGTTTGCCGACAATAGGCTCAAGGTGACGCGGCAGGGGTCGCCGAGCGGTCCTGGCGGCACCTCAAGGCGAGGGTAGTCCAGCCGAGTGGCGGCGTGTGGGTGCTCGCACGCCGCCACCGCAACGAGGTGGACTTCCGCGCCATCTTCGGGCCGGTGGTAGACGAACAATGAGCGAATGGCGACTGTCACAGTGTCTACGTGGGTGGCCGCTCCTGTGGAGCGGTGTTTCGACCTCGCGCGCAGCATTGACTTGCACCAGGCATCCACTGCCGAGACTCGAGAGCGCGCCATCAGCGGAAGGACGTCTGGGCTAATTGGTCTCGGCGAGGAGGTCACGTGGCAGGCACGCCACTTCGGTGTGTGGCAGATCCTGACGAGCCGGATCACCGCGTACAATCCTCCGCATCACTTTCGAGATACACAGGTTCGTGGCGTCTTTCGGCGCTTTGACCACGATCACTACTTCCTGCGGGAGGGCACTGGGACGCAAATGGTCGACGTGTTCGACTTTCAAGCTCCGTTCGGAGTGCTCGGCATCCTGGCCGAGCGGTCGTTTCTAATGCGGTACATGCAGCGATTCCTCACTGCGAGGAATGCGGTCATCAAGTGCGTAGCCGAATCCCAGCGCTGGCAGCAGTTCCTCTCGACCTAACCTCGCTTCCCCTGCGCTAGTCTCCGGGGCATCCGCCAGTCAATCGGTACCACAGCAGTCGGACTGATCTTCCCCCGGTTTCGTGGCTCTCCCGCACTTTGCGTGGATTTGTATGGCACGCCGGCCCGAGCGTTGAAGTCCACCGGGGGCACGGACGCGACCACAACACGCCGAACCTCCTGATCCACGTGAAGTGCGGGAGAGCCATCAAACCGGGGGAAGCTCATCCTTCTGCTCAGGCGTGAAGGATACGCCACCACACCCTGGGACTGTACACCTAGCGCACGCGCTCCGCGAGAAACCGCTCGACCTCCGGCCACACCAGCTCCGGCCGCTCCGCATAGGTGAAGTGCGCCGCCCACGGCACGCGGAAGAGGCGCGCGTGCGGCAGGGCGGTCACCCACTCCTCCACGAGATCCATGGGGATGGACTCTTCCTCGCCGTGCACCACGAGCGTCGGCGCCGTCACCGCGCGCAGCGCCGGCCGGAGGTCCCAGTCGCCGTGCGAGGCCATGACGGCGCGGTTGGTGACCGTGAGGCCGTAACGGATGCCGGCCGGGTCGGACGCACACAGATCCGACCGGATGAGCGCGAGCGTGCGATCCGGCTCGGCGAGTCGCGGGCGCATCGCGACGGCCCAGTAGTCGCGGCACGCCGCGCGCGTGTCGCCAGCGGGGTCGGCGAGCCGGCGGTTCGCATCGGCGAGCCGGGCGCGCTGCGCGGAGTCGAGACGCGTGGCCATGCTACGGGAGAAACGCGTCCAGAAGTCGCCCCGCCGCGGCGGCACGGGCCCGAAGAACACCATGCGCCGCACCGCCTCCGGGTGCGCGATCGCGTACGACGCCGCGAGGAGCGGGCCGTACGAATGCGCGACCAGCGTGACGCGCGCGAGCCCGAAGTGCCGCCGCACGGCGTCCAGGTCCGCGATCTGGCGCTCGACCGTGAGGCGCGACGTGTCGCTCGGGAGTGTCGAGCGGCCGGCGCCGCGCTGGTCGTAGAAGATCACGACGTGTCGCTCGGCCAGCGGCGCGAAGTCGCCGGCGATGCTCTCCAGGTCCACGCCCGGCCCGCCATGGATCGCGATGATGGTATCCGCGCCGTGCCCCACCACACGGTAGTAGAGTCGCACGGAATCCGCGGTCCTCACCCATCCCTCGCGCGGCGCACGCCCCTGCGCGGCGGACCCGGCGGGGAGGAGTGCCACGGAGGCGAGCAAGGCGAACAGTGATTGGCGAGAGCGCACGGAGCCGCTACCTGAGCGCCGCCCAGATGGCCGGATACGTCGCCATGCTCTGCGCGCGGTACTGCGGGCGGAAGCCGAAGAGTACGACGCGCCCCTTCCCCTGCTTCACCTCCACCAGCGCCGCCTTCCCCGCAAGCTTCGGGGCGCCGAGGAGCCAGCCCGAGAGCAGCGGGTCGCCTTCGGCGCGGTAGCTGGCGATGGCGGTGGCGCGCGCCGGGTCGGTGATCTCGAACGCCGGCCCCTCCTCGAACCAGATCGCGGGCGGCTGCGCCAGCGCCGCGCCGATTGGGTGATCGCGGTTGGCGGCCACGGCGAATATGGAGCCCGGCGCGTAGAAGTCCTTCGGCGGGATCCCCTGCAGCGCATCCTTCACCGGCAGGCCGAGCGCGCCGATGGCGTAGTTGCTCGCCTCGTTGAAGGTGACGAGCGTGCCGCCCGCCTCCACGAACGCCTTGAGCGCCGCGGCGCCCGCGTCGCCGAGGCCGCCGCGGAGCGAGTCGGGGTAGGTGGCGGGCGCGCCGCGCGTGAGCTGCGCCGGTGCCTGGTCGGGAAGGAGGATGACGTCGAACCGCGCGTTGAGATTGCCGGCACGCATGTCGCGGTCGACGACCGAAGTGAAGGGAATGCGATACTGCTCGAAGATCCAGCGCGTCCACCCCTCATCCATGGACGGCGAGTAGTTGCGGTAGATGGCGATGCGGCGCGCGGTGCGGTCGCTCAGCCCCGGCGCGACGAGACGCGGCGCGGGAATGGGAGCGACCGGCGCCGAGGCGGGCACGGAGTCGCGGATCGGCACGACATGCAGGCCAAGGAGGAGCGGCAGTGTGTGCGCGGTCACGTCATACGGGCGCTTCGGCGGGCCGCCCGGATACTCGTGCAGGTCCGGGTACTTCTGCCGCTCGAGCAGCGCCTTGGCGAAGGCCCCGTACGGCTGCGCGGTGGAGACCACGTAGCTCCCGGCGGGGTACGTCTGCCGCGAGTCGGCGACGTTCAGGTTTTCGTACACGACCGGACCGGTGGCGCGCCGGATCTCGACGCCGCCGCGCTGCAGGATGCGGAGCAAGGTTGCCAGCGCACCAGTGTCGCGCTGCGCCGCCGGGATCACGAACGCCGCGGGCCACTCCTCACGCCCGGGTACCGCGCGTCCCGCCACCGCGCGCTCGCTCACCGTCGCGAAGCTCTCCAGCCACTTCCGCCGGTCGATCGCCGACTGCGTCAGGAGCGCCCAGGTCGCGGTCGTCTGGTAGTCCACGATGTCCTTGATCGTCCACCGCCCGCCACGCCACGGGATCAGGAAGTTCGTGGACGCTTCCTTGGGGTCCACGTTGTAGCCCGGGCGCAGCGACTCGAAGGGGACGTCGACCGGTGTCGCGAGGGACGCGCTCGCCGTCTCGGTGAGGATGCGGATGCCGCCGTGGTAATGCATGTACGCGCGTGCCGGCGTCCACAGGTCGTAGCTCGTGTTGTAGGCGAGCCCCGGCTTCCCCTCCGCCGTCATCCGCCAGATCATTGACATGCCCATCTGGTTGACGCCGGCTACGAGGATCGGGTCCACGTTCGGCTCGATCGGGTCCATGTACGGCGGAATGAAGATCCGCGACCCGTTCCCGCCCTGCTGGTGGATGTCGTTCACGACCTGCGGGTGCCACACGTTGTGCAGGGAGTCCACGGTCATCTGCGTCTCCACCTGCGTGAACGCGTACCAGTCGCGATTGTTGTCGTGCCCCACGTATTTGTGGTAGAGCTCCGGCGGACCGGACCCTTCGGCCTTCGTCCCCAACGTCGCGCGGTACCAGTCGCCCACGATGTCCACGCCGTCGGGGTTGAGCGAGGGGACGAGAATGACGATGGAGCTCGCACGGATCGCGCGCGTCTCCTCGTCCTCCGCGCTCGCCAGCCGGTGCGCGAGCACGAGCGGCGTCATGATGCCGCCCACCTCGGTGGAGTGGATGCTCGACGTCACCAGCACCACGGTCTTCCCATCGGCGAGGAGACGCTCCTTCTCCCCGGCGACGCGGACGCGTGGATCGGCGAGCTTCCGCTGGATCTCGCGGTACTTCGGGAGATCGGCCAGCGTCGCCTCGTCGCCGATGAAGGCGGCGATGAAGGGGCGCCCCATCGTCGTCTTGCCGAGAGTCCGCACCTGCACGCGCGGGCTCGCGGCGTCGAGCGCCGAGAAGTAGTCGGTGACCTGCTTCCAGCTCGGAATCTTCCGGTCCGTGCCGGGCTCGAAGCCGATCACGCTCGCGGGGGTGGGAACGGCTCGCGCCGCGCGCGTCGCCGGCGCCTGCGCGACGATGGTCATCGCGTCGAGTTGGGCGAACAGCGCGACGGCAAGGAGCGCGATGGGAGCATGCATGGGGCGGCGCATCAGACTACGCATCGGGCAGGAAGCTCAGGTTCGAGGTTGGGAGAGAAAGCGCGGATCGGGCGGCCGCGATCTTACAGCGTCCGCAGCTCCGACGCGGCGTCGAGCACGTGGCCGATCTCCTTCGACAGGGCGCGGGCCTCCCGCGTGGCGTTCGCCACATCGTGGACCGCGGATTCCACGCCCGACGAGCGCAGGCGCACGAGATCGAGCCGGAGGCTGCCGAGCATCGTGCTCGCGCTCTCCATCTGCACGAGCACCGTCTGCCGCCGATCGGCCAGATCGCGCATCGTGCGCTGCTGGCGCCGCAGCAGCTCGAGCCGTCGCTCGCGGTCGGCCGAATCCTCCGGCTCGCGCTCGACGCTGGCGATCCGCGCATCGATGCGCGCGACCATCTCCGGCGACACATCCGTATCGAGGCGCTGAAGCACCTGCGCCAGCGATGCCGCGCGCTCGACGAGCGCGTCCACCGTCGGCTCCATCTCCGGCAGGAGCGCCAGATCGTCCTTCGACAGTGTCGCGAGGATCCCCGCGATGGCGAGGCGATCCTCCACTGCCCGCCGCACCACGGGGCCGTGCGCCCCCTCGAGCACGTCGCGCGGGGCGAGCCGCGCCGCCTCCGCCTCGGCGCGCGACGCGAGCGGCAGCGCGGT
>JBBJNN010000041.1:32656-34818 GCA_037720885.1 Gemmatimonadaceae bacterium | reverse complement strand
CGTGCGCGCCCGCGGGGAGCGCGCCAGCCCCCCCCCCGCGGGCGCACGCCCCGGACGCAGGATCTGCTTCCACCCCACGCCATCCGCCCAGAGGGTGCCCCACTGCTTCACCAAACCCACGCCCATGCCGACCGCGGGGAAGATGAACCAGGGGAAGAAGGGCGACGTCATCATGTTGATCGCGAAGAGGAACCCCGTCGTCGCGCCGCTCGCCACCATGTTCCGGCGGAGCACGACGATCCGCTCCTCGACGGGTCGCGCGGCGAAGGCCTCCATGCTATTTCGCCGTGGCGGCGACCCACTTGCACCACCGGCGCCACCCGCACTGCCTCGTCCCTCGCGCTCGGCACGTTCCGCCTGGCGCTGCTCCATCCACTCGCGGCGGACCGCGCTCGGATCGCGCTCCGCCGTGCGCGGCGCACCCGAGCCCCCACCCCCGCCCCCACCCCCACCTGGCCACCCGGCCACCGCCGCCGGCTCGTGCTCCCAGGGCGCGCGCGGCCTGGGCGGTGCCGAGGGCGCGGATGACGCCGGGGCTGCTCCCGCCGTGGCGGGCTGTGGTGGGAGTGGGCCAGCGACGCGCGTATGGTCGGCGGGCATCCGCCCCGCGGCGGGGAGCGCGCCGGGGAGCGCGCCGGGCCGTAGGGCCGCCACCGTACCCGGGAGCGCGACCGCGAACGGATCGCCGTGTGGATCGTCGCGAGCGTGCTCGCGCGCGAGCGCATCACGGAAGGCCGCCGCGTCCGCCCAGCGGTCGTCGGGGCGCTTCGCCAGCGCGCGCTCCACGGTGGCCGCGAGCCCGGCCGGCAGGTCGCGCCGCAGCTCGCGAAGCGGGCGTGGCTGCTCGCTCAGATGCTTCAACATCATCGCCGGCGTGTTCGAGGCGATGAAGGGAAGCTGTCCGGAGAGCATCTGGTACGCGACGACGCCAAGGGAGTAGAGATCGCTCCGGCCATCGAGATCGCGGTCGCCGGTGGCCTGCTCGGGGCTCATGTAAGCGGGCGTCCCCACCGCCACCCCGGTCACGGTAAGCCGGGAATCCCCTTCCGCCGCTCGCGCGATCCCGAAGTCCGTCACCATCGGCCGGCCAGCGAGGCCATCGGCGAGGGAGGGCGGACCGGCGTGCGGGCGCTCGAGCAGGATGTTGTCCGGCTTGATGTCCCGGTGCACCACGCCGCGGGCGTGCGCGTAGGCGAGCGCATCGGCCACGTCGCGCAGGATGCGGCGCGCGTGATGCGCGGGCACGGCGCCGTCGCGCGCGAGGCGCTGTCCGAGCGATTCGCCGTCCACGAGCGCCATGACGAAGAAGACGAGCCCATCGCGCTCGTCCACCGAATAGATGGGGACGATGTTCGGATGGTTCAGCTGCGCCGCGGTCTCTGCCTCCCGCAGGAAGCGCGTACGCACCTCGGCGCGGAACGCGAGCTCGGGCGGGAGCACCTTGACCGCGACTTGCCGCCGGAGCCTGAGATCGGTCGCCTGGTAGACGAGCGCCATGCCCCCGCGCCCGATCTCGCCGCCGACGTCGTAGAGATCGCCGATCGCCGCGATGACGCGATCGCGCATGAGATCGGGACTCGGCACTAGGGACCCGGCCGCATCCCGCCTACCGCTTCCCGCCCGTCAGCTTCCCAATCTCATCCGCGGCGTATACGGCGGCGTCCACATCGTCGGCGAGCGACTTCGCGCGCTCGGTGAGCAGGGTGATCTGATCCACGGAACGCGCCATGCCGCCCGTGCGCAGGCGCAGCAGATCGAGCCGCATGGTGCCGAGCGCGAGGGCGCAGCTCTCGAGCTTCGCCGATGCCTCGTCGCGGCGCCGCGTGGCGTCGATGAGCGCCCGACGCTGGCGCTTGAGCAGCGCGAGCCGGCGCACGCGATCCTCGCTCGCCGTGCGCTCGAGCGGATTGGCCTGCGCCTCGAGCTGGGAGATCTGCGCCTCCAACTGCTCGGCCGCCTCGGGCGCGGCGCCGCGGTCCAGCTCGACGAGCGACGCGGCGAGCGCCTGCACGCGGCGGAAGAGTCCCTCCGCGGACGGAGCCACCTGCGTCACGAGCGACCGGTCGCTCTTCGGGAGCGAGTCCACCATCCGGAGGATCTCGTCCCGGTCGCTCTCGGCCTGCCGGACCGCATTGGCGCGGCCCCCGAGCGCACTGTAGTCA
>JBBJNN010000041.1:29747-32646 GCA_037720885.1 Gemmatimonadaceae bacterium | reverse complement strand
TAGTCAGCCGGGGACGCGAGCTCGCGGCGCGGCGCCGCGCCGAACGCCATGGGCGCCATCGGGGCCGCAGGCGGCGTCGGGCGGAGTGGGCGCCAGACGCCGCCACGCTCACCCCGGCGGCTCCGGTCGAAGACACCGCGCATCTCCTCCACCGTCTCGTGCGCGACGTCGGCGAGGCGCCGGTCTCGCGGCTGGCGGAAGACATCGCGCCAGTCGTACCCGCCGGTCCACAGCTTGGCGTAGTTCGCCGCCATGAACATGCTCCAGATCACCGTCAGGCCGATGATGTCCGAATCGCCGAAGATCGCGGCGATGAGGATGACGGCGTTCACGGCGGCGTACGTCGCGAACTTCTTCCGGAACTTCTGCACCGGATCCGCCATCCAGCGCGAGAGATCGTCGCCGGAGGGGACGTACGATGCCACGTCCGCGCCGGCGGCGCCGGCGTAACCGGGCGTGGCGCCGCCGGCGTACACCGGAGCGGGTCCACCCCCGTAGACGGGCTGCGGCGGCCACGGGGACTGGCGCGGATCGTACTCCGCGAGCGGGCGGCCGCCGGCTGGCGATTCACGCCCCGCGGGGAACGACGTGAGCGCTGGCTGCCCGGCGTGGTCGGTGGGGCGAAGCTGCGGGTAGGCCGCGGCAAGATCGCCCTTGAGCGCGAGGAGAAGCATGTTCGCGTTCGCGAAGCGGCGCTCCGGCTCCTTCTCGAGGAGCGTCATGACCGTGGCGTCGAGATCCGGCGGCACGTCGCGCCGCCGATGGGCGACAGGCACGGGACGCTCGGTAAGCTGCTTCATCAGCATCGCCGGCGTGCTCCCCGCCACGAACGGCGGCTCGCCGACGAGCATCTGATACCCGACGACGCCGAGCGAGTAGAGGTCGCTCCGGCCGTCGATCACCTTGTCGCCCACGGCCTGCTCGGGGCTCATGTAGGCCGGCGTGCCGATCGCCATGCCCGTCGCCGTGAGGCGCGAGTCGCCACCCTCCTGCACCGCGCGCGCAATGCCGAAGTCCGTCACCATCGCGCGCCCGCTCTCGTCGTCGAGAAGGATGTTGTCCGGCTTGATGTCGCGGTGGATGACACCGCGCCCGTGCGCGTAGGCGAGCGCATCGGCGACCTCGCGCAGGATCCTCCGGGTCTCGTCCACCCCGAGCTGCCCCTCGTCGTGCAGACGGCGCCCGAGCGTCTTCCCCTCGATGCAGGTCATGACGAAGAAGACGAGCCCATCGCGCTCGTCCACCGAATAGATGGGGACGATGTTCGGATGGTTGAGCTGCGCCGCGGTTTCCGCCTCGCGCAGGAAGCGCGACTTGATCTCCGTGCGGAACGCGAGCTCCGGCGGCAGGAGCTTGATCGCGACCGTGCGCTTGAGCCGCCGGTCCTTCGCGCGGTAGACGATCCCCATTCCGCCGCGGCCGATCTCGCGGTCGAGCTCGTAGCTCGAGTCGAGCGCGCGCTCGACATGCGCACGAAGAACGGCGTCCGACGGCGAGATGCCGGGTCCGGAATCAGGCACGTACAGGCACGTAAATGAGTGTCCGCGGCGAGAGGGGAGAGTGGCGTAGTGTAGCACTTGCGGCGCCTCCTGAAAAGACGATCGCCCCCACGCGTGCCGGCGTGACAGCCACATCACGCCAGAGGGACCGCACGAACTCCCGCCGACTGCCCCGCTGGCGGACGCACGCACGGCGGGCGGCGACCGGAACGCGGCGGCGCGGCGCGCGGTTCGGTCAGCGAGGGAGCCCTAGCACAAACCCTGCGGACTGCTGAACATTTCTTCGCGGTTCGCGCAGTTCCTCCTGAGGTAGACCCATCATGGCCCAACGCCAGACACTGCCGGTTCTCCCGCTGCGGGGCACCGTGATCTTTCCCGGCCTCACCGCCCCCATTGCCGCGGGTCGGCCAGGCACGCTGCGCGCCATCGAAGCGGCGCTCCGCGGCGACCGCCAGGTGTTCGCCGTCGCGCAGCGCGACAACACCGACGAGCCGACGCCCGACATCCTCTACTCGATGGGCGTCATCGCCAAGATCCAGCAAGTCCAGCGCGGGCTCGGCGGCATCCAGCTCCTCCTCGGCGGCGAGCAGCGCGCGACCGCGCTCCAGTACACCACCACGGACAATTACCTGTCGGCCATCGCGATTCCCGTCGAGGAGATGACCCCGCTCGACGAGCACGACGCCGCCTTCGAGGCGCTCCACAAGGAGATTCGCGAGCGCGCCGCCGAGCTGGGCGAGCGGCGCGGGCTGCCCGAGGAGGTCGTGACCCAGGTCCTCGACTCCGTCACCGACCCGGGCCGCTTCGCCGACCTCGTCGCCGGCTACATCGAGCTCAGCGTGCCCGAGAAGCAGGGGTTGCTCGAGACGCTGAGCGTCGAGGAGCGCCTTCGCCGAGTGCTCGTGCACGTGCAGCGGCAGATCGGGCTGCTCGAGGCGCAGGAGGAGATCAAGAGCCAGGTGCAGGAGGAGCTCGGCCAGCGCCAGCGCGAGATGTACCTCCGCGAGCAGATGAAGGCCATCCAGAAGGAGCTGGGCGACGACGACCAGAGCCGCGAGATGGAGGAGCTGCGCGAGAAGCTGTCCAAGCTCGATCTCCCCAAGGTCGCGCGGCAGGAGGTGGAGCGCGAGCTCGGCCGCCTCGAGCGCGCCGGCCGCGAGTCCATGGAGGCGCAGGTCATCCGCACCTACCTGGAGTGGATCGCCGAGCTGCCGTGGAACACGCGGAGCGACGATCTCCTCGATCTGAACGGCGCGAAGGTCATTCTCGACGAGGACCACTACGGGCTGCCGGACGTGAAGGATCGCGTGCTCGAGTTCCTGGCCGTGCGCCAGCTCCGCGCGCAGCAGATGTCCGACGAGCTGACGAAGACGGGCGAGATTCCGGCCGCGAAGCTCAAG
>JBBJNN010000041.1:25944-29737 GCA_037720885.1 Gemmatimonadaceae bacterium | reverse complement strand
CGGCCGATCACCGACGCCAAGGAGGCGAAAGCACGCGCGATGGCGAAGGGGCCGATCCTGCTCTTCGTCGGCCCGCCGGGCGTCGGCAAGACGTCCATCGCCAAGTCAGTCGCCCGCGCGCTCGGGCGCGAGTACGTGCGCGCGGCACTGGGCGGCATACGTGACGAGGCCGATGTCCGCGGGCACCGCCGCACCTACGTCGGCGCGATGCCGGGGCGCGTCATCCAGGGGATGAAGCAGGTGGGCGCGAAGAACCCCGTCTTCCTCCTCGATGAGGTGGACAAGCTCGGCGTGTCGTTCCAGGGCGATCCGTCCAGCGCGCTGCTCGAGGTGCTCGACCCCGCGCAGAACGACACCTTCACCGACCACTACCTGAACGTGCCGTTCGACCTGAGCGAGGTGCTCTTCATCGCCACGGCGAACTTCATCCAGAACATTCCGGGGCCGCTGCTCGACCGCATGGAGGTCGTGGAGTTCTCCGGCTACACCGAGCGCGAGAAGGCGGAGATCGCCAAGAAGTACCTCATCCCGCGCCAGCTCGAGGAGAGCGGCCTTGCCGACAAGGGGGTCGCGTTCACCGACGACGCGGTGATGACCATCGTGACGAACTACACGCGCGAGAGCGGCGTCCGCCAGCTCGAGCGCCAGATCGGCGCCGTCGCGCGGAAGGTGGCGCGTAAGATCGCGTCCGGCGAGACGGGCGCGATCACGGACGAGACGATCACCGCCGACGAGGTGCGCGAGCTCCTCGGCCGCCCCAAGGTCCACCCGGAGCGTGCCGGCGAGGAGAACGAGGTCGGCGTGGCGACGGGGATGTACTACACGCCCGCGGGCGGCGACATCATGTTCGTCGAGGCGGCGATCCGCCGGCTCCACGGCATCCAGCCGAGCGATAGCACGGTGCAGGTTAGCGGCTGGGGGAACGTCTCCCTGATCCTCACCGGCCAGCTCGGCGATGTGATGAAGGAGAGCGCGCGCGCCGCGCTCACCTACGCCGCCACGCATGCCTCCTCGCTCCAGATTCCCGAGGACCGGCTCGGCTCGATCGAGGTGCACATTCATGTCCCCGCGGGCGCCATCCCGAAGGACGGGCCCTCGGCCGGCGTCACGATGTCCACCGCGCTGGTGAGCGCGATGTCCGGCCGCCCCGTCCGCAAGGAGGTGGCGATGACCGGCGAGGTCACGCTCCGCGGCCGCGTGCTGCCGATCGGCGGTGTGAAGGAGAAGGTGCTGGGCGCCCACCGTGCGGGGAGCACCACCATCATCCTGCCAAAGGACAACGAAGCGGACATCGAGGACATCCCGGAGGAAGTACGCAACACGCTCGAGTTCCACGCGGTGAGCACGCTCGACGAGGTGTTCGCGGTGGCACTCATGCCGGCGACGAAGCGCGTGAACACGCCGAAGACGGAGATGGAGATCGCCGAGGAGGCGGCGGCGACGGCGGCGTAGATGCGGCGCGCGCACCCGCAGGGTCGCGATGCTTTCGCGGTGCGGCTCGCCGCTCTGCTCGCACCCCTGCTCGCCGCGCTCCTCGCGCTCTCCGCGAGTCCGGGCTACGCGCAGACACCGGACTCGCTCTCCCTCGGGCAAGCGCTCGATCGCGCCCGCGCCGCACGCCCGCAGGTGACCGTCGCGGCGGCCGCCGTCGAGCGCGCGCGCGGCGCGCGGCGGGTCGCTGGGGTGATCCCGAATCCGTCGGCTCAGCTCGAGCGCGACGACCTCGCACCGACGAACAAGCTGACCGTCGTGCAATCCTTCGCATGGCTGCCGCGCCGCGGCGCCGACCTCGCCGCGGGACGCGCGCTGGTGGAGCGCGCCGCGGCTGACTCCGCGCAGCTCATCGCGGACCTCGCGCGTGACGTACGCCTCGCCTTCTACGCCGCGCTTGCGGGCGAGGAGCGGCTGCGGCTCGCAGCCGAGCAGGTAGCACTCGCCGACTCCCTCATCCGCCTCGCCGAGCGGCGCGTGTCCGCGGGGGACATCTCGGAGCTCGAGCGCGACCAGGTCGCGCAGGAGGCGTCACGGGCGCGGCTGGCGTCCTCGCGCGCCCGCGAGGAGGCGCGCGTCGCCCGCACAAACCTCGCGCGCGCCGTGGCCTGGGAGAGCGGGCCGAGCGGCGCGGCGCCGCGCCCGGCCGGCGCCCTGGCGGACGGGCTCGACACCGCGACCACCGCGGAGTCACCCGCCGCCGTCGCCGCCGAAGCGCGCGCGCTCGCCGAGCTGCCGGCGCTCCGCGCGGCGCTCGCCGACTCGGCCGCCGCCGCGGCACGGCTCCGGGCGGCGCGGCTGGCGCAGATCCCGATTCCCTCGCTCCTCGCGGGGCGGGAATGGGGCGGCGATACGAGCCGCCGGAGCAATGCGACCTTCGGGTTCGCGCTCCCCATTCCACTCCTGAGCCAGGGACGCGAGGCGGTCGCCGAGGCGCGTGGCGCGGCGGTCGAGGGCGCCGCGCGGGCGGCGGAGACACGGCTCGCGCTGGCGGCCCAGCTCTCCGGCGCACGCGTCCGCCTGGAGGAGACGGCGGCCCGCGCCCGCTTCGCCCGCGACTCTCTCGTTCCCGAGGCGCGCCGCATCCGGGTGGGCGCGGTGCGGCTCTACGAGGCCGGGCGCACGGGCGTCCTCCCGGTGTTCGACGCGCTCCGCGCCGAGCGCGAGGTGGATCAGACGCTTGTCGGCGAGCTGGTCGCCTTCCAGCGTGCGCGCGCGGACCTCACCGCACTTCTCGGGCGCTGGCAATGACCTCAACGCCGCCCCCCGCGCGACCATCGTCATTCCGACCCATGCAACGATCCCTCCGTACGGCGCTCCCGTGCGCCACTGCGCTTGCCCTCCTCTCCGCGCTGGCGTGCACAGGGGAGGCGGAGAAGACGGAGAAGGCGGCTCCGCCAGCCACCGTGCAGCACCCCGTCACGGAGGCCGAGCTGACCACCGTTCGCCTCACCGGCGAGGCGGTGCGCCGGTTGGGGATCGAGACAGCGGCGGTGGAGTCCGCGAGCGTCGCGCCGACGCGGACGGTCGGTGGCGAAGTCGTCGTGCCGCCCGGGCAGGCGCTCACCGTTTCCGCGCCCGTTGCCGGCACAGTGTTCGCGCCAGCCGGCGGCGCGATCCCGGGCGCCGGCACGCGTGTGGCCGCGCGCCAACCGCTCATGCGGCTCATCGCGCTCCCGGCCGACCGCGACCTGCTGCGCACCGGGCAGGATCTCACGATCGCCGAGGCGCGGCTCCGGCAGGCACAGGCGGAAACCGACCGCGTGGCGAAGCTCTACGCCGACCGCCTCGTGTCGGCGCGGGACAACGAGAGCGCGCAAGCCGACCTCGCCGCCGCGCGCGCAGCGCACGACGCGGCCTCCGCCCAGCAGCGGCTCGTGCGCGGCGGTGCGCCGGGCGACGCGAGCGGGCTGACATCGCTGGTGATCGCGTCGCCGGGCGCCGGCGTCATCCGCACGCTGAGTGCGGCCGCGGGGCAGTCGGTGGCGGCGGGCGCGCCGCTCGCCGAGATCGTGCGGCTGGATCGGCTCTGGGTGCGCGTGCCCCTGTACGCGGGGGACGCGAGCCGCATCACGCGCGGCGCCGCGGCCACGGTGCACGGGCTGGGCGGCGCGGGGTCGGGGCCGGTGCTCCGTGCCCTGCCGGTCGCCGCGCCACCGTCGGCCGATGCGGCGGCGGCAAGTGTTGACCTGTTCTACGAGGTGCGCGGCGGCTCGGCGCTGCGGCCGGGCGAGCGCGTAGGCGTCACCCTCCCCATAGCGGGTGCCGCGGGCGCGACCGGCGCCGGACAGGGACTCGTGGT
>JBBJNN010000041.1:0-25934 GCA_037720885.1 Gemmatimonadaceae bacterium | reverse complement strand
CCGGCGGCGGCGATCGTGCGGGACATGAGCGGCGGGAGCTGGGTGTACGAGCGCATGGACTCGCTCACCTTCGCGCGGCGGCGCGTGGAGGTGGCGCGAGTGGTAGGCGGGCGCGCGGTGCTCGCGATCGGACCGAAGGCCGGGACGCCGGTAGTGATCGCCGGCGCCGCCGAGCTGTTCGGCACCGAGTTCGGCGCCGGGAAGTAGGAGCGAGGGCGCGATGCGGTGGCTGATCGAGAGCGCGCTGCGGCTGCGCGTGGTGGTCGTGGCACTGACCATCGTGGCTATTATCGTCGGCCTCCGCGTGGTGCGCGACGCGCCGCTGGATGTGTTCCCCGAGTTCGCGCCGCCCCTGGTGGAAGTACAGACGGAGGCACCCGGGCTCTCGACCGAGGAGGTCGAAGCGCTCGTGTCGATGCCCGTGGAGCAGGCGCTCAGCGGGACGCCCTACCTCCAGACGCTGCGCTCCAAGTCCGTGCTCGGCCTCTCGAGCGTCGTCATCATCTTCGAGCGCGGCACCGACCTGTTGCGCGCCCGACAGTTCGTCGGCGAGCGGCTGGCGCGACTCTCGGGGACGCTCCCCGCGGTGGCGCGGCCGCCGGTGCTCCTCTCGCCACTCTCCTCCACGAGCCGTGTGCTGAAGATCGGCGTCTCATCGAAGACGCTCTCGCAGACGGAGCTGACGACGCTCGTGCGGTGGACGGTGCGGCCACGCCTGATGGCCGTGGCGGGCGTGGCGAACGTCGCGATCTGGGGGCAGCGCGACCGGCAGCTCCAGGTGCTCGTGGACCCGGAGCGGCTCAAGGCGAGCGGCGTTACGCTCGACCAGGTGACGCGCGCCGCCGGCGAGGCGGTGGCCATCCGGGCCGGCGGGTTCATCGACCTCCCGAACCAGCGCTTCGCCGTTGCCCAGCGCTCGGACGTGCGCACGGCGGCCGACCTCGCCCGCGCGCCGGTCGCCTTCCGCAACGGCGCGCCGCTCACCCTGGGCGATGTGGCGCAGGTGACCGAGGGGAACCCGCCGCCCATTGGCGACGCGATCATCAACGACGGCCCCGGTCTCCTGCTCATCGTCGAGAAGCAGCCGTGGGGGAACACGCTCGACGTGACGGCGGGCGTGGACGCGGCGCTGGCCGCGCTCCGGCCGGCGCTACCGGGCGTGGATGTAGATCCGACGATCTTCCGCCCGGCGACGTTCATCGAGATGTCGCTCCACAACCTGAACCGGGCGCTCCTCATCGGCTGCGTGCTCGTCATCGCCGTGCTCGGCTTCTTCCTCCGCGACTGGCGGACGGCCGTCATCAGCCTCACGGCAATTCCGCTCTCGCTTCTCGCCGCGGCGGTGGCGATGCGCTACCGCGGCGGGATGATCGACACGATGGTACTGGCCGGCCTCGTCATCGCGCTGGGCGAGGTGGTGGACGATGCCATCATCGACGTCGAGAACATCGTCCGCCGCCTGCGGCTGAACCGCGAGGCGGGGAGCCCGCGCTCGGCGTTCAACGTGGTGCTCGACGCATCGCTCGAGGTGCGGAGCGCGGTGGTCTACGCGAGCCTCATCGTCGCGCTCGTCTTCCTCCCCGTCTTCTTCCTCGGCGGGCTGGCCGGCTCCTTTTTCCGCCCCCTCGCCACGGCGTACGTGATCGCGATCCTCGCCTCGCTCGTGGTGGCCCTGGTCGTCACGCCGGCGCTCTCGCTCCTCCTGCTCCCCGGAGCGGCCGCGCGGCATGGCGAGGCGCCGCTCGTCACCTGGCTCAAGGCGCGGTATCGCCGGGTGCTCCCGCGGTTCGTGGACGATTCCCGGCGCGCGGTGACGATCATCGGCGCGGCCCTTCTCCTCGCCGCGGTCTCCGTCCCGTTCCTCGGCGAGGAGTTCCTCCCGCACTTCAAGGAGTACGACTTCCTGATGCACTGGGTGGAGAAGCCGGGCACCTCTATCGAGGCGATGGACCGGATCACGCTGCGGGCGAGCCGCGAGCTGCGCGCGATTCCCGGCGTGCGGAACTTCGGCTCGCACATCGGGCGCGCGGAGGTGGCGGACGAGGTCGTGGGGCCCAACTTCACGGAGCTCTGGATCTCGCTCGACCCGAAGGTGGACTACGAGGAGACGGTGGCGAAGGTGCAGACCGTGGTGGACGGGTACCCGGGGCTCTACCGCGACCTGCTCACCTACCTGCGCGAGCGGATCAAGGAAGTGTTGACCGGCGCGAGCGCATCGCTCGTGGTGCGGCTCTACGGCCCCGATCTCGCCGTGCTCCGCGCGAAGGCACAGGAGATCGCGGGGACGATGGCGAAGGTCGAGGGACTGGCGGACCTCAAGGTGCAACCGCAGGTGCTCGTGCCGCAGATCGAGGTGAAGGTGCGCACAGACGCCGCGGCACGTGTGGGGCTCACCGGCGGCGCGGTGCGCGAGCGCGTCGAGACGCTCGTGCGCGGGCGCAAGGTGGGCGAGGTATACGAGGAGCAGCGGGCCTTCGACGTGGTGGTGTGGGGCGTGCCCGACGTGCGCTCGGACGTGACCACGTTGGCCCTGCTCCCGATCGACCTGCCTGGCGGCGGCACCGTTCCGCTCGGCGAGGTGGCCGCCATACGCCTCACGCCGACGCCGAACGAGATCACGCGCGAGAACGTGTCGCGCCGGCTGGATGTGACGGCGAACGTGCGCGGGCGCGATCTGGGCGGCGTGGCGCGGGACGTGGAGCGCGCGGTGCGCACGGTGAAGTTCGACGCCGGGTACCACCCCGAGTTCCTCGGCGAATACGCCGCGCAACGCGAGAGCAGCCAGCGGCTCCTCTGGCTCTCGCTGCTCGCGATGGTCGGGATCTACCTGATCCTGCACGCCGACTTCGGCTCGGTGCGCCTCGCCACGCTCGTCTTCGCGTCACTCCCCTTCGCGCTCATCGGCGGCGTCGTGGCGGTGTGGCTCACGGGCGGCGTGCTCTCGCTCGGCTCCCTCGTGGGGTTCGTAACGGTGCTCGGGATCGCCGCGCGGAACGGGATCATGCTCGTGAGCCACTACCGGCACCTGGAGCAGGCGGAGGGCGCCCCCTTCGGCCGCGAGCTCGTGCTGCGAGGCTCCGAGGAGCGGCTCGCGCCAATCACGATGACGGCGCTCGTGACCGCGCTGGCGCTCCTGCCGCTCGTGGTCGCCGGGGATCGCCCGGGGCACGAGATCGAGCACCCGATGGCGGTGGTGATCCTCGGGGGATTGGTGACGTCGACCGTGGTAAACCTTTTTCTGATGCCAGCGCTCTATCTGAGATATGGCGGCGCGATCGCCGAGGTTCGCGAACGAGCAGGCGACGAGAGGTAGCGGGGTAATGTTCTTGAAGTACCGTAGTGCGCCGCGGGTCGCGTTCGTCGCGGCGCTCGCTCTAATCGCGCATGCCGTAGCGGCGCAGGGCGCCCCCAGGCCACTCCCGCGCGGAGAGCGCTTGCTGCGCGCGGACTCGATGGCGGTCGCCGGGGACACCGCACGCGCCATCGCGGTCCTGGACAGCCTCGTCCGGCGCGAGCCCAAGAACGCCGCCGCCTGGAACCGGCTGGGGGTGCTCGCCTGGACGTTCTCGCACCCGCAGCAGGAGCGCGGGAAGTTCGTGATGAGCGCGCGGACGATCGCGCTCCGCGACCAGGCCGACAGCGCGCTCCGGATCGCCGCGCGGCTCGCCCCGGACAGCGGGCGCTACCAGATGGACCTCGGCCGGCTCTTCCTGCAGGACGGCGTCAGCACCATGCGCGTCCAGGCAGCCGGCACCATGGAGCGGGCGCTCGAGCGCGCCGAGGCGGCGGGCGACAGCCTGCTCATCGCCGAGGCGGCCGACGAGGCGGGCATGGTCCAGTGGCGGCGCTACGAGGCGGTCGAGCACCGGCGCGGGCTCACGGGCGGCGTACCCTTCGTGCCCGCGGCGATGCGCGCGAACGTGAAGACCCTGCCGATGTTCCTCGACCAGTACACGATGGTGTACAAGCCACCGCTCGGCGCCGATGACTACGAGCGCGCGGCCGCCAACTTCACGCGCGCGCTCTCGGCGAACCCGAACAACCCGCGCGCGCTCCGCCACGCCTTCATGGCGCTCACGGCGCGCAATCAGTGGGGCCTCCTGCGCGAGGCGGCCGACGTCCGGCTCAAGGCGGCGCCATGGGACCCGTGGGCCTGGCTGGCGCGCGGGCTGGCGAGCCACCGGCTCGACGACCCCGGGGCCGCGACAGCCGCGTACGACAGCGCCCTCTCGCTGCTGACGCCGGCCGATCGCTCGCGCTTCACCCGGCTCTCGCGGCTCCTGCGCCGCGCCGACTCGACATCGTACGCGGGGATGGCGCCGGCGGCGCTGGCGGAGCTCGAGCGGGTGTACTGGCTCGTGGCGGACCCGCTGACCTTGACGCCGGGAAACGAGTACTGGCTCGAGTTCCTGAGCCGGGTGACGTACGCCGAGCTGCGGTGGACCTCGGAGGATCTGGGGCTCCGCGGGGCGGACACGGACCGCGGCGACATCTACATCCGCTACGGGCCGCCACCGGTGGCCGCCTCCTTCGGCCCAGACCCGGAGCAGAAGGACAGTTGCTACACACCGCCCGGTGAGGACCAGTCCGTGTGCACCGCGGGAACGGACGTCAGCGACATCAAGCTCGCCTGGTACTACCCGGCGACAGGGCTCAACTTCGTCTTCACCGGCGCGCCGGCCTGGGGCGTCTCGCGGCTGCACCAGAGCTACGACGAGATCGCCGCGGACGCACGGCAGGCCATGCCGGCGCGGTGGGACAACCTGCCGATCAACCGCCACCCCGTGGACTCGATCGTGGTGCAGCTCGCGCGCTTCCGCGGCGGCGATCCGGCCGCCGCCGCGGGCGCCGATTCGGTGGACGTGCTCCTCTTCGCCGACGTGCCGGTCTCGAAGCTCGTCGCCGGCAGGCGGGGGGGAGAGACTGTGGCCGTGGACGTCGCTTTCTCGGCCTACGACGCGCGCAGCCGCATGCTCGTGCGCGACAGCGCGCGGCAGATGGTGGACCCCGCCCGCCCGGAGGCCGCCGAGCGTCGCGCCTGGCGGCGGCGTCTGCCCACGGGCTCGCACCTCTACCGCGTGGAAGCGCTCGAGCCCGACAGCGTGCGCGCCGCCCGCGCGCTGGGCGGCGTGACTCTCGAGCGCGCGCGCGGCTTCGGGATGAGCGACGTGCTCGTCACCGAGCGTGTCCAGCCGAAGACCGGGCAGGGCGGTGCCGCCGAGCGCTGGTCCGACTTCCTCATCACGCCGAGCGTGGGGCGCGTGCCGAGCGGGCACTCGATCGCGCTCCTCTGGGAGAGCTACGATCTCGCGGCGCGGGACGGCGCGGCCAAGTACCGCGTCGCGGTGAGCCTGACGCCCGAGGGAAAGCGCGGGCTCGCCGCGCTCGCGGCCAGGGTGGTCGGCGGGATCAAGGAGGCGGTCGGCCGGTCGGCGCAGGGCAAGGACCGGGTGACCATCACCTACGATCGCGAGGCGCCGTCGCGTCCGGCGCTCGTGGATTACCTCACGCTCGACTTGCGTGGGGCACCGGCGGGCGCCTACACCGTCACCGTCGAGGTCACCGACCTGGTGACGAACCGGAGCACGTCGCGGCAGCGGGGGTTGGTGATCGAGAAGTAGGGAACGGAGAGGAGGGAAGAGCGCAGGGCGGCTATCGCCTCTGAAGGCCGAGGCGCTCGCGCAGGCGCTCGAAGCGGGGATCGCCGCGCACGTCGTTGAACAGGGGCCCCACCCTCATCAGCGCGAAACCGAGTGAGCGGTCCGCGATGGCCCGGTCGAACCAGGTCGCGGTCTGATCGAGGTCACCGAGACCGGCGTACACCAGCGCAACCTCGAAGGCCTCGCCGGCGCCGCGCCGCCACTCTTCGAGCAAAGCGGCATGAATGCGGAGCGCTTCCTCTCTCTGCCCGGCGCGCGCGAGCATGTAGCCGAGCAGGCCGAGTGCCTGCCGATCGCCGCGCTCCGCCTGCGGACGCAGCGCGGCGATCGCCTCCGGCCACCTTCCCTTGTGGGCGTAGCACTGCGCGGCGATGAACGCGGCCCGCACGAGCGGTGGGCGCAGGCCGGAGAGCTTCTCGAGCTCTGCGAGCGCCTCGTCACAGCGGTCGGTGCCGAGCAGCGCGCGTGCGAGCTCAGCGTGGGCAGTCGGCGAGAGGGGATCAACCTCCAGAGCGCGTTCGGCATGCGCCAGTGCCTCGGCAGGCCGTCCTGTCCAGAGGAGGAGCCTCACCATCACCTCATGGGTGAGGGCACGGCTCGGATCGAGGGCGAGCGCCCGCGTCAGGTGCTGCTCGGCGGAGGTGAAATCCAAGCGGTACATGCGGATCGCGCCCAGCGTCTGGTGCGCCTCGGCGAGCGAGTCGTCGAGAGCCACCGCCTTGCGCGCGGCCTCCTCGGCGAGCGCACGGTATTGCGTGCGAACAGGCCCGGGAGCGTCGATGGAAAGCACGTTGTACATCCGCGCCAGGCCCGCCCAGGCCGCGGCATACGTCGAGTCCAGCGCGATGGCTTGCCGGAAGAACTCCAGCCCCTGCCGCAGGCCGCTGTCGCTGCGGATCAGGAACCGATCGCTGCCACGAAGGTAGAGCTCGTACGCCGCGACGTTCCGCGTCGGCCGCCGGCGCAGCGGTGTGCCCGTGGCCGCTCCCAGGCGCAGGCCCAGCTCGCGAGCCACGGCTCGCGCGATGTCGTCCTGCACCGCGAAGACATCCCGCAGCTCCCGATCGTACGTCTCCGACCAGCGTGTCGAGCCGTCGCGCGCATCGAGGAGCCGTACCCGCACGCGCAGCCTCGATCCGCTCTTCTGTAGGTCACCTTCGAGAAGGTGGGCGACGCCCAGGCTGTCGGCGATGCGCCGCACGTCGAGCTGACGATTGCGGAACGCGAAGGCGGAGGTGCTCCCGACGACGCGCAGACTGCCGGCCCGCGCGAGCACCGCGATGAGCTCCTCGGTCATGCCGTCGGCCAGCGCGGCATCACGAGGATCGGTGCTGTGATTGGCGAGCGGGAGCACGGCGATCGCCGGCTCCCGCGCCGTCGGGGGAGGCGTACTGCGGAGTGTGCGCCCCAGCCAGATCGCGATGAGCACGGCACATAACAGGAACACGGCGAGGCTGTACCAAACCGCTGGACGCGGCCGGGTTGGTGGGCGTGGGGCGGTCACGAGCGGCGCCGGAGCGGGTGATTCATGCGCCGCCGGGTCCAACGTCGTATCTGCCGTGCTCGAGGGAGACGTCGCGGACTGGCGCGCCGCGGTCGCCGCGCCAGGCGGTTCCGTCGAGCCGAGCGCAGGAGGTGAGGCCTCCTTGCGCCAGCGAGCTGCGGGTGGCAGGGCGGCAGCCCCGTTGCCCGCCTCTCCGTCCGGCCTCGGCTGCGCCCTCACTGCGGGCTCGCGGCGCAGCCGCTCGGCGAGCGCCAGCACCTCCGCGGCGGGTTCCACCCCGAATTCCGCCCGCAGCAGCCGCTCGTGAATGCCGGCGTGCTGCAGGGCTCCGGTCCGGTTGCCGGCGGCCTCGAGCGCCTGCATCAGCCGGAGCGCCACGCGAGAGTCGTACGGGTCGTGCGCCGCCCTCGTCTTCCACCACTCGACCGCTCGCCCACGGTCCCGCTCCCGCTCTGCCGCCTCGGCGAGCGCCTCGAGCGCCTGCGCGTAGGCGGTGGCGAGGCGGTCGCGCTCCCCCTGCGTCCACCGCTCGAACTCTGGCGCCTCGGGGAGGAAAAAGCCGTCGAGGAACGGGCCCCGGTACAGTGCCGCCGCCGCCCCGTGATTACCTCGCGCGAGGGCACCGTCGAGCTCCGCCACGTCTGCGCTGACGACCTCCGGATTCAGCCGCAGGTGGTCGCCGGCGGAGAGGAGCGCCGCCTGGCCGAGCGTCTTCCGCAGACTGTGCACGGCCTGGTTCAGGAGCTGGCGCGCGTGCTCGGTGTCGCGCTCCGGCCAGAGGTAGGCCATCAACCGCTCACGGGTCTGCCCCCGCTCGCCATAGATCGCGAGGAGGGCGAGCAGCGCGAGGCGGTGGCGCTGAGTGGCGCGGCCTGCTATCGGCCCGTCCCGGGCTTCCAGCGATGCGCCGCCGAGGAGCTTGAGGACGAAAATAGGCTGGCGATTGAGGAAGTTCAGCCGGAGTTCACCGACGGTGTTCACCGAGCGTTAATCGGCCTGTCCGAATGTGCGGTCGCAACCCGTCGCGGAGCAAGGCGATCCGCCGCCATGACGGGTGCGGCTTCACGCGAGCGACCGCGCTGCGTTCCGCTCTGCGCTTCAGAAACCCAAGTCACGGAGGTGCAGCATGCTGGCCCATTCGATCCGCCGACAGAGTGCTGTCATGGTGGCCGCCATTCTCGGCCTGACGCTCGCCGCGTGCGCAGATGAGGTTGCCCCGAGCGGCGTGGATGTCGTGGCTGCGAGCGAGCCGGCGGCCAAACGCAATCCCCACTCGGGCGCCCACGCCGAGAAGGGGTACATCGGCGGCTGGCTCCATGGCGAGCCGGTGCGGCTTCGCTACACGAAGCTGTATTTCTGCGAGGAGCCGCCGGCGAGTGGAGCACCCTCCGGCTGCGTCGTCGGCGCGCCCGCCGAGATGAAGCCCCGGAGGGGCCCGATACCGCCCATCTACGCCATCGCCGCGGTGGGGATCCAGCCAGACCCCGCTACGCTCCACTGCCCGAGCCTGTGCCTCAACCACCCGTCGACGCTCGACCTGTCGCGGATCGGCGGCCCGCCCAGTGCCATGGCCGGACCGCACAGCCACATCATCACCAAATGGCGTGACGGGTGGCACCAGACCGTCAACATCCGCGTCAGGGATCTAGCGGTGTGGAACCAGATCGCCGCGGCGAAGACCCTGGCCAAGGTGCGCGAGCTGCAGGCGGACCCGGCAGTCGGAGGGGCGGGCCTCATCAGCCAGGACACACCGACGAACATCTTCTTTTTCTTTCAGGTACACGATAAGTGACGCGATGCCTGCGGGCGACGGTGTCGAGCGGCCGCGCACACCTCATGTTGGGGCCGCTAAGTGCAGCCATACTCCGCGCCCGCCTACCGGGATAGGCTCTGCCCCTTCCTCGGGAGTCCCCCCCAATAAGCAAGCTCGCGGCGGAGCGGTGAATTTCCATCACCATTCCGCCGCGACCCGCATCAGGGCATCCCGCTTCCCTCTTCCCGCTCCTACGGCACGATCGGCCCCGCCGTGAATATGCGCCACGGGTTCGGGCGGATCGCGGCCGGCTCCGTGCCCGGAATGAAGTACTCCGTGTAGCGCCGCTCCGGCGGCGTCGTGTCGGCGGCGAGCTGGCCCGTCTCGCGGTCGAGCTCCGCGATCACGAGCCCCTCTGGCGGGGTCCACTGCCCCACCGCGCGGTCGGCGCCGTACCAGCGCGCCATCATCTCGCCCCAGATGGGGGCGGCGAGCGAGCCGCCGGCGGCGCCGGGCGTGATCGTCTTCGGCCTGTCGAAGCCGAGCCAGACACCCGCGACGACGTCGGGCGTCATCCCCACGAACCAGACATCCGTGTTGTCGTTCGGCGTCCCCGTCTTTCCCGCGGCGGGCACGCGCGCGGGGAGCGAGCGTCGCACGGAGGTAGCGGTCCCGCGCTCGACGACGTCACGCATCATGTCGAGCACGATGAACGCCGCCTGCGGGTCGAGCACCGGCCGCGGCGCGGGCACGGCCGGCGTGGCGACGGCGCGGCCGGCCGCATCCTCCACCCGCCGAATGAGGTGCGGCTCCACCGCCTGGCCGCCGTTGTCGAAGGCGGCGAAGCTGGCGACGAAGTCGAGCGGCCGCACGGCGGAGGCACCGATCGCGCTCGCCGGGTACGGCGAGATGGGCGTGCTCACGCCGAGTCGGCGCGCGAGGTCGATCACCGAGTCCATCCCCACGCGGAGCGCGAGCTGCACGGCCACCGGGTTGCGGCTCCTGGCCAGCGCGTCCCGCATCGTCAGGGGGCCGAGGAAGGCGCGGTCGGAGTTCTGGGGGCGGTAGACGCGGCCGCCCTCCAGCGGGATGGCCAGCGCGGTGTCGGGGATGATCTCGTTCGGCGGGATGAACGCGCTGACGCCGGCGGCGTAGACGATCGGCTTGAAGGTGGAGCCCGGCTGCCGGGTGGCGTTCACCGCGCGGTTGAACTGCGACTCCGCGTAGTCCCGCCCGCCGACGAGCGCGAGCACCTCGCCGTTCGCCGGATCGAGCGCGACGATCATGCCTTGCAGGTATTCCGTCTGCCCCTTCGCCCGCGCAGCGTAGGTGCCATGCTTGAAGTCGGGCCGCGCCTCGACGACCGCCACGCCCTTCGCCAGGGCATCCACCGCGCTCGCCTGCAGCGCCGGGTCGAGCGTGGTGTGGATGCGGAGCCCGCCACTCGCCAGCGCGATCCCGTCGCGCTCGGCCTCGCGGCGCACGGCATCGACGAAGTAGGGGGCCGGGGCGGCGAGGCCGCCGTTCGGCGCGGTGACGACAGGCTCCCGCCGCGCCGCATCCGACTGCGCGCGCGTGATGTACTTCTGCTCGGCCATCAGCGCGAGGACGATGTCCCGGCGCCCGCGGTTGCGCTCGGGGGCACGGATGGGGTCGTAGATGGCCGGCCCCTTGGGGAGCGCCGCCAGCGACGCCGCCTCGGCCAGCGTGAGCTGCGCGGCGGGCTTGCCGAAGTAGTGCCGCGCCGCGGACTCCACACCGTACCAGCCGTGGCCGAAGTGGATCTGGTTGAGGAATGCCTCGAGGATCTGCTCCTTCGAGTAGCGCTTCTCCATCTCGCGCGCCGCCTGCTGCTCACGGAGCTTGCGCCCCAGCGTCCGGTCGGAGCGGTCGATGACGTCGGGGTGCATGTTGCCGACGAGGAGCTGCGTGATCGTGCTCGCGCCGCGCGCTTCCCCACGCACGGCATCCTTGAGCGCACCGGCGAAGCCGATGACGTCCACGCCATCGTGCTGGTAGAAGCGCTTGTCCTCGACGGCAATGAAGGCCTGGCCGACGTACCGGGGGAGCGTGCGGACGGAGACGCTCGTCCGGAGCTCGCGCCCGATCTCGCCGACGAGCGACCCGTCGCGCGCCAGCACCAGCGACGCCTGCGCGGGCTGGATGATGCGCCACGCTTCCCCCGTCCGCCGCGGCTGTACCGTCTGCGGCGTGGTGCGCGGCGACGTGACGGGCGGATTCTGCGCGCGGGCGACGTAAGCGCCGGACGCCGACAGGAGCGCGATGGCGAGCGTGGCGATGACATAACTGGCCGACGCGCGCGAGTGGCGGGGCGCGCGGCAACTGGCCTCGGCGGCCGAGGGCGAGGCAGGCACGGACCGTACTGTCTGTACGGAGCACATGCACGGCATGGAACGACTGACGACGGAGCTCACCGGATCACCCTGAAAGCGCGAACGGAGCGAACATGCGGCACGACGGGCGTGCGCGCTGTGATTTAGACACTCCCTCGGCGTCCGCCGGCTACAACGGGATGATATATACCAATCCCTCCCCGAGCGGTCCGTCCCCGAACGGTCCGTGGCCCCCTGCGCGACCGCTGCTGTAAAAAAATGCTTGCGCCAGCGGCGCAGTCCGTTTACCATGTGCCGCCGCAGTTCTGCCCGCCTCCGGTGTGCCCCGCAGCCCCGCTGTCCGGTCGTGCCCGCCGTTGTCCCGCCGCTGCGCCGTACCACACACACATCCCGCGCTCACCGCGCCCCGGCGTCAGCCGGCCGCCTCCGGCCGGGGCGCTCGGACGCGCCCGCCACCCACGGAGGCACGCCGCGAATCGACACGTCGCAGCACCGCAATTCGAGCCCACGCGCGCACAACGAGCACCTACTCGATCACCACGCGCTGGCTGCCATTCACTGCGCATCGAGCGCGGCTCGGGCCGCAGGTGAGCGTTGCCCGCGCCGGGCGGGCCTCGTCTTGATGGTAATGGCAGCAGCCGGTCTGACCACCCTCGCCGCGTGCAGTGACACGCCGGCCCCGACGGAGCCCCGGCCGCGCATACCGGCCGCCGAGGCTCCGCTCGCAGACGGCGGAAACCCCAATACGCCGCCGCCCCCCTATTCGCTCACCGCCACGCTCGGCCCCGGCGCGGTCGTCGATGAAGGCCGTGTCACCCCGATCGCGCTTAGCGGCGGGAGCTACGCCGAGTCGACACTGGTCGAGATCAAGGTGTCGGGCATCCTGAGCCGCACCTACAGCAACTTCACCTACCTGTGGGGAACGAGCGCCGGCCAGCCCGCGGAGCCCTACGACCCGGCGGGAGTGTTCAAGTGGGGCGAGTACTACGACTGCCAGGGGCAAGTGTACGTTGAGTTCACCCTGGGTGGGCTCACCTTCTGCGACGTGGGCAACCAGCGCGCGCTGCAGTCCGTCTGGACCGCCACGAAAGTAGTCAAGGGGACGGGGCGGGCGGGGCGCTATCAGGGCTCGACGACCAACTACCGCTACCTCTGTGGCGGCCCCGGGCGGAACCCCTGCTACCTCTACGCGGGCGAGCAGACGGTGACCGTGACACCGATTGCCGACAAGCTCCAGCTCAGCGCCGACAAGTCGGACGTCCTGACTGGCGATACCGTGACATTTACGGCGCGCACCGCGGACGGCTCGGCCTTCCAGGTGCGAGAGTGGCTTTGGGTCTCGAGCTCGCCGCCATCCGCCAGGCGGTCACGCACTGGTAGCAGCGCGGCCCCGGCGCAGACAGCGGGTCCGCCCAGCGTACGGCCCTCGGCGGACGCCGCGGGGAACTGCGGGACAGCGACGGTGTGCCGGATCGCGGTGTACGAGAGCGGGACCATGTACGTCCGCGCGCTCGTGGCAGGGCACATCGAGCAGGCCAAGGCGGCGGTGGCAGTCACTGCTGAAGCACTTCAACTGACGGCGAACCGGAGCACCGCGAAGCCCGGGGAAGTCGTGACCTTTACGGCAAAGACGAAGCACGGCTCGCCGTTCACGGTGCAGCAATGGCGCTGGCAAGCATCGAGCGGCCCGGCCCTGACGAACCCCGCGTCATGCGGCACTCAGCAGGTCTGCGCGATTCCCGTGTACGAGGCAGGATGGATGACCGTCGAGGCGACGGTCCAAGGACTCAACGGCCCGCAGATCGCTAGCGTCCCTGTGAGTACCCAGAACTGCCCGCTGATCGAAGCGCCAGGGATGCCGTACGACTCAATCATCAACTCTCCCGGCGTGCGGAAGGGACTCGCTGACGGTCTGATTGCAGGGAATATCAACGACTTACCGCAGCGAGGGACACGCAAGGAAGTAGGCGGGAGGATGTTTCGGCGGCCGGACGGTGCCATTATCGCGTTGCCGATCCCGAACATCCATCCGGACTCCGGATGTAAGTACGAACCGGACCCCGCATTCCTACCTCCGGCAGGTTGGGTGCCAATCCCAGGCTCGATGTGGCACGACCACCCTTACGGGAGTGGGGAAAGGATCTACGGTTGCGCCGACTTCCCTAACGGTACCAGGGGCCTGTATCCCGGCCCGAGCGGCTCTGCGGCCCTACCCGGTCAAGCCCCCTTCGGCGATGTCACCCGCGCGATAACCGATCGCGTGGCCGGTTACATTCTTGACGGGTATGGCAACCTTTACCGCCACAACTTTCCTCCGCAGCCAGGTGGCACGCCCGAGGCGAACCGTATCGTGCAATGGAAACGCGACGGCGCGTCCATCTGCTTCTCCGAGCCAAGCTCTACTCCGTAGTTCCCCCTCCATCTCTACGCCCAATCCATTCTGTGACGCTCTCAGGAGACTGCAATGCGACCTACAATTCTTGTGCTTGCGGCGGCACTCGCCGCGCTCGCCTACATCTCCCAACCGGGCGCGGCAAGCCCAGCCGCTGGCCCTCCCTGGTGCCTGCCTGCTACCGACACAGCGGCCGTCCGGTTCGCTGACTTCCTGGTGAAGATCGGTAGCTCGAGTGGTCTCGCCGAAGTGCGCCGGAGCATTAACCTGCCGGTAACGCCGGCCGATCAAATTTCGCTCGTAAGCGACGAGGAATTGTGCCGACGGGCAGTCCAGGCGCGAGACAGCGTGAACGCCGGCGTCGCCAGTGTCCCGAAGGGCGAGCCGCTCTACCTGGCCCGTTTTGGTACGATGTACGCGGCCTACCCCCCTAACCATCACGGCGGCGAGTGGGGAACGATCGACTTCTTCGACAACACCTTCACGTTCGTGGTCGGCCTCGCGCATTAGCGCAGGGCCGTGCCGGAGCATAGTTGCGAAATCACTTCACTCGCACCGCCATACCCCTGTTGCTCGCCATCGCGTTCGGCGCGCCCGCCGCTACCGCTGCGGGCGCAGCGCAAGGTGGAGGCTGCAGACCAACCGACGGAGAGGCTGAAGACCTAGCCGAATACATCACGGAATTGGCGGCGGCGAGCGACAGCGCGGGCAGCGCGAAGCGCACCCTCTACCGGCTGCCTGCCGTTCCGGCTTCCGAAGTTGCCGTGATAACTGATGCGCAGCTCTGTAGCCAGGCGGCGGAAGCGTTGCGGCGCGAGGTTGGCCCCGTCGGATATGACGCGCTCCCTCCAGGTCTACCTCATTCGGATCGGCAACGTGTACCTCGTGACGGACTCTGACGTTAAGGTCGGCGAGTTGACGGCGCACCTGACGTTCGACCAATCGTTGGCGCTGCTGGCAAGAGTCGCCGGTTGACGGTGCGCATACGATCAGGCGGTGCGTCTCCAGACACGGCACGCACGCCTACTGCCGCTCCGTCGGTGGAGAGAATCGAGAACTGACGACGGTGGGGAGCGGCTCAGCCGCTCCCCACCGTGCATATCGGCCCGATTTCGACCGGCCAGTGCTCCCGCCATCAGGGGCTGCCCGTTGCCGCCCGATCTACGCGCCCGCATCGTTCCCCCATGCCACCCGTGATTCGGCTCGCCATCGCGCAGTTCAAGGCGCAGAAGGGAGACTACCCCGCCAACCTCGAGCGCCTCGGCGAGATCTTCGCGCAGATCCACGCGCTCGAGCCGCGCCCCCATGTCCTCCAGCTCCCCGAGACCGCGCTCACCGGCTACTTCGTCGAGGGCGGCGTGCGCGACCTCGCCATGACGGCCGGCGCCTTCGCGCGCGATCTTCACACGGCCTACCGGTCGGCCGTCCCCTCCCCGCAGCCGCTCGACGTCGCCCTCGGCTTCTACGAGGTCTGGCACAACACCCTCTACAACTCGGCGATGTACGTGACGCTTGGGCCCGACGAGCCGATCATCCGTCACGTGCACCGCAAGAACTTCCTCCCCACCTACGGACTGTTCGACGAGGAGCGATTTGTGGAGCGCGGGCACGGGATCCGCGCCTTCGACACCTCGTGGGGGCGCGCCGCCATCCTCGTCTGTGAGGACGCCTGGCACTCCCTCCCCGGCACGCTCGCCACCCTCGACGGCGCGCAGGTCGTGTTCATCGTGAGCGCGGCGCCGGCGCGCGGCGTCTGGCCCCGGAACGACGACATGCCCGGCCCCGCGAGCAGCGCGCGGTGGGAGCGCCTCGTCCGCGACATCGCCGAGGAGCACGGCGTCTTCACCACCCTCGCCAACCTCGTCGGCAACGAAGGGGGGAAGGCGTTCGCGGGCGGCGGGCTGGTGAGCGGGCCCAAGGGCGACGTCCGCGTCCGCGCGCCAATCTGGAAGGAGGCGCTCGTGACCGTGGCGCTCGACCTGGGCGACCTCACGCGCGCACGCGCCGACATGCCGCTCCTCGCCGACCTGCGCACCGCGCTCCCGCATCTCCTCGACAACCTCGACCGCATCCGCCGCGGCGAGCCTGCGAACTGCGAGTACGACGGCGCGCCCGACGTCGAGCACGGCGGCGAGGGCGAGGAGCACGCGCTCGTCCACCCCGACGCGCCCGGCTCCGCCGTCCGGGGGCAGCTCCCCGTCGTCACGCCTACCGGGCGCGACATGGCGGGGCCGCCGCCACTCGAGCTCGATGGCGCGATGACCGAGGAGTGGCTCGTCGAGTTCGTCCGCGACGAGATCCGGCAGCGCGGCTTCCGGAAGGGCATCGTCGCCATCTCCGGCGGCGTGGACTCCGCCGTCACCGCATACCTCGCTGCGAAGGCGCTCGGCGCCGAGAACGTGATCGGCGTCCGCCTGCCCTACCGCACGTCGAGCCCCGAGAGCCTCTCGCACGCGCAGCTCGTGATCAGCGCGATCGGCATCGAGGCGCGCACGCTCGACATCTCCGCCGCCGTGGACGGCTACCTCGGCAACGAGCCCGAAGCCGACGGCGCGCGCCGAGGGAACGTGATGGCGCGGGTGCGCATGATCGCGCTCTTCGACCTCTCCGCCCGCTACCGCGCGATCCCGCTCGGCACCGGGAACAAGACGGAGCGCCTCTTCGGCTACTTCACCTGGCACGCCGACGACTCGCCCCCCGTCAACCCGCTCGGCGACCTGTTCAAGACGCAGGTCTGGGCGCTCGCCCGCCACCTCGGCGTGCCGGAGGTAATCGTCGGCAAGCCGCCGACCGCGGATCTCGTGGTGGGACAGACGGACGAGAGCGACTTCGGCATCTCGTACGACAAGGCCGACACGATCCTCAACTGGCTCCTCACCGGCTACTCCCCCGCCGATCTCGCCGCCCGCGGCTTCGCGCCGGCCGAGGTGGAGCTCGTGCGCAAGCGGCTGGATGGGACGCACTGGAAGAGGCGTCTCCCCACGGTCGCGATGCTGAGCCCGACGGCCATCGGCGAATCGTACCTGCGGCCGGTGGACTACTGACGGCGCGGCTGACGATACCGCGACGAGGGTGAGCGCCGGCACCTACGCGCTACTCGACGTCCTCGTGCCCTTCGGCTTCAGCGCGATCGGCGTCTGGGCGCACCGCGCCGGCGGCGCGCGCGCGCTCGGGGCGCTCACCATCGCGACGATCGCCCTGCTCGAGACTCTGGCGTATCGCGACTGGCAACGCCAGCCCGCGACCGGAACGCCGCTCGCCGCCTACGTGTTGCTCGCCTCGCTGCCAATACTCGCGGCCGCGTGGACCATCCGCTGGGCGAGCCGGCGCGAGATGCCCACGCTGGCGCAGTGGCTCGCGGCAGGGACGGCGGGCTGGGCGGCGATCTTCCCAGCCCTCTTGATCGGCGGCTACCTGCTCCGCTAGGCGGCCATCGCGAGGCTCACCGCCCTCCGGGCGTTGCGCTTGAGCGCGCGGTGGACGACGCGCGCGTAGGCGAGGAAGTTGAGGCCGGCCGACGGGTAGCGGTGGAAGAATTCGTGCGGGAGCATGTCGCCCTTCCGGCGGTTGCAGGTGCCACAGGCGGCGACGACGTTGCCGGGCGCGTGGATGCCGCCCTTGGCGAGCGGCTGGACATGATCGAGTGTGGCGATCTGCAAATCGAGGCAGATTCCGCAATACACGCATCGCTGCGCGCAGTCGCGGAGGGTGGCGCGCTTGAGGGCCCGCTTGTGCTCGCCGAGGCGGAGCAGGTGCGTGCGGCGGCATGGGACGCGCGGGGCTCGGGGAAGCGTGACGCGGTGGTGGCCGGGTCGAGACTTGGTCGTCGCCTTGATCATGTCTCCTCGCCAAAAAGAAGCGACGCCCAGAGTCGGGATTAGATCCCGATCTGGGCGTCGCGTAGAGAAGCGGGGGGCGCGTCCGGGCCCACCGATCGCATTCGTCGTTCTCGATGTACTCGTCGTAAGATCGTCGTTGCCTTCAAGGACGCTCCCCGTTCCGTGTCATCGTGCCGGCGCTGCCGCGCCTGGGAGTACACAATTGCAGCCCGCGTGCCATCGCGCAAGAGCGTGCGCGACACCCGGCCGCTCAGCTCCGCGCTCCGGCCACCTCCCTGGCACGCGCCGGGTCGCGGAGCGCCGAGATGAGCTGCGCGGCCATCGCATCGAGTACGGTGCGGTCGGGCACCTTCGATCCGGGGAACGGGAGCGGGACGTCGAACCCGTCGTCCTGCGTGCGCGGGATCAGGTGAATGTGAAAGTGGTAGACGTCCTGTCCCGCCGCGGCGCCGCTCGACACGATCAGGTTCATCCCGGCGCACCCCGTCACCTTCCGGATCAGCGGGCCGAGCTGCATCGCCAACGCGAAGAGGTGCTGGCCGACTTCGGGGTCGAGGTCATCGAACGACTCGAAGTGTCGCCGTGGCACGACAAGAGTGTGGCCGTTGTTCACCGGCTGGACGTCCATGAACGCCAGCGCCACGCCATCCTCGTAGCAGACGGACACCTCGGCGGCACCCTTGATGATGTCGCAGAAGATGCAGTGGCTGTGGGCGGGAGTCATCGCGTCACTCCGGAAAGGGTGACCGTGGGGTACGCACGGGCGGTGCCAACCGACCGCGCGGTCCCGGCCCCGTAGGTGCCCACCAGCGCGGCCTTCACCGCGGCGGCGCGCTTCTCCGAGAGCGCCTGGTTGGCGGCCCCGGCGCCCACGTTGTCCGTGTGTCCCTCGGGTGATGGGTGGGCGGTCGGTGACGGGTCGTGCACGTTACGCTTTCGTGCCGCACTCGGGGCAGAACTTGGAGGACGTCGGGATCTCGGCGTCGCAGCTCTGGCAGTTGCGGCTGAGGGAGACGGAGCTGCCGCACTCGGGGCAGAACTTGCCACGTCCCACCGGCGCGCCGCAGTCCCGGCAGCTCACGACTCGCTCCTCGAGATCGTCCTTCGTGGTCGTCGCCTGGGCGTAGGCATCCTCGCGCGCCTTGGTGATCTTCGCCTCGCGCCGGATCGCCGCCAGTTCGGCGTCGAGCCGCGGGACGCAGTTGATGCACGATCCCTCGTCGGCGTTCCAGCAGTTGTCGCAGTAATGGTTGGAGCAGCGCGCGCAGCGGTGGAAGTGTCCCTTCGCCTTCTGGACCGCGGTTCGCAAGGCCGCGTCCTTGGCCTTCTGCCAGCCGGCGCTCCGCACATGATCCATCGCGCCGCGCGCCGAGCCGAAGATCCCGCCGAACAGGTTGTCGGCGGCACCCAGCATGTCACCGAGGCTCCCGGCAGCGTAGCGGTCGAACGGGGAGCGCCACGCGTCGTGGCAGCGCTCGCAGTAGAACTCGAACTGGAACCCGTTGTCGGTCGAGAGGTCGTGGTAGTTGTCCGTGAACTGGATGTCGCTCGTGGCGGCGGAGCTCCGGGCCGGCGGCGGATGGGGATGGGGGTGGGGGTGGGGGTGGGGGTGGATCGGGGCGAGATCGGGCAGCGCGGACGAAAGACGAGGAACGCAATTGTACAATGGGGCGCGTGCGGGAGACAAGGCGGGCGCCGACCCGGCATGCGGCAATGGCGCCACAGGTGGCCCGGCCCGGCGGCGCCGCGTTACTTTTCGCGCTGACCTCGATTCCCTGGAGATCTTTTGGCCACTCAAACCCGTGCCGAGAAGAAGGGTGCCGCCGGCCTGAGCCGCGAGCAGCTTCTGGAGGCGTATCGCATCATGTATCTGTCGCGGAAGCTGGATGACAAGGAGATCCAGCTCAAGCGACAGAACAAGATCTTCTTCCAGATCTCGGGCGCCGGCCACGAGGGAATTCTCACCGCGGCGGGAATGGCGCTCCGGGCCGGCCACGATTGGTTCTACCCCTACTACCGCGACCGCGCACTCTGCCTCGCCCTCGGCATGACGCCGGCGGAGATGCTCTACGAGGCGGTCGGCGCGGCGGCGGACCCCAGCTCTGGCGGCCGGCAGATGCCGAGCCATTGGGGGCACAAGGCCCTCAACATCGTCTCGTCGTCCTCCCCGACCGGGACGCAGTTCCTGCAGGCGGTGGGGTGCGCGGAGGCGAGCCATCGCGCCTCGCTCCTCGAGATCACGGAGGGATTCGCGGGCGACGAGGTAGCCTACGTCTCCACGGGTGACGGCACGACGAGCGAGGGCGAGTTCTGGGAGTCGTTGAACACCGCATGCAACCTCAAGCTTCCCGTCGTCTACGTAGTCGAGGACAACGGCTACGCGATCTCCGTCCCCGTCGAGGTGAACACGGCGGGCGGATCCATCTCCAAGCTCGTGGCGTCCTTCCCCAACCTCTTCATCCAGGAGGTGGATGGCTGCGACTTCATCACCTCGTACGAGGTGATGAAGCAGGCCGTCGCCCACGCGCGGAAGCGGAAGGGCGCGGCGCTCGTGCACGCGCAGGTCATTCGCCCGTACTCGCACTCGCTCTCCGACGACGAGACGATGTACCGCCCGGCGGCGGAGCGCGAGGCCGACGCGGCGCGCGATCCGGTCACGGTGTTCCCGAAGTGGCTGGTGGCCGAGGGGCACGCGAGCGAGGACGAGATCGCCGCGATTAACGCGGCGGCGGACGAGGCGGTGCTCGCCGCCACCGACGACGCGCTGGCGCAGCCGCAGCCCGACGCGAGCACCGTCTACTTCGCCGTCCACTCGCCCGATGTGGACCCCACGGGCGAGCAATTCGACACGGAGGATGACCCGCAACCCTCCGGCGAGCCGACGACGATGGTGGATCTGCTCAACGCCTGCATGAAGGACGAGATGCGGCGGGACCCGAAGATCCTCGTCTTCGGCCAGGATGTCGCGGACGTGAGCCGCGAGCAGTACCTCGGGCAAGTGAAGGGGAAAGGCGGCGTGTTCAAGGTGACCTGGGGACTGCAGAAGGAGTTCGGCGGCCACCGGGTCTACAACTCGCCGCTCGCCGAGGCGAACATCATCGGGCGGGCGATCGGGTTGGCGACGCGCGGCTTCAAGCCGGTCGTCGAGATCCAGTTCTTCGATTACATCTGGCCGGCGTACATGCAGCTCCGAAACGAGCTGGCGACGATGCGCTGGCGGTCGAACAACGCGTTCGCGGCGCCCATCGTCGTGCGCGTCACGTACGGCGGCTACATCCGAGGCGCCATCTACCACTCGCAGACTGGGGCATCGCTCTTCACGCATTGCCCCGGGCTCCGCGTCGTATGTCCGTCCACAGCGCTCGACGCGAACGGGCTGCTCCGCACCGCCATCCGGTGCGACGACCCGGTGATCTTCCTCGAGCACAAGCATCTCTACCGGCAGACGTACAACAAGGGGCGCCACCCGGGCGCCAACTTCATGATCCCCTTCGGCAAGGGGCGCGTGGTGCGCGAGGGGGCGGACGTGACGGTCGTGACCTACGGCGCCACGGTGCAGCGGGCGCTGACCGCGGCCAACGCGGTGGCCGAGGCGGGGGGACCGAGTGTCGAGGTGATCGACCTGCGCTCACTGGCGCCGTGGGATCGCGAGCTCGTCTTCGAGTCGGTGAAGAAGACCTCGCGAGTCATCGTCGCCTACGAGGACTCACTCTCCTGGGGGTACGGCGCGGAGATCTCGGCCGCGATCGCCGACGAGTGCTTCGCGTGGCTGGACGCGCCGGTGAAGCGCGTGGCGAGCACCGACACCTTCGTGGGCTACGCGCCGCAGCTCGAGGACGCGATCCTGCCGCAGGTGGAAGACTTCCGGCGCGCGTACGAGGAGATCGCGAAGTTCTGAGCGGGAAGTGGGGAGAGTACGCGCCGCTGCATTGGTAGACGCCACGCGGGCTAATCCAGCCGCTCCATGTCGTACAACGTCCGCGTGGTCCGGATCGTGGAGACCACGAGCGTCACGACGACGCCGGCCGCGACCGTGGCGCCCACCAGATCGTAAAGCAGGACCGTGCGGCCGCCGAGCGTGACGCGTGGAAGGGCAAGGACGAGGAGATTGCCCAGGGCGAGGAGAATGCGCAGCTCCGTTCCACCGAACGGCCCGAACGAGATCTTGAAGACGCCGAGCGTGTAGGTGACGAGGTAGATGTGGATGTTCATCGCGTAGTAGGCGATGAGGAGCGCCGCCGCCACCGGGAGGCTCATGTAGCCCGATAGCCCGAGCCCGCCGAGGAGGAAGAAGACGCCGAACGTGTCCACCATGTGGTCCACGTAGAAGCCGTAGCGCGGACGGAGGCGGTTGCGGAATCGCGCGAGCGAGCCGTCGAGTGAGTCGCCAAACCAGTTGAGGGCGAGGGCGACGTTGACGAGGTGAAGGTAGTTGGGGTTCCGCCGGCTGAGCGCGTAGCACGCGCCCGCCGCGAACATCGAGAGGAGCCCGAGCGTGGTGAGATGATCGGAGTTGACGCGCGCGGGCATACGCGCGGCGAGCCAGGCGAGCGTCCGCCGCTCGAGCGGCGCGAGGACCCCCTGCACTTCCCGCTTCGCGTCCTTGAACCCCGGTTTCTCCGCTCGGTCGGGCATGGGGCCCAAGGTTACCGGCCGGCAGGGGCCGGGGCAATTCGGCAGTAGGTCTGTGGGGCCATGATAAATCATGGCCCTACACCAGGACCTCTGTGGGGCCATGATTTATCATGGCCTCTGGAGGCTGCATGGACGCACTGGTGTCGAGTGCTTGCATCTCGCACCCCGCCGAGCGATGCTGCGCGCCATGCCGTTCACCTTTCTCTCGCATCAGGCGGCCGTCGTGCCGCTCAAGATGGCGCGCCCGCGCTGGTTCAGCGGGACGGCGCTCGCCGTCGGCAGCATGGCGCCGGACCTCGAGTATTTTCTTCGCGGGCAGCCACTCAGTGCGTACGGGCACATCGTGCGCGGGCAGTTCACCTTCTGCCTCCCGATCACGCTCGTCGTCACCTGGCTCATCACCCGCGTCGTCGCCCGCGCGCTCGGCCCCGCGCTCCCGGATCTGGGCGACCTGCATCTGCGTGACTACCAGCTCGCCGGCGCACGCGCGGACACCGCGTGGTACTGGGCCGCGGCCGTGTGGAGCGCGCTCATCGGCTCGTTCTCCCATCTCTGGTGGGACGGCTTCACGCACGACTACGGTGCGGGGGTGCAGCGCTTCGAGATCCTCCAACGGTCGCTCGGGAGCGTGGGCGGCTACACCCTGTACATCTACAAGATCCTGCAGCACTCGAGCACGATCCTTGGCGCGGCGCTCACGCTGCTCGCGCTGCTCGCCATTGGCCGTCGGCGCTCCCTCGTGCGCTGGGCCAGCCTCCGCGCCGATACCGCTCTCCCGCACGCGGCGCCCGCCGAGTCGCGGCGCTTCTGGGGGTGGTGCATGGTCGCGGCGCTCGCGAGCGCGGGGGCAGGCGCGGCGCTCGCCGGCGGTGTGGCGCCGTGGCCGAGCCCGTGGTGGTGGGTGGCCGCGTCATTCCGCGCGGTCGTCTTCGGATTCGCGGGGCTCTGCGTGATCTGCGCGCTCTCGCCGAGCGCCAGGGCCGTAACCGTGCGGGCGCCGGCCGCGTAGGGGGCACGCGCGGCACCGGGATCGGAGACGTCGCGTGACCCATGCGCTCGCGTTCTCCGGTCTTCCCTCGTTCTCTCGCATTCTCTCACGGAGGCAGCATCATGCTCGTGGTCACCACGGATGGTATCGGCTCGCAGCGCATCACCCGCCACCTCGGCCTCGTGAGCGGCGAGGCGATTCTCGGCGCGAATATCTTCCGTGATTTCTTCGCCGGCATCCGCGACATCGTGGGTGGGCGCTCGGCCGCGTACGAGAAGGAGTTGCGCCAGGCGAAGACGATCGCGCTCGAGGAGATGCAGCGCGAAGCGCAGGAGATGGGGGCGAACGCGGTGATCGGCGTGGATCTCGACTATGAGACGATCAGCGTGGGCCAGGGGGGCGGGATGCTGATGGTGACCGCCAGCGGGACGGCGGTGGTGTACGAGGAGTAGCGAACGGGGAGCGGCGCGCACTGATACGGATCGCGGCGGAATGGTGCGGGTGATTCACCGGTCCGCCGCGATCGTGTTGTTCGGGGGGGGCCCCCCAAAGGTAGTGAGCGCGAGCGGCAGCTCTTTGATCGCCGCCGGCGCCGACTGCGCCGCGCTACGGCCGCCTGATCAGCCCACCCAGCCCCTTCTTCAGCTTGTCCTTCGGATCCTCCTTCTTCGCCTCCGTCTTCCCCGCGCTATCGGCCTTCGGCGTGGCGGCACTCGACGCGGGCGCGCCCGCGGCCGGCGCACCTGGCATCGCCAGCTCCGTCTTCGTGTAGCCGGCGGGAACCTCGAACGTGGACGCCGGAATGTCGGCGCTCTTGAAGTCCGACATCTCTGTCGTCGCAATCGTGGTGCTCTGCGTCCCCTTCTCGTCGGTGGCGACCGTGGTGGAGACCATCTTCACCGGCATGCCGGTGAAGAGCTGCTTCTGCGCCGCCTGCATCTTGTCCATGAGATCCTGCATCCCACCGCCCATCGCCCCCATCGAGCTGGCCATCGAGCCGGCCATCGAGCCGCCGAACTCCATGAAGGGATTGACCAGATGCTTCAGGTCCGGCGCGACCCAGTAGTCGATCGTCCCCTTCATCGCCGTCGTGGATTTCCGGCCGAACATGGACATCGCCATTGTGTAGCTATTCGTCACGCGGTAGTGCTCGGTCGCGTGCCCGGCGATCGTCTCACCCGCACCGACCTTCTCCGTCGAGACTTGGACGTCCGAGACGGACATCTTCATCATCCCTCCCATAGCGCTCATCATCCCGGCGATTCCTTTCCCGAACTCGGCCATGTTCATCTCGGTGTACTGCTTGTCGCCAGGCGCCACGATCGTCAGCATCCCCGATCCGCCATCGATGAGCATGTAGTTGCCGCGCTCGGCCATCGGCATGGCGGGTCCGTTCGTGGCGTCGAAGTCGAGCCGCGCCTTCGTGCCGGTCACCTGGCCGCGCGCCAACATGGATGCGACATCCTTCTTGTTGCCCTTCCCGTCAACGGTCTGCGTCGTGGAGCGGAAGGTGTAGGTCGTCCCCGGCGCGACGGGGAGCGCGGCAGCAAGCACGGCGGCGGGGAGAACCAGCGCAAGCGCGGCGCGGGCGAACGGACGACGTGCGCGCGGACGGGAGGTGAGACGGGGGGACATATGCATCCTCCGGGTTGGAGCGGGCGGGAGCGAGCTGGTACTCGTCGTGCTCGAACGGTGGGAACCGAAGGATAAACGATACCACTGGACCGGCAAGACTGGCCGACCCGCCCCGCTGGCGACGATCACGGCGTCGTCGTGGTCCCCTCACGCTCGTAGACCACCCGCCCGCCCACCACGGTCAGGGTGACGCGGGCGTCGCGGATCGCTTCCGGCGCCACGCGCGTCAGGTCGCGATCGATCAGCACGAAGTCCGCGAGCTTGCCGCGCTCGAGCGAGCCTGTGCTACGCTCCGTGAAGCTCGCGTACGCCCCACCCGTCGTGTACGCGCGCAGCGCGTCTTCCACGGTGATCTTCTGCTCGGGGACCCATCCGCCGGGCCGCTTGTCGTCGAGCGTGCGGCGGGTGACGGCCGCGTAGATCCCTTCGATCGGCGTGGGCGGGGCGACGAACCAGTCGCTCCCGAACGCCAGGCGCGCCTTCGTGTCGAGGAGCGAGCGGAAGGCGTACGTCGTCCGGCTCCGCTCCGGCCCGATGACCTTCTCCGCCCAGCGCCCGTCGTCGATCGCGTGGTAGGGCTGCATGCTCGCGATCACGCCGAGCTGCGCGAAGCGCGGGATGTCGGCGGGCGCGATGTGCTGGGCGTGCTCGATGCGGAAGCGCCGGTCGCGCGTGCCGTTCTCCCGCGCCACTCGCTCGAAGACGCCGAGCTGGGTCTGGATGGCCCGGTCGCCAATGGCGTGGACGATCACGTGCAGCCCCGCCTTGTCCGCGCCCGACGTCCACGCGTACAGGTTCTCCGGTGTGTTGACGAAGAAGCCCGTGTCGGCAGGCGCATCGGTGAAGGGCGCCAGCATCGCCGCCGTGTGGGAGCCGAGTGATCCATCCACGAACCCCTTGAGCGCGCCGATGTGGAGCCAGTCGTCGCCACGGCCGCGCGCGGCGACCGTGTCGCGCAGGCGCTCCCACGAGGCGAGGGGGACGGCGGCGTAGATGCGCGTGCGAAGGCGGCCGGCCGCGCGCGCGCGCTCGAACGCGGCCAGATCCCCCCACGACCCCATGTTGTGCACGGCGGTGACGCCGCGCTCGCCCACGTACCGCATCGCCGCGTCGAGCGCGCGGTCGTTCATCTCGGGCGATGGGTCCGGGACGGCGCGATCCACCAGGGACTGCG
>JBBJNN010000040.1:0-40557 GCA_037720885.1 Gemmatimonadaceae bacterium | reverse complement strand
GTCACCGGGGCGAGCGCGATCGAGTGGAGCGTTCCGCTGTCGGACACCACGGATACCGGCGTCTCGCCCCGGCGCGTGGCGGCAAGCAACTGCGCCCCGGGCTCGGGGCCGCTCCAGCGCTGGCCGGTGGCGGTCACGAGCACGGTCTGGTCGCCGAACGCCCCACGGGCCTCGTTCGCCGCGCGCACGGCGACCGGCCGGTTGCCGCGACGCATGGCGGCAACGACACCCGGGGCGCGCGCCACGTCCCTGGCATGCATGCGCAGCCCCTCGGCCGTCGCCATGTTGTGGTCGGCGAGGAGGCGCGGCGCCTGCGCGAGGTCCGCACGCGCCCTCGATTCGATCTCTCGAGCCAGCCACCGGTCGATCACGACGCCAGCCGGGACAATGCCGGCGATCAGCGCGGTGGCGATGAGGAGCAGGAGCGCGCGCTGCAGGGGCACGTCGAAGCTCCGCGCCAGCGGGAAGGCGGTGGCTGCCGCAGGGCCTGGAAAGTGCAAGTTAAGGTCCCCGACTGCGTGTGGAGGCGCTGATGGGGAAACGGATTCGGGCGGGCATCATTGGCGACTATCACCCGCTGGTTCAGGGATACGCGGTGATCTCGGACGCGCTGCAGCACGCCGCGACCGCACTGGCCGTCGACGTCGAGACGCAGTGGTTGCCGACCGCGACGCTGTCATCGGCGGTCGAGCAGGACCTCGCCGGCTATGATGCGCTGTGGTGTGGCCCATGGGGCCCCTATCAGAACATGGATGGCGCGTTACGCGCGATCCGATACGCCCGCGAGCGCCGGCTCCCGTTCCTCGGCACCTGCGCCGGCTTCCAGCACGCGGCGATCGAGTACGCGCGGAGCGTGCTTGGCCTCGCCAACGCGGACCACGCCGAGTCGAATCCTGACGCGCCGCTGGCGGTGATCGCCCCCTTGCCGCGCCCGTTGCTCGGGCGCACCGGGGCCGTGGTGCTCGACCCGGCGTCGCGCACGGCCAGCATCTATCGGCGCACCGAGGTGGCCGAGCAGTACCGCTGCGAGTTCGGCCTCAACCCCGAGTACCTCGCCCCGCTACACTCTGGTGGGCTCCGGGTGTCGGGCGTGGACGAGGAAGGGACGGCGGCGGTGCTCGAGTTCCGCGACCATCCCTTCTTCGTGGCGACGCTGTTCATGCCGGAGCGGCGGTCGCGGGTGAAAGAGCCTCACCCGCTGATCACGGCCTACCTCGCGGCGGCGGCCGCGGCGTAAACCGCAAGGCCGTCGCCGTTCATTCGGTCCGTCATTCCGCCTGTCGTTCGCCTACTGGGGAGGCAGGGTCGGCTGGGCGATCACCGGGCAGTTGATGATTGCCCGCGTCGGCCGCAAGCCGGCGACGTAGCTGTTGCCGGGTCCCGGCGGATTGATGGCGGCGCTGGTGATCCACCCGGCCCGCACCAAGCCCGCCAGATCGCCGAAGGAGGTGATCCGGCGAATCTTGCCGCCGCTGATCGCCGCCTCCGTCCACATGCTCACATGGGCGTCCCATAGCGGGCTGTAGTTATTGGCTTGCGAGCGGTTGTCATTGTCGGGGTCGATGGGGAAAACGTTGATCGGATCGATCCCGCCATTGGCGATGGACGCCGCGAACCCCTGGTCGTTCCGCCCCTTCGTGTCGGTGATCCCGTTCAGCACCGGGGAGAAGCCCAGAAGCGCCGAGGGGTCGGTGGATCGCGACTGCCCGTATCCCAGCACCTTGGCCAGGCGCGGCGTGTGCACTCCGTTCTCCAGCGCGGCCGGCAGCTCCTCGGACACATCGGTGACGAGGTGGTAGTAGTACTGCTTGCCGCCCTGGAATCCGTCCAGCAGCGATAGCGTCACCGTTCGCTTCTCCAGGTCGATCGATTTCACGCGGTCGTGGCTTCCCGACGGGTTGTGCACCACCTGCACGTTCAGCACGACGCCGCTCGGCAGTACCGCCATGGAGGACCACTCAGCGTCGCCGACAGCGCCGGCCTTCGCCACCCTCGGCGGAAAGGGCGCCATGGCCGACCCGGGGATGACCAGATGCTCCGGCGTGAAGCTCACAGTGCCCAGGAAGTGCATCACGCCGTCGTTCAACGTCACTCGCTGCGCCCCGTCGCCCACGGCGTGACGCATCTTCGGTGCGTAATTGAGTCCCATCTTGCGGGCCACGTCGAAGTCGGACGCGTCGGTGATGATGTAGTAGACGGGCTCGTTCCGCGGTGAGAGGCCGCGGAACAGCGGCAGCGTCACGAAGGCCGAGCGATAGGTGAAGTTGATCTCCAGCGCGCTCTTGACGAAGACGTTGTCGCTCGCCTTGAACTTGACCCCCGTCGCCGGCGAGTAGGCGGGCCGGCCGGACTCCCGGGCCGCCACGGCCTGCAGCGTGTCCGCCTCTTTCATCCCGTCCTGCCCGAAGGCGACACCGCTCGAGAGCGCGACCAGCGCCAGAGCAGGTATCACACTGCGTGCATGCGGAATCCGACTGTTGCGTTTCATCGGTTCGTTTCCAGCTGTTCGTGAATCACACCGAACACTTCGGATCGTGATGCTCATTGCCCTGTCCCCCGTTGAATGCGATGCGCGCTCGCTCCGCCCCGGACAGCTCGTACCGGAGCGCCATGGTGCTTATGGGCGTGCGCTGCCCATCCTCTCCGTCCCGAGCGCGCGGTCGGCGTCGGCGGTGTTGCTCATTGTGCCGAACATGAGCTTCTCCGTGTACGGCGCGGGTTGGCGGGCCTTCAGCGCGGTGATCTGCTCACCATACATCTTCCGGGCGCCCTCGACCGTCTGCTTCCCGGTGGCGATATCGTGCGCCAGGTTGAGGGCGAGGAAGTTGGCGCCCTCCTTGTCGCACCGCGCCGACATCTCGCCCGACGTGCGCTCGAGCACGACGCTCCCGTCATACGCGGCCAGCTCGTCGTACATCTCGGGCGCCGCCTTGTAGTCGATCCACTGCTGCATCACGTCGGTGTGGTGCGCGGGGAACTCGTGCGCGTACTCGCGGGCGTACACCACCGTACGCTTCCACGGACCGGTCTTGCCCCAGACGGCCATTTCGGCGGTCATCGCCGCGGGGGCACCGTACTTCTTCGTCATGAACATGGCGGCTTCCTTGGAGGCCGTCGGCCAGCTCGCCATCATGCGCGTCATCTGCGCCTGATTCATGCGGCCCGAGCCACCGTCCATGTGCTTGTCGTCCATGCGCTGTGCGGAGACGGTGCTGGCGGTGAGCACGAAGATGCCGGCGGCAAGGGTATGGGCTAGTCGAGTAGTGCGGGTCATCTGTGGATCCTCAGGTGTGGGTAGTTGTGGTTGGTGGTCGTGGAGCGTGCATCGGACGGCGCCGCGGAGCATGCGGAGCATGTGGAGCATGCGGAGCATGTGGTCGCCGCTCGCCGCCTGCTCCTCATGCGTCAGCGGGCGGCGAGTCCGGCGGCCGCCGCGTAGAACTGTGGGAGCGGGTATGCGCCGATCTTGCGCAGGCCGCCGTCCGCCTGCACCTCGAAGGCGTTCACCGCCTGCGTGGCGCGGTCGGTGAACCCGATGTCCAGCACGTAGAGGTACCGGCCGCCCGTGCTCAGGTCGGCGTCGCGCGGACCCAGGGTCTGCGACGTTCGGCCGGCGATCGCTTGCAGGAGCGTGAGGCGCCCATCAGCGGCGATGCGGTAGCTCGAGAGCGTCCCGGTGCCGAAGTTCGTGACGTAGGCGAACTGATTGTCTTCGCTGATCACGGCCCAGCACACTTCGGCTTCCGTGTTCTTGACGCTCGCGCTGAGGAGCTGAAAGCCACTGGCGCCGGCGAGCGAGTAGGACGACGCGGCTGCCTGGCCGGGTGCCGCGTCGAACGCTTCGGTGACCACGAAGACGCCGCTGCTGGTGAAGTCGAAGCCGAAGGGCGTTATCCCGTTCGCGGCGTGCACGACCGGACCGGTCGCCAGCCCATTCGCCCCGACCGCGTACGTGTCGATCTTGCCCGTCATCTTCTCGGTGACGACGAGGGTTCCGCCATCGGGGCTGAACGACACCTGCGCGGGCGCGGGATACGCCGTACTCAGCGGCCGCGCCGAGCCGGCGATCGGCGTCAGGGTGCCGGTGGCACCGACCGTGAACGCGGTGATGTTGGCCGCGGCGGCGGCCGCGCTGCTCCCGGCGTTGAGCACGTACAGCAAGTTGCCGCGAAGCGCGATGCTGAACGGCATCGTCCCGCCCGAGGCGACCTTGCCGATCATCGTCAGGCCGGCGTCGGTAACGGCGAAGGTCGTGATCTCGCTGCTCCCCACGTTCGCGACGAACAGCCGTTGGTCGTCGTCGCTCAGGATCATCGGCCCCTGCGATCCCAGGCGCGGCATTCCGGTGCCTCGGCCACCCGTCGCGAAGCTGCCCAGCGGGGTGAGTTGGCCGTCCGCCGCGCGGCGGAACGCCACCACTTGATTGGCGCTCGCGTCGTTGGTCTGGACGTAGATCGCGCCCGTCGCGTTGCGCCCGGACGGCGGTCCGGTGCTGTCGGAATCATCGGAGCACGCGCCGAGCGCGAGTGCCGCGCATGCCGCGAGAGTGAGCTGCTTGAGCATCATGTGTCCCATCGTCCCTGGAGCGATGAACGTGCGAATGTTCCTCGCTCCGATGGGAAGGCACGCCGCGCGCCGCCCCGGGTGGCACGCGCAGGGCCATCGCAACGCGTAGCCGAGCCTGCACTTGCGCCGCCGCGCTCCGCCGTCGCGCCGGCGGGCCACCGTTCACGGAACGATCGTGCGCCTCGACGGAACGTTTCGCGGAACGCCGGCAGGGGTGGGCGTGGAGGATCGACTCCAGCACCTCGTCATCGTGTCCTCGCGCTGCCCGAGTCCGCCACGGCGTATGGGCGAGCCTGTCGGGAGGGGCCCGACGGCTCCAGTTACCCGGCCCGGGGGAGCACCAGCGTGAAGGTACTCCCTACGCCCGGCGTGCTCGTCACGGTGAGGTCGCCGTCCATCGCGCGCGCCAGCTCGCGGCTGATCGCGAGCCCCAGGCCCACGCCGTCCGTGGCCGGCGTCGTCAGCCCGCGCCCCACCTGCACGAACGGCTCGAAGATGCGCTCGAGCTGGTCGGCCGGGATGCCGCGGCCCGTGTCCGACACCTCGATGCGCACCAGGGCGCCGTCGGCGGTGCTCGCGAGGGCGATGCTGCCCCCGGGCGGCGTGAACTTGACCGCGTTGGAGAGCAGGTTGAGGAGGGCTTGCCTGACCTTCTCCGGGTCGGCGCGCGCGGTCCCGCCGACTTCGCAGTGCTCGAACTGGAGGGCCTTCGCCGCGAGCTGAGGCGCGACGAGCTCCTCCAGCTCCGCCACCATCGCTTCCATCGCGATGTCGGCCGGCCGTAGCTCCAGACGTCCGGCCTCGACCCTCGCGAAGTTGAGGATGCCGTTGATGAGGGAGAGGAGGTGCCGGGCGCTCCGCTTGATGCGGGCCATGTCAACGAGCTGCGCCTCCGTCACGGGCCCGCGGAGGCCCAGCTCGAGCAGCTCGACGTAGCCACCGATCGCGTTGAGCGGCGTGCGCAGGTCGTGGCTCATGCTGGCCAGGAAGCTGGCCTTCGCCCGGTTCGCGCCCTCCGCCACCTCGCGCGCCTCTTCCGCCGCGGTGCGCGCCTCCTCGGAGAGGGCGAGGAGCTGCCGGCGCGCTTCCGACGCCTCCTCCGCCCGCTCGCCATAGCGCTTGCTCGCGTCGATGTCGGTGAAGACCAGCACGGCGCCGTCCACCCGCCGGTCAGCCGTCTGGTAGGGGCGGATCGTGAGTGCCCACCAGCAGCCGTCCTCGTCCTGTACCTCCTCCTCGGTGACGGCCAGCGTCTCGACGGCGCGCGCGATCCGGAGCTCCAGGTCGGGGAGTGACACGCGGAGCTTGATGTCGCCGAGTGGCCGGCCGGTGTCGGTCGGGATCACCTTCATCACCCGGTTGAGCGCCGGCGTAAAGCGCCGAAGGCGCAGGTCGCTCCCGACGATCACGATCGGGATGCTCGTGCTCGCCAGCACGTTGGCGAGGTCGGCGGAGAGCGCCGCCAGCTCGCGATTCCGCTGGCGCAGCTCGTCATTGACGGTCGTGAGCTCCTCGTTCGCGGACTGCACTTCCTCCTTCGTCGTCTCGAGCTCCTCGTTCGTGCTCTGGAGCTCCTCGTTGCTCGACTGGATCTCCTCGCTCGCCGCGCGCAGCTCCTCGATGCTCGCCTCGTACTGCTCGGCAATGTCCTGGAGGTAGCGCTTCGTCGCCGCGAGCTCCTCGCGAACGGCCAGGAGGTCGCTCCCCTCACCTCGCGTGGCACTCCGCGCCCGACGCCCGTTCGCGATCGGACGCTGCCCGGGTGCCGACGCGACCGCTGGCGGCCCCTCGGTGAACAGGACGACGAAGAATCGCGCGCTCGTCGAGGCCGGCCGGAACGGGAGCACCTCGATCGATACGTGGCGGACCGCGTCGCCATCGGGGAGCGCGATGTGTGTCTCGCACACGGGCCGGTCCTCGACGCTCGCGCGGCTCAGAGCGACGCGGAGCGGCATCACGAGCTCGGGCCGCGCGAGCCTGAGGAGGTCGAGGCTCGCGGCCCCTGGCGCGTGCGTGAAAAGCCCCGCCGTCGCGCCGCGGAAGTGGATGATCTCGAGGTGCTCGTTCACTACCACACCGGGCGGCGCGAACCGGGCGAGTACCTGCCGATCGGCCTCGCCAGCCACCTCGTCCGCCGCCGGTGGGACCGCGAGTGGACGGGGGGGACGCTCCTGGTACGAGAGGGCGGTCCCCGCGGCTCCGACGGTCCGAGCCCTGGTCGGCGTCTCGAACTCCAGATCGAGCGGGCGCGTCGGCCTCTCGCGCCGCCGGTAGAGCTTGTGACGCTTGGCGAACGGCACGAAGAACTCTGACGCGACACCCGCCGACTCCGCGCTCCCGAGGAGGAGGAGTCCGTGAGGCTCGAGCGCGTAGTGGAAGATCGGGAAGACGCGCCGCTGGAGCGGCGGCTCGAGATAGATGAGCACGTTCCGGCAACTGATCAGATCGAGGTGCGAGAACGGCGGGTCACGCACGATGTTCTGCCGGGAGAAGATGCAGAGGTCGCGGACGGCTTTGGCGATGCGGTACCCGCCCTCCTCCGCGACGAAGAAGCGCCCGAGTCGCTCGGGGGAGACATGGGCCGCGATGCCCTCCGGGTAGACGCCGGCTCGAGCTCTCGCGACCGATGCTTCACTCAGGTCCGTGCCGAAGATCTGGATCGGCACGGTCGTGGCCGCGTCGCCGAGAAACTCGAGGAGCGCGATCGCGAGAGAGTACGTCTCCTCGCCGCCCGAGCACCCGGCGACCCACACGCGGACCGGCGTGCCAGGGGCACGGGAGCGCATGAGCTCGGGAAAGCCCGCTTCCTGGAGGCCCGCAAACACCTCGGGATCGCGGAAGAAGCTCGTGACTCCGATCAGGAGGTCATCGTAGAGGCAGTCGAGCTCCGCGGGGTTGAGCCGGAGATGGGCGAGGTACTCACTCCGACTCTCCTGGCGATGAGCCAGCATGCGCCGGAGGATGCGGCGATGCACGGTGCCGCGCCGGTAGTGCTGAAAATCAACCCCGGTCCGTCGCTGAAGGAGCGTGAAAATCTTGCGTAGGTCCTCCTCGTCGTCCGGGGGGGAGGAGGCCTCCGCGGTCGCCCCGTTCCCTCCGTGCTGGGTGAGATGCCGGCCGAGCCGCCCGAGCTGCTCGGCGATCTCCTCCGGCGTGAGGATGAAGTCGATGCTGCCGGTGGCGACCGCGGCCTCCGGCATGTTCGGGTGGCGCGCGGATGCGCTGTCCTGCGCCATCGTGATGCCGCCGGCTTCCTTGATCGCCTCCACCCCGCGCGCGCCGTCGGACCCCGAGCCGGAAAGGATGACGCCGACCGCGCCGCTCCCGTGCACACGGGCGAGGGAGCAGAGGAACGCGTCGACCGACAGGTGCGGCCCCCGCCCTCTCTTCCGCGCGACCAACCGTAGATGGCCGTCCGTGAGGGTCAGCGTCGTGTTGGGCGGGATGACGTAGGCGTGGTCGGCCTCGACGCGCATGCCGTCCTCGGCGTGCACCACCGGAATGGCGGCAGCGCGTCCGAGCAGCTCCGGGAGGTGGCTCTCGTGCTCCGGGGAGAGATGCTGCACCAGCACGTACGCCAGCCCCGCGTCGGGCGGCAGGCGGTGCAGGACACGCAAGAAGGCGTCGAGCCCGCCGGCCGAGGCGCCAAGCCCCACGACCGCAGGGGGCTTGGTCAACACCTCGGTTGGCGCGGGTCCGTCCGACGCGGACGGTGCGGCAGCATCGGGTAGCGCCGGCGTGCTTGCGAACTTCGGACCGCGCAGGCCCTCCGTGCGAGACGTACGCTTCTTCATCTCACCATCCGCCATCCCGGAGAACTCACGACGCTCGGCCGCGAACCAGACAAACGGTTACATCCACGAGCAAATGTTCACGGATGCAGCGCGGCGCGCTAGGAGGCGCTCCTGCAGGGACCAGCCGGATTCGTGCCGCCCACGGTGGGACGTGGGCGGCGGAGCGTCACCCCCAGCGCAGGTCGTGCTTCGAGAGTGGCAACGAGCGGACGCGCTTGTCCGTCGCCGCGAAGATGGCGCCGCACAGCGCCGGGACCGCGGGCGGCAGGGCCGGCTCGCCGAGCCCGGTAGGTGCGAACTCGGTCTTGCGGAAGTGGACCTCCACCGGCGGCGCCTGCTTCATGCGGAGCAGCGGGAAGTCGTGGAAGTTGCTCTGCACGGTGCGGCCGCGCTCGATCGTGATCTCCTGCGCCAGCGCCTCGGCGATGCCGTCGAGCACCGAGCCCTGCACCTGGTTCTCCGCGTTGCTCGGGTTGATCACCTGGCTCCCGATGTCGCCGGCGACCCAGACCTTGTCCACCCGCACCACGCCCGCCCGGCTCACCGTCGCCTGCACGACTTCCGCGAAGTGGCCGCGGTGGCTGTAATGGAAGGCGACGCCCATCCCCGTGCCGCGCGGGAGCTTCTTCCCCCACCCGGACTTCTCGGCCACCATCTGGAGCACGCCGCGCATGCGGTCCGCGTCGAACACCTGCCCCGGGGGCTGCGGCCCGAGCGGTGCCCGCGCTCCCTCCGTCGGCGCCGCAGGGGCCGGGCCGGCTGGTGCCGCGTGCGGCTTGTGGTACGTGAGCAGCTCGAGGCGGAACAGCAGCGGGTCCTTCCCCGCCGCGTGCGCCAGCTCGTCGATGAACGACTGCGTGGCGAAGGCGATCCCGTTGCTGCCGGGCGCGCGCAGCGCGCCGGTGGGGACGCCGAGCGCCATCACCGACGTGTCGAGCGCGAAGTTGGGGATGAAGTGCGCCGGGAACTCGTTCGCGTTGATCCCGGCGCTCGGGGCGAAACGCACGCCGGGGGTCTGCGCCGACTGCGCCGACTGTGCCGGCGGTGCCGCCTGCGCCGTCTCGGGCGGCAGCTCGCCGAACGACACGAAGTGGTTCTGCCAGGCGACGAGCTTCCCGCCCGCGTCCACCGCGCCCGCAAGGTAGTGCCACCCCGCCGGCCGGTAGAAGTCGTGCCGGATGTCGTCCTCGCGCGTCCAGAGCAGCTTGACGGGGACGCCAACCTCCTTCGCGATCCACGCCGCCTCGACCATGTAGTCGTTGTTGAGCCGCCGGCCGAAGCCGCCGCCGATGCGCGTCAGGTGGATCGTGATGTCGGTCTCCTGAAGGCTCAACGTGCGCGCCACCATCTGGCGCCCTCCAGCCGGCGTCTGCGACGGCGCCCAGATCTCGAGCTTACCATCCTTGAAGTGCGCCGTGCAGTTCTGCGGCTCCATCGGCGCGTGCGCGATGAAGGGATAGAAGTACTCCGCCCGTACGACCTTCGTCGCGCCCTTGAGCGCGGCCTCGGCGTCGCCGTCCCGGTGGAGTGACCGCTGTGGCGGCCCCTTCGAGAGCTCCGCGGCCTTCGCAGCGAGGCCGGCGCTGCTCTGCTCCGCCGTCGCTCCTTCGTTCCACGTCACCTTGAGGCTCTGCCGCGCCTTGCGCGCGTACCACCACGAGTCGGCGACGATGGCCACGCCGCCGAGCAGCCCCTGGAGCGCCGTGCCACCTTCGACGACGAAGGCGTGCCGGACGCCGGGCAGCGCCTTTACTTCGGCGAGGTTCGCGCTCGCCACCTTGCCGGCGAACACCGGACACTTCTCGTAGACGGCGTAGAGCATCCCCGGCAGCGTCATGTCGATGCCGAACATCGGCACGCCGGTGACGATCGCGTGGTTGTCCACGCCGGGGACGCGCGTGCCGATGATCGTGAAGGCCTTCGGGTCCTTGAGGGGGACCTTGTCGAGGTCGGGAACGGGGACCGACGCCGCCTTCGTGACGAGATCACCGTAGGGGACGCTGCGCCCGCTCGCGCGGTGGTGCACGACGCCGGCCGCCGTCGAGCACGCCGATTCGGGGACGTTCCACATCTGCGCCGCCGCCGTCACCAGCATCGCGCGGGCGGCCGCGCCGACGCGGCGCATCGGGAGCCAGTTGGTAGGCGTCGCGGTGCTCCCGCCCGCGACCTGAGCCTGAAACTTCGTGGTGTCGAGCGGGGCCTGCTCGACGCGGACGTTCTTCCACTCCACGTCGAGCTCGTCCGCGATGAGCATGGGCAGCATCGTCTTGATGCCCTGCCCGATTTCCGGGTTCTTGGCGATGATCGTCACCACGCCGTCGGGCGCGATGCGGACGAAGGCGTTGGGGGCGAACTCGGCCGCCGGCTCGGCGGCCAGCGCGCCCACTCCGCCAAAGGCGTCGAGGTAGCTCGCGAGCAGCATCCCCCCGCCCGCCACGGCGGTCACGCGGAGGAACTGGCGGCGGTCCAAGCGCAGGGTCGTATCCACGGGGCCCCCCTTCACGAGTTGGAGTCGCCGGACTTGCCGGACGTGCGGGACTTCCCGGATGTGCCAGACTTGCCGGACGTCCCGGCCGGGGTCGCCGCGGCCCCCGGCATCGCCGCTGCCGCGTGGATGGCCTGCCGGATGCGCAGGTACGTCGCGCACCGGCAGATGTTGCCATTCATCGCGGCGTCAATGTCGGCGTCGGTCGGCTTGGGGGTCTTCGCCAGCAGCGCCGCGGCCGCCATGAGCTGCCCCGCCTGGCAGTAGCCGCACTGCGGCACATCCAGCGCCTCCCAGGCGCGCTGCACCGGGTGCGAGCCGTCTGCCGACAGCCCTTCGATGGTGGTGATCTCCGCCCCCTGGACGGCCGCGACCGGAGTGACGCACGACCGGATCGGGGCACCCTTCAGGTGGACGGTGCACGCGCCGCACTGCGCCACACCACAGCCGAACTTGGTCCCCTTGAGGTCGAGGACGTCGCGCAGCACCCACAGCAGGGGCATGTCCGGCGGGACATCGGCCGTCGCGGGCTTCCCGTTGACCTTGAAGGTGACCGGCATGGGCTGACCTCCCTCCACAATGCGTTGCGTGACGAACTCGATTCCGGCCGGGTGGTCGGGGGCTCGGCGGGTGGCGGAACATAACGACAGGGTCCTCGCGCCGCCAAACGAGCGCCGTGCGGCGGTTGCGCGACAAATACACGATGGCCGTCAGTAGAAGCCAAGTACCTTCGCGGCCGCCGTCTTCGGATCGCTATAGAAGATCGGATCCACGTTCTCGACGATGTCAGCCTGAACCTCAAGGAAGCTGCGCTTGTTCTCGACCGGGATGAGCGCGCGTTTGGCGCCATTGTCCATGCCCACCCGGAGCGGCTCGACGAGCGAACGGAGCGGCTTCACGTTGCCCTGGATGCTCGTGTCGCCGAGGATCAGCGTTGCCGGACTGACCGGAGCCCTCCGCAATGCGGAGATGAAGGCCACGAACGCCGCGATCCCGAGTTCCGCTTCCAGCCGATTGTTGAGCAGATCCACAACCTCTACGTGGAAATCGGACGTATCAACCTCCCTCGCCACTCCGAGTTCGCTCTTCCGAGAAAGGAGATAACCGAACGCGCGCTGTAGTGCTTCCTTGGTCGCACCGGCGACTCCGCCGGCCGTCTTCAGCTTGGAGGTGCCGGCTGACAGTGACACCTCGACTCGATACAGACCAACGGTACCGTCTGGTGAGATCGCGGCGCTGTAAACGGTCCCCGGCGATAGCGGATCGGGAGAGATCAGGTCCCGACCTCCCTGCTCCGGGACACCGACAAACCGCTCCTCACCATTCTCCAGCAGATAGCTGAACGACGTGTGATAGTACTCGAAGGAGCCCATCTTCTTGAGTTGCTCCTTCACGCGACGCCGCCCCTCGATCGCCAGCTCGACGATCTCCCCCAACTCCTCTTCGGTCGCCTGACCGTGCGGATACATGATCTTCACCAGACCCGACACGGTTTTCCGGACCGCCTTGCGGTCGCGCGCGTTCAGGTGGGCGCCGAGGGAGAAGTGCCGGTCGATGATCTCGGTGAAGTTGTGCTTCCGCAGCTCGCGTAGCGCCTCCGCGAGGTAGTCCACCACGAACCCGTAGTGGTCCGTGAAGAACTCGTTCCGCATCTTCGGGATCTCCCAGCCGGGGAGATAGAAGTGCAGACGATCGACGAACGCCATGTCGTCGCGGATGACGTCCGGCATCGGCGCGAACAGGTGCCCGCTCTGCACCATGACGTCGATCGGCTGGTTCGTGTTGCCGAACATCGCGATGCTGGCGTCGCCTGAGGCGGCTTCCTGACCCCGTTGGAAGGTGCCTGACTCGCAGTAGGTCTTCATCGTGGTGATGACCTCCTTCGGCATCTTCTGGAGGTCGGCCACCTCATCGAACCCGACGACGTCCCAGATCTGCACCATTCCCTTGTGGCGCCCCGCCATGTGCCCGAAGAGGTTCGCGACCGTCGTCGGGCCCGTCAGGAGCGCCGCGTAAGGAGAGATCTCCTGGATGACGTAGCTCTTCCCGGTACCCCGCGGCCCGAGCTCCACCAGATTGAAGTTCCGCTCGGCGAGCGGGATGAGTCGTACGAGGAAGAGGAGCTTAAGCCGGCGCGACATGTCGCTCGGCTCGTAGCCTATGCTGCGGATGATGAGGTCCACCCATTCGCCGGACGAGAATTCCTGTCGAACACGCCGGTACTCGTCGAGGTCGAAGGTCGCGATCTGAATCGGGGTCAGTCGCTCGATCCAGAACGGGTGCTTCCCACGCGATTCCTCATCGTACTCGAAGCGTAGGTCGAGCTGCGCCCAGATGCCGCCTGTCAGCAGCCGCTCGTAGTCGCGGACGTACTGCGTGGGGATGTGGAGGAACTTGTCCCCGAAGTTGACCGCCTCGGCCCAGTAGTCGGAGTCCACCAGGCGCACCTTCACCTTGTCGATGAAGGTGTAGCGGCCGGCTTCCTTCACCCGGCTCTGGGCCTTCGTTGATTCGTCGGGGCGGATGTAGTTGTTGGCGAGAACGTCGTTGACGACCTGGAGCCCCATCTGGATGGCGATCTCGTCTGACGACGCACAGTACTTCCCGAGCAGAAACTCGAGGACGAACACGGGCACGTTGGCGCCCACCTTCACTTTCCTCACGAGGTCCTTGCGGACGACCTTGCCGGCAAAGAGGCGGTTCGCCTTATCGTCGAGGGCGTCGCGGACGATGACCGTTCCGGTGCTCATGTTTCAGATTCCAAGTCGGACCGGAATGTCCGCGGGAGAGCGGTACAGCTCGGCGTCCGTAGCCGGGTCCTGCACCACGGCGCGCAGTGAGCCCACGCTCTCGTCGTGCAGCAGGAACGCGACCGTGACCGGCTTACCCGGCTGGAGCGTCACGCAACCAGTCGCGCGGTCCAGATCGCCGTCGATGGCCATACCGGCGGTGCCGACCTCCTTACCAGCGGAGACGAGCAGTGGCCGCACCAGCATGGCGTTCGGGAAGAGCGAGAGATCGGGGCCGCCGAGCTGCAGCGTCACGGTGAAGATCCGGTTCGTGACCGCGTCCGGCATGCCGGACACCGTGACCGGACCGACTGACCGCGCCGCACCGCCGCGCGCCTTCAGGCGCACCGTCAGCACGGGAACGATGAGCTCCTGCAGCGACAGGCCGCCGTGGTGGTAGGCCAGGTCGCCCCCTGCCCGGAAGACGCCGCTTCCCACGGGGAAGACAAAGTCGAGGTCCGACGCATAGCCGAGCGCCGCGGCCGCGACCCGCACACAGCCCGGCGGCGTGGTACCACCGCGCCCCACCCAGCACCGCCGGTGTAGCTCCACCTCGTCGCCCCCCGGCGCGTCGGTACGCATCGACTCGTCTCGCTCGGCGGCGAAGAAGAGATGACCGTGGTCCGCCGCCACCACAGCGTGCTCCACCCGCGCGGCCGCGAGCTTCTTGATCGCCCGGGCCAGGTTGTCGATGACGGTGTCCATCACCTGCCGTGCGTGTAACGACAGGCCGGCCTCGCCGATGCGGTCGATCTCCTGCGAGCGTACTACCACGATCTGCGCGCCCTCTAGCTTCTTCGTGAGCTTCGAGGGCTGCAGGCTGAGGAGCTCGTCCAGCGAGAGGTCCACGAGCTGCGGGACGCGGGCGGCGGCGAAGCGCGCGCGCGCTGTGCGGTCGGGGAGGAAGGTGTCGTCGATACTCGCGCCGAGTCGGCCACCTTGCTCCACGACGCTGAAGCTCGCCGATGCGCCGGGCTGGAGCGCGGCCATCCCGATGGGCGTGATGCTCGGCAGCGCAGCCACCGCGGGGCGGACACTCACCTCGGCGTCCCCCGGAAGCCGCTCGGCCAGCTCGAGCCCCATCTCGAAGCGCATGGCATCCACCAGAAAGTACGCCACGGGCTTCGGGCGGTCCGCCACCAGATCACGATAGATGTGCGTCTGGTGCAGTCCCGAGGGCATCGTCCAGTTGGCCTTCAACAGGGCTCTGGTGAACCCCTCGGCCATCGCGTTGCACACGTCATCATAGACGCGCCGGACGACGCCGAGGGCTCGCTCGTCGGGCTCGTCGTCGAGTGTCGCCACCCACGACTCGAGGCGGCGCTGCGCCTGATCCATACGGTGCCAGCCGTCGCGGGCCGTGTATGCCTCGGCCCACGCGCTGGCGTTCACTCCCGCTGCCGCCACACTGGCCCGCACCGAGCTTGCCACCCGACCCAGCTCGGCCATGCGGCGGCACGCCTCCCACTGGGCCTTTCGACCCACGTCTCGATCGAGCCAGAAGCTGCGCTCCCGCTCGGCGATGATGGCGAGGGCCTCGTCGAACCGCCGGTCGGCGACGAGCGCTGTGCAGTACGCGAGCAGCGCCCGCTCCTCGAACCGGAAGGTATCAATCGAACCCAGCGCCTCCGCCGGAACTGGCGCCCCGGCAAGCCCGAGCTCGGTCTCCACACGGTCGGCGATGTCCGGATAGACGTTTGCGAACGAGCCGCGCAGCCGCCTCGCGATCTCGCGCACCGCGCCTTCGGCATCCTTGGTCTTGGGCGCCAGGATGGCATCGAGACTCGCCGGCGGTGGGCACCGCAAGTCGGCGCGAAACTCGCCCGCCAGCACGTAGCGCAGCACGATCGAGCGGAGCTTCGGAAGAGCCGCATTCGTCGGTAGCTCGAGGCCGAGGCGCGAGCGCACGAGCATCGCGAGCTCCCCGCGCGCCTCCTTGGCCTCGATCTCCGCGTCTCGTGCGTCGCTCGCGAGCCACACGGCGACCAGGGCGTCGCTGCCCGTGGCGTCGTGGAAGATGGTCTTGAGGAGCGACGGCAGCTCTCCGGATGCGGTGCCCGATGCCGCGCGCGCCAGGTCCTCGTACGTGACGCGCTCGGGCGCGAGTAGGTCGTCAATGACGCCGTCTGTGTAGCGCTGCCGGAGGACGTTGCGTGCGAGGCGCTTGAGCTGCGGCTCGTAGCACTCCCCCGCCTTCTCGAGCTCCATCAGCACGGAGTTGTGGCGGTCCCGCTCGGCACCGGGCACGTAGACGACAACACACTCCGGCTCGTCGCCGCTCACGTGCGGCTCGGCGACGGCCCGCAGCTCGAACAATGAACCGTCGTATTCGGCGAGCCGCGCCGTGAGGCCCGCAACGGAGACAGGTGCAGCGCTCCCCGGCGCCCGCGGTGCCCCCCGGAGCTCGGCCACGAACGGTGCGAGCTCGCTCCGGGCGTCGTACCAGACGACGACCTTCCGCTTCCGGAGCCTTTCGGCGAGCTGCTGCGCGACGTAGTCGTGAAGCGGATGCACTACTGCCCTCCGCCCGCTCGGCCGCTCCGAGTAGCGCGCCGACCGCGACCGCGGCCCCCGCCCGCGCTGGGGACGGGCGCCTCCGTCAGACTCTTCAGCGCAGCTCTCACCGCCGCCGAGGTGCGCTCGCGGACGAGCGCATCGACGGAACGCGTGGGCGCGAGCCGGGCTTTCCACTTGCCGTCCGCGCCTTCCTCCCAGAACACATCCTCCAGCCCGTGCGCGATGGCGAGGCTTCGGTCCTCGGCGCACTTGGGGACCACACGCTCGGGCCAGAGGTGCATCGCCAGGTGAGACCAGTCGTACTTGCCGGCGCTGAGTGCTTCCCACGTGGACTGGAGCTCCCGCTGCCAGACGCGATGCTGCGGGACGAGGCGCCAGAGCGGCGCCATCGCGATCACCACGCCGTCGTCCAGGTCTGGATTCCACAGCGGGGCCACGCGCGCCACCTCGTCCCGCATCGCACGTAGCTCCTCGACGAACGCTGCCTGCTCGGCTATGACCTTGCGCTGGCCGGCCGAGGGGTTCGGCCCCGCGTCCTGGGTGAGCGACAGGAGCTTTCGCTCTTCGAGCGCGAGCTTGGGGCCGAGGAGGTCCTGCTGCACCTGAAAGAACGTGTCGCGCGTGAGGCGGTGAACATACAGCCAGATCGCGTAGCGGCTCGACGGCATCGCGAGCTGCCAGAGGATAGGTGCTTTACGGCGGCTCTTCGAGTAGCGCTTGATATGGAACTCGAAGTACTCTGAGGCGAGCCACGCGCGCAGGTCGTGACGCGCGGGGTCAACCAACGCCGCAGCCTCCAGCCAGCGGGCATCGGCATCGCGGTCGAACACGAACTCGAACACTCGGCGGACGGCGGCGGTGAGGTCCCGCGGGTGCCCCGGATCGTCCACCAGGATGCCGTCCGCTGAGAAACGCACGGGGTAGTCCGTGAGCGGAGCGGAGAGCGGGAAACCGTCATCGCCGGTGAGCATGCCGGGCGAGCAGATGGGGAGCGGGTCGAAGGGCTCGGGCTCGCCGGGCAGCGCTCGCGCGCCGGTGGCGAGCTGCACGTCGAAGCGACCGAACGCCACGCCTACGGCCCACGAGATAAGCTCGGCGGCCAGCGCGGTCGCGTCTGTGTCCGAAGCCTCGGCCGCATCCTCGTCAGAATCGCCAGGAGATTCCTCCACCACCTCCCGCTCGGCGTCCTCCGTGTTGCTAGCGCCAAAGCCTTCCGTAATCGCGCGTCGGTCAGCTGTCTCGATACCGTAGAGGTCGAAGCAGCGGGTGTCGATCTCGGCTTGAATGGCTACTAACTCCGATTCGATGGCGCGGACGTGCTCGGACCAGGCGCCGGCTCGCAAAGCGAGCGTGTCGCCACTGACTTGAAGGAGCGCCGGTAAGGCGAATGCGTGTGATGCTTCGGTGTGGGTATCCAGCAAGCGCTTCAGTGCCCAGGCACGGCGGGCAAGTACATGGAGCGAACTTCGCTCCTGTTCAGTATCTGGAACTTGCCAGGGCAGGCCCTGCAGGACTCCTACAATGAACTCCGGAAACCCATATCGACCCAGTGTTGTCTTGAACAGATAATCGAAGATTGCACTACTGAAGATCGCCAGGGTCCAATAGAGTTCGTTCGATGGAACGAAGGCACAGTACCCTCTGACTGAGAAGACGCTCTCCGCCGGCAGTGCGTGTGGCGCGAAGCGAGTCGCTCGCAGCGGCCATGTCAACCCGGGACGGAAGTACAGTTCGGTGCTCTTGATGATGCGCGACCAACCGGAGTTGTCATAGAGAGGATCAGCCCACGCCTTCATTTCACGACCAGACTGCGCCCAATTGACCACCAACGGCAGATCTGAATAGAAAGGCGAGAACTTCCCGCCCTTGGCAAATGGGAACCACCGCTCGCCCCTCGGCCGCACGGACGCAGCCCACCATCCGCGAACGAAACGGAAATCGTTTGCCGTGGCTAAGCCCTGCTTCGCGGTACGTTCCTCGGTCTCGAATACTGGAAGCTCGGTGAACAGCCGCCGGAGCCGATAACTCAGCCAATAGGCAAGGGGCGAGCGAGGCACGGCTCGGAAACTCGCGGGGTCCACCTCGAAGCGATGCCTGCCCTGCGCCGCCGCAGGATCGCGGATCGCGTCCCGCAGCGCCGCTGCCTTGTCGTCGGCTTCCAGAGCTCGCAGGAATACCGTCTTCATGCCGCCACTTCCCGGCCCTTCTCCAGGCAGTAGGCGGCCGCTTCAACCATCGCGGAGTCCATGACCCCATGCCCGAGGTCGGCGAAGATGACAGGAGGCGCTTCGTTCAACAGGATCTCCTCGCGCCACTTTTGGAAGCTGGATAGGAAGAAGCCTGTACGCGAAGTAATAGCGCCGAGTAGGCCGCGGGGATGGAGGAGCTGCACGCCGCGCTCGACGAACGCCGCGTAGATGTCATTCTTCGTGCGCGGGTATCCCTTCTCGAACTCCTTTTTGGCCGTGAGGCTAGCGGCGCCAAAAGGCGGATTCATCAGGACGACGTCGAAGCGAGTCCGCAGCAGATCGATCAGCGCGATACCCTGTGCGGCGTCGCCAGCGAAGAGTCTGCGACGCACGCTCGCTCCACCACTGGCCGATTCTGCGAAATCGCGCAGAGCTTCGACGATCCGCTCCTCCGCCGCGTGAAAGAACCGATCGTCATCGACGCCAGAGAGGTCGAGCTCCCCCTGCCGTTGCAGCGGCTCCAAGCCCGGCAGGTACGACGGCGCCCGCTGCCGCGCGACGAACTGCTCCCGCGCGCGACGCAGCTCGCCCGCAATCGCTTCCTCGACGCGCAGCAGCGTACCGAGCTCGCCAGCCAGGCGCATCTCGGCCACCATCTTCCGGAAGAGGTCACCCAAGAGCGGCGGGTCGAGGCGACTGGCGAAAGCCTCGACCATCTCCGCATCACCGGGCATCGGCTCAGCCACCACGATGTTCGTGCGCTTGAGCCTCGGCCGCTCCCCCCGCGGCACGCCGAATTCCCGCCAGGCGCGCTGCGCCCGCATCCAGAGCGCGAGCGCGGCGATCTGCGCGGGGCGTGGGTCGATGTCCACCCCGTGGAGGTTCTCCTCTACGACCAGCGCGGGAAGCGCACGGCGGAGTGAATCGAGGTCGGGGTAATCCTCGCGCAGGGTGCGGCGGCCGGCGGCGTGCGGCGCCTCCGGATCATGCCAGGCCTCCTCGTAGATCGTGAGCAGGAGGTCGAAGGCGTAGAGCAAGAAGTGGCCGGAGCCGCAGGCCGGGTCGAGCACCTTCAGGTCGCGCGGGTCCTTCTTGGAGCGGGGGCGAATGTCCGTGCCCTCGCGCACCAGGTACTCGCAGCGCTCGGGCAGCCGAGTTGCGTTACCCATCATCGCGAGCCAGGTGCGCGCGAGGGTGTTCTCGGTGAGGAACTGCACCACGTAGCGCGGCGTGAAGAACTGGTTGCGCACGGCCAGCTCGCGCCCGTTGCGCGGCGCCTGGCTCGCGTCGCGCATCGCCCGTCGCTCATCCTGCGAGTTGAAGTACTGGTAGACCCACCCGATCGTCTCGTCTTCCCCCCACACGCCGGCGAGCTCCGCCCCATTCAGCACCTCGAGCAGCTCCTCGAACGCCGCTCGCCTCGGCCAGAGCACGGCGGCGGGGTCACGCCGGTCGAAGAGTACCTTCACGTCGGTCGAGAGCTCGTCGAACAGGCACTCGATGTAGAGCCGGTAGCCGGCTCCGTCGAGGAGCAGCGCCACCCCTGGCGCCATGCCGCAGAACTCTCGGTACCCGCTCGACTGCTCGCCCCGGGTGACGCATTCCTGCACGAGCTCGCGCGCCTCCAGCATCTTGAGCGCCGCGAAGCGGTTGAGCGTAGTGAAAGCGGCGTCCCGGATGTAATCGGCCACAGCCTCAGGCGCCGTCATCCCGGCCGCGCGCTTGTGCTCGACGGCCGCGACGATCCGGTCGCGTTGAGCGTGCTGGCGCGAGGAGAGGTGGGCGCCGCCTGCCGCCGCGACGATGCCCGTCCGGCGCACGTCGAAGGTGCCGTCGAGCTGGGCCGTGAAGTCGTCCTCGAGCAGCGTCCGCGCCCGTTGGGTGGCGCGTTCGATAGCGTTACGGGTTTCCTTGTTCAAGCCGGTCTCTCGAGATCCGCGGATTGCGCAGATTACAAAGCGGGCCAACCCGAACTCGAAGCCGAGGACAAGGGCTGGCCCGCTTGATGAGCTACAATGCAATGGCAGGCCGTGCGCTCGCGCAACTACATCCTATCGTTGTAGCGAAAGTATCTATGTACCCGTCAACTCACAGCCTCGAGGGGATCTACGCTGTCCACCTGTACCTTCTGCGGATTACCGCGAGTGTCAAACCTGAGCCATCCTGCAAACGAGACGGGTTGATCCATCAACTCCGCGATGGAGCCAAGCGCGTTTGGGTCGTACTCCGCACTGACGGTATCGAGTTCGGGCAGGCTCTCGATACGAGCGAACTCGATTCTCAGATTTCCCCTATCGAGATCCAGCATGCGAATGATGCCGATACCAGACACATACCGCTCCGCCTGCACAAGCTTCTCACCTAGAGAGCGCAGACGTTCCTTGACGTCGGATCGAAATTGGCGGGGTTGATCCAAGACTCTACCGGAGAACTCGACGCCCTCAACGCCACGCGGGAAGAGGGACTGTGCGTGATGAAGCACACGGAGTGTGCCGTGGTCGCTTAGTTCAGACCGTAACTCTTCCAGGGCCTGGGGATCATCCGGTGCCTCCAGAGCACGGAGGAGAGTCTTTACGGCTCGAAGACCGAGCGTGCTTCGCTCGACGGCATCCGAGATAGCCTGAGCGACCAAGTCATCAGCGAAGAGGTCTGCGTCCGGGACTGAGGCAAGCTGATCGACCTTTGGGCGAGCAAGGCCGATCCGAAGACTGCCAGGAGCGACCGCAACAAACTGAAAGTCTGTTGCGGCCTCGACCTCGCGAAGGAAACGGCCTCCTGTATGCGTGATGCCTCTCAGAGCACTGACCGTGTGCTTCGCAGCGATCCGAAAGTTGGTGAGAAAGTGCGCCAGCACTTCAGTCGATCCTGACCCACTGCCGAATGCACTCCCGCGAAGTGAAATCCACAGCTCTGCTCGCGTGTCGTCGGCTGCGAGATCGGCGCGAAGCTGCTCTCTCAACAACCCACGCTCATAGCTGAGCGGCTGACGGTAGATCTCGTATAGGGCGGGTTCGGTGGCGAACTGACTCTGTAGCTCTCCGAGCTCCGACTCGACTGCCAGCAGTCGCGCGAGCGCATCCTGTCTTGTCAGAGTCATGGAGTACGCACCTGGAAGAAGTCAGAGAAGGCTACCCTGAGAATCCCCTTCTCGCTGGGCACGACGAGCCCAGGCGGATCGCGCTGCGGGTCAGGAGGCCGAAGTCCCTGGCCGTTCAGTCCCTTCGCAAAAGTGATGCGCAAACTCTCGAGCTTGGAGACCGTCGAGACGACAAAGAGGTGGACGCCGAACAGCTCGCGCGCATCATGCGGTTGCTGCAGAAAGAACTGGAGCGCACGGGAGCTCGAAGAGGCAGCGAGCATCTGGCGAAGCTCCGTGGGAGGGATGTGGCAAACCGCGTCCACATCTTCGGGCAGCTCTCGTCCGGTCACGAAACTTCCGTCTACCAAGACGGCATCGACGCTCCCGCCTACGTCGCGAAAGCGCTCCATGACATACATGAAGTAACGCCAGACTTTCTCTCTCTGCCGATTGTAGACGAATGTCGCCTCGACCTCGTCCCGCGTACAGTCATGCGTACCTGGAGGGAGCCAATATGCGTGCGAGACCCCACCGAGAGCTGGAATCGGCATGCGTGGACGAGAGACGTAACCGAAGAAACACCGATGCTCGCAATCTGCGATCTGGACCGGCAGACCGCAACCGGACAAACAGGAATAAGAGAAGCTACCGCGACGCCTGTGGACGACCGGCCGTTGCAAACAATGTGGCCGCATGCGATCCCAGTGGCAGTTGCCGCTTGGAACTGTTTGGAACCGTTTGAAACTGATTTGGAACCTGCTGGCGTGCTGCGCTCCCCGCTCATCGCACGATCACCTTCTTGCCCGCGCCGATGAGCCGGGCGCACGCCTCGCGAATGCCGGCGAGCGCCGCATCGAGCTGCTCTTCCGTCTCGACCCCACCACCGAAGTAGTCGGCGAGACTCACCGTCTCGAGCCGTTCACCCTCGACCATCCGGTACACCTCGGCGATCGCGGTGCGCAGGCGGGTTTCGCACGCTTCGAGCTCGGAGCGAAGCTGGGGAATGGGCAGGCGCTGCCCGTCGCTGGACCTGCCCCGCTCGAGGGGTGCCGCGATGCGCCGCTGTTCGTCCTCGCCGATCGCCGCCCAGCCGCCGGTCTTCGCCAACCGGTCGATCGCTTCGTCGTAGGCCGTGACTCGGGCCCGCAGCGCTTCGTCGTGGCGGCGCTCGTATTCGCCCTCGATGATCCGGGTGAGCTGCTCGATGGAGGGCAGCTCACGGAAGAACGTCTCGCGACCGAGCGAATCCTCCAGCAGCGCGGCCTTGGTGCGGAGATCTGCCGGTACATCAGCTTCGTCCTGGAGGAACGGCCATGCGGTGCCAAGCGTCTGGCGTGCCCGATGGATGTCGCGGAGCCGTGGCTCGGTCAGTGCATTCCCGAGCTCGACGCCGCGCTTGATCGCCTCCTTGATCGCCCGGTGCGAGGCGTTGAACGTGGCAATGGCGTGCTCCTCCGACCCGCGTCGAATGACCTTCATCTGGCCGAGCGCGTCGTCGAGCACGCTGCTCCCCGGCAGCCGGTGGGTGACGAGAAGCCGGTGCGCGGCACTGACGGTGTCCTCGTGCCGTTCGATCTCGCGCCGCAGCTCCGCCACGATGGCGCCGGCCTCCAGCTCGCGTACCTCGCTTCCGAAGGTGTCGCGGAATGCCTCCGACGCCTTGATCAACTCCTCGAACTCCAGCCCTTTCTTCGGGCGGAACGCGGCCTGCCGGAAGTAGTTGTTGTTCGAGAAGGTCTCGCGCGCTTCCACGCTGGTAGCCGAATCGATCGTCTGCCCCTTGTGCGTGACCTGGATCGCGCCGGCGCGCAGCAGGGAGAGCACGAGGAGCCTCACAACTTCGAAATCCCAGCCGAACGGGTCCTTCGCGAACTCGTCGGCAAGGAATCGCCCGCTCGCGGTTTCCCCGTAATTGGCTCGCTCGTCGATGCGGCTCAGCACCTCGGCCAGCGGTCCGCCATCGAGTCGGAATACCGCCTTGCCCTTCTCGTCGCGAAGAAGAGCGAGACGCGCGAACACCGGAGGCAAACCCTGGAGGTTGTCGGCCGCGAGCAGGGCGTCAGTGCCCTTCTTGACCTCGGGCGCGCGAGAGGCTGCCTCCTTGAAGCGGTCGAACACCTCGGGCAGCACGTCGCCCAGAATCTCCGCCGCGGCCTTGCCGCCGTCGGCGGCGCGATCGCCCGGGGTGCGCTCGTTCCCGCGGAAGTACACGCCGCCGGCAAGGCTGGCCACCTTGAGCAGGCGGCGCAGCTCATCCTGGTGGCGGCGCAGCCGGGCCTTCTCCTCGCTGATCAGAGCAGTCTCGTCCGCGGTCCTGGCCTCGCGTTCCTTGCGCGAGAGCATCTCCTGCGAGCGGAACACCTCCACGGTCGCGCGGTCGATAGCGTCGTTCAGGGCCACGGCCCAGAAGACGTTTTTCCGCTCCTGCTGACTCCGTGCTCGGAGCTCGGCCGCGAGGTCGTTGAACTCCTTGCCCTCCTGGGCGAGGTGGACGTGAAAGACCATGTCGCCGGAAATGACCTCCCGGCCGTAGATCGCCAGACCGGCCTTGAACGCTCTGGCCTCGTGCAGGGTGTGCGACGGCTGCGGCTCCCAGAACGACGAGATCACCTCCGCGTGCAAGCGGTGCACATCGCCCGGTCTGGGATTGATCCCGTTGCGGAGCCGCTCCCAGTCGTCCTCGGCGGGTGTGGGGATGCGGTAGCCGTCGTCACCGCGGCGGATCTTGTGCGCCCGCTCGAGCTCGACCAGCGCCTCCTTGACGCCGGCGAGCTCCGAGTCGGCGGCCACGCCGGGGTGCAGCGCCGCCGCGATGTTTTCCGCCGTACGGTGGACGCTCTTCACGTACTGGAGCAGGCAGATCACCTTCGCGACGGGCTTCGCGAGCGGGTGGGCGACCTCCCGGTCGATCGTCGCGATCTTGGCGCGGACCTCGGAGCCGATGTTCCCCTCGACGAGGTCGTAGACCTGATCGAGACGGACCAGCGCGCCGACCGGCTGCTCGGCGAGGTTCACGGCCGGGTTGATGAGGAGCTGCTGGGCGAGCTTGATGATCGTCCGGTTGGCGCCACCGACGTGCCGGCCCGCGCCCCCCTGCGTGCGAAGTCCGGAGACGACCTGGATGATGAGGTCGATCTGGTAAGGCAGCAGCGGGTACAGGTCAACGAACCCTTCGCGCGTCAGCTCCGGCAGTCGGATGTCTGCCGTAAGCCGCGTGTGCTCGGTGAGCCGGCCCCGGTACTCGTCGAAGAGCTTCCCGAGTTCGGCCTCCGCGGGGGCGTTCTTCGACAGCACACGGCGGCTCGTGACCTCGGAGATGTCTGACGGTTCGAGGTGGACCTGGAGTGGAAAGCGGTCCATGAGCCGGGCAAGTTCGATCTTCGTGTCATCGAGACCGCTCACAAGCTCGCCGAGCTTCTCCTGGGACGTGACCACCACCCAATGCTTTCCCCGTCCCTTCACGCCAAGGCGCTGCACTACGGCCTGCAGGTCGAGCATCTTCTGCACGTCGCGGGCGACGAACTGCCCGACCTCGTCCACGACGAACATGAGACTCTGGCCGGGCCGCCGGCGGCCCAACAGCTCGGAGGCGCGGTCGGCGAGCTTTGCCGGCGTGATGTCGGCCTTGTTCTTGACCGCCTTCACCCAAGAATCGGCCATCGGGTACGTAGCCGGATCAAGGCAGTTCATCACACGGCTCGCCTCGCTGAGCGCGAACGCGACCTTGCCTTTCTCCGCAGACCACTCCTTCTCGAAGAGGCGGTGGTATTCCTCCTCGAACTGCCGCAGCCGACCCTGCCCTTCGAGTGTGATCTCCAGCTCGGAGAGGTCGAGATCCTTCGCGTAGCCGAGGCTCTGGAGGAAGAGCCCATACATGATCTCGGTGAGCGTCTGGTTCCCGCTACGGATGCCCCGGTCGGTGGAGACGTCGAAGATCACGGCGTGCGTGGGAATCTGTTCCGTGATCGTCTTGAGCAGCACGCGGAGCTTAGGGTCGCCCGTGCGCTGGCCGAACCGCTCCGCGGCCGGCTCACCGGCGACCCGTCGATTCTCGACGGCGAGGCCCAGCATCTTGGCGAAGCTCGACTTCCCCGATCCGAAGAAGCCCGAGATCCAGATGGCGATGCCATCGCGCGGCTTGTTGGGTGTCTCCCGATACTCCTCGAGGATGTGCGTGTAGTGCGACCGAATGGCGTCGGTCACCACGTACTCGTCGATCTCCTCCCGGAGGATCTGTTCGTCGGTCTGATCGACCTTGATGACCTCCTCGATGCGGCGATGGATGTCGTTGCCGAAGAGGGTCGCGATCAGCGGTGTGGTCATGCCCGCGGCACCGTCAGAAGATCTTCGGGCGGTAGTTGTGCTCTGCATCGAGGACACCCATGAAGCGGAGCCCTGCTGCCCCGTCGAGGCTGCCAGGGTAGAATAGGACTGTAGGAACGTGGACGCGGCCTTTGAGCTGCTCGAGCAACGAGAAGGTCCGGTAGACGGGGAACAGTGCGCCCGTCCGGAGAACGAACACAACATCGCGCCGTGGATCGGGGTTGTCGGGCATGCGTGCCGCGACGAGGTCAACGAGCGGCGCGTACTCGGAGAGCACGGCGTGGACAGTCTCGACCACCGTCGCGACCCCTTGCTCACGCTCGGCAGCGAACCACTCGTCGAGCGAGCGCTGCGACCGCATTGCCTCATCGAGGCACTCGGCGAGCGAGATTCGCTCAACGCGCTTTCCCTTCTGCGCGAGGCGCGTCTCGAGGAGGGTCACCTGCTTGCGGAGCTCGAACTCTTCCTCTGGATCGTAGCGGAAGAGCGCGTACGGCATGTCATGATAGGCGCTGAGACGCTGTCGCGGGTCCTCGAGTTGGAGAACTGGTTCCAGCGCGTTCCTGATACGGTGCTCGAGATCGCTCATGCGACCATGCTTGCCGCGTACGCGCCGGCGCTCGGGTAGGGGAGCTCGAGCTGCATGAGGCTGCCGGCGACCTGATACTCCAATCTGCGGAACTGGTGCAGTCGCAGAATCTCGCGCTCGACGTCCTCGGGACGCATGAGGAAGAGACGCCAGTCCGGAGCGCCGACGATCTTACCGGCGCTCTGCCGTTCATCGCGGATGGCGTGAAGCAGATAGAGGAAGCTGCGATCCGGCAGATGGTAGGGGCCGAACTGCTTCACGGCGCGCCCATGTAGGAGGCCGAAATCGGCGGCAACTTTGAGTAAACCGGCCGCGACTCGTTTCAGCGTCGCCTCACTCCATTCGTGCTCCGTGGTCCCGCCGCGCTCGCCGACGCTGCGCAGGTATTCGAACAGCTCCTCTGGCCGGACACGGAAAGCCCCAGCTTCGTAGGCGGCGAAGAGCCAGTTCGCGAGGAAATCGCGCAGCAGGAACTCGTCGCGCGTGATGTGCCAGAGGAGGATTGGCTTCCACTCGTCGAGCGGGCAGCCACGCTGGGCGAGGATCACGAGCGGGCGATCTCGGCCCTCGGGATCGAAGCGACGGTTGAGCACCTTGGCGACGTCGCGAAGCCAGGTCGCACTGCTGGCGCCGATGAAATTGGCCTCTCGTAGCCGGTCGAGATTCTCGCGCTTTGTGCGTGTGAGGTCCCAGGCGGCGAAGACGGCATACGTCTCGCCGATCATCCCACCCTTGATGAGCGTGAACGACGATGCCACGTGCGCGCGCGCCCTCGCCCTCACAGGTCACTCTTGCGCGCGTAGGGAACGGCGAGCGAACCGGCCTCGCCCCGCGCGAAGCCGAGCGCTAGTAGGCTGACGTCCTCGTCCGTCGGCGAAAAGACGCCGGGAAGTGGAACGGCACGCCCCTCGGACGAGGGGCGGAGCTTGGACGCCGTCTCCTCAGCGCGTTCGTCCACGAGCTCCAGCGAACGGAGCGCGGCGACCAGGTCTGTGCCCGGCAGTCCCTCGAGTGTCTGAAAGAATGGCTGCCATACGGTCGCGTTGTCGAGCCAGTGTTCCCACCGTGAGTCGAACTCCTCCTCGATCTGCTCCGGCAAACGCCAGAGGGTTACGCCGTTGGGAGGATCGAAAACCTCGGCACAGCGGGCGGCCGCGACCGCGAACACACTTCGGGCACGCGCAAAGTGGTGAGTCCGTGGAAAGCCGCGTCGAAGCGCCGCACCACCGTGGCGCCCGAGCTGACCCTTCGTGTTCCACCACCTGGCGAGATCCATCTCGCCGAACCGGGCAACAGCGAGCCTCAGACCCAGTAGGCGGTCGAGATCGAGATTGTGCGAGTGCGGGGGCGCCACCGTTTGGCTAGGAGGGAGGGATTGAAGTCTGACGGGTACAGCGTTGTCGTTTACACCGCCGTCGCGCGTAAGGCCTGCGACCGCGCCCGATGGCTCCGCGGATGCGTCGGAGGCTGACCTGCGGTGAAGATATTGCGCTTCACTGACGCGCGCAGCAACCGGAGAGCCCGGCGGCGGGCGCACCCCGTCCGCGGCCCTGATGGAACTTTGGCAGAGCAAGCGTCGCATGGTCCGCTATCGCCCGTCCCAATCACCCTGGGACCAATATTCCAGTGCGGGGCCGCGTCCCGCTCGCCATCCTCCGTGCAGGGCGCGCCCAACGCCCAGCAGGCCTGGCACGTAGTCCCCGAGCGCGTGGGCACTCGCGCCGACGCGTGGCACGACTCGTCAGCACTCGCATACCGGACACGTCATGCAGCTTCGCTCGTCAGCCAGGACTACGTTCCGAGCACGCGCGGCGGCGGCCGGCGTCGTGGCGCTCGCTGCCCTCGCGCCCGGTCCGGGCGAGGCGCAGGAGCCTCCGACGCGCGTGCGCCCCGACTCCGCGCGGGCGCTCCCGCCAGTGACGATCACCGGGACGCGGACGCGTGAGAGCGTGCTCGACGTACCGCTCGCCGTCACCGTCGTGGGGACGGAGCGGCTGCGCACGGTGAGCGGCTACGGCCTCAACGATGCGCTCACCACCGTGCCGGGTGTGCTCGCCCAATCGCGCTACGGCTCGAGCGACGTGCGGATCGTCATCCGCGGCTTCGGCGCCCGCGGGGCGGGGGACCGCTCGAACGCCGGCACCTCGCGCGGCATCCGCGTCCTCCTCGACGGCTTCCCGGAGACCGAGCCCGACGGCCGCACCGCGTTCGACCAGATCGACCTCGCGACCGCCGAGGGCGTGGAGGTGATCCGCTCGAACGCATCGTCCGTGTGGGGGAACGCGGCGGGTGGCGTGATCGCCATCTCGAGCGTGCCGGTCGTCGATCGCGCTCTCTTCTCCGCGGGGAGCGTGATCGGTGGCTTCGGGCTCCAGCGACACGGACTGCGCATGGGGACCAAGATCGGCGCGGGCACGTTCTTCGCCTCGTACGTGAACACGCGCTTCGATGGGTGGCGCGAGAGCTCGGAGGGGCGGCGCGACCTCATCAACATGGGTGTCGTCTCCCCACTCGGCGAGCGAACGGAGCTCGGCGTGTTCGCGGTGGCGACGCACAGCGCGTTCGAGATCCCGGGTCCGCTGACGATGGCGCAGGTGGAGGCGGACCCGCGACAGGCGAACGCGACCTACAAGAGTCGCCGCGAGCGGCGCGACAACCGCCTCGGGCGGCTGGGCGTGTCGCTCGAGCACCGGATCGGCGACCGGCACGAGCTGTCGGGGCTCGTCTACGTGAACCCGAAGTACCTCAAGCGCTCGGAGCGTGGGACGTTCCGCGACTTCAACCGCTACCACCTCGGGGGAAGCGCGCTGTACCGCAACTTCGCCTCGCTTGGGGAGACGATGAAGAGCACCTTCCTCGTGGGCACGGACGGCGCGTACCAGGACGGCGCCATCCTCTTCTACTCGCTCACGCCGCAGGGAACCCGCGGCGGCACGCTCCAGGCGAACCGTCGCGAGGGCGCGCGGAATCTGGGGGTGTTCGCGCAGGAGGAGCTCGGGCTCGGCGAGCGGGTCACGCTCACCGCCGGCGCGCGGTACGACGACATCACGTACTACAACAAGAACAACATCACGCCGGCCGTCAACGCACAGAAATCCTTCACGCGCGTGACGCCGAAGCTGGGTGTCGTCTACCGGCTTTCCCCCACGCACAGCCTCTACGCCAACGCTGGCGGCGGGGTGGAGGCGCCGGCGGGGAACGAGACCGATCCCGCGAGCACCTTCGGCCAGGACACGGTGACCGCGCTCAACCCGCTGCTCGACCCGATCCGCTCCACCACGTACGAGGTGGGAACGAAGCAGCTCGTGGCGCGCGGCGACGGATTCTTCCGCGCGCTCTCGTACGACGTGGCGCTCTACACCACGGACGTGCGGAACGAGATCGTCCCCTACCGCGGCGGGCGGTTCTACTTCACGGCGGGGAAGGTACGCCGCTCGGGCGCCGAGCTGGGGCTCACGATGCAGGGGAGCCACGGGCTCTCGTTGCAGACCGCGTTCACCTACTCGCGCAACCGCTACGTGGACTACGTAGTCGATTCGGTGCACTACGGTCGCCCGGGCCAGAGCGCGAGCTACGCCGACAACCGTGTGGTCGGCATCCCGGACTTCTTCTATGGCGCGACGGTCGCCTACGCGCCGGCCGTGTTGCGCGGCCTCTCCCTCCAGCTCGCGGCGCAGGGGACGGATGCCTACTTCGCCGACGACGCAAACACCGTCCGCGTGCCGGGCTACGGCACCCTCGGCGCCACCCTGGCGATGGAGCGCCCGCTCGAGCTCGGAGGCGGCCTCGGGCTCCGCGGCTTCGTGACGGTGAACAACCTCGCCGACCGCCGCTACGTCGCCTCCGCCTTCCTCAATCCCGACGTGGTGAACGGCGTCCCGGTGGCGTTCGAGCCCGGGCTCCCGCGCCACGTGGTCGCCTCGCTCTCCCTCGGGTGGGTGCGATGAGCGCCGCGCGGCTCGCCGCGTCCGCGATGCTCGCGTCGCTCGGCGCACTCGCCGCAGTCGGCGCGTGCAGCTCGAACCGTCCCGCGGGCGTGCCGGATGAGGCGCCCTCCATCGCCGGCACGATCACGCAGGTGAGCGCCCAGCAGGGCGGGAGTGGCGAGCGACGCGGCTCCGTGTTGATCGAGGTAGCGCCGGCGGACATCTCGGGATCGGACAAGTCGAGCGTCACCGTCACCCGTGCCACGCGGGTCTACGTGCGCGAGGGGGGCACCCTCCGCGCGGCGACCTTCGGCGAGCTGTACCCCGGCCAGCGGGCCGAGGCGTGGTTCACGGGGCCGGTGGCGGAGTCCTACCCGACGCAGGCGAGGGCAGCGGTGATCGTGGTGGCCGCGCCGTGACCCGCGGGCGCGCGCTGGCCGGCGTTACCGGCGTCCCGCCACTCGCGCGGCCGTGTCGGAGACGGCGAATGACGGCATGTCATACCACGCCGTGGGATCGACATCCTTCCCGTGAACGTAGACTCCGTAATGGAGGTGCGGTCCCGTCACGAGCCCGGTCGCGTCGGATCGCGCGACAGTCATCCCTGCGCCGACAGTCTCCCCACCCCGCACGAGCACCGTGTCGAGGTGGAAGTAGACGGAAAACACGCCTTGCCCGTGGTCGAGCGTCAACGTCCGTCCCGTGAGGCTGTAGTCCCCGACGTCGGCCACTACGGCATTGGCGGGTGCGCGGACGGGGGTGCCAGAGGGTACCGCGAGGTCGAGCCCCGCGTGCCGCCAACTGGGCGCGTGCGTCGCACGGGTGCCGGTATCGGTCGCGAAGTCCCTCGCGCCGAGCGGGATCCGGCGCGCGGAGTCCGCGGCCGGGTAGTACGAGTTCTGGACGCCGTAGTGCAGGCTCGTCTCTCCCTGCACGGGCTGCTCCCACGGGCCCGTCCAGCGCTGCTCGGCGCTTTCCCCGGCGAGGACCCGCAGGAGCGCGCGGGCGTCGCGCGCGATGTCGCTCCGCCGTGTCGCGCGCCGGTAGAGCGACTCGGCAACGAAGACGTTCTGCTCGCCGAAGGTGCGGTCGGTGACGGTGATCTGCCGCGCGATGCGTCCGCCCGGCCGGTCAATCGTGAGCGCGTAGGTTCCCGCCGGCTCGGTAGCCGGGAGCGGGATGAAGGCGCGGACGCCCTCCGCGACGCGGTAACACGGGAGGGGGGCACCTCGCCATGTGCAGCGCGGCCGCTCGGCGCTCACCCCCCGGGCGAGGGCGAAGATCACGCCGCCGCGCTGCGGCTGTGCCGGGTAGAGCAACAGCGTGGCGGTGTCAGGCGACGGCACGGTGGTGTCACGGCCGGCACTGTCACGGCCGGCGGTGTCGCGGCCGGCCGTGTCGCGGCCACGCGTGGCCGGCACGGCGGAATCGGGCGCGCCGGGAGTCTGCGCTATGGCCCCCGACGACGCGGTAGTCGCCGTGTCTACCCGTGGCGTGCGGTTCGACACGGCTTCGCATGCCGCGATGGGCATGAGGAGCACGAGCCCAGACATCCTCATGGTCATCCTCCCGGTGCCAGACCAAGAGGTTGAAAAGGCAAGAAGGGAGCCAGGCGCCCGTCGTGTGAGCCGCCCGAATTCGCTGCGCGCGCGAGGCGCGCCGGTTCGCCCTCAGCGCGTCTCCGACGAGATCCAGCGCTCCGACGCTACGGATCGACGCGCAGCAGCACGATCCCATCGAGCGTCAGCGTCGTGCCGCCCACCCCGTAGTCAATGAAGTACGGCACGCGGAGCGTGCTCCCCGACGGCGCGCCGAAGTCGAGGAGGAGCGTGCCGTTGCCCAAACGCCACGAGATGAGCGCTTCGCTCACGGCGAGGGTCTGCCCCTGCAGGGTACGTGTGGTGATGGTACGTGTGGCCGTCCCGTCCGCGCGAAACTCCCACACTGTCGTGAGGTAGACGGCGCCCCCATTCCCCGCGTTCGGGCTGCCGGCGCGGGGCCAGCGGCCAATGAGCGCCACTTCCCCCTGGCCGCCGAGCTGCGTAGAGGTGGCGGTCGTTCCGGTGGCGAGGCCGATGTCGAAGCGCTCGCTGCATCCGGCCGTCGCGATGAGGGCGAGCACGGCGGCGACGCCAAGGCTGGCGCGACCGCGTCCGAGGTGCACCGTCATCGGTGCCTCCCGCGCAGATGGTGGACTTCTCGCGGCGCATCCTATCACCGGTCGCGCCGCGCTCACGGGGAATTCAGGGCTGCGCGATCCATGCCAGCGCGGCGGTGCGCCTCGGCTCGCTATCCTCGCGAGGCGAGCTGCCGCAGCCGGTCGCCCTCCAGATGCCCCTCCGGGTGGCCCGGTTGCCAGACGATCCCCTTCCACCGGTCGTAGTCCCAGCAGAGTAGATACGTGGCGCCAAGGAGCATGGGACCCGTGATGAATGGGGTCCCGGTGAATCCGACGCCGACGGTGATGAGGAAGATGTTGAGGATGATCGGGAAGTAGAGCACGGCGCCGAGGGTGGCGGTGCGTGGCACGAGCAGGAGCAGCGCCGCGATCACCTGGCACCACCCGATGAACGGGTACCAGATGCCCGTGCGGTAGATGGCCTCGAAGAAGAAGCCGACCGGGTCATCGAGCCCGAGCTTGGTGAAGTGCGCGCCCATCACCTTCGTCAGCCCCGATGGCAGGAAGCCGAGGGCGAGGAGTACGCGCGTGAGCACGGTGAGGCGGCCGAGCCAGCGGGAGGCACGGGCGCGGGCGTGCAGGCGGTCGAGGCTGCGCTCGATGGACATGGCGGGGGGGCGTGGGGGCGGTAGGGAAGATGGCGACTCTACGGCGCGCTCCGAGCTGTGGTTTCCTCGCTCGCACGAGGCGGCGTGCCTCGGCGCGGGGCCTTGACGCCGCGTGCCGCGCGGGGCATGAGTTGGCTCCCTCTTCTCCCACACGGATCCCCAATGCCGACCAGCCGCCGCGCCTTCCTCCGCATCGCCGCAACGACCAGCGGTGCTCTCGGGCTCGGCCTCGCGCCAGGCGTGCTCGCGCTGGGTACCGCCACCGCCGCCGTGCCCGCGCTCCACACCCCGCGCCGGCGTGCGGGGCTCCGCATCCTCATCCTCGGCGGCACGGGGTTCATCGGGCCGTACCAGGTGCGCTACGCGCTCGACCGCGGGCACACGGTCACCCTCTTCAATCGCGGGCGCACCAACCCGCAGCTCTTCCCGAACGTCGAGAAGCTCGTCGGCGACCGCGCGAGCGACCTCAAGAGTCTGGAGGGGCGCGAGTGGGACGTCGTCATCGACAACTCGGCCACCGATCCCACGTGGGTGGAGCGCTCCGCGCGGCAGCTCGCGAAGAGCGCCAAGCGCTACATGTTCGTCTCCACGCGCTCCGTCTACTTCGACACGAGCCGTGTGCCCATGACGATCGAGGCCCCCGTGTTCACCCGCGAGAACACGCCGGTCGAGACGGGGAAGCCGCTCCCCTACGGCCTCTCCAAGGCGCTGGCTGAGAAGGAGGCGCAGAAGTATTTCCCCGGGCGAACGCTCGTCGTGCGACCGGGGCTCATCGTGGGGCCCGGCGATCTCACCGACCGCTTCACCTACTGGCCCGTCCGCATCGAGCGCGGCGGCGAGGTGCTCGCACCGGGCGACGGGACGGACCCGGTGCAGGTGATCGACGCGCGTGACCTCTCCGAGTGGATGATCCGTCTCGCCGAAGGGAGCACGACCGGCGTGTACAACGCCGTCGGCCCCAAGACCCCGCGCTCCTTCGCCGAGTTGCTGCACGGCATCAAGGCAGTGACGACCTCCGAGGCGACCTTCACCTGGGTGGACACGGACTTCCTGGCCGAGCAGAAGGTGCGGCCCTATGTGGAGATGCCGGTCTGGAGGCCGGCGCGCGGCGGCAACGAAGGGTTCGCGCGCTTCGACCTCACGCGCGAGCTGGCACTCGGTCTCACGTACCGGCCGCTCGCCGTCACCGCGAAGGACACGCTCGACTACTACCACGCGCAGCCGCCGGAGCGGCAAGCGACGCTGCGCGCCGGGATCACGCCGGAGCGCGAGGCCGAGGTGTTGGCGGCGTGGAAGGCGAGGAAGAAGGGGTGATGGGCTGAGCGTAGCGGGTCACTGCGCGCCGTAGGGCACGAGGCGGAACCGGTAGCGGAGCGCGAGCCCGCCTGGCGTCTCATAGTCCTCGCGCGGCGCGGGCGCGGTCCAGGCCGACCACTCGGTCGATGCCGTGGGGCGCTCCGGGAGACTCAGCGGGAACCAGGATGGCTGGCCGCGCACGAACACCCGGACCGCCCATTCCTTCACCGTGATCGGCGTCGTCTCCCACGGGAGGATGACTGCGGCGCCGTCTTCCCGCACGCGCTCGGGGTGCGGGATGTTGACGTCCTGGCCGCCCGCGAAATCGACCGAGACAGCGGCGTCAATGCGTTCGCCGCGGAGGAGCGGCTTCGCGGCGCGGACCTCGACGTCGAGCACCGCGCGCCGGCCGTCGTACTCGAGCTTCGTGGGGCCGGCAGCGATGACGGACCAGATCACCACCCACATGATGGCGACGACCGCGTCGGCGATTTGGAGATCGCGCTGGTGCGCAGCCGGCACGTAGCGCCGAGCGAAGTAGAAGGTGAGCGCCGCACCCGCGGCGGCCGCGAGTAGCCCGGCGAGCATACCGAGGTATCCGTACGCGATGCTCACGTCCGATCCGCCCGCGCCCTTCCCGAGCCGCCAGACGAGCACCGCGGCGGGGAAGAAGAAGAGCGGCGCGGCGCACAGGGCGGTGATGGCGAGGGTGAGGTTACGCTGCATGCGCGCTCTGTTCCCTCGTGCCGCTCTGTGTCGATGGGACGCCATGCGGCACGGAATGGCGACGCGATGCAGGGCTCACCTGTAGACGTCCCGCCGATGCGCGACGCGCACGATGAGGACAGTCAGAACTTCGTCCTCGATGCCGTAGATGACGCGATAGTCGCCTACTCGAATTCGGTAGAGCTCCTCGGGCTCGCCGGCCAGCCTTAGCGCGCCGCGCGGTCGTGGGTCGGACGCGAGCGCGTCAATCTTCTTCGCGATCCTCGGCTGATCCGCGCTCGCGATTCGCTCGAAGGCACGCTCGGCGGCGCGCGTGAAGAGAATCCTGTACGACATGCCTGCCTCGGGAGTGCAGGGATGTCGCCGACATCCTCAACGAAGGCTACAGGCCGAGCCTGGCCTTGATCTCCTCCCAGGGGACTCGCTCATCGGACTCGGCCAACGCTTCGCGCGCGAGCTCGACATCGTAGCGGTCCTCGAGTGCCTGCAGCAGCTCCAGGTCGCCTATCGAGATCACTGCGGCGACGGGCTTCCCGTGGCGATCGAGGACCACTCGGTCCCCCCGAACCGAGACCTCGTTGAGGATGTCGGCGAACCTCGCCCTGGCCTTGCTGGCCGGTAGACGGTTGCTACGCATCTATGAGCACCCCCAGTCGCGTTCCCCTTGGGTCTCGATGTCGCGGCTCTCTTGGACCCCGAATCCCCCGTCGCTAGTGGGAGACCAGACAGCCAGACGTCATCTCGTTCGCGAACCGTGACCCTCTGAGGTACGCAGGCGATTCGCGACAACGCACAACGACTCGGTTGTACGTATTGTACAATTTGTACGGTCATTACCTGGATGTCAAGTACGCACGTCAGCGGCGTAGCGAGCGTGTCGGCTCACCGCCACCGGAACAGCCTGAGCGCGAGCCCGAAGCTCAGCACCAGCCACGCGGCGATGATTCCCAGCTCCGGGAGGATCATGCTCCATCCCGCGCCCTGGAGCATGTTCGCGCGGAGCGCGTCGTTCACGGCGGTGAGTGGGAGTGCCTGGATCACCGGCTGCACCGCCTTCGGGAAGTTCGACGCGGCGAAGAAGACGCCCGACGCCACCCACATCGGCATCATCACGAGGTTCATCAATCCGCTCGCCGCCTCGATCGTCTTCGCGCGCGAGGCGACGAGGAGGCCGAGCCCGCCAAAGGCGAGCGCGGAGAGGAGGCAGATCGCGGCGAGCTGGCCCAGGCCGCCGCGCAGCGGCACGCCGAAGACGAGCGTGCCGAAGCCGAGGAGTACGAGCACCTCGATCAGCAGAAGCACGAGCCGGAAGAGGAGGAAGGAGAGCAGGTACTGGAAGCGTGACATCGGCGTGGCGACGAGCCGCTTGAGCAGCTTCTTCGTGCGCGCGTTCACGATGCCGTAGCCGATCCCCCAGATCCCGCTCCCCATCAGATTCATCCCGAGGAGCCCGGGGATGACGAAGTCGATGTAGCGCGACCCGCGTTCGTGCACGCGCGTGTCGGCGACCGCCACGGGGTCGCGCCGCCCCGCCGCGCGCTGCACCGCCTGATCCACGAGGAATCGCGCCGAGCGCCCCTCCGGCCGCGTGTCATCGTAGCGGTAGCGGACGCCGGCGCCATCGCCATCGCTCGACACGAGGAGCGCCACCCTCCCCGTTCGCAGCGCCGTATCGCCCGCGCTGTCGGCCAGCACCTCGGGCGCGAGCGCGGGGTCGGCGCGGAGTGCGCGCGCGATGGAGTCCGTGCCCGGCGCTCCGGCGACGACGCCGATGCGGATCACGTCCTGCGGACGACGCTGGAACGCGATGCCGAGCCCCGCGGCGAGAAGGATGGGGAAGACGAACACCCAGAACACGGCCTCGGGCTCGCGGATGAACTCGCGGTAGCGAACGAGGGTGAGCTGGAGGAGGGGGTGGTCGGACATCGGGGTGGGGAGTGCGGGGTGCGATCACGTAATGAATGCGGAGCGACACGGGCCGGCGACATCGCACGATTGCGCCGCGGCTGGCGTCGGGACAAGTGGCGAGGCGACGGACGATTCGTTTGCGCCACGAGTACGTGCGGGCCGCGAAACATCTGCTTGCGGTCTGTCGCGCCACGCATTATGGTGCGTGCCCCTGCGGGGAGGCCGAGCTCCAGGTCACCATCCCCGAGCTGGCGGCGGTGCGCACCACGCGCTGGCGCCCCGGGCAGCCAGGGCGCGTCTCCGGGGGCGCGACGCGGCCCGCCGAGGGCACCTGGCGCAGCCCGCTCGGGGCGGGTCACGAAATGCGCCGGACGACGACCATCATCTTCACGGACCCCGGCTACTACCGGATCGCCGCCCGCGCCGCGAAGACCTCCGGCGAGCCGCCGACCGTCAACGGGCAGGCGGTGCAGGCCGTGGCGGTCGAGGACGTCTGGCTACTCATTGACAGCACCGGCGCGAGTGTCGCCGACGAGTTCGATCCGGCCATCGCCGGGGACACAACCCGCCAGCCGCTCTTCGGCTCGGCCGGGCCGTTCGTCTCGCGGAAGGCAAGAGCCGGCGGCGACTTCGCGATCGCCATCTGCGACCCCGAGGACCCGACCTGCGAGCCGCCCCCACCACCGCCCCCGCCGCCCCCGCCGCCGCCATCCACCCCGGCGTACTTCCGGGTGTTCTACCAGTCGAGTCTCCTGCCGCCCGGCTCCGACTTCGTCGGGATCCCGCGCGCCCAGGTGCGCTATTACACGCCGGGCGGTGTGTACTATACCGAGACGGCCATGGACGGGAACTTCACTATCTCGCCCTGCCCGGCGGCGGGCCAGCAGTTCACGGTGTACGTGCGGCTCGAGAACGCGGACATCCGGGTCCGCAATCAGACGCTGGGCAGCCTCGGCTGGTCTGCCGATCCGGACGCCGTCACCGCGACCACATTCTACATCGGTCCGGAGACGTGTAATCAGTACCAGGAGTACACGGCCGGCTACCACGGCCAGAGCGAGCTGTTCGACCACTCGGTGCGGGCGGTCGCGCCCTCGCGCGCGCTCCTCGGGCGGAGCCGCGGGCGGATCGACGTCCTCTATCGGCCGTACGCCGGCTGGGGGGCGGCGTACTCCCCAGACCACGACTGGATCACCGTCGCCAGCGACGAGGTCCAGGGCAGCGGGGGCGTGTTCGTCGCCGCCCACGAGTACGGGCACGCCGTGCACGAGAAGGCGCTCGGTGGAATCCGGGGTGGTGGCCTGAACTTCTGGATGCGCCCCGACGCGATCGATGGGTTGATCTACTGTGCAGAGCAGACGGTGGACCCGTTCACCCGGTCGTACTTCAACTACCGGTCGCCCGCGATCACGGCGGAGCGGGAGTCGGCGACAGAGCCGGGCGGCGCGACGCAGCGGGCGGACGTGCGGCGGCTGTGGCTCTGGAACCTATATAACCAGTAGGCGCGCCCGTGCTGTCCCCGCCGGGGCCTTCGCGCGGCCCTCATCCGTGCGGCCGAGGTCATCGTATGTTGGTTAGGAGAGGAGATATGTTGTGCACCGCTAGCGCAAAAAGCAGGAGAGGCCGCGGGAGGGCGGCCTCAACCCTAACACTCGCGGCTTGGGCGGTCAGCGCGCTCGCCTGCCGCGGCTCCACCAATGGCGAGCAGTCGAGCTTCGCCACGCGGGCGATCGTCTTCGGCCGGGTGACGACCGCGGACGGGGCGCCGCTGGCCCGCGCGGTGGTGCGTGCGATGGCGCATGATTCCACGTGTGTGGCGCCCTTCCCTGGCGCACTTGCCACCGGAGGATATGCCCAGGCGGACAATGACGGCAACTACCGCCAACTGCTCGCCGCGGGGCACTCTCCCTTCACCGGCTGCGTCCAGGTCGACATCATTGCTGCCGGCACGGCGGACCAAGTCATCGCATCCGTACGGGGCGCCAAGGTCGCCTTCAAGCTGCGCCAGCCCGGGGAAGACAACCTGGACAGCGTGCGCGTGGACGTGCGGGTGCCGTAGCGACTCGCGCCAATTCGCACACGAAGAAACGGCTCCCCTCCGGTGGCGGGGAGCCGTTGTGTTTTTTCTGGAGCCTACGCAGAGACTCAGCGCATTGCGGATGACGGACCGATTGATCCCTGCTCTCGGCTCGAATGGACGCCGTGCCGAACGCTGATGCGGGGAGTCGTTCCTGCTGCCTGCTCCGTGACCCTACATCTCGCGATGGTGAGGTCGAGAGCAGGCAGCAGGATGATCCGAAGTACTAATCCCTCAAGTGCCGCCCCGTGAGTGCCACGAACACATCCTCGAGCGTCGCCGAGTGCGTGCGAAGCTCGGTGAGCGGGACGCCGCGCCGATCCAGCTCGGCGAGCAGCGCCGGCACGGCACGGTGCAGCTCGGCTACGTGCAGGCGGTAGCCGCCATTCTCCGCGTGCGCGCCGAGCACCCCGTCGAGCGCGCCGAGTGCGCCGATGTCGATGCGTGGATCGGCGGCCGTGCCGTTCTCATCGGCACCTGCGTCGTCCCCGTCGCCCGAGCGTAGCGTGCCGAACTCCACGGTGTGCGCGGCGCCGAGCGATTCGATCAGCTCGCGCGGGGTGCCGAGCGCGATCACCCGGCCGTGGTCCACGATCGCCACGTGATCGCACAACCGCTCGGCCTCATCCATGTAGTGCGTCGTGAGGACGATCGTGCGCCCCGTCGCCTTGAGCTGCTCGATCAGCGCCCAGAGCTGCCGGCGCGACTGGGGATCGAGTCCCGTCGTCGGCTCGTCGAGGAAGAGGAGCTCCGGATTGCCTACGAGCGCGCAGGCGATGGCGAGCCGCTGCTTCTGCCCGCCGGAGAGGGTCCCCACGCGCGCCGAGCGCTTCTCGCCGAGCTGCACGAGCGCGATTACCTCGCTCACCGTGCGCCCCTCGCGGTAGAAGGAGCGGAAGAGACGCACCGTCTCCTCGACCGTGAGCTTCTCGGAGAGCTGCGTCTCCTGCAGCGCGATGCCCAGACGGTGGCGCAGCTCGGCCGAGTCCGCGCCCCACCGGCGGCCGAGGAGCACGACCTCCCCCGAGTCCGGCGCGGTGAGCCCCTCGCAGATCTCGATGGTCGTCGTCTTCCCCGCGCCGTTCGGTCCGAGCAGCCCGAAGCACTCGCCCGCGGCGACCTCGAGATCGAGATGGTCCACGGCGATGACATCGCCATAGGTCTTGCGGAGGGACTTGACCGAGAGAGCGGAGGGAGACACGGCAGGATGCTGGGCGGAGCGCGGCGGTTGCCTCGCATGGCGCGAGGGGAGAACTCTGAGAATATTAACGAAGCCGCGTTCCGCTCGTCTCGCCCCCTCCGGATAGTGGGTCAGTTTGGAGTTGTGATCCCGCAGGAGCGCCGCCGGAGGTGGCGCGAGTGCGAGCTACCCGCGCCTGCGGGTCGTCTACTTTCCCAATCGCGTGGCCGGCTCCGGCGCCGGGACAGCAGATCCCGACACTCGCTCGCTCCGCTCGCTCCTGCGGGATGACAAAAGCAACCTGACCGACTACCCCTCCGCTTCGG
>JBBJNN010000157.1:0-9483 GCA_037720885.1 Gemmatimonadaceae bacterium | reverse complement strand
GCGCGCTTCGCTCGCGTCGCACATCCGGGTCACCTACCACCTCGGCCGGAGACCACGGGCGGTCGAGTAGCTCCTGCAGCTCGTCCAGCGTGTCCGCGCGCACCGTGCCGCGCTCGCCGCGGTGCACGGCGAAGCGTACCGGACGATCGAGCTGCGGCACCTCCTCCACGGTGAGCGTGCGAGCCACTTTCTCCGGAAGGCGCAGGCGGATGACGCCGCCGGCACCTTCCTCCACCTCGTAGCGCAGCTCCACCTCGCGCCCTCGTACCTCCGTCGCATCCGGCAGGGCGAGCCACCGCTCCCGCTCCTCGCCCGGCACGAGCGTGTCCGCGTCGAGCGTGAGGTCGGCCGCCCGGAAGTCGTCGAGACTCTCCACCCCCGCGAGCCGCTCCTCGTAGAGCGCTGTCAGCTCGGCCAGCCCGAGCTTCGCCGTGCGTCCGCCCGATCGGCGGTATACTTCGCGCACCTCCTCCACCACCGCGCGGTTTCGATGCACGGCCACGTGGCGCGCCTCCCCCTTCGCCACGCTCTCGGCCAACACGTGACGGGCCGCCGCGGCCAGCTCGCGCGGGAAATCGTCGAGCGGCTCGACCTCGCGCTCCAGCTCGAATCCGAAGTAGTCCACGGCGCGGCGGAGCGCGAGCGGGGCGCGCTTGCGGCGTGGATCGTAGACGAGCTCCGCCTCGCCGCGCTGCGCGTACCGGCGGATCAGGTCGTACGGGATCTGCGTCCCCTCGATCGCCGCACGCGGCACGCCCGAGCGGTCCGCGAAGTAGCGCAGCTCGCCGGCGATCGCGCCCCATGGCGGACATACGCTCGTCTTCGAGACGCGCGCCTCGTCACCCTCCTTCGTCTGCTCATCGATGACCAGATCGAACGGCATGTAGCGCGCGAGCAGGTCCGCGAAGTCGCGCCGCGCGCTCTCGCCCGCGATGCGCATGCGTTGCGGGAGCGGCATTCCGAGTGCGCGATACACGCTGGCCATGCCGAGCGCCGCGTCCTCCACCGACTTCACCAACGCGCCGCGCTCATCCGCCCACAGTTCGACGGCCTCGGGATCGAAGAGGTGGCGCGCCAACCCATACACCTCCCCGATGTACCCGGCGCGCGTGAACGCCTCCGCATAGAGGTTGTACGCGGTGAGGTGGTCGCTCCCCGGCACCTCCACGCCGCCCAGATCGCGGTCCTCGCGCGTCATGCGGTGGAGCGACTCGATCGCGCTCATCACGGCCAGGTACGGCACCAGCTCGTCGTCGGCATGGACCAGTAGCTCCGCCCACGCGCGCTCGACGGGGAGCGCTTCCACGGCCTTGCCGTAGGTCGAGAGGCGGCCCTGCTCGATGATCCCCCGCCGCTCGAGCAGCGCCACCGCCTCGCGGTACGCGCGCCGGTCGAGTGCCACCGGGAGGTCCAGCTCGTCGGCGCGGACCCCCAGCGCCGCGCAGGTGATCGCCACCCGCTCCGAGTCACCGGCGAGCTGGAACTCCGGCTCCGTGGGGCGGAGCATGCTGAAGACGATGTTCCGATCGGAGAGGATGTAGACGCGGCCGCCCTCCACACGCCCATGCACGCGCCCCGCCATCTGCAGAATCTCGTTGGCGCCGAGGTGCAGACGCGTGAGCACGTTCTTGCCGCGCTCGATGATGTTCGTGAAGCGCGTGTCATCGATGACCACGGTGTCGAGCCCGCGCACGTTGAGCGCGCTCTGGCCGGCGGCCGTCATCGCCAGCACGTACGGCTTCCGCACCTCCCCCTCGAGAAAGGGACGGATGACCCGGATCGGCTCGCCACCGTGGTAGAACGCGGCCTCCACGCGCGGCGCTCGCATACGCACCTCGGCCGCCGCCTGCTCCACACCCGCCCGTGTCGGCAAGAACACGCCGACACCGCGCCGTGCCTTATAGACCTCGCGCAGGAAGCGGTCGTCGAGGAACTGGCGTGGCTCCTTCGCCACGACCTCCACCTTCGCGGCCTTCGCGGGGTCGAACGACGTCGTCTCCAACACGGTGGCCGAGCCGAGGTAGCGCGCGTAGAACGCGGGATCCACGGTCGCCGACAGCCAGATGAAGCGGCACCCCACGCGCTTCCCGAGCGCGAGGCAGAGCTCCAGCTCGGCCGACGTCTGATGGATCTCGTCCACCACGAGCGTGTCGCGCGGGAGGATGTCACCCTCGGCGAACCACCGCCGCGCGATCCCCGTCGTGATGATGACGACGTTCCAGCTCGGCGTCTCCGGCGTGGCCTCGCGCTCGCGGTTGACAACGCCGACCGTCAGATCGGCGTTGCCCGTGATCGTCTCGGCGATCGGCCGGATGGCGAGCGTCTTCCCCGTCCCCGTGCCGGCCACGATCCCGAAGCCCTTGCCCGCCGCGGCAAGTGCCCGGATCTCCGAGCCATGCTCGCGCTCGAGCAGCGTCTCGAGACGCAGCCCCATCGCGAGCTCGATTGTCTCGCACGCGGCGCGCGTGGGTGCGATGACGATCACGCGCCCCGTCGGCGGCTCGGCGGCGACGAACGCATCGTGGTCGGGAGGAACGTACTGATCGCGGACGGTGCGCATACGGCGGCGAAGTGCAAGGAGCCCGCCAGGCCAGCCCCGCCCGCGGCGAGACCGGGCGCGCGTCATCCAACGGTGAGCACTAGTTTGGGGTCTAACCGGCAGCCACTCCACCTGAGGAGTCACCATGACGCGTTCTACGTTCGCGCTCGCCCTGCTCGCCCTGCTCACGCTCCTCGTTACCGCCGCGCCGGCGGCATCGGCCCAGGCGCGTACCGACAGCACTCTCGCGGCCACACAGGGGGACCGGCCGCGCGTCTACGTCGATTGCCAGAGCTTCTTCTGTGACTTCGATTTCTTCCGCACCGAGATCGCCTTCGTGGACTACGTGCGCGACCGGCAGGTGGCGGACGTCCATATCTTCATCACCACCCAGCAGACCGGGGGCGGAGGGACGCAGTTCGCGATCACCTTCATCGGGCAGCGGCAGTTCGCCGGCACGACGGATTCGCTCGCCTACACCTCGCGCCAGACGGACTCGCAGGACGTCGTGCGGCGCGCGCTCGCGCGCGTCCTCAAGCTGGGGCTCGTCCGCTACGTGGCGCGGCTACCGATCGCGGAGCGCATTCAGATCAGCTACGCCGTGCCGCAGCAAGGGGCAGGAGCCGCCACCACCGCGTCGTCGGCGCGGGACCCATGGAACTACTGGGTGCTCCGCGTGCGCGGGAACGGCAACTTCAACGGGGAGAAGACGTCGAAGTTCACGAACCTCTCCGGCTCCACGTCGGCCAACCGGACCACGCAGGCGTGGAAGATCAACCTCTCGCTGAACGGCTCGTACGGCGAGAGTAGATTCAGGCTCAGCAGCGGGACGTTCACCAACTACACGCACAGCTACGGCGGCAATGGCCTGGTCGTGAAGAGCCTGGGCGACCACTGGTCGGCGGGCGTCACCGCGTCGGCGAACTCGTCCACCTTCCTGAACCAGGACGCCTCGCTCCGCGTCGCTCCCGCCGTCGAGTACAACGTCTTCCCGTACGCGCAATCCACCAGGCGGCAACTCACCCTCCGCTACGCGCTGGGCGCAAGCTCGGTCAACTACAGGGAGCAGACGATCTTCAACAAGACCGTCGAGACGCTCTACGACGAGAATTTGGTCGCGTCGCTGAGCGTGCGGCAGCCGTGGGGCTCAGTCGAGACCTCGGTCGAGGGCGGCCACTACCTGCACAACCTCGACAAGTACCACGGGTCCGTGTTCACGAGCATGGACCTGCGGCTGATCAAGGGGCTGTCACTGAACCTCTTCGGCAGCGTCTCGTCAATCCGCGATCAACTCTACCTGTCCAGCCGGGGCGTCACGGACGAAGAGGCGCTCGTTCGCGCGCGCCAGCGCGCCACGTCCTACCGCTATTCCGCCTTCGTCGGGCTCGGCTACACGTTTGGCTCGATCTTTAACAACGTCGTGAACCCACGATTCGGCGGCTCGAGCGGGGGATCGATCATTTTTTTCTAGTGCACCGTTCCATCAGCCAATCGTCGGCAGCCCGACTTCCACCACTACCCGCGCCGGTGCGGCGCATCGCGCTCCCCTACCCGATCTGCGCTCCCCCCTCGCTGCCCCGCTCGCGCTGTCGAGCCGATCGCTCGTCCTGCCAGAGGGACCACGCCAACAGCACGGCGCCGATGCTCACACCCATGTCCGCCACGTTGAACGTGTAGAAGCGCGTGTCGCCCAGACCGATGTCGATAAAGTCGATCACGCCACGCGCCGAGCGCACCCGGTCGATCAGGTTACCGACCGCGCCGCCGCAGATGAGTCCGAGCGCGAGCGCGCGCACGCGATCCTCGGGCGGGGACTCGCGATAGAGCCGGCCGAGGAAGACGAGAACGGCCACGGCGAGCAGGCTGAACACCCAACGCGACGCCGACCCCACATGCATGGAGAACGCAACGCCGACGTTGTAGGCGAGGGTGAACCGCAGCAGATCGCCGACGAGCGCGTGCGGTATGTACGGGGGCTGGAGGTAGTGGAGGGCGAGCATCTTCGTCACCACGTCGAGCACGAGCACGGTGACGAGCGCGCCCCAGAAGAGCGCCGACTTGCGTGCCGCCGCCGCTCCGTCAGCCACTCTGACCCCCGCCGCCGTGCGGCCGGTAGTGTCCCGCGATCCACGCCGGCGACGCGCCGAGCGCGTAGGCGCCGAGGAGCATCGCGTTGCGCACCGTCCGGCGCGCTACCCCGTCGCGCTCCCAGCGGCGTGCGGAGACGCGGAGGGCGGGCGCGAGCACGCGGAGCGCGGTCACGCGGCGCAGCGCGCGTATCAGAGTGACGTCCTCCATCACGGGGATGTCGGCGAAGCCGCCCACCGCCTCGTACGCCGATCGCGGCACGAGGAGGCCCTGGTCCCCATACGGGAGACGCCCCCAGCAGGCACGCACGTTCGCGCCCCACTCCACGACCCGGTAGCCCGCGCCCGGCGCGTCGATGCGCAGCCGGAACGCGCACGCCGCCGTCGCGCCGTCGCGCACCGCGCGCTCGGCCGCCGCGAGCACGTCGGCGCCCGCGCGCGCGTCCGCATGAACGACGAAGAGCCACTCCCCGACCGCCACACGCGCGCCCTCGGCGAGCTGATGGCCGCGGCCGAGCCGCGCGGCGATCACGCGTGCGCCAGCCTGCCGCGCGGCGGCCACCGTGCCATCCGTGCTCCCACCGTCCACGACGATCACCTCGTGCGGCGCGCGGAGCGCGGCGAGGTCAGCGAGCAGGGCCGGAAGTGCGCCCTCCTCGTTCCACGCGGGGACGATCACGGAGAGCCGCGCGGCCGCAGCGCCGGGGTGCGTGGACGCACCGGGCCCGGTGGCCGGATCGGCGAGCTCGTTCCTGCTGCTTCCCGGGGAGCGTACCGCTCCCCCATCGTATACCGCCGGCATCGGAAACGGAGCGCGTGTAAGGAGTGTTGAGTATCGGTCGTGTGCTGACGCCTGGCGAAATCTGATCATCCGGCGCCACCGTATAAAGGGCATCGTGACGGGCGGCGCGCGCTGCCCGCACCTATGGGGAGGATACACGCAGATCATGGCGCAGCATTCGCACTACTACCACGATGCCGACCTCGGCCGCTTCGGCGAGATCTCGCGCGGCGCGCCCGAGCTGGCGAAGAAGTTCTTCGACTGGTACGGCGCCGTGTTCGCCGAGGGTGCGCTGACGACACGCGAGAAGTCGCTGATCGCGCTCGCGGTGGCGCATACCGTCCAGTGTCCCTACTGCATCGACGCGTACAGCAAGGACGCTCTGGAGAAGGGCTCCAACGTGGATCAGATGACCGAGGCCATCCACGTTGCCGCGGCGATCCGCGGCGGATCCTCGCTCGTGCATGGCGTCCAGATGCTGAACCACGCGGACGACCTCGGGATGTAGGGCGGCCCTCGTGTCCCGCATTCTGGCAACGCTCGAGAAGCGTCATTCCCCCCTGTCGGGCGGCGCGGCGCAACGCGAGCGGCTCGCGCGCCTCCCGCTCGGCCGCTCCTTCGGCGACGCGCTCGCCTCGTCGGGGCTCTACCCCCTCCGTGCGACGGGCGTCGAGATCCTCCAGATCAACGTGGGCAAGCGCTGCAATCAGACGTGCCGCCACTGCCACGTGGACGCGGGACCGGACCGGAAGGAAGTGATGCCGCGCCCGGTGATCGAGGCGTGCCTCGCCTTCCTCGAGCGCTTCCGCATCCCGACGCTCGACATCACGGGCGGCGCTCCCGAGCTCCACCCCGACTTCCGCGAGATCGTGTCGCGGGCAGCCCGCGCGGGCGCGCACGTCATGCACCGCTGCAACCTGACCGCGATCCTCCTCCCCAACTACTCGGACATCCCCGAATTGCTTGCCGAGCACCGGGTGGAGGTGGTGGCATCGCTGCCGTACTTCCAGGCGCGGGAGACCGACGCGCAGCGCGGCGAAGGCGTGTTCGAGGAATCGGTGCAGGCGCTCCGCCGGCTGAACGCGTTGGGCTACGGCACGGGCGGGCCACTCCGCCTCAACCTCGTGACGAACCCGGTAGGTACCTTCCTCCCAGCGAACCAGCGCGAGCTGCAAGCGCACTGGAAGGGGGAAATGATGCGGCGCTACGGCATCGTGTTCGACGAGCTGTACACGATCACGAACATGCCGATCAGCCGCTTCCTGGACTTTCTCGACGAGAAGGGGCGGACGGAGGAGTACCTCACGCGCCTGGCGAATGCCTACAACCCGGCGGCGGCGGCCGGCGTGATGTGCCGCACCACGCTCTCCGTAGGGTACGACGGCGCGCTGTACGACTGCGACTTCAACCAGATGCTGGATCTCCCGCTCGATCCCGCGGCGCCGCGCACGATCTTCGACGCGACGCCCGACGCGCTCAGCGAGCGGGATATCGCCATCGGCCCGCATTGCTTCGGCTGCACCGCGGGCGCCGGCTCCTCCTGCGGCGGCGCGGTTGCCTAGCGCGACGCAGTCGCCCGCGACGCGGCGCGGCTACCCCGCCGCTCTCAAGCTCGCCGCGCTCGTCGTGATCCTCGCCGCGGCGTTCCTCACCGCGCGCCACTTCGGGGTCTTCCGCTACCGCGATCTGCCCACCGCGGCCGCCGCCATCCGCGACCTGCGTGCCCGGCCCAACATCGTCCCGCTCTTCGTTGCCGCCTATGTCGTGGCGACGGCGGTCGGGCTCCCGGGAACGATCCTGACCCTCGCCGGCGGCGCGATGTTCGGCTTCGGCCTTGGCACACTCCTCAACTGGACTGGCGCTACGCTCGGCGCGACCGCGGCCTACCTCCTCGCGCGCGCGCTCGGGCGGGACGCATTCGCGGGACTCCTCGGCAAGCACGGGAAATCGCTCGACGAGCTGGCTGGCGAGCATGGGTTCCTCACCCTCCTCCGCTTGCGGCTCATCCCCGTCGTCCCGTTCAACGTGCTCAACTTCGCGGCGGGGCTCGCGGGGGTGCCTGTGCGGAGCTTCGTGGGCGCGACGGCGCTCGGCATCATTCCGGGTACGGCCGTCTACACCTACTTCGCGGACTCGCTACTCGCGGGCGCCGAGGGCGCGCGGCAGACGGCGCTCATCCGTGTGGCCATCGCCGGAGGCTTGCTCGTGCTCCTGTCCTTCGTTCCCGCCATTGCGCGCAAGCTGGGATGGCTCGCGCCCGCCGCCGCGGCGCTCATCGCTCTCGCCGCCGCGCCGACCGACGGCCGGGCGCAGGGGCGGCCGGTGAACCCCGCCGTGCCACCGAAGGCAGGGTCTGCGCAGCCACGCGGGAGCACGTTCGACCACTCGGCGTTCGACGCGCTTCTCCGCGCGCATGTCGTCAATGGCCTGGTGGACTACGACGCGTTCAAGGCCGCGCCCGAGTTCGCGGCGTATCTGCGGCAGCTTGCCACCGTGGACGCCGCCGCGCTCTCCGACGACGAACGCCTCGCGTTCTGGATCAACGTCTACAACGCGTACACCATCCAGCTCATCAACGCAAAGGGCGAGCGTCGGAGCATCCGGGACATCAACAAGTCGCTTGGTGTCCTGAAGTTGAAGGGCCCGTGGAGTGAGCGGCTCGTGCAGGTGGGCGGACGCGCCCTCAGCCTGGACGACGTGGAGCATCGCATCATCCGGAAGGACTTCGCGGAGCCCCGCATCCACCTCGCGCTCGTGTGCGCGGCCATGGGCTGCCCGCCGCTCCGCGGTGAGGCGTATGTGGGCAGCCGGCTCGACGCGCAGCTCGACGACCAGGGTGTCGCGTTTCTGCTCAAGTCGCCGGGGAAGAACCGTGTGGACGTTGCGTCGCGCACCGTGTACGCGAGCATGATCTTCACGTTCTACAAGGACGACTTCGGGGACAGCGACGCCGGCGTCGGCCGCTTCATCGCACGCTGGTACCCCGATGGTCCGGAGAAGCAACTGCTCACGAGCGGCGCCTTCAAGCTGAGGAAGACGGACTACGACTGGACGTTGAACAGCCAGGCGCGGGCGAAGGCGGCTGGCGTGGCGACGGTGAACCGGTAGCCCGGTCGCGACACCATGCTCCGCTCGCTCCGCCGTTTCGCCGCGATCGCGCGCACCCCGGTCCTCCCCGAGAGCGCGGCCCTCCACGCGCGCAACTGGGCGCGCGTGCCGGGCGAGATGCGGACGCCGCACCAGATGCTCGGACGCCAGGGGAATGGCTGCGGCGCCACCATCGGCGCCATGCCCCGGTGCGATTTCGCCTGCCGCGGCTGCTATCTCGGCGAGGGCGCGAACAGGATCCCGGCCGAACCCGTAGAGGCGATCAAGGCGCAGATGCGCCAGCTCCGCCCCTCGCTCGGCGCCTCCGGCAACCTCCAGCTCACCGACGGCGAGATTACCCTCCGGCCGGACGACGAGGTGATCGAGCTCATTCGCTACGCGCGCGAGCTCGAGCTCATCCCGATGCTGATGACGCACGGCGATTCCTTCCGCCGCCGGCCCGGCCTACTCGAGCGCTACATGACGGAGGGTGGACTCAGCGAGGTGAGCATCCACGTGGATACCACGCAGCGCGGGCGGACGGGCGCGGCGTACAAGCGTGCGGAGAGCGAGGACGCGCTCAACCCGCTCCGCGACGAATTCGCTCGCATGATCCGCCACGCCCGCCGCGATACCGGGCTTCCCCTCCGCGCCGCGACCACGGTGACGGTAACGCGCGACAACCTCGCCGGCATCCCGGACGTGACTCGCTGGGTCGCGCGCAACTCCGACGCGTTCCGGATGATCTCGTTCCAACCGGTGGCGCAGGTGGGGCGGACGGAGGAGCGCCTGGGCGCGATCACGGTGGACGAGCTCTGGGCCCACATCGCCGAGGCGCTCTACGGCAGCGCCGCGGCGGTCGCGCGACTCGAGCGCGGCGCCAAGTGGCTCGGCCACCCTGCGTGCAACCGGATCGTGCACGGTGTGATCGTGCGGCACGGCGGCGACGAGCCGGCGTTCCACCCCATCCGCGAGACCGGCGATGCCAC
>JBBJNN010000039.1:0-41183 GCA_037720885.1 Gemmatimonadaceae bacterium | reverse complement strand
GCGGTGGCGGCCGGACTTGGTGTCAGCGCACCGACGCCCGCCAGCGCGGCGCGACTCGAGACGCTCACCGGCTGGTTCCACATCGTGTGGACCGTACCGGCGCAGCGCGGGCAGCCCGCTCAGGTCAATTACCTACTCGTGGATGATGCGGGGCGCGCGACCGAGCTCCTGCTCGACGCCGGCTTCGCGGCGCGCTACGGCGTGCCGGAGTCGCTCGACCGCCAGCAGGTCACCGTGATCGTCTCGCCCCTCGAGGCCTCGGGGCGCGCGCTCCCCGGTCAGGCCGGCGCGGGCGCCAGCACGAGCGCGCGCGGGATTCCGGTGGCGCGCCTCCAGTCGCTCACGCTGACACGCCCCTCGGCGCGACCGATCGCGCCGCCGGGCGAGGCTCGCGCGCCATTCGGCGCCGCCCAGAGCGGCGCCAAATCCTACGTCACGATCCTCTGCCGTTTCGCCGATTCGGCGACCGTGACACCGCGCGCGAAGAGCGAGTACGAAACGTGGATGGGCGGCGCATATCCCGGGCTCGATCACTACTGGCAGGAGCAGTCGGGGAACCGCGTCAACCTGAACGGCACCCTCGTCGTCGGCTGGTACGACCTGCCGCAGCCGCGGGCGTACTACTTCCCGAACGGAACGAACAAGGATCCGGATTGGGGGCTCATGGCGAACGACTGCACCGCCGCGGCGGATGCGGACGTCGTCTTCCCCCAGTACTTCGGCATCAACATGCAGTTCAACCTCCACATGTTCGCGAGCTGGGGTGGCGGGTGGACCCTCACCCGCGACGGCGAGACACGCCCCTACGGCGTGACGTGGATGGCGAACTGGGCAACGCTCGCGACGTACGGCCACGAGACGGGACACTCGCTCGGACTCCCGCACTCGTCCGGCCCATACTCGGCCACGTACGACTCCCGGTGGGACGTGATGAGCGGCGGCGGGTTCAACGAGCCGCTGGTCGGCACCGCGGTCGGCACGCACACGATCGCCTACCACAAGGATCTCCTCGGCTGGATCCCGCCCGGGCGGAAGTATGTCCCGACACTCCCATCGCGCCGGGCGATCCGCATCGAGCGGAGCGCGCTGCCGGGGGAGTCGGGCGATTACCTCATGGCGCAGATTCCGCTCCCCGGCGCGCCAGGTCAGTTCTATACGGTGGAGTCGCGGCGCTTCGCGGGATACGACGGGAAGCTGCCCGGCGAGGCGATCATCATCCACACGGTGAACCCGGCGCGCAGCGACCGCGACGCGCAGGTGGTGGACCCCGACGGCAACGGCAACCCGAACGACGCCGGTGCGATGTGGAAGCCCGGCGAGACGTTCGCCGATTCGCTGAACGGCTTCACCCTCGCCGTGGATGCCGCGACGCAAACGGGCTACGACGTCACCGTTACCTATGGCTGGCAGCTCACCGTGGCCGTGGCCGGCGCCGGCCGCGTGACGGCCGCCGCCACGCCGGCCATCGACTGCCCGGGCGCGTGCTCTACGCTCTTCGGCACGCGCGGCGCGACCGTGACGCTCACGGCGTCGCCGAACGCGAGCACGTTCACGGGATGGAGCGATCCGGCGTGCCCGGGTACCGGCCCATGTACGGTGGCGATGACGGCGAACCGCGACATCACCGCCACCTTCGGTGCGATCGCGCCAGTCGTCATCGCCTCCGACTCGGCCCGCCGCTACGGCGTGGTTGGCGCGCCATACGCCGACGCGTTGGCCGCGACCGGCGGTGCCGGCGCGGTCGGCTGGGCACTCACCGGCGGCGCGCTCCCCGCGGGCGTCACGCTCGACGCGGCGACCGGCGTGGTGAGCGGCACACCGGCGGCGCCGGGCGATTTCGCGTATCGCGTGTCGGCCACCTCCGGCACCACGAGCGCGAGCAAGATGCTCGGCTTCACCGTCCATCGCCCACTCGCGATCTCCTCCGACCCGGTACGGAAGGCGGCGATGATGGGCGCGAGCTACGCGGACACGCTCGTCGCTACCGGCGGACCGCACGCGGCCACGTGGGCCGTGTCGAGTGGTGCGCTCCCCGAAGGTCTCGCGCTCGACGGGGGCACGGGTGTGGTGAGCGGCGTGCCGGCGGCGGCGGGAAGCTTCAGCTTCACCGTCACGAGCACATCGGACACGCTGCGCATGGCGAAGACGCTCGCGCTCACCGTGACGAAGCCGGTACTCTCCGCCTCGGCGGTGATGGACCGGCTGCTCGGCGCTTCGGCGGCCACGCTCACCGCCGACGAGCTGCGATTCCTCGACCTGCAGGGCAATCGGAACGGCCGGCTCGATGTGGGCGACGTCCGCGCGTGGCTACGCGCGGGCGGCGGGAGCGCCAAGGTCGCGCGAGCGGAGGAGCGGCCATGATGATGGGGCCAACGATGCCGGCGCTGATGCACCCACGCGTGCGGCAGCTCGCGCTCGCCGCCACCCTCGTGAGCATCGCCATCGCGTCCGCGTGCGGCGGCGACAAGCCCTCCGGGCCGCAGGCGGGCGATCTCACCGTGCGCCTCACCACGCCCTACACCGACGACGGCGCGCTGCTGCTCCACGTGACCGGCCCCGAGATCGCCGCGGTGTCCGCCGCATCGTCCGCCTCCACGGTGCACGCGCGCACCGGTGCGGGCGGGTACATGGTGGCGGTGTTCGGCGATCTGGGGGCGGGGCCGCTCGTCCGCATCACCGTGCCGGATGTGCGCCAGGCGAGCCGCTACACGGTCACGGTCGTCGAGGCGGCCGATCGCGCGAACGCCATCCGCGCGACGCTAGGAGGCTACGCGTTCACCGTCGGGCGCTGAGCCGGCCGCACCGCCAGCGCGACCCACGCCGCCTGCCGCGTCGCGCGGGGGCTCGCGCCTGCGACGCTCGAGGACGACCCCTCCAACCAGCGCGAGGAGGGCGATGGCGAGCACAGCGAGGGTGATCATCTTCCCCATCTGGTAGCGCGGGCTGGTGAAGGTGAGATCGACCTGCCGCGCTCCCGCCGGTAGCCCCACGCCTATGAGCACGTAGTCCGCGCGCCCCACGGCGGCTGGCTTGCCATCCACGGTAGCGACCCAGCCCGGGTAGTAGTTCTCCGACACTACGAGTGCCGCGCCGGCCGGCGCCGGCCGGTCGAGCGCGAAGGAAATGTAGCCCGGCTCCCAACGGGTCACGCGCGCGCTCACACCGGTCGGCTCGGGCAGCGATGGTGGAACAGGCTGCGTGGCCACCTCGGTCTGCGGATCGAAGAGCGCCGCGCGTCGCACGTCGAAGCGCTGGTCGAACAGTGTCCCGAGCACCTGGTCGTCCGGTACCTTGATCGCGAGCGGCACCACCCACGCCGCGGGGTTGTCTTCCGGGAACTCGTACAGGTAGACGGTGTTCCCGGCGACGTTCCTTGCCGGCCCGGCGACGAGGCGTACCCCCGCGAGCGGCACCGGCACCTGTGCCTGGGGCACGTTCGTGTACAGGTAGCGCAGGTTCGTGAGCCGGCGCAGGTTCGGACTCGTGATCCGGTTGGGCCAGTCGCCCTCCTCGGAGGGCCACCCGACGAGCTGGTCGTAGCGCCCGAGCTCGTTCCCGTGGTAGCCGACGACGCTGCGGACACGCTGGATCATGAATCCGCTCGACTTTCCCTCCCCGCTGCCGAGGTACGTATCGCGCGTGGTGGAGGTCATGTTGCCGAGCGCGATTGGGGCCACGCGGCCGGGCTGTGGAATGCGCTTCAGGTAGTCAACGGCGGCATCGCTCGCATAGAGCGCATCGGCGCGCGGCGAGAATTGCCAGTACAGCCGCTCCACGGTCCAGAGGTCGAGCGCGACGACGACCGCGAGCAGCGCCCCCGCCGTACGCGCCGGGAGCGCGCCGCGGATGAGGGCGAAGAGTACGCCGGCAATGGCGGCCACGAAGAGGAAGGAGCGCCACGCGCCGCCGGTGAGCGCGGCGGCGTTCGCGTCCACACGGTCGAGGCTCTGCGGGCTCGCGAAGGTCATCGCGAGATTCGTGAGGCCGCCTGTCGTCGCGAGGAGCGCGAGCGCGAGACCGGCCCCGACCCAGGCGATGAGGTAGCGCGGGCGCACGAGTCCGGCGAGCGCGCGCTCCACACCGACCCCCGCGAGCACCGCCACGCAGAACGAGACGACGTAGAGCATCGTGCTCGGCGCCCGGAAGTAGTCGGTCCCTGGGACGATCGCGTATACGAGGCGGAAGAAGGGCGTGTAACCGCCGAGTGCCCAGAGCGTGGCGACGACGAGGGTGCCCGTCCAGAACCAGACGGTGCGCCGACGCGGCGACGGCGTGCCAAACGCGAGCCCGGCCAGCAGGAGCACGGCGGCGCCGATGTACTCGCTGTGCAGGTGGATGCCGTTGCGTCCCCAGTAGCTCCGGAGGATGCCGGAGAAGTGCGGGAGGTAGAAGTTGATCATCTCCTCCGGCGGCATGGAGTAGGAGATCGCGTGCTCCCACCCCGCGCCACCCGCGCGCGGCGACCACGGCGTGTACTCGAGGAGCGGCGCGAACTGGACGGCGCCGCCAAGGAGGCCGAGCGCGATGGCGGTCCCGGCGAAGACGAGGCGGCGGATCGCCAGTGGCTTCAGGAGCGCGGTGCCGCCACTCGATGGCGCGCTGAGCGCGATGAAGAGCGCGTACGCGCCGCACACGAGTAACAGATACTGTAGGAGCTGCGGGTGCGGCGAGAGAACGCCAAGGGTGACGGTGATCGCGAGCCCGCCCCACGCCCACGCGCGGCCGTCGCGCACGCCGCGATGGACGAGGAGGAGCGCGAGCGGGAGCAGTGCGGAGACGAACAGCTTGCCATCGTGGCCGGGGGAGACGAGGCCGGCGACGTTCCCCCCCATCATGTACGCCAGCCCACCGACGAGCGCGCCCCAGAACCCGAGCCCGAGCGCGCGGAGGAAGAGGTAGGTGAAGAGCCCGGCGAAGAAGACGTGAATGATGAAGCCCCACGTCATCCCCACGTCGGCCGGGAGCAGGAGGCGAAGCAGGAACGTGGGGTAGAAGATGTCGCCCGCCATGCCGGCCACATACGGCACGCCGCCGAAGAGGTACGGGTTCCAGAGCGGAAAGCCGTGCCCACCCTTGAGCGAGTGCGCGGCGAACTCGCGAAACGCGTAGCCGACGATGTACTGATCGCTATTCGGGTTGACGAGGAATTTTCCGGCGAGCGCCGGGTACCCGAGCGCGAGCGTGGCGACCGCATAGACGAGGGCGGCCCACGCCGTGGCGAAGCGCGGCGCCGGGAGCACGCTGGCCGTGGGCGCGGATGGCTTGGCGGGCGCGGTGGAGCGTGGCATCAGCTGAGGCTCCTGGGGCTCCGGGTGAGGCGGCTCACCGGCGTCCGCCCGCGCTGCTTTGCCGCGACGGCGTCGGCGTCCAGGTGGCGACCGCGCTCTCGTTCCCCACGCGGTCCACGGCCGAGATGGCGACGAGGTCGGGTGCGGGGAGCGCATCGGCGAGCGTGAGCGCGTGCGTGCGTTGCGTGCCGGGGATGATGGCGGTGCTCCAGGCGCCGTCGGTGCGGGCGCGGATGACCCAGAGCCACACACGCCCCTTCGCCGAGTCAGCCGGGGCGGGCCTGAGGGTCACGCGGGTGCCACCCGCGATCGTGTCGCGCCGGACGGCGATCGTTGGTTTCGCCGGCGGCACGGAATCGAGCCAGCGCGACGCGGGCACGAGCGCGGGGAGCGCGTACGCGCCCGTGCCGAGCGAATCGGCGAGGCCGAGCCGGTTCGCGAGGAAGGCGCGCATGGAGAAGTGGACGTTACCGGTGGCGCCCGGCTGCGCGCGCGTGAGGCGGATCTGCTCGGCCAGCTCGCCCACCGACCAGCTGGTGCGCGGGTCGTCGGCGCCCACGCGGCTCGTGAAGTTGCCCGGCCAGATGTGGCGCCGCTTCACGTTCTGCGACACCCACCACTCGAGGAGCGCGGCGTAGCCCTGCCCCGGCGCGGTGGTGGGCCAGTAGAGCTGCGGCGTGAAGTAGTCGAGCCAGCCGTTCCGCAGCCACTTCCGGGAATCGGCGTAGATCTCCTGGTACGAGTCGAGCCCCGTGACGCCCGCCGGGTAGCCCGGGCGCCAGATACCGAACGGGCTGACGCCGAACTTCACCCACGACTTGGTGCGCTTGACCCCGCGGTATAGTTCCTCGACGAGGAGGTCCACGTTGTGGCGGCGCCAGTCGTCGCGATCGAGCTCGCCACCAGCTCGGCGGTAGCGCGCGTAGCTCTCGCTGTCGGGGAATGGGATGAGCGAGCCCGAGGCGTCGCGCTCGCGGTACGGGTAGAAGTAGTCGTCAATGTGGACGCCATCGATGTCGTAGCGCTTCACGACGTCGAGGATCACCCGGATGGAATGCTCGCGCACCGTGCGCTCGCCGGGATCCATCCACAGGTACCGGCCGTATGGCCGCACGAGCCCTGGCCGCGCGACGCTCAGGTGATTCGCGGAGAAATCGCCGGTGCCGTTCGCGTGGTGTGCGCGGTACGGGTTGAACCAGGCATGCAGCTCGAGCCCGCGCTTGTGCGCCTCCTCCACGGCGAAGGCCAGCGGGTCGTAGAACGGCTCGGGCTCGCGCCCCATGTCGCCGGTGAGGTACTCGGACCACGGCTCGTAGCGCGAGCGGTAGAGCGCGTCGGCGGCGGGGCGCACCTGGAGGATGACCGCGTTGAGTCGCAGCGCCACCGAGCGGTTGAGGATGGCGAGGAGCTCCGCCTGCTGGTCCCACACGCCGAGGCCGGGGCGCGAGGGCCAGTCGATGTTCGCGACGGAGGCGACCCACACGCCGCGAAACTCGCGCGCGACGGGCGGGGGCGTGCTCACCGCCGCCGCGGGCGGCGTGCTCGCCGGCGCCTGCGCCTGGAGCTGGAGCGCCGTGGTGGCGAGCAGCAGGGCTGGTGCGAGGACAAAGCGCATAGGGGCGGGAATCTACACCGCTGTTGTGCACTGTGTGAAAGCGCCGCTTGGCGGCACCGGAGGCCGTGATCTACGGCGCGATGAGCCGGCTCATGCTGCGCCGGCCCACGCACTTGACTACGCAACCCGTCGTCCGAAACGGTTTCCCGTACTCCGTCTGGCCGTATTGCGTTCCACCGCCGCCCGCACATAATTGGGCTCCGGTTGATCCCATCTCTCCAATCTTGGGGGCGCCATGTCACATCCAACGGTAAAGCTCGTGTTCCACCTTCTGGTGGCCCTCGGCACGGTCGCGTGTCGGGGCGACGCCGAAGCGGATGACGCGTCCCCGCAGGCTGCGGCCGACCGCGGCGCGCCGGCCATCGACGTCAAAGCAGAGGAGCAGGCGATCCGTGCTCTCAGCCAGCAGTGGCTCGCGGCGGATCGGATCAGGGATGCGAACGCGGTCATGCAGAACTTCGCCGACGATGCGGTGACGGTCTACGGGGGCACACTGTCGGCGGGGCGAGACGCGATTCGCAAGTACCGGGAGGGCGAGTACGCCAAGGTGGCGAAGGAGCGGCCGGACTTTAGGCCGTCATGGGAGACTGTTGCGGTGGGCGTCGCGCAGGCCGGAGACATGGCCTACGAATCCGGCACCTACGACGACGCGTGGAACGGCGGCAAGAACCACGAGCGGGGCCACTACCTGACCGTCTGGCGGAAGGTCGGCGGCCAGTGGAAGGTGGCCCGCGACATGGCGGCGCCGGAGGCAGCACCGGCAGCGGCACGGAAGGCGGCGCCATAGCCTACGCGTCGGGTACTGCGACATCGGTCCGTTCGATCGACGTTCCCCACCAACCCGCCATTTCACCATCACGAGGCGTAGGGGGGCCAGGCTTGACGGACTGGACACGGCGCGCGACTGTAGGGCCGCGGCCAGCCCCGCCCGCTTTGAGGTAGTCTCGTCCCCCCTAGCCCCACCGCCGATGAAAACCGGTCTCGCCATCGCCCTCGCGCTGTGCCTGCCCGTCGCCTCCGTGGCCGCCCAAGCGTGCGAGGGGCGCCCGGCTGTCCTGCGCGTCTCGGAGGTCAACTCACGCCCCGTGTTCGACGCCGCCGTCGTGGCCCACACGAAATGGTACCGCGACAAGGGCGTCACCGACAACCAGCAACTCGTGCTCCCCGTCTATAAGGAGCCGGCGACGCGGAGCGCCCCGCTGGTCATCGACTCGACGCGCGTGATCACCCTCCACGTCAATCCGCCGGCGGGCGCGGGACCCGCTCGCGACGCGGCCTGGGACGCGTTCGTGAAGCAGTACGCGGCGGCGTCGAAGGTGGTCGCCACCTACATCGTCTGCCTGCCGAAGACGCTCTAGCACCATCCCACCGCACCGCCTCGCTCAGGACTGGGGCCGGCGGATCGAGCCCTCGCGAGTCGCGGCGTGGGGTCGCGGCGGTGTACCGTGGTCCCCCCGCTGCAAATTCCCACCTCGATTAGGAGGCCTGAATGAGCGCACCCACGAGTAGCCCATCGACTCCCTTGGCTGGCGCATCGTTCACCGGGCCGGCCGCGGCGCACGAGGCGATCCGCGAGACCATCGGACACTACATCGAAGGGCTCCGGGCGGGCGATGTCGAGCGGCTCCGCCTCGGCTTCCATGAACAGGCGATCATGTGCGGCTACCTCGGCGAGACCCCGTATGTCACTCCCATCGAGGGGCTGTACGAATTTGTGCGCAGCACCCCGGCGCCGGCGCAGACGGGCGAGGCGTACCGCGTCGACGTCACGGAGATCCGGGTGTCCGGCGACACGGCGACGGTCGAGGTCGCGGAGAAGCTCTATCTCGGCCACGACTTCCGCACGAGTTTTCACCTGATGAAGCTCGATGGGCGGTGGTGGATGGTCTCCAAGCTGTTCAACGCCCTCCCACCACAAGCCACTGATCCCGCCGGGTGCCCGGAGCCTGGCCGTAGTAGCCATGCGGGCGGCTGATAGACCAGCCGCCCATCGCATTTCGGGCACCAGAGATGGGCGGCTGGCGCGTGAGCGAGGGGCGCCTACGGATCGCCGGGAGGGACGGCTTTCCAACAAGGTCAACTTCTACTCCAATGGCTCGCTCCGCTCCCGCACCTGTTCCGATGTCAAGCCGTACATCGGCGGTGTCGGGACGTCGAGCATGCCGAGCATGAGATAGAGCTGGCCGCGGTGATGGACCTCGTGCTCGACCATCGCGCGCAGCCACTTCCACGCGGCGATCGGCGTCCCCGCGGGGGTACTGCAGCGCCGCGCGAGATCGTCGGGGCCGAGGGCGCGGAAGATCTCGACCGCGTCGCGGTGCATCCGCGCGAAGTAGTCGAGCACCGCGGCGTGGCCCTCCGCCAGCTCGCGCCCATGCCCCGGATACCGGCTCGGCCGCCCGCGCACGTTCTCCGCGAACATCCAGCGCTCGATCGCGGCAAGGTGACGCACGATGTCGCCGAGGGTGAACGCGCCGGACCGGTGGGTCCACTCGAGCCGGTCCGGCGGAATGCAGGCCACCACGCGATCCGTACGCGCGCGCACGCTCTCGAAGTACGCGAGGAACGAGTCGGCGGTACGGATCTCCATCGAAGAGCGCTCCTGTTCCTGCCGCTATCTCGGATCCACCGCCAGCGTCGTCGTCGTCCGCCCCGTGCGCGCGAGCGCCTTCACGTAGAGGATCCCCGCGCCCGCGTCGTAGAAGTAGCGGTCACCCGCGAGAGACCACACCTCCGCGGCCGATCCCGCCGCGGCGAGCGGGCGCGCCGTGTCGCCATCGCGCACGATGTGCGGCGGCCGTGGGAACTGCATGGTGAGATTCACCCACTCGCCCGCTACCATGTTGCTCAGCGTCACGCGCTGGTGCCGCGGCGCCGCGCCGCTGAAGCGTAGCTCGTAGCCGCGTCCCGGGATGAGCGCGACGTTCGCCGCCTTGGGGTTGTTCGGCACGCCGACGAGCGAGGTCTTCGCGCCGTCGTCGCGCACCACGTCGAGCGGAGCCTCCGTCTCGTCGCCCGCGCTCGTGATCGAGAGGCGCAGGAAGCGCTGCCGGCAAACGTAGGCGTTCCAGGCCGTCTGGTAGGTGCAGGCGGGGGTGACAAGCATCGGGTTGTTCTCCGCCACGTACGCGCCACTCACCCCGGTCACCGACCCATCCGTGTCCACGAACACCGCGGACTTGTCCCCGTCCTTGCCAGGGTTCGGGTTCTCGAGGTAGACGCCGTTCGACTCGATCAGGCGGAGGCCCTCGATGAAGTTGCCAGGGTTCGTTGGGTACCCGTTGTTGCGGTTGAAGCCGAGGGCGCTCGCCGGCCGTCGCGCGCTCGGCGTGAAGTTCACGAAGGTGACGCCCTGCGCGCCCACGCGGCCGTCGTAGAACTCGAAGCCGCGGATGGGGAAGCCGGCCGCGATCAGCGCGCCCATGTTCTCGCTCTCGCCGATCACGACGCCGCCCTGCATGAAGGTCTCGGACGCGGCGAAGGTGGCGCCGATGCCGTTGTCAGCGAGCGTCGCGTTCACCAGGCGCTGGTAGCTGCCGCGCAACCACACCGCGCGACCGGTGTGCTTGTAGCCGGTGAAGTTCCGGAAGTACGCGACGACGGGGGCCGAGTTCGTCCCGGGGATCTGGCGCGGGCTGAACGATGCCGTCTCCGTGTTGCCATCTGGCAGAGGGCCGTTGTCCACATTCAGCCCCGTCCGGCTGTTCGAGTGCGCCACGTTGTCGGTGAATTCCCCGAGCGGCGTCTGCCGCGGAAAGATGGAGGCGTTGGTCGAGAGTCCGGTGGGGTTGGTGGGGAGCGCGTACCAGATCCCGAACCCCTGCGAGCCGGCGGCGACGTTCCCGCGGAGCGTGTTGTTCGGGTTGCTGATCCAGAACGTCCCCGCCTGCGCGTCGCTCGGCAGCACGCCCTGTCCCACGGGCAGCGTACGCGTGAGGAAGCCCAGGTTCCGCACGATCACGTTCCGCGTCTCGCTGCCATCCTCGAGGAAGTAGCCGTGGCCCATGTGGTCGTAGCACACGTTCCCCTCGGCGGCCACGGCATGCGTGCCGTGAATGGTGAGGCAGCGGTTGAAGGTGCGGTGGATCGCGTTGTCGCGCGCGTACTGACCCGCCGCGTCGCCCGCCATGTGCCAGTGGATGGGGTAGCGGGCCACCAGCCCCTTCTGGCCCATCAGGTAGAACTCGACCCCCTCGATCCGCGTGGTGCTGCCGGCGAGGCTGATGACATGGCCACCGAAGGACGTGGTGGCCGATCCCGCATCCCCGCGTACGACGATGTTCCGCGAGAGGAGGCCGACCTCGGCGCGCTCGTCGAGCGCGTAGCCGGCGACAGTCTGCACGACACCCCAGTGCCGGTACTTGAGTGGCTGCTCGAGGGTCAGCGCGCCGCCCGTCGCGCTCTTGATCACGACCTCCTCGCCCTGGAGCGGGTCGAAGTCGGACGACGCCACGGCAATGTGATCGCCGGCTACCCAGCCCGGATCGCCCTCGAGCGCGAGCTGGCTCGCGCCCTTCGCCGCGGTAGCGCCCAGGCGCAGCCACGACGTACGCCGGGCGCCGTGGAGGTCGAGCGTGCCGCCCGCGTATACGCCCAGGAGCTTGGTCCCGAGCCCGCCGACAGCCGGGTCGGCTGCGGTCCCCGTGAGGGTGATCGTCGCGCGGTGTGCGAAGGGCGCGGCTTCCGTGCCTACCTGCAGCACACCCTTCACGACGATCCAGTTGGCGCTGAGCGCGAGGTCGCGCTCTTCGAAGACGAGATCGCCTTCGACCGTGAGGCTCCGGAGCGCTGGCGGGCTCACGTCGAGCAGCACGCCCTGACCCTTGGGTATCACGACGGCGGCGCCGGCGGCGGGCACCACACCGCCCGGCCATGTCCCGGGATCAGACCACCGCGCGCTCGGCGGCGCGATGTCGGCCACGGGGCGCGCCGCGGGCGGGGCGGTGATGTCCGAGCACGACGCGAGGACGATGGGGAACGCGGCCAGCGCGAGGAGCGCGGCGGCGGGAGAGTGTCTCATGGTGCCTCCGGGGGGGCGTAGGCGCGGCGCAGCATCAGGCGCGCCGCGGGCGCTAGATGATCGAGTCTCCGGAAGCGTTGCGCAAGTGAAGCGGCCGCCTTCCGGGCGACTACGGGCGGCCGACGTAAATCGTCCCGTCCTTCATCACGAAGCGCACGCGATCCAGCGCGCGGATGTCGGCGCCAGGGTCGCCGTCCACCGCGATGATGTCGGCGAAGGCGCCAGCCTTGATCACGCCGATGCGGTCCGCCAGCCCCAGCAGCTTCGCGTCGGTGACGGTGGCGGCCTGCAGCACCTGCACAGGCGTCATCCCCGCCTGGGTGTAGGCGTACAGGTTGTGCTTCGCCGCTTCGCCCTGCGGCATGTTCATGTCGATGTAGTTATCCGAGCCCGCGGCGATCGTGACGCCGGCGCGGCGCGCGCGGTTCAGCCGGTCGCGCTGCGGGGCAAGATTGGCTTCGATCTGCTGCGGGGTGAGCGCCGGGCCTCCAGGCGACTGGATGCTCACGTAACGGAGCAGGCTCGCCGTGTCGAGGTCGGTGGGCACCAGCGCCACGCCCTTGCGCGCCATGAGCGCGAGCGTCGAGTCGCTCACCTGGTAGCCGTGCTCGATCGCGTCCACCCCCGCGCTCGCGGCGCGCCACACGGCCGCATCGCTCGTCGCGTGCGCCGACACCTTGACGCCGAGCCGCCTCGCCTCCTCCACGATCGCGCGCAGTTCGGCCTCGGAGAGGGCGCCGCGGTTCGGGGTGTTGTTCGAGTAGATCTTGATGACGTCGGCGCCATAGGTGACGTTCTCGCGCACCGCCATCGCCGCGTCGTCCGCGCCGCGCACCACGCGGTACTCCTCCTCGGCAATCGCGCGGTACGCCGGCTGGAGGCCGGGGAACTGCCCACCCTCCGGGCTCAACCCCGGCCCCGAGACGAGCATGCGCGGGCCGTCCACACTCCCATCGCGGATCGCCGCCTTGAGGGCGACGTCGCCGAAACGTCCGGAGTTCCCGAGGTCGCGCACCGTCGTGATCCCGGCGGCAAGGAAGGTGCGTGCCCGCGCCGCGCCGTGCAGCGCGCGCAGCGGCGTCCCCTCGATGATCACCGCCTTCGTCCCCCCCGTCGTCAGGTCGCCCGCGGGTGACTCCAGGTAGAGCAGGTGCGTGTGCGCGTCGATCAGCCCCGGGAGCACCGTGTAGCGTGAGAGGTCCACCACGTGCGCCCCCGCCGGGAGTGCGACCCCCGCCCCGACGCTCTCGATCCGGCCCGCGCGCACGATGATGTCGCGTCCGGTGAGGAAGATGCCCTTCTCGCTGTCGAAGAGGCGGCCGGCACGAATGACCGTGACGCCGGTGTCGCGCGGCGTCTGCGCGGCGGCTCTGGCGCTCCCGACGAGCGCGGCTGCGGCGAGTGTGGCAAGTGTGGCGCGGCGGAGCATGGGGCGGGAGCGCACGACGCGACCGACGCGCATCAGCAGGCAGGCGCGGGCAGCGGGGTGGCGAGCGCGAAGGCGCGCCCGAGCCCGGCGCCGATCGCCGGTGCGAGCAGGTTCGAGCAACCGAAGGCCGCCGGACTCGGGCTCGTCATACGGAAGAACGCACTGGCGCCCAGAGCCGTCTTGTCTTCCGTGGTGAGCGCGGCCTGGGGGTACGTGGTGTAGCCGAGCCAGAGGAGCGCGTTTGTGGGGCAGCCGGCGGTGCCCGCCTCACACGCCGCCGGGTGGTGGAGGCCGAACGCGTGCCCGAGCTCGTGCCCCACCGCGCCGACCGCGGGGCAGGAGGCGATTGGATCATCGACGCACGCGGCGGCCGTCGCGCGTCCGACGAAGCGCCGCAGGTAGCTGGCGGTAAACACGGCGATGCCGGAGGTACCGGCGGCGCCGGCCTGACCGCAGGCGTGATCCGCGTCCACGAAGAAGACCCACACGGTCGCGGGGTCGTTCGCGCGCCCGCCCACGATCGCGAGCCCGTCGTCCGCGACATTGTTGAAGAACGCGCGCACGGGGTCGCCGTTCGGCGTCGTCGCATACCAGTCCGCGGTGTGCGACGAGCGATGTACGCTCACCACCGGATCGGTCAGCGTGAACGTCCCGCCGGTAGCAAGGGCGTCGAAGTACCAGCGCTGGAGATGGCGCATGGCGTTCGCCATGCCCGTCGCGTAACTCAGATCCTCGCCACGGTTCGCCGGCACGAGGTAGACCACGCGGACGACGGGCGACTGCCGCTCCGGCCCCGCGGCATCCGAGCACCCGGCGGCCAGCAGCAAGCTGGCCCCCAACGCGCGCGCGTATCGGCCGGTCTGGCGGATGCCCGTCACGCCGCCACGCCTCACCGGGCCCCGATCACGGCGCCGCGGGCGTGACCGGCGCGCGCGGGAGGCGCTCGGGCAGGTCGGCGACGACGTAGGCCATCACCGCCATCACCGCGACACACTGCGCCACTTCACGCGGATCGAGCTTGTCGATCGTATCGGCCTCGGTGTGGTGGTACCAGAAGTAGCGCGTCCCGTCCACCGAGAGCCCCATGCCGGGCACGCCGAGCGCCATGATCGGGCCGATGTCGGCGCCGCCGCCACCCTTCGTCACCGCGCCGGCGCCAATGCGGTCGAGCAGCGTGCCGATCTCCTTGACGATCGCGTACGCGGAATCAGACCCCGTGAAGCCGAAGCCCGCGGGCTTGAACACTCCACCGTCCGACTCGATCGCGAGCACGTGCTTGTCCACATCGGCCCGGTGCGCGTCGCGGTAGCCGGCGCCGCCACGCCCGCCGTTCTCCTCGTTCGTCCAGCCCACCACGCGCACCGTCCGCTTCGGCCGCATCCCCAGCCGCTGCATCAGGCGCACCGCCTCCCAGGCCACCATCACACCACCGGCGTCATCCATGGCCCCGCGCCCCACGTCCCACGAGTCGATGTGCCCGCCCATCACCACCACCTCGTCCGGACGCTCGCTCCCGACGATCTCCCCGATCACGTTGCGCGACGGCGCGTCGGGCAGCGCACGCGCGCCCATCGCCAGCCTGACGACGATCCGCTCCCCGCGATCCTGCATCCGGTGGAGCATCTCCGCGTCCTCCACCGTGATGGCGGCGTGCGGGATCTGCTTCACCGTCGAGTCGTAGCGCATGCCGCCCGTGTGCGGCGTGCGTTGCGAGTACGGAGTTACCGAGCGGACGAGGCTCGCCACCGCCCCAACGCGCGCCGCCTCGATCGCGCCGTTCCCACGGTAGCGCACCGTCTCCCCGTAGGTCGTGAAGGGGACGTCGAACAGGATGATCTTCCCCCGTGCCTGCGCTGCTCTCGCCGTGAGATCGTCGAAGGACGACACCACGAGCACCTCCCCGGTGATCCCCGCCGCGGGCGTGGCGATGCTCCCGCCGAGGCCGAGCATCGGGAGCACCTGCCGGCGCGGCTGGACGAGCTCCGCCGACTCCGCACCGCGCACCCACCGGGGCACCATCACCGGCTCGCCGCGCACGTTCTGCAGACCGTCCTTCTTCATCTGCGCGATCACCCAATCAATGGCCCGCTCGAGCGCCGGCGTCCCGCTGAAGCGGTTGCCGAACGTCTCGGTCAACACCGTGAGCTTGTCGTATGCGGCCGAGTCGGCGAGCGCGGCATCGATGAGCCGGTCGGCCGCCGAACGGTAGCGCGCGGCGATCCCGCCGGCCGGCATGGTGGCCGGCGCGACCTGCGCGGCGAGCGGCTGCATCGCGGGAAGGACGGCGCCGAGCGAGCCGGCGACGACCGCGAGGGCGAGGGCGACGCGTGCGGCGGCGAAAGGACCGCGTGGGCGATGGGGCATGTGAGAGCGGTGGCTGGAACGGCGGAACGGACTGAATGGAGGCCAAGCTATGCGCGGGCGAGTCGGGCGGGAAGACGCGCGGGAAGACGCGCGGGAAGCAACCGATACAGGATGGTCGCCAGCTCAATACACTCTCGTTGCGCGAACAGCCTGTGACGGGCCACGGGCCGCAGCCGGCAATGCCGCTGAAGTAGCGTCCCGGCCTCGCCTCGTCTCCCTACCCGGGCATCCCGCCGTCCCTTCTCGGCGGCGGGAGCGGGTGCGCTGGCTGCGACCCGAACAGCTCCTCCGAGCGTACGTCCGCCTCCACCGCCCGCAACGCACGGTCGAACTCCCGCGCCGTCGCCCGCACGCCCCACCGGTACATCGCCGCATAACCGAGCACGGTGCCACCCGCGACAACGGCGCCGAGCCCCACGGCGGGGAGCGCGATCGCGGCGCCGGCGAGAGCCAGCGCTTTCGCCCCGAACGCCGCGCCGAACGCCGCGCCGAGCCCGCCGAACCCGCCTGTCATCGATGCCGACACCTTCCAGTTGATGCGCGCGCTCGACCGCAGATCCACGTACATCACCACCTCGCACGCGCCAGGGTCGCTTGCGATCGGGTGCAGGGCCACGCGCACCTGCTTCGCATAGCATGCGTAGCGCGTGTACGTCCACCGGTACCCGGTCCCCTCGGTCCCCGTCATCCCCGGGATGTCGAACACGAGGATCCCGCCGTCGAGTGGGTGGCCGCCGACGGTGTCGCGTAGCGCGAGGTTGAAGGCATACCCCTGCAGCACGCGCCCCACCGCCTGGAGCACCCGCCGTGGCGCCGCGCGGATCACGCGCGACACGGACAGGCTGCGCTCCGAGGAGCCGAGCACGCGCGTGGCCGCGCGCTCCTGCCAGTCCGGGAGCTCACCCGGCGCCACGGCGCGGCCATCCGCGCCTGGCATCTCGGCGAGCGCCAGGGCAACGAACTGGTGCGAGATCCCCGCCTCTACCGCCGCCGCCTCGACATCGCGCAGGCGGTACCCCTCCGCCGGCGTCGGCCCCGTACGGGACGGCAGCAGCTCGGGCTGCCGCACGCGCTGCTCGAGCCGTTGCGCCGCTTCCGCCTGCAGCTGCGCCGCCCGCCGCCAGAGGGCGGCGGCCTCCCCCTCGGTGAGCACCGTCTGCGCGCCAGTGCTCTGCATCGCCGCCTCCGCCTCGGCCGCCGTCATCGCCTTGCCGAGCGCGTCGGCGAGCGCCTCGCCCGTGGCGTAGCGCGCGTCCGGCTCCTTGTTCAGGCAGCGGTCGATGACCGCCGCGATCTGGCGCAGGACATCGGGCGCCACGGAAGCCAGCGGCGGCGCCGGGCGCGTGGCGTGCGCCACCAGGATCGCCGACGGCGCACCCCCGTCGAAGGGGAGCCGGCCGCTGAGGGCGAAGAAGCCAACGACACCGAGCGAGTAGAGGTCGCTGCGTCCGTCGAGTCGGTCGCCGCTCACCTGCTCGGGGCTCATGTAGTGCACCGTGCCCAGCACGTAGCCGTCCTGCGTGATCGGCGCCGTGTGCTCGGCGCGCGCGATCCCGAAGTCGGTGACCACCGCACGGCCGGAGCCGCGCTCGATCATGATGTTCTCCGGCTTGATGTCGCGGTGGACGACGCCGCGCGCGTGCGCGTAGGCGAGAGCCCAGGCCACTTCGCGCAGGTAGCGCACTGCTTCTACCGGCGGGAGTGGGCCGCGATCGCGCACGCGGTCGGCGAGCGATTCGCCGTCCACGTAGGCCATGACGAAGAACGCATGCCCGTCCAGCTCGTCGGCGCGGAAGACGGGGACGATGTTGGGGTGCGACAGATGCGCCGCCGTCCGCGCTTCACGCAGGAAGCGCTCGCGCGTCTCCGCCTGCTCGGCGAGCCCGGAGGGGAGGATCTTGATGGCGACGGGACGGTCGAGCTTCACGTCGCGCGCGAGATAGACGATCCCCATTCCACCGCGCCCCAGCTCGCGCTCGAGCGTGTACTGGCCGGCGAGCGCCGCCTGCAGCCCAACGACCCCCGAATTCAGTTGCGTCGCCGCCATAGCCTCCAGAAACTGACACACCCGTCGCTCGCCGCACGGCTCACCCTACGCCCCACGCTCCCGCGTATCGTACGGCCCACCCGTTGCCGCCGTTTCTGCGGCCTGCAGCCCGATGCCAAACTATGCCAACGCCTGCCCCAGGTCCGCGATCAGATCGTCGGGGTGCTCGAGGCCCACGGAGAGCCGAAGCAGGTCGTCGGGCGTACGCGTCCCCGGCCCCTCCACCGATGCGCGGTGCTCGATCAGGCTCTCCACCCCGCCCAGACTCGTCGCACGCGTGAAGAGCTGTACCTTCGACACCACCGCCAGCGCACGCTCGCATCCACCCCGCACCTGAACGCTCGCCATGCCGCCGAAGAGGCGCATCTGCCGAGCGGCGACCGCGTGTCGTGGATGATCCTCCAGCCCCGGATAGTGCACCGCCGCGACCGACGGGTGCCCGCGGAGGAAGCGAGCAACCGCGAGCGCGTTCTCGCTGTGCGCGCGCACGCGGTAGGGAAGCGTGCGGATGCCACGCAGCACGAGCCAACACTCGAAGGGCGACGGCACCGCGCCTCCCGTCGTCTGGATGAGCCGCACGCGCGCGAAGAAATCGTCATCCTCGCGCGCAATGAGCGCGCCGCCCAGCACATCGCTGTGCCCGCCGAGGTACTTCGTGGTCGCGTGCATCACGAGGTGCGCGCCCAACTCGAGCGGGCGCTGCGACACCGGCGTCGCCCACGTGTTGTCGCACACGCAGCGCGCTCCGGCCCGGCGCGCGACGTCGGCCACCGCCGCGATGTCCGTCACCGCGAGCAGCGGGTTGGAGGGCGTCTCCACCCACACGAGCTTCGTCTCCGGCCGCACCGCCGCCGCGACGGCGTCCACGTCGCCCATCTCCACGAACGTGGCGGTGAGCCCCCACGGCCCGAACACCTCGCGCAGCAGCTTGGCCGTGCCGTAGTACGCTTCGGCCGGCGCGATCACGTGATCGCCGGGCCTGAGCGCCTGGAACACGCTCATCGTCGCCGCGGAGCCCGACGCGAAGGCGAGCGCCGCCCCCCCGCCCTCGAGCGCGCGGAGCGCATCCTCGAGCGCCGCCCGGTTGGGGTTCCCCGAGCGCGAGTAGAGGAAGCCGCCTGGGAGCGTTCCATCCTCCGCACGCTCGAAGTTCGTGGACAGGTAGATAGGCGGCGTGACCGGCGCAGGCGCGGCCGGCGCACCACGTCCCGCGTGGACCGCCAGGGTCTCGATCCGGACGTCGCTCACGTCGTCAACCGCGCGCGCGCTGCGCTCACTCCCATGACCCCTCCCAGATGGCCAGCGCGGCGGGATGGCCGGGCTCCGGCATCGCTCAACTTGGCGGTCCCACCGCCGCGCTGCAACGCCACGTGACGCACGGCGTGGCTCGGTGTGCGCCTCGTCGGCGTGCGCCTTATCGTCGCGTGCTCCGCGTCGTCACCCTGATCAGACGGTGCGCACCGTGACCCGCCGCCGGCAGACGCGAGGCGGCGGGACAGCGAGAGCGGGAATTGGACGACCGACCACCACTGACCTGGAGCTTTGTATGCTGAAGTTGACGAGCGCGGCGCTTGGCGCCGCCCTGATGCTCGGCGCCGCCACCATGGCGAGCGCGCAGAGTCCCGCGCACCCCGTCCGGCGTGCCCATGTCTGCGACCGGGTGGAGGACGTGCGCGACCGTCGGGAGGATGTACGCGACCGGCACGAGAACGTCGCGGACCACCGCGAGAACGTTCGCGATCGGCGCGAAGATGTCCGGGACCGGCGTGAAGACGTCCGCGACCGGCACACCGTCGGCTGCTGACGTTCACTGACAGACGGGGGGCGGCGAGCACATACTGCCCGCCGCCCCCCGTCTGGTGTCAGGCCGGGCGTGCTCGCGTCGTGCGCCGTGCGCGCCGGTGCGACGCGATACGAGCGCCGCTACGTCAGGGCGCCTTCCCGACGCGGTCGAAGCCCTTCTTCAACCCGTCGGCCGCCATCTTCACCGCATCCTTCGCATCCTCGTCCACGGCGCCCATGCCGAAGAACTCGTGCGCGGCGCCCTCGTACGTCTTGTCGTTCACGTCCACGCCGGCCGCGCGCAGGCGGTCCGCAAGCTGCTCGCCCTCGGAGAGGAGGGGATCGATCTGTGCGCGGATGATCGTCGCCGACGGCAGCCCCTTGAGGTCGGCCGCGACGAGGTTGATCCGTGGATCCATCGCGTCCGCCGGCGTCTTGAAGTAGTGCTTGCCGAACCACGCCATCATCGGTGTGCTGAGCGGCTTCGCGGCGACATACGCGCGCTTCGACGGCGTGGCCGTATCGGCGCTGGCCACAGGGTAGATGAGCACCATATGCGCCGGGAGTTTGTCGCCCTTGTCGCGCGCCTGCATAGCCGTTGCCGCGGCCATGTTCCCACCCGCGCTCTCGCCCACGATCCCGATCCTGCTCGTGTCTCCCTTGAGCGACCCCGCGTTCGCGACCACCCACTTGTACGCCGCGTACACGTCGTCGTGCGCCGCGGGGAACTTGTGCTCGGGACCTTGCCGGTAGTGCGTGGAGACCACGACCGCGTTCGCCGCGTTCGCGATCGCGCGCGGCGACGCGTCGTACACGTCGAGGTTCGCGATCACCCAGCCACCGCCATGGATGTAGAACACGACCGGAAATGGACCGTCACCCTTCGGCGTGTAGATCCGGATCGGGATCTGCCCACCCGGGCCGGCGATCGAGCGGTTCACCACGCTCCCCACCGCTTCGGGCGCCGTCGGCTTGCCCTGCTTTCCGAGTAACGCCTTCACGGCATCCGCGGGGGTCGGCTGCTTCCGCGCCTCCGCCGGCGTCAGTGTCTCGATCGGCTTGGGGCCAAGCGCCGCGAACTGGTCGAGCACGGCCTTCATCTCATCATCCGGGCTCGCCGGGCTCATGTCGCCGGCCGGCGCGCGCGCGGGCGCTCCGGTGGTATCAACCATCGCGGAGGCCGAGTCGGTCGTCGCAACGTCGTCGCCCTTGGCGCAGGCGGCGAGCGCGGCGGCCAGCAGCAGCGGCACCACGAGGTGGCGTGGTTTGATCGAACAGGTTGGCATTGGCAGGTCCGTGATGTGAGAAATGTGTTGAATCGTGCAATCATGCGTCCAAGCTCGCACGTTTTCTCAAGAACCGGGCCTCGGCTCAACGGACGTGTCCAACCAGTCGTACGCCCCGTTCACTCCGATCGCAAGGCGACCATCGGGTCCACCCGGCTCGCGCGCCGCGCCGGCACGTACGCGGCCACGAACGCCACCGATCCGAGAAGCAGCGCGACGCCCACGAACACCACCGGGTCCGTCGCGCTCACGCCGAAGAGCAGCGTCCGCAGCGCGCGCGTGGCCACGAGCGCCGCGGCGCCGCCCGCAGCCACCCCCAGGAGTGTCAACGACATACCCTGCCCCACCACCAGTCGCAGCACGCGCCCCCGGCCAGCCCCCAACGCCATCCGTAGTCCGATCTCGCCGGTGCGCCGCGCTACCGTGTACGAGAGCACGCCGTATATGCCGACCGCCGCGAGGACGAGCGCCAGCACCGCGAACAGCGCGATGAGCGCCATCGTGAACCGTGGCGCTGCTACAGATTCGGCCAGAATCTGCTGCATGCCGCGCATCGCTTCGACGGGTAGGTCGGCGTCGAGCGTGCGGATCTCGCGACGCAACGCGGCGGCCACCACCGCCTCGTCGCCTGCTGTCCGCACCATCAGGTACGCGTCGGTGAACGGGAAGTGCTCGAAGGCGAAATACGTCGCCGGGTCCGCGCCCCCCCGCGGCCCCAGGAACTTCTCGTCCCGCACCACACCGACGATCTCGTACGACGTCGGCATCTCCGGCCACCACGCCTGGCGACGGAGCCGCTTGCCGACCGGATCCTCGTTCGGGAAGTGCCGCCGCGCGAAGGATTCGTTGATCACCACCACGCCGGGCGCTTCGGCGCGGTCCCGCTCGGCGATGTCGCGGCCACGGAGGAGCGACACGCCCACCGTTCGGAAGTAGCCCGGCATCACCGGGCGCATGCGCGCCTCGGGCTCCTCCCCCTCCCGCGGCGGATCGCGCCCCTCCACCGTGAAGCTCGTCGTCCACCCTTCGCTCAGCGGATGCTCGAACGCCACGCTCGCCGAGCGTACGCCGGGTGTCGCGCGGGCGCGGGCTGCCAGCTCCTCGTAGAACCGCCTCACCCGTGGCCGCTCGGCGTACCGGGACGCCGGCAGCTGCACCCGGACGGCGAGGAGCCCGCGCGGCTCGAAGCCAGGGTCCACGCGCTGCAGCCGCCAGAAGCTCTTGACGAGCAGCGCCGCGCCGATGACGAGGAGCATCGCCAGCGCGACCTCGCTCACGACGAGCGCCTGCCGCAGCCGCCGCCGCCCGAGGCCGGCCGTGAGCCCACGCCCCGCGTCGCGGAATGCGCCCAGCGCATCGGTACGCGAGAGCTGCAGCGCGGGGAGCACACCGAACACCGCGCCCACGATCGTCGAGACGCCGAGCAGAAACGCGAGCACCGTGGCGTCAATGGTGATCCCATCCGCGCGCGGGATGCTGGTCGGCGCGGCCGCGAGCATGGCGCGGAGCGCCCAGTGCGCGAACAGCAGGCCGAGCGCGCCACCCGTGAGCGAGAGCAGCAGACTTTCGGCCAGGAACTGGCGCAGGAGCCGCGACCGGCCGGCACCGAGCGCGGTACGCACCGCCACCTCACGCTCACGCGAGGCGGCGCGCGCCAGGAAGAGATTGGCGACGTTCGCGCAGCCAATGAGGAGCACTACGCCCACGGCTCCGAGGAGTACGAGCAGCGTAGCCCGCACCGTGCCCACCGCCGCCTCGCGCATCGGCTCGAGACGCGCGCCCCGCTTCGCGTTGTCCCGTGGATACTGCGCCTCGAGCCCGCGCGCGATGCCGCGCACCTCCGTCTCGGCGCTCGCGCGCGCCACGCCGGGCGCCAGCCGCGCCACCACGCGCAGCGTATGTCCGCCCCGCTCGCGGTCCAGCTCCCCCGGCACGAGCGGGAGCCAGAGCTGCGCGTCGCCCGGGTACGCGTAGTCGCCGCCCATCACGCCCACCACGACGTGCGCGTTGCCGTCGAGCACCACCGGCCGGCCGATGAGGGCCGGGTCGCCGCCGAAGCGCCCACGCCAGAGCGCATCGCTCAGCACCACCACCCGCGTCGCGCCGGGCCGCTCATCCTCAGGGAGGAAGCCTCGTCCGAGCGCGGGCGCCGCACCGAGCGCGCGGAAGAGGTTGGCGGTCACCTCGGCGCCGTCGAGGCGCGCGGGCTCCTGTGCGCCTCCGGTGAGCGCGACCCGCGACGCGCGGAGCGCGGCCATCTGCTCGAACGACCTGGCCTGTGAGCGGATGTCGGTGAAGTCGAGGTACGACGACCACCGGGCAACCTTGCTCGAGTCCCCGTCGGTCGCCATCCCCCACAGCATCACGAGCCGGTCGGGATCCGGAAACGGGAGTGAGCGCAGGAGCACGGCATTGACCACGGAGAAGATCGCCGTGTTCGCCCCGATGCCCAGGGCGAGCGTGAGGATGACGACCGCGGCGAATCCGGGCCGCCGGCCGAAGGTGCGTAGGGCGAAGCGCAGGTCCTGGCCGAGCATGAGGTGACCTCCGTGGCGGCGTCGCAGCCAGAAAGCGTCGGGAAGGGCGCCGAGGCAGCGCCAGAGGAGCGCGGCGCGCGTGCTCTGCCGCGCCGTCCAGTAGTAGTCGAGCTCACCACACCATTCGGCCGCCCAGTCGTCACGCAGGTGCAGTGGCACGAGCCGCGCGATCGCGCGAACGAGCGCGGCACCGGGCGTGGCTCGGTCCGGAGGGCGGGGTGCCGGCGGCCGCGTCGCGGCGGGCACGATGGGCGTTCCCGGCCTCACGCGGGCGCCGGGCTCGGCGCACCACCCGGCTCGGCGCCAGAGCGGGCGAGCGCGCTGGCGAGCCCCGGGTAGCGCGCGAGCGCCTCGCGCAGCACCTCGGCGCCGACGCCGGTGATCTGGTAGTTACGGCGCGGCGGGCGCTGCGCATCGCGCGCGGAACGGACGCTCTCCCACTTGGAGCGGAGCAGGCCAGCCTCCTCCAGCCGCCGGAGCGCGGGGTAGACCGTGCCGCTCTGGAGCCCGGAGGCGTCGATGATGTCGAAGCCGTGGCGGAGGCCTCGCGTCACCGCGAGGAGGACGATGGCCGACGGGTATGTGATGCGGGGGCCTGGGGACACAGCGCTCCGGGTAGCGGCCGACCAGCGGCCTATGGCGACGTCTACTTATGTAGAGTACGACCCTACCGGCAGTATCGTGCCCGTCAACGCGCCCGTCAAGCCCGACGTTAGCTTATGGCACTCACAGGAGGCAAAGGATGAGGCGCTCGTCGCCCTTCGCGTCGCTCGTCGCCGCCGGCTGGCTCACCACCGCGTGGCCGCCCATCGCGGCGTTTCCCATGGCCAGGGCAGTAGCCACCGCGGTGGCTACTGCCCTGGCCACCGCGGCGTCCGCGCTCCCCGCCGCAGCGGCTGCCGCCCAACGCGCCGGCGATGTCACCGTCCGTGGCTTTCGCTTCGCCACTGGCGACTCGCTCCCCGAGCTTCGGCTCCACTACCGCACACTCGGCGCCCCACGACGAGATGCTCGCGGGGTCGTCCGGAACGCGGTGCTCATCCTCCACGGCACCACTGGCGCGGGAAGCCAGTTCCTCTCCCCCGCCTTCGCTGGCGAGCTGTATGGACCAGGGCAGCTCCTCGACACCACACGCTACTACATCATCCTCCCCGACGGCATCGGCCACGGGGACTCGAGCAAGCCGAGCGATGGAATGCGGGCGCGGTTCCCGAGCTACACGTACGACGACATGGTCGTCGCGCAGCACCGGCTGCTCACAGAGGGGCTGGGCGTCAACCACCTCCGCCTCGTCATGGGCACCTCGATGGGCGGCATGCACACCTGGCTCTGGGGCGAGCGCTACCCCGACTTCATGGACGGGCTCGTCCCGCTCGCCAGCGTCCCCGCGCAGATCGCTGGCCGCAACCGCATGATCCGCAAGTTGATCATCGACGACATCCGCGGCGATCCTGACTGGAAGGGCGGCGAGTACACCGCCGCGCCCCGGGGACTCGCGGCTGCGCTCGGGATGCTCTTCATGATGACGAGCAGTCCGCTCGTGCAACACCGCACGGCGCCCACCCGCGATTCGGCCGACGCCTGGATCACACGCTACGTGCGTGGGCGCATGGCGAGCACCGACGCGAACGACATGCTCTACGCGTTCGAGGCCTCCCGCGACTACGATCCGTCACCGGACCTCGGCCGCATCACGGCGCCGCTGCTCGCCATCAACTCGGCCGACGACCTGGTGAACCCGCCGGAGCTCGGGCTCATGGAGGCACTCACCCCGCGCGTGAAGCGCGGACGGTACGTGCTCATCCCCACCAGTGCGGCGACGCGCGGGCACGGGACGCACACGCAGGCGGCGGTGTGGAAGAGCTACCTGCGCGACTTCCTGGCCACCCTCGATGCGACTGCGGCGCCTCGCGCGCCGTCACGCCAGCGTCGCTAGGTTACCCGTCATGCCGACCCGCCGTGAGATGCTGCGCCGTGGCGCCCTCGCTGCCACGCTGATCGCCGGCGCGCCCCGCGCCGCTCTCGCCTCGCGCCGTCGAGCAGGAGTCTCCGCCTTCATGCAGGGCGCCGCCGGGATCGGGACGCTCCTCCTCCGCCTCGACGCGGCCGAGCGCGGCGCGCGCCCCGCCCCCACGCTCCCTGACTCCCCCTTCTGATGATGCCGGTGACGAGCACGCCGACAGAGACGTGGCCGATCTCACTCGACGACGTGCTCGCCGCACGCGAGCGCATCAGCCCCTACCTCACGCCGACGCCATTCCGCCGCTACCCCGTGCTGGACGGACTCGTAGGGCGCGGGACGGCCGTGTTCGTGAAGCACGAGAACTTCCAGCCTACCGGCGCGTTCAAGGTCCGGAACGGACTGTCCTTCATGACCGCGCTTCCCGCGAGCGATCGCCGCCGCGGCGTGATCGCGGCCACACGCGGCAACCACGGTCTTGGCCTCGCCTACGCGGGTCAGCTCCTCGGCGCGCCGGTCACAGTCTGCGTCCCGGTCGGCAACAACCCGGAGAAGAACGAGGCGATACGCGCGCTCGGCGCCGAGCTGGTGGAGGCAGGGGAGGATTACGATGAGTCCGTGGAGGTGGCCGGCCGTCTGATGCAGCAGCGGGGGCTCACCCTCGCCCACTCGACGAACGACGCCTCCATCGTCGCTGGCGCGGCGACGATGACACTCGAAGTGATCGAGCAGGAGCCAGAGCTCGATGCGCTCGTCTATGCCGTAGGTGGGGGCTCCCAGGCGGTGGGAGCGTTGACCGTGGCACGCGCGCTCCGCCCATCACTTGCGGTATACGCCGTGCAGGCCGCCGGCGCGAGCGCGGCACACGACTCCTGGCACGCGGGGCGCGCCATCCCCGGTACCGCCGCGCGCACCTTCGCCGACGGTCTCGCCACACGCGGCGTCTACGAGCTGACCTTCCCCGCCCTGCGCGCCGGGCTCGCCGGCTTCGTCACCGTCACGGATGCGGAGATCGCCGAGGCGGTGCGCCTGCTGATGCGTGGGACGCACTCGCTGGTGGAGGGTGCCGGCGCGGCCGGCCTCGCCGGGCTTCTCGCGCTACGCGAACGCCTGGCTGGGCTCCGCGTGGGGATCGTGATCTCCGGCGGCAACATCGATGCGGAGACGCTCCGGCGGGTGCTGACGCGGGAGATCTGACACCAGCGATAGGGGAGATACGGAGAGATCGGGGGAGCGGCGGGCCGCGCGCGTGGCCTCCGCGCGCGAGCCGCTACCGCTTCCGCGACTCCGCGATCCCGCCGCGTTTACGAAGTGACGCGGCCCCGCCCGCCGAGCCGCGGGCGCGCGCGCGTCCCGTCGTGTGCGCGTGCGTGGCGTCCGTTCTCCGACTGGTTGCCGTCCATCCCCTGCACGAGCGCGCCGATCCCGCGTGCCAGCCCGCCGAGCTCGCGCTGCGAGAGCTGCCGAAGCCCAGCGATCAGCCGCCCCTGCGCTGCCTCCGGCGCACGCCGCGCGATGGCCCGGCCCGACGGCGTCAGCGCGATCGTCACCCGCCGTCCGTCGTCAATGGACGCGTCCCGGGACACGAGTCCCGCGGCGACCAGCCGGCTCACCACCACCGACACCGAGCTCTGGTGCGTGAGGGTCCGCTCGGCCAGCTCGTTCAGCGACTCGACCGGGCTGCGCGCGAGCTGCTGCAGCACGAACAACTGCGCCCCGCTCAACCCGTGCTCGCGCTCCGAGGCGCGGGACGAAACGCGAAGCTCGCGTACCAGATGGCGGATACCCTCGAGCACGACGTGGTGGTCGGCGCTGGCGTCCACCGCAGTGGGGGCGCGAGGCGACGTGATGCTACGGAGGGGACGGGAAGCCATTGTGTGTGCCGTATGGGGTTAGAGTAAGTCCGCGTCGAACTGGGTACCGTCATCCCGCAGGATCCAATACAGCGCGAGAATTGCGCCTTCAGCATCGCGATGCGCGCTCACCGTCGCCGTGACGACTGTCACGCCATCAACGACTGTCTCCAATCGCGTCGAGAACTCCTGCACCGCGTCCACCTGCAACACGCGGTCGAGCGCCAGGCGGAATCCACTTCGCTCCTCCGGGTGCACGAACGCGGCGAGCGGCTTCCCAATCAGAAACCGGTTTGGTTTCCCGAACAGAACCGCGGCCGCGAGATTCGCCTCGCCGATCGCGCCTGCCGGGTCCGTCACCACGTACGGCACCGGCGCGAAGTTGAACAGGTGCCGATACCGTACGAGATCCGCGTCGAGTGGATGCGCCAGTGGCGCCTCACGTTGCGTCACCGCGTCCACCACGCCGCGCGCGTGAGCCACGTCGCGGCGCGCAGAAGCATGGCGAGGGATGGAAGTTCGCGCAATGGCACCCTCCGCATGAATTAGGATCGTCTCGCTACATTAATGCGCGCTAACACCACGTCTGTCACCGCGCCGTGTCGGCGTCCTCCGCCGCGACCCGCGGGCGCGCCGCCGGCATCTCGTTCGTACTCGGCACGATCACCGGAAGGTTCATCGCGCGGAGCAGCGCGTTGATGCGCTCGAGCGCCACGAGCTCTGTCTTCATCTTGCCCAGCTGCACCTCGAGCTGTCCCGAGAGCTCCTCGAACACCGTGTACGCCTGCGCCGTGGGCTTGTAATCGCCACTCCCCACGACGCCGGCGAGCGCCGCGATCTTGTTGTTCAACTTGATCGGGTAGTTGAGCGGGTCCTGGCTGCTCTGGTTCTTCACCTGGTACACCTCGCCCTCCACCGTGCTGAGTCGTGCGGCGAGATCAGCGGCCGCGCGCGCCAATTCCTCGCGCCGCGCGCCGCTCGCCCTGGAGAGACGATCGTCGAGCTGGAACTTCACATTCCGCATGGTGCGCACCGCATTATTGGCCTCGCTCGTCCGGTCGCGGATCTTGAGCAGGAAGGCCACCTGCTCCTCCACATCCTGCTGCGAGTTCTTGCTTCGCGGATCGCGGAGCACCGCGAACGTCTGCGTCTGCGCTCCAGCCGCCGGTTGTCCGCCCACCGTCATCCGCACGGAGTACGTGCCTGGCGGAACCATGGGTCCCGTGGTCCCCGCCGACCACATGATGAGGTTGGCGAAGCGCGCGGCATCGGGATAGCGGAGATTCCAGGCGAACGTGTTGAGCCCGGCGCGGTTCGGCACGCGTGAGCGCGCCGGCCCACCGCGCCCGCCGCCTTCCGCCGGTGCCTCCTCGGCCGCCATCGCGGCGCCCTCCGGCTGCCCCACGGGCCGCCCGAGCGCGCGGAGGCTGTCCGCGCGCGCCCGGCGCACGCTGTCGGCACGCACACTGTCAGCGACGCCGACGCTGTCGAGACGGCTCGCGAAGCTCCCGATCACCGCGCCCTTCGCATCGAGGAAGTCGAGCGTCACGTCCTGATTCGCGCGGGCGAGCGCGTAGTAGACGATGGCGCCATCCGGCGGGTTGCGCCCCGCAGGGTGCGCGCCGCCCCCACCCCCGCCGCCCCCGCCGCCGCCCCAGCTCACGCGGTGCACGTCGCGCGGCTTGAAGAGGTGCGTGGGCTTCGCTGCGATCTCCGGCGTCCGCTGCCGGAGCGCGCTCAGGTCGTCGAGAATCCAGAAGGAGCGCCCGTGCGTCGCCGCCACCAGGTCGCCCTCCTTCACCGCCAGATCGTGCACCGGGACGGGCGGGAGGTTGAGCGTGAGCGACCGCCAGGTGGCCCCATCGTCGGGCGACATCCAGACGCCGCGCTCCGTGCCGGCGTAGAGCAGGCCGCGGCGCTCTGGATCCTCCCGGACGACGCGCGTGAACTCGGTGGGCGGGATCCCCCGGTCGATACGCGACCAGGTCTGCCCGTAGTCCGCGGTCTTGTAGAGCATCGGGCGCATGTCGTCGAGCTGGAAGCGGTTGGCCGCGACGTACGCGGTGCCCGCGCCGTGCGGTGATGCCTCGATGATCGAGACCCGCGTGAAATCGCCGATGTCCTTCGGGGTCACGTTCGTCCACGTCTTCCCCGCATCACGCGTGACGTGGATCAGCCCATCGTCCGAGCCGGCCCACATGGTCCCCCGCTCCTTCGGCGACTCGGCGATCGTGAACACCGTCGCGTACGTCTCGACACCGGTCTGGTCCTTCGTGATCGGCCCGCCCGACGGACCCATCGTCTTCGGATCGTGGCGCGTGAGGTCGGGGCTGATGATGTCGAAGCTCTGCCCCTCGTTCGTCGTCCGGAAGATGACGCTCGACCCCACGTACATCGTGTTCGGGTCGTGCGGCGAGAAGACGATCGGGAAGGTCCACTGCATCCGGTACTTGACGTCCTCGGACGAGTGGCCCATCGGGTTCATTGGCCACGGGTTCACCGCGCGCTCGAACCCTGTACGGCGATCCTTCCGGCCCATCGAGCCGCCGTAGCAGCCGGCGTAGGTGATGTCCGGATCATCGGGCTTGATGGCCACGTAGCCCGACTCGCACCCGCCGGTGATGTACCAGTCGCTGAGCGTGACCCCGCCGGACCCGCGGCTCGGGATGCAGATGGCGGAATTGTCCTGCTGCGCGCCGCACACGTGGTACGGGAACTCGTTGCTCGTGCTCACGTGGTAGAACTGCGCGGTGGCGAAATCCTGCTCCGTCCACGAGCGCCCGCCGTTCACCGAGACGTTCGCGCCGCCGTCGTTCGCCTCGATCATGCGCTGCGGATCGCTCGACGAGATCCACAGGTCGTGGTCATCGCCGTGTGGCGTGGGAATCGCGCGGAAGGTCTTGCCGGCGTCCGTCGAGCGGTAGAGGCTCGTATTCAGCGCGTAGACGGTGTTCGCCTCCTTCGGGTCCGCGAAGATGCGCGAGTAGTACCACGCACGCTGCCGCAGCTTCCGCTCCTCGTTCGTCTTCGTCCACGTCCGGCCCCCGTCATCCGAGCGGAAGACGCCGCCGGAATCCGCCTCGACGAGCGCCCACACCCGCTGCGGGTTCGCGCCCGACACCGAGATGCCGATGTTGCCGAGCGTCCCGCGCGGAAGTCCCGGGTTCCGCGTGAGCTCGGTCCACGTCTCACCGGCATCGGTGCTCTTGAAGATCCCACCGCCGGGGCCGCCGGAGTTGAGCATCCACGGGGTGCGGTACGCCTGCCAGAAGGCCGCGTACAGCGTGTTCGGATCCTTGGGGTCCATCACCAGGTCGGTAACGCCCGTCGAGTCATTGCGAAACAGCACTTTCCGCCAGCTCTTCCCACCATCGGTGCTCTTGAAGACGCCGCGCTCCGGATTGGGAGCCCATACGTGACCCTGCGCGCCCACGTACACGATCTCCGGGTTCGTGGGGTGCACCTTGACGCGCGAGATCTGCCGCGTCTCGACGAGCCCCATGGAGACCCACGTGCGGCCGGCGTCGGTGCTCTTGAACACCCCGTCGCCGTGGGAGACGTTGCCGCGAATCGGGAACTCGCCCGCGCCCACGTACACGATGTCGGGGTTCGATTCGCTCACCGCGATCGCGCCGATCGTTCCGCCAAAGTGCCCATCGGTCGTTGGCGCCCACGTGATCCCGCCGTCGGTGGTCTTGAAGACGCCACCGCCCGTGGTCCCCATGTAGTACTCGTACGGGCGCGCATTCGAGCCCGCGGCGGCGACGGAGCGTCCGCCGCGGTACGGCCCGATCTCGCGCCAGCGGAGCGCGGCGAGCTGCGCGCTATCCGAGAGCGGCGCGGCCGCGCCAGTTCGCGGTGGGGTGGGCGGAGTGCGCCGCCCCTGCGTCGCCGCGAGAGGGGCGAGCGCGCCGAGCGCGAGAGGAACAACCGCCGCGAGAGTGGCGCGGCGCAGAGCGTGGGAACCATTCACGGGCCAACCTCCGAGCGGGAAAACTCACTCGGCACGCGCAGGCAGGCGCGCCGCCCGGTGCCGGCTTGCCATAAACGTGCAATGGGCGGCGGGCGGATGGTAGAGCGCGCGGGTGCGGAGGGAGGGGATCGCCGTGCTGCGTTCGCCCCCACCCTCCGCCCGTTTCCTCCCGGTTCCTCGCCGCCTACGCCTTCCGGCCGAAGATGTTGCCGAGTACCCCGCCGCCCATGCGGGCGATGTCGTCAGCGATCCCGCCGTCGTGGTCGCGGTCGAGGATGCTGCCGAGAATGCCGCCGGCACCCGGGGCACGTTGCTCGATCTGCGCCTGCTCGCGCTGAAGCGCGGGGGCCAGTCCACCGGCATCGATCCCGCCCTGCCGCTTCGCTCGACCCAGGGCGCCCATGATCAGCGGCGCGAGCATCACGAGGAGCTGCATCACCTGCTGCTGGTTCATGCCGGTCGCCCGGCCCACCCCCTCCGCGACCGGCGCCTGTCGGGCCCCGAGGATGTGGCCGAGGATACCGCCGCCGGAAAACGCCTGCGGGTTGGAGAGGAGCGCGGACGGGTCGTCGAGGAGGCTCCCGTCGTGGTCCGCATCGAGCGCGCGCCCGAGCGCGTCGGCCCCCGCCGGCTGCGCCGCGTTGCGCGCCAGCCCGCCCAGTAGCAGGGGCAAGGCCATGGAGACCGCGTTCTGCGTGGTCGCCTCATCGGTGCCGAGCTGCCGGCTCATCTGACTGAGCGTGCCACCGCTCAACTGCTGGGTGAGGGTATCGAGGATCGAGCTCATGAAGGCCGTTCTCCGCCGTTCGGGGGGGTTGGCGTCGCCCATGCGGCATGCGCGGGCTGACGAGACACGCGCCACGAAGGAAGATTCGCGCCACGGTCGCGGGTATCGGTCGCCGCTAGAGATAGCGCTCGCGGATGATGCGCGCATGGTGCAGCTCGTGCCCGGCGCAGATGTGCGCGAGCGCCCGCACGCTGCACTCCGCGCGGTTGGCGGAGCCGCGGCGCACGAGCGCGGCGCCATCCATCCCCGCGAAGAGTGCCACCGTCGCGCGGCGCACGAGCGCGAGCTCGTCGGCCAGCTCGGCGAGCGGTCGGGTGTCGAAGCCCGCGGCGCGCACGTAGTCGTTCTCCTCGAAGCCGGGGAGCGGGGTGCGGTCATCCCGCGCGAAGCGCAGCGCGCGGTACGTGAAGATCCGTTCGGCGTCCGTCATGTGGCCGACGACCTCGCGGATGCTCCACTTGTCCGGCGCATAGCGATGGCCGGCGCGCGCCTCGCCGACGCCATGCAGAAGCGCGAGCGAGTCGGCGATCTGGGCGTCGAGCGTCCCGACGATGTCACCCGCCGGCACGAGCGAGATGTAGCGCTCGTAGTACGGCGCGTACTCGTCGGCGGCCGGGGGCTCGGCGCGCTCGCGTGGCGCCTGCGGATGGGATGTCTGCGGCTGGAGGACGATCTCGGGCATCAGCGGGGTGCCTCCCCGCCCGGCAGACCGCTGGTAGCCGGGCGCTCGTATGGGATGATGTGCTGCCACTCGTCAGCGTCGGAGCGGGCGACGACCGCCACGACGGGCGCCGATTCGCTCAGGTTGAACACCTCGTGAGGAACGCCGGGCTCGATGAAGATGAAGTCGCCCGCCTCATTGTCCACGGTGCGGCGAAGCCCGTCGCCGTACTCGTGCCGCACGCGCCCCTCGACGATGTAGAGCATTACCTCGAAGTCGACGTGGATGTGGGCACGCGCGACGCCGCCGGGCGGGATGGTCGCGACGTTCATCGAGAGCCGCCGGGCACCGACGTTCGCCGCCGACATGCCGGTCTTGTAGTGGATGCCGTTCCAGTCGCGGCAGTTCCCACTCCCGCGGATGACGAGGATCCCCTCGCTCCCCTCCACTGGGCGGGTGCGGGCGTCGTCGGGGCGTTCGGGCACGGGGCGTCCTCCGCGGCTGGGCGCCGTGAGTATGCACCTGGCAGCGCGACCGCGGTAGGGTAGCGCAGCAGGATGGCGCGACGTGACGGCACCCCTTGACCATTTAGGTATGGGGCATCATACTGTCCCGTACCCCTTGTTCACTTAGGCATGGTGATCGGCATGACACGTCACCAGAACTCAAGGAGGCACGCCATGACGGACGGCCGCTACGCCTACCTCATCGCCGCCGCGCGAACCATTGCGGTCGCCGCCGCAGCCGGCGCCGCGCTGCTCGCCGGCGGTACGGCTCGAATGGCGCCGGCACAGGGGAAGACACTGTCGCCGGCCGCCGCACCCGGCCTCCCGACGCCGGTCGTCCGCCGGGACCCGGCGCTCGAGCGGCGGGTCGATTCGCTCATGCGTGCGACGCTCGCGCAGCGGAACGCGCCGGGCGCCGCAGTCGCCCTCCTCCGGCACGATACGCTCGTCCTCGCCAAGGGCTACGGCGTCGCCCACCGGGAGCGCGGGACCCCTGTCACGGCGGAGACCATCTTCCAGATCGCGTCCACGACGAAGCCCTTCACCGCCATCGCGGTCATGATGCTCGTAGAGGCCGGCGCGATCGAGCTGGACGCGCCGGCCGCGCGCTACCTGCCATGGCTGCCCGATCGATACCGCGCCGTCACCGTGCGGCAACTGCTCACGCACACCTCCGGCGTCGCCAGCGACCTCCGGCGCGCGAACGTGGACGAGTTCCCCATCGAGGAGTTCCGGCGGCGCCTGGACGCCACGCCCGCGAGCTTCGCCCCCGGCGAGCGGTGGGAGTACAGCAACACCGGCTACACCCTCCTCAGCCTGATCGTCGAGGCGGCGAGCGGGCGCGAGTTCGGCGACTTCCTCCGCGCGCGCATCTTCGAGCCCCTGGGGATGCGGCACACCGGCTACCGGGTGCCCCTTCGCGCCGACCCGCAGCACGCGATGGGCTACGACATGGTGGACATCCAGCTCGTCGCGGCGCCACACGTGTTCAGCGGGTGGGGGAACAGCGGCATCGAGACGACGGCGCCCGACCTGGCGCGGTGGGCGGCCGCGGTCGAGCGCGGGGCGCTCCTCCGGCCGGAGAGCTGGCGCGCGATCTTCACGCGCGCCCAGCTCGGCTCCGGGACGGTCGTGGACGTGGACTTCGCCGGCTTGCCGTCGTCGGGCTACGGCTTCGGTTGGGTCCTCTCCACGTCCCGCGGGGCCGAGCTCCGCTCGCACGGCGGCGCCATCGCGGGGTTTTCGTCCATCGTGAACTGGTTCCCGCAGAACGGCTGGACGGTGATCGTGTTGAGCAACGGCAAACAGGGGGCGGACCGCATGGGGCAGGCGGACGGGATCGCGCGCGCGCTCGCGGACGCACTCGTCATCGCCAGCGAGCGCTGACGGCAGGAACTCGAACCGGCGACCGGCAAGGAACTCGTGGCAGGCAGCGATCTGTACACCGGCACGCTCGACGTGCTGATCCTCAAGGCCCTGAGCTGGGGGCCGATGCACGGGTATGCCGTCGGCCGCTGGATCCGGCAGACGACGGATGACGCACTCCAGGTCCAGGAGGGCGCACTCTACCCCGCGCTGCACCGACTCGAGCGCAAGGGTTGGCTCGCCGAGGAGTGGGGGCTCTCCGAGACGAACCGCGAGGCCAAGTACTACACGCTCACCCCCGCCGGCCGGAAGCAGCTCCGGGCGGAAGTCGCCCGCTGGACCCGGTACTCCCAGGCCGTCACGGCGGCGCTCACCGCCGCGCCGGCGTAGCCACCCCGCGGCAAGGAGGTAGCACCCATGAAGAAGCCCGTGAGGCGACTCTTCCGGTTGAGCCTCGGCCGCCGTGGCGTCCGCCGCGACGTCGGTAGCGAGATCAGCTTCTACCTCGACATGCGGACCAGGAGCAGATGCGCCGGGACTCGATCGCGTCCCCACGGCTGACGACGATCCTGCTCGGGCTCTTCGCCGCGCTCGCGCTCGCGATCACGGCTACGGGGTTGGCGGGGGTACTCGCCTTCTCCGTGAGCCAGCGCACGCACGAGATCGGCATCCGCATGGCGCTCGGCGCCGAGCGCGGCCGGGTGGCGGTGGTGCTGCTCGCCGTGGCCTCGGCCGCCTGCTTCATCCCGGCACGCCGCGCGACCACCATCGATCCGATGGTCGCGTTGCGCGGGCAGTAGGAGCGGAGCGGCAGGGGTCGAGAGACGCATCAGCCACGATCGCGATCACGCGACACTTTCACCATCCACGGAGTACGGGTCATGCTCATCCGCATCAACGCTCTCGCGCGCATTGCGTGCGTGGCGCTCTCGCTCGGCCTGCTCGCGGTACCCGCGGTGCCCGGCACCACGGCCGCCCAGCAGCCGGTGCTCGTGTCGAGCGACTGGCTCGCCAAGCGGCTCGGCACGCCCGCGCTCGTCATCATCCACACGGGGATGAATCGCGCGGACTACGACGCGGGGCACGTCCCCAGCGCGCGCTTCCTCGCGTTCGGATCGTACGCTGTGGACCGCGACTCGCTCTCCACGCAGCTGCCGCCGGTCGCGCAACTCGATTCGGTGCTCGAGGCCGCGGGGGTGGACGACGCGTCGCACGTGGTGATCTACGGCCAGCCGATCCCCGCCGCCCGCCTCTTCATGACGATCGAGTACCTCGGCCTCGGCGGGCGCGTCTCCGTGCTGGACGGTGGGCTCGACGCATGGCGCGAGGAAGGTCGCGCGCTCGCCACCGATGCGCCCGCCGCGGCGCACGGGCCGTTCACCCCGCGGCCACGCGCCGATCTCGTAGTGGATGCCGCGTGGGTGAACGCCGCGCGAACGGGCCGCCCGAACGTCGTCGTCCTCGATGCGCGGACGCCTGAGTTCTACGCGGGCACGAACGCGCCGAACCCGATGTCGCTGCGGCCGGGCCACATCCCCGGCGCGGGGAACGTCCCGTTCACCTCGCTCACGGGCGAGCTGACGAAGCTCCGGAGCGAGAGCGCGCTGCGCCGCCTCTTCACCGCCGCCGGCGCGACGCCGGGCAAGGCGGTGGTGACGTACTGCCACATCGGGATGCAGGCGAGCCTTCTGTACCTCGCCGCGCGCCGCCTCGGCTACACTGCGCACCTTTATGATGGCGCATTCGAGGATTGGGGGCGGCGGACAGAGCTCCCGGTGACGGGTCGCAGGGAAAAGTAGAGGGCCAACGTGCGCGTCCCGGATGCGGCGCATCCCATCCCGCAATCGGACACACCCGCGTCCTCGCACGCGGACAACTCGCTCGGCAAAGCGTTGAAACACAATGGGATGAAAGCACGTAGGTGACGGCACGGTCCTTCCCTATGCGGACCGTGATAGTTCGCCGTCCACTACTCGCTGCTCGCTCACGATCATGCCCACACGATTGGCCCTGGCCAGTACCCTTCCCGCGGGAGCGCGGCGCGATGAGCGCGCTGCCTTCGCGGTCCCGGGCACCGAGCACACGGACGCCCTGGAGCCCGAGCTGGAGCCCGAGCGTGATCTCATCGCGCGGGAGCTGAGGGCGCAGTATCAGGTGGTGCGCCTGCTGGGACGGGGCGGCATGGGCGCCGTGTATCTCGCGCGCGATCTCGCGCTGCACCGGCTCGTCGCGATCAAGGTGCTGCTTCTCGATCTCCGCGGCCGTGAGGAGGCGTGCGAGCGCTTCCGGCGCGAGGCGCGAATGACCGCCCAGCTCGGCCACCCGAACATCATCCCGCTCCACGCCTTCGGCGAGACGCCGGAGATGCTGTACATGGTGATGCAGTACGTGCACGGCGAATCGCTGACCGAGCGTCTGCGCCAGTCGCCGCGGCTCCCGGCCGAGGAGGTGCGCCACCTGCTCGCGGAGCTCGCGCTGACGCTCGACTACGCGCACCGGCGCGGCGTCGTGCATCGCGACCTCAAGCCCGAGAACATCCTCATCGACCACGAGAGTGGCCGCCCCATGCTCGCGGACTTTGGCGTCGCCACGTCGCGAAGCTGGGACACGGTTCCCGCGGACGCGCGCCGTGCGTTCGGCACCCCGCAGTTCATGTCGCCCGAGCAGGTGCTCGGCGAGCCCGACATCGATGGCCGGAGCGATCTCTACGCGCTCGGCGTCCTCGGCTATCTCATGTTGAGCGGCCGGCTCCCCTTCGAGGGGAAGAGCTTCAGCGAGATCGCGGCGAAGCACCTGGTCGCGACCGCGCCGCCGCTTCGCGCGGTCGCGCCAAGGGCGCCCGGGGACCTCATCGCCACGATTGCGCGGTGCCTGGCGAAGGAGCCGGGCAACCGGTGGCGCCACGCGTCGGACCTCCATGCGGCACTCGTTTCGCGTCGCGGGGGCTTCGCGTGGCCGCGGCTCGCCGCGCTACGAGCGGTGATGGTCTAGGCGGTGTAGCTGGTGTAGGTGTGTAGTCGGGCGACACGCACGGCGGCGGCAGCGGCGGTCAGGGGAGGTCGGGCGCCGCCGCGCCGTGGACGCCGTAGATCGCGCTCAGCGCGCGCCAGGTGTTCGCGTAGTCAGTCACATCCGTGGAATCCGCGAACTGCGACACGGCGCCCACGAGGGGGAGTGCGCGGATCGCGCTCCGCCCGATCGCCGCGATGAGTGCGTTCGTGAAGCGCGCGGCGTGTGGCACCTGATACGGCCGCCCCCAGAACGGCGACACCCCGGGCTCGAGCTCGCCGAGCCCATCGTGGAATACTCGACCGTGCGCCACCGTCCGCAGCCGCTGCCCCGGCGCGGCCAGCCAATCCATGTCCGTCGCGCCGTCCATGGGGTGGAAGCCGATGTAGTCGCGAAAGAAGCGCGCGGTCGTGGTGATCGACACGCCGTGGTCCACCGGGCCGGCCGTGACGGCGCGCATCAAGCCGCCGTCGAAGTGCGGGTCCGCGAAGTGGGTGGGATAGCCGCGCACCTCGCACGGAAGCTCGTCGGCGAGCACGCGCCTGATCGCCTCGCGCTCGCCGTACTGCGCCTCGCGCAGAAAGAGCGTGACGCGCGGTCCCCAGTCGTGATCTCGCGACTGGTGCGTGTCGAAGCCCAGCACCTCGGAGCCGCGGCCGATCCGCGCGGCGGAATGCGAGAGGCCGGGAAAGCGGCGGTCGAGGATCGGGCGCACGGCCTCCGCGTAGAGCGCGCCGCTCAGCTCGAGCCCGGGGACGAATGGCGCATCGCGCCACGCCTCCCTCGCTCCCTCTGTATTCGCCTCCGCGTCGCTCACCGCAGCGTGAGATCCGCGATCTTCTCCGCGACTTCGGCCGGACGCGCGTCGGCGCGGTTCGCGAGCACCATCACCGTGAGGCGCTCACGCGGAAAGCGGTGAATGCCCGTGCGGAAGCCAACGGTCTCCCCGTAATGCCAGTGGCGCTGACGCCCATTGTATTCGTCCACGAACCAGCCGAAGCCGTAGCCAGCACTCGCGCCGCTCACGAGCGTGTCCGCGGTCATGGCGCGCCGCATTGCGGCTCTGGACACCAACCGCTCGTCATCGAGCGCGGCATCCCACCGCACGAGGTCCATCACCGATGAATAGATGCCGCCATCGCCGAGGACGGCGCTCGTCGAGCTCTGGTCGGTGCGGACGAAGCGGCCGCCGCGGCGCGAGTAGCCGTACGCGCGGTTCGTGACCACGTCCATCCCCTCCACGTGCGCTACCGTCGCCGTCATCCCCAGCGGTCGGAAGATCCGTTCCGCCAGGAAGCGCGGGAACGGCATACCCGATTTCGCCTCCACCACCATCGCGAGCACCGCGTAGCCCGAGTTGCTGTAGCGGAAGTGCGTGCCGGGCTCGAAATACGTGGAATCACGCGCGGTCATCGTCGCGAGCACGTCGCGGTCGTGGAGCTGTGCGGTCTGCGTGTCGCTCACGAAGTCCTCGTACGCCTGGAGCCCCGAGGTGTGCGTGAGCAGATGCCGGATGGTGACGCGATTCCCGTACGTGGGGAAGCCGGGCAGCACGTCGGTGAGTCGGTCCTCGTAGCGGAGCGCACCGTCGTCCACGAGCATCATGATGGCCATCGCCGTGAACTGCTTCGTGAGCGACGCCAGGCGGTAGTTCGTCTCGAGCGTGGCTCGCGTGCGCGCCTCCACGTCTGCAAGCCCCACCGCGCGACTGTACACGATGCGCCCCGCCTGGATGACGGCGACGCTCAGCCCCGGCTCGCCGGGCCGGTCGTACGGGGCGATGAGCGAGTCGATTGCCGCCGCGTTCACTGTCGAGTTCACCGGTCGTGCATTCCTGTTCCCCTCCATCGAGGGTGTCGCCGCCCGCGTCGCGCAGGCGGCGAGAATGACCACGCCCATGCACGTCGTGGCCGCGATCGCCGCTGCGCGATGCGCCCCACCCGGGCGCCTCAGCACGAACGCAGCGTCGCCGCTGCTCCGAACACGGACGCGACCGGGATGGTCAGCAGTACTGCGTCGTCGCCCACGGCGACGACGAACACCACGCCGCTGGCGAGTCCGAGGAATGACCCGAGCATTGCGCGCCCGAGCCGCGTGACGAACCGGCACCGCCCCCCGAAGTGGGGTGCGGCGGCGGCGAGCGCGCCCCCCAGTGTGCCGCCGATAGCCGCCCCGACTGCCAGTGCCCCGAGGTCGGCCTCGCCGCAAGCGTCGTCGCACGCGAACGGGCCGACGCTGGTGCTCACGTACGCGCCGGCGTAGGCGCCGGCGATCCACCCGGCGCTGCCGACCAGCATGCGAGACACGAAGCGCCCCTCCCCGCCCATGCCCTGCACCGCGCGCTCCTGCGCCACCGCCGTGCCCGGTGCCGCGGGCGGCAGCACGAGCGCCCCGCGCAGTGCGACCGCTCGACCCGGCGCCGGCACGAGCAGGCCCGGCACGATCTGCTGCGCGGTGAGCGGCCTCGCGAGCGCGGCGGCTGGCGCGGTGAGCACCGCGGCCAGCGCGAGCGTCCGGTGCAAGCGCAGCCCGCGCGCAGGACGGCGCCGGAGCGCCCTCAAGGTCGCGAAGGTCATGAACGTCATGGAGGTCGTGAAGGTCATGCCCTCATGACGAGTCGGAGACATCCGTGGTGTCAGCGCCGATCATGCCGCGCTCATGCCGCGGGCGTGATCCGCCGGTAGCGCGCATGCACGAGCTGGTAGATCCCGTAGGCGATGAGCCCCGCCGCGACGACCCCGAGCAGCCAGTCGCCGTACTGCCCGGATCGCACGGCGCGGAGCGAGTCGCCCAGGTCGGCGGCCTCCGACGGATCGTGCCGGAGCGCCGCGCGGATGAGATGCCCGCCGCCGATGCCGAAGACGATCCCGCGCGCTGCAATGCCGAACCGGCTCACGCGCAGCGCCCACCGCTCCGCCTCGGCGCTGAGCGCGTGCAGGTCGAGGTGGTCGCTCACCTGCGCGGTGAACGCGAGGTAGAGCTCGTACAGCCCGAAGCAGATCACCCCCGCACCGGCCGCGACCACGAGCCACTCCCCGTAGGGCAGGGCGAGCGCCCGGGCAGTGAGCTGCTCGGTGTTGTCACCGCCCCCCACCCCGCCCCGCGCGAGATGGAGCGCCGCGAGCCCGAGCGCTCCGTGAATGAGGGCACTCCCCACGTCGCCGATGCGGAGCGCGATCCCCTTGGGGGTGGTGCCCCGGCGCTCGGGATCCACCACCGCCTCCACCAGCGCCCAGATCGCGTAGCCGAAGAACCCCACCGCAAGGACGATGAGGACGCCGCGCCCGAACGGCCGCTCGAGCACGGCCCGGAACGCGCCACGCATGTCCGTCATGCGCCCGCCCCGGCCGGCGGCGGCCTGCGCCGCGAGCGCGCCGATGACGATGTAGGTCAGCGCATTCGCCGCGAACCCCACGCGCGCCAGCCGCTCCACCCAGGGCGCGGCCTGCGTCGCCACGTTCCCCGCGGCGCGCGACGCGTCCTCCAACAGGTTCCCCATCACTCCCTCCGGCTGCGGGTGTCCCCGTCCGCGCCGGATGATGGAAGGATCGCGCCAACGGACCGGCGGCGAGGGACGAAGGACGAGCTCGGCCCTACTCGCCCCTCAGCGCCACGATCGGATCCACCCTCGCTGCCCGGCGCGCCGGCACGTAGCAGGCAATGAATGAGACCACCGCCAGCACCGCCGGGACCGCCCCGAA
>JBBJNN010000204.1:0-2563 GCA_037720885.1 Gemmatimonadaceae bacterium | reverse complement strand
TGGGCGCGCCGCTCAGAAAGTAGGCCAATCGCCGCTCAGAAAGTAGGCCACCTGAGGGTCTGACGCGGGCTTGCCGGATCGGGGGATCTGGGGTCCGCTGAGAGGATGCTCAGGATGGATCACGTGCATGTGGTGCGGCATAAGGTGCTGGTCGAGGGACGGACGCAGCGGTCGGTGGCGCGGGAGTTGGGCCTCTCGCGGGCGACTGTGGGCAAGTATGTGAGCCAGGCGGCGCCAGTACGGAAAGCGGAGGCCGGGCCTCGGCCGCGGCCGGTGTGGGACACGGTCGCCGAGCGGGTGCAGGCGATCCTGACGGAGTCGGTCCGGTGGACGGGCGGCAAACAGCGGCTGACCGCGACGCGGCTGCACGAGCTGTTACTGGCCGAAGGGAAGCGCGTCGGCGTGACCGTCGTCAAAGTGGCGGTCGCAGAGTGGAAGCGACAGCGCCGCGAGGTGTTCGTGCCGCTGACGTACCGGCCCGGCGATCTCGCCGAGGTCGACTTCTTCGAGGTACTGGTCGACGTCGACGGCGTCCGCCGCAAGGCGTGGCTCTTCCTGATGCGGCTGATGTACTCAGGCCGCGACTTCGCGTGGATCTACGAGCGGCAGGATCAAATCAGTTTTCTCGACGGCCACGTCCGCGCGTTCGCGCACTTCGACGGGGTCCCGGCGCGCATCGCGTATGACAATCTGAAAGCCGCCGTCGTGCGGATTCTGGTGGGCGGTGTGCGCACGCTGACGCCGCGCTTCACGGCGCTGGCGTCGCACTATCTGCTCGAAGCGTGCTTCTGTCGGCCCGGCGAGGGCCACGATAAGGGCGGCGTCGAGTCCCGGGGCAAGGCCATCCGTCAGCAGGTCCTCGTGCCAATTCCGGCCGGCCCGACGCTCGCCGCGATCAATGAAACGCTGCTGGCGCAGATGGATGCGCGGCTCGACACCATGCGCGATGCGGCGGGCCAGACCATCGGCGCGCGCTTCACCAAGGAGCAGCGCCAGTGCCGCGCCGTCCCCGTGGCGTTTGAGGCGGCGGCGACGACGCTCGCCACGGTGACGCCGCGGGCCCTGATTCGCCTCGAGGGCGCGGTGTACTCGGTGTGGACGCGCTGGGCGGGATTGGATCTGATCGTCCGCATCGGTCCCAGCACCGTCACGATCGTCGGCCGCGACGGCACGCGCATTCAGCATCCGCGGAAACGGTTCGGCGAACGCGCCATCGACTATCGGCATTATTTGCCCGAGCTCGCGCGCAAGCCGCAGGCGGTGCGGCAGGTGCTGCCCGATCTCCTGCGCGATCTGGGCACGCCCTTCCCGGCCGTGTGGGATCACTTTCACACGGCGCATGGTCCGCGTGAGGCCGCGCGCCTCTTTGCCAAAGTGCTCGGTCAGCTCGATACCCACGGCGCCGCCGTCGTGGTGCCCGCCTTGGCCACCGCCCTGGCGACGGGGACGCCGCTGCTGCTCGCGCTCACGCCCGCGCGGGCGCCGACGCGCGTCGCCCTCGACGCGGTACCCGCCCCGCTGCGCGCGATCGCCGTGGCCAGCGGCTGTGCGGCCGACTACGACGGCTGGCTCGGGGAGGTCGTGGCATGAGCGCCCCCACGCTGATCCGCGATCTCGTCGTGGCCCACACGCGGACGCTGAAGCTGCCCGGCGTCGCGCGGACGTTCGAAGGCCTGGCCCGACAAGCCCGCGACAGTCACTGGCCGCACGAAGATTATCTCCACGAAGTGCTCAGTGCGGAGGAGGCCTCGCGGCACGAGTCCGTGATCCGCCAGCGCCTGCGCGAGGCGCGCTTCCCGGAAGTGAAGACGCTCGACACGTTTGATTTCGCCGCTGCCGAGGGCGTCAGCGCCACGCAGATCCACACCCTCGCCCGTGGAGAATGGGTCACCGCGCCGGAGAATCTGATCTTCGCCGGCCCGATCGGCACCGGCAAGACGCATCTGGCGATCGCGCTCGGCGTCGAAGCGACGAAGCAGAAACGCCGTGTGCTGTTCAGCCGCGCCGCTGACCTGGTGCGCCAGCTCCTTGAAGCCCGCGACACGCGTGAGCTCACGCGCCTGCAGCAGCGGCTCCTCCGCGTCGACGTCCTCATCGTCGACGAGCTGGGCTTCGTCCCGTTCGACCGCGTCGGCGGCGAGCTGCTCTTCAATCTGCTCACCGATCGTTACGAACGCCGCGCCACCGTGGTCACCACGAATCTCGCCTTCGCCGAATGGGTCACCGTGTTTGCCGGCGACGAGAAGCTCACGACGGCGCTGCTCGATCGCCTCGCGCACCACGCCACGATCCTCACGACCAAAGGTAAGAGCTATCGGATGCGGAAGCGGCGTGGCCGCGAGCCGTCCGAATGATTCGTCGCCACGGCGGTGCCCACGTCGACACGTGCAGCGCCGCAGGCCTCTGCGGGCGCTCGCCGGCCCAGGCCGGCTCACGCTGTCTGGCAGACCCGAAGGAGGGGTCAGATTTAGTGTCGTCAGGTCAGAACCACGTAGAATGAACGCCCTGCAGGTGGCCTACTTTCCGAGCGGCGTACTGGCCTAGTTTTCGAGCGGCGCGCGCA
>JBBJNN010000156.1:8340-9607 GCA_037720885.1 Gemmatimonadaceae bacterium | reverse complement strand
CGGCCCGCCCTCGTACCCATGACCTCCACTGACGATCCAACCGGAAACCGCTCTAAGTGATCGGCATTGGTGCTAGGGCGTGTGCGCAAAGCGTGTCGCAGGTGACCGACGTATGACGCGGCCGCGCCTGCACCGGCGAAGTCCGTCGTCTCGGCATGCGGCGATGCCGGCCGGCGCCTCAGCGGCGGTCGTCGTGGCCGGCCCCGTCCAGCGCGTGCAGGGCGACCACCAGCCGGTTCGCGCGTGTCAGGCCAGTCACGAGCACGAAACGCGTTCCGTCTGGCGACACGTCGTAGTTCGGGTGCGGGCCCCGCACGTAAGCCGCCCGGAACAGCGGCGCGCGCGCCCGCACCACGGGCGACTTGCCCGGGCCGCTCCAGCCGATGCTCACCGCGATCAACTCGTCCTCTTGCCAGTAGTAGAGTTCCCGCCCGTCGCGGCGCCAGACCGGGTGTGCGCCGCCCCTCGGCGACACGAGCGTCTTGCGCCCCGGCGTGGGGTAGGACTGCACGTACACCTCGTCGCGGCCGGTCTCGTCCGACGTGTACGCCGCCCAGCGGCCGTCCGGCGACAGGCGCGCCCCCGACTCGTGGGCCGGGGTCGCGAGGTACGGGCGCGCCGCGCCCCCGTCGGCGGGTTGAAGCCAGATGTCGTAGTCGTCCTCCGCCGTCACGCCGGTGAACAGCAGGGCGCGGCCGTCGGGGGCCCAGTCACTTGACCACTCGTCCCCCAGGCGCGTCGTGAGGCGCCGCGCGGCGCCGCCGTCGAGCGCCTGCAGGAAGAGGTCCTTGGTGGTCGCCGCACGGACGCTGGAGTAGACGAGCGATCGGCCGTTGGGGCTCCAGGTAGGGTCGTTGTTGTCTTTACTGTCTGCCGTCAGCCGCTGCGTGGTTCCGGCCGCGAGGTCGGTGACCCACACGTCGCTGAAGTCCTGCCCCGGCGCGTTGGCGCCGTACACGACGCTGCGTCCGTCGGGCGAGAAGCGCGGCGTCCACGGCGCCCGGGCCACGAACGCCTGCACCTCGCGCCCCGCGCGGTCGGTCAACCCCATGCGCGTGTGCGCCGGGGTGGGCGGCGCGCCGACGCGGTAGACCAGCGCGCCGGCCGGTGAGACGTCGAACGACGGCATGTAGCTGTAGCCGCTGGACTGTACGTCGCTTGCGAGCTCCTCCGCGGGCCCCGTCGGCTCCAACCGGTCGACGTTGAAGGGCCGCCGGTAGAGCTCGCCGCCCCCGCTGGCGTAGACACGGTACCCGGGTACGTAGCG
>JBBJNN010000156.1:971-8330 GCA_037720885.1 Gemmatimonadaceae bacterium | reverse complement strand
GGGGCCGAGCTGTCGGATGCGGCCGGACGCCAGGTCGAGTATGCCCATCTGCACGCCGACCCCATTCTGCGTTGGGCCCCGCGTCAGGGTGACGAGCGCCGAGCGACCGCGGGGAAGCAACTGCGCGGTGAAGAGCCGCACGCCCGAATCGCGCACGGCCACGCGCGCCGCGCTGTCGCCGGCGGTGGGCACGCGGTACAGCGCGCCGGCTCCAGTGACGTAGAAGATCGCGTCATCCGCTCCCCACGCGCTGCTGGAGAGCACGGCCGTTGCCGGCAGCGGCACGACCAGAGCGGCCGGGCCGCCCTCTAGGCGCACCTTCCGGAGCGCCCCATAGCTGTAGAAGGCGATCCACGCGCCGTCCGGGGAGAAGACCGGCCACTCGCCGCCCTCGGTGCCAGCGAGCGGGCGCGCCGCGAGCTCGTTCACGCGCCGCGCGTAGAGCCGGGCACCGTCCGGCCCGTCCGACGCGAAGACGACCGTGCGGCCGTCCGGCGAGATGGCCGGCGCGGTGACCCGCAGCGTGCCGGAGTCGGGCTCGATGGAGAAGCGCACTGGCTCCCCTCGCGCGGCGGGGGCGGGCCGGAGGCCGCGGCCGAGTGCCACGCCCAGCGCCAGTGCACCGGCGGCCGCGAACGCCGCCGTGGCGAGCCGAGAACGGCGGTATGCGACGTCTATCCGCTCCGCGGGGCGCCGTCGGGTGCCGCCGGGCAGCGCCGCCGCCTCGGCGAGCGCGGCGGCGAAGGCGGCGGCGGTCGGGAAGCGGTCGGCCGGCAGCTTCTCCAGCGCCGTGAGCACCGCGGCCTCGACGTGCGGCGGCACGCTCGGCCGCTGGCGCACGAGCGACCTTGGCGCCTCCGTCATCGCTTTGGCGATGACGGCCTGAGCGGTGAGCCCGGTGAACGGCGGCTCGCCGGCGAGCATCTCGTACGTTACCGCGCCCAGAGCGTACACGTCGGCCCGCGCGTCGACGGCTCGCTCGCCCATCGCCTGCTCGGGCGCCATGTACTGCGGGGTGCCGAGCCAGAGGCCCGTCTGCGTCATGCGCGCGCCGCCCGCCTGCTGCACGGCGAGCGCGATGCCGAAGTCGGCCACGAGCGCCCGCCCGTCCTCGTCCAGGAGGATGTTCTCCGGCTTCACGTCGCGGTGGACGACCCCGTGCCGATGCGCGTGGTCGAGCGCGCCCGCAACCTCGCGCGCGATCCGCAGGGCGTCGGCCACGGGGAGCTGGCCCTCGCGGGCGAGCCGCGCCCGGAGCGACTCGCCCGCGACGTAGGGCATCACGTAGTAGGGCCGCCCGGCGAGTTCGCCCGCCACACCCTCGCTCGCGACCGCCGGACCGAAGACCCCGGAGTCGATGAGCCCCAGGACGTGCGGGTGTTGGAGCTGGGCTGTGACCCGGATCTCCTGCAGGAACCGCTCGGCCCCGACCACCGCGGCGAGCTCCGCGTGCAGCACCTTGACCGCGACCGCCCGGTCGTGCTTGCGGTCGCGCGCGAGGTAGACCACCGCCATCCCCCCGCGCCCGAGCTCGCGCTCGAGCGCGTAGCCGGCCGCGGGGAGCCCGGCCGCCCCGTCCGGCCGCTGCCCTCCGCCTGCGACCTCCATGCGGGTCTGCCCCCCGGCACGAGATGGCGGCGCGTGGTCGCGCCGCCGGCCCAAGGTGCGGCCCGGACGGGCCGCGCGCCAGCCGCGGGCGCCGGCGTGCCGCGTCAGTAGCGTCAAAACCAGAGGCGCAGCGCGGCGAGGGTGAGCATCGCGAGGTAGTGGGCAGCCCGCTTCTCGTACCGGGTCGCGATCCGCCGGCATTGCTTCAGTCGGTTGATGAGCCGCTCGACCTGGTTGCGCTCCCGGTACGCCGCGCGGTCGAACGGCCGGTGACGCCGGTCGTCGGGCCGCTGGTCCCGCCGGTACGGGATGATCGCCTCGATGTGCCGGCGCGCGAGCAGACGGCGCACCGTCGGGCAGCTGTAGCCCTTGTCACCGACGAGACGGCGCGGCCGGGCGCGCGGGCGGCCCCGCCCCGAGTGGCGGACGTGCCCCCGGCTGAGCAGCGCCTCCACGTACCGCGACTCGTGGCGCTCGCCGCCCGAGAGGACGAACGCCATCGGCTTCCCGCCGCCCTCGGCGCGCAGGTGGATCTTCGTTGAGAAGCCGCCGCGCGAGCGCCCGAGCGCCTCACCGTCCTGGCCGCCCGCGGCGCCGGCCGCGTGCTGGTGCGCGCGAACGACGGTGCCGTCCACGAAGTGCGTCGCCCAGTCGAGCCGCCCGTCCCGGTCCGCGGCGCGCTGGAGCGCCTCGAGCACACGCGCCCAAACACCGGCGACCGTCCAGCGCCGGAAGCGATTCCAAGCCGTGGACCACGGCCCGAACCGCTCCGGGAGGTCGCGCCACGGGGCGCCCGTGCGGAGCACCCACAGGATCGCGCTGAGGACGGTACGGTGGTCCCGTGCGGGCCGGCCGGTGCGCGGGCGCTGCGGCGGGAGCAGTGGGGCGAGCCGCTCCCACTGCGCATCTGTCAGTTCGACGTGACTACACCCGGCCTTCTACCCGCTTTGCGCACACGCCCTAGCCGAGCGTTAGCACCCCTGTTCTCTTGACTATGCTTGAGCGGTCAAGTATATTAAGCTTATGAATCGCTTGAGCTTAGACCGTCGCGCGCAGGTGCTTGCGGCCCTCGTTGAAAGCAATTCGATCCGCGCGACCTGCCGCATGACGGACGTGGCCAAGGCCACCGTCTTGAAGCTGCTCGTGGATGTGGGCCGCGCGTCTCTCGCGTACCAGAAAGCGCACATGGTCAACTTGCCGTGCGTCCGCGTCCAGTGTGACGAGATTTGGTCGTTCTGCTACGCGAAGCAGCGCAACATCTCGCCCGCGCACGCGGGGATCGAGGGCGCCGGGGACGTGTGGACGTGGACGGCGATCTGCGCCGACACGAAGATCATGCCGTGCTTCCATGTTGGCGGGCGCACGGGCGCCGACGCGATGCTCTTCATGAAGGACGTAGCGTCACGCCTCACCCGCCGCGTGCAGCTCACCACAGATGGGCACACGGCCTACCTCGATGCCGTGATGACCGCGTTCGGCTACAACGGCATCGATTACGCGATGTTGGTGAAGCTCTACGGGCAGGCGCCGGAAGGTACCGTGCGGTACTCACCGCCCGTCTGCTTGGGTGCGGTGAAGAACACCATCCTCGGACAGCCGGACGAAGATCACATCTCCACCAGCTACGCCGAGCGGTCGAACCTCACGATGCGGATGGGGATGCGGCGCTTCACGCGGTTGACGAACGGCTTCTCAAAGAAGCTCGACAACCTGAAGCACGCGGTCGCACTCCACTTCATGCACTACAACTTCGCGCGGATTCACCAGACCTTGCGCGTGACGCCAGCGCAAGCGGCGGGCGTAGACGGCCACCTGTGGAGCATGGCCGAGATTGCCGAAATGGCGAAGCAGTACACCGAAAATCCAAACTAGCCCACTACCCGCGCGCCGTCCGCACGCGCCGCCGGCGACTCCCGCGCGTGCCCGCGCTCATGCCCGGGCTCATCCCGTTGACCCAAATGTCGGTGCCCGCTAGCTTTACGCGCCTGTCCCGACTCGCGACCACCGTTCCGTATCTGTTTGGAGTGCTACAATGGGCAAGCCGACGTACCGTCCCCGCAACAAGCGCCGCATCCGGACCCACGGCTTCCGGGAACGAATGTCAACGCGGTGGGGGCGCGCGGTGTTGAGCCGCCGCCGCAAGAAGGGGCGCCAGCGGCTCACGGTGCAGTTGCCGAGCAAGTACGCCGGCGCCTGACGGTCTCCGGTTCCCGCGCAGCCACCGGCTGACGCGCGGGACCGAGCTCCGTGCCGTCCTACGTGAGGGGAAGCGGGTCCGGACCGAGCATCTCGAGCTCCGGGCGTCCGCTTCCCTTCTGCATCATCCGCGGGTGGGGTTCATCGTGCCGAAGCACAAGCGCTCGGCCGTCGAGCGGAACCGGCTCAAGCGGCGCCTTCGCGAGATCGTGCGCGTGCGACTCCTGCCCGCGCTCCCGCTCCTCGATGTCGTCGTCCGGGCGCGCGCGGAAGCGTACGATGCGCCCTTCGGGGCGCTCGAGCGGGAGCTCGAGACGGCCGCGGCGAAACTTCCCCTGGTCGCTCCCCGCTAAGGTCCGGGCGCTAACGTTCCGGTAATGATGCGCACCGTCCTCGTCGCGCTCGTGCGCGGCTACCAGCTCGCGCTGTCGCCCCTGCTCCCCCCTTCGTGCCGCTACCTGCCGAGCTGCTCGGCGTACGCCATCGAGGCACTGGAGAAGCATGGCGCGGCGCGCGGCGCGTGGCTCGCCGCGCGCCGGATCGGGCGCTGCCATCCCTTCCGCCCGGGCGGCTACGACCCGGTGCCCTGACGCTGCTCTGACGCTGCCCCTGACGCTGCCATGGATAGACGCTTCATCATCGCCATTGCTCTGACGACGATCGTCGTCCTCCTCGTCCCGAGGATCTTCCCCGCGCCGGCCGCGAAGCGGCCGATCCCGGCGGGGAGAGCCGCGGTGGGGGCACGCGCTGCCGGCGCACCCGCCGCCGGCACACCCGCGACGGTGGGGGTGGCCGGCGCGCGTATCGATTCGCTCTCGCCAGCCGGCGCCGCGGTCGCCGCGCCCGGCACGCTCGGCACGCTCGGCGGCACCGACACGTCCGCCGCGGGCCGCGCCGCGGCCACGGTGGACACGATCACCGTCGCTACCGGTCGCGTGGTCTACCGGTTCAGCACGGTGGGTGCAATGCCCGTGGGGGCGCTCCTGCCCGGCTACCGCTCGCTCGCCAACCGCGCCCGCCAGGTGGAGCTCGCGCGCGAGGGCATGCCGCTCCTCCGTTTCCGCCTGCTCGCTGGCACGGACACGGTGCCGCTCGACCGGATGCCGTTCGCGGTGGATACCGTGGCGGGTGTCGGGCGAGGCGCGGCGCCACTCGTCTTCCGCGCGCCGGTCGGACCGGCGTCGGAGGCGATCATCACCTACACGTTCGCGCCGGATTCCTACCTCGTGCGCGTGAGCGGCGAGGTGACGGGCGCGCGCGGCGGGGCGCTCCTCATCACGCTCCCGAACGGTGTACGGTCGGAGGAGGTGGATTCGCTCGACGACATCCGCCACCTCGCGTACGTGGCGAAGCCCGTGCGCGACGATGCGCGCTCCATCGCTTTCGCCAGCCTCGACACGGCGCGCGCGCAGACCGAGCGCGATGGGCCATACACGTGGGTGGCGAGCAAGAACAAGTACTTCCTGGTGGCGCTCCTCACCCCGGATAGCGCGATGAGCGCGGCGGCCTGCGCACGCACGGGTGACGCCGCCGCGGCGCAGGCGTGCGCGGCTGCGCGGCCGCGCCCCTTCACCGACCTTGCGATCGCGCCGGCGCTGCGCGCGAAGCGCGACCCCGCGCTGAACGCGGCCGCGACGATCACGCAGCCGCTCGCCTCGGGGCGGTTCGCGTTCGAGATGTACACGGGCCCGCAGGAGTGGCGACGCCTGCGCGCGATCGGCCGGGACTTCGATCACGTGAATCCGTACGGCGGCTGGCTGCGGGGGTTCGTGCAGCCATTCGCGACGATCTGCATGCGGATGCTGCTCTGGATGCACGACCAGCTCAAGCTGAGCTACGGCTGGGTGCTGGTGATCTTCGGGATCGCCGTCCGCCTCATCCTCTGGCCGCTCAACCAGAGTGCCATGCGGAGCAGCCTGAAGATGCAGGCGCTGCAGCCCGAGATGCAGGAGATTCAGAAGCGGCTCGGCAGCGATCCGCAGAAGCAGCAGGCGGCGATGATGGAGCTCTACCGCAAGCACAAGATGAGTCCGATGAGCCCGGTCCTCGGCTGCCTGCCAATGCTCATCCCGATGCCGGTGCTGTTCGCGCTCTTCTTCGTCTTCCAGAACACCATCGAGTTCCGGGGCGTCCCATTCCTCTGGCTCGGCGACATCTCGCAGAAGGACCCCTACTACATCCTGCCCGTGCTGATGGCGGTGTCGATGTACCTCCTGAGCTGGATCGGGATGCGGAACGCGCCGCCGAACCCCCAGGCGAAGATGATGAGCTACATGCTCCCGGGGGTGATGCTGTTCGCCCTGCACAACCTGGCCAGCGGGCTCAACCTCTACTACGCCGTGCAGAACCTGGCCTCGCTCCCGCAGCAGTGGCTGATCGCGAAGGAGCGGGCGAAGACGACGCCGGCGAAGGCCGTGCCGGTAGCGGCGCCACGGGTGGCGAAGGGGTAGGCGGTCAGACGGTCGTCGCTCGCTCCGGTCGTCGCTCCGTGCGCATCACCTACATCGGCCACGCGACGCTCCTCATCGAGTTCGGGGGCGTGCGCATCCTCACGGACCCGAACTTCGACCCGCATCTCGCGCGCGTCCTCCCGCGGGTGAGCGCACCGGGGATCGCGCTCGACGCGCTGCCGGCGCTGAGCGCGATCCTCCTCACGCACGCGCACGCGGATCATCTCTCCTTCCACTCGCTGAACGGCCTCCGGCGCGATGTGCCGCTCTACGCGCCGCCGGCGGTGTCGCGCTGGCTCAATCGCATGGGGTACGAGCAGGCACGCCCGCTCGCGCCCGGCGACTCGGTGACGATCGGCGGCACGCTCCGCGTCACTGCGGCCGCGGCGAAGCATCTCGGGAGTCGCTACGCCGTGGACCGGTGGCGGAGCGCAGCCAACATGTACCTGCTCGACGATGGCGCGCGCGCATGCTTCTTCGCCGGCGACACCGCCCTCACGCCGGACAGCCATCGCATCGTCGAGCAGGAGCTCCGCGCGCGCGGGCGAGAGCTCGACCTGGCGCTCCTCCCGATCGGCCACGCACCGTGGTGGAAGCCGGGCTTCCGGAAGGGGCACCTCACCCCCGACGACGCGCTCACGCTCTGGGAGCGCCTCGGCGCGCGCTACTTCATCCCCTACCACTGGGGAACGTTCCGGCACGTCACCGCGGGCCCCTTCGCCGCGATCGGGCGACTCCGCGCACGCGTCGACACGCACGCGCGGAAGGCGGACATCAAGATCCTGGAGCCGGGGACGAGCTTCGACGTCGCCCTGGGGTGAGCTCATCGTAGGTGCGTCGATGACCGCCTCGCCGCTCGCGCTCGCCGACGACACGATCGCCGCGGTCGCCACGCCCCCGGGGCGCGGCGCGCTGGCGGTGGTGCGGATGAGCGGCCCGCGCGCGCACGCGATCGCCGAACGCGTGCTCTCCCCCTGGCGCCCTGCGCCGCGCTCGGCCTACCTCGCCGCGCTCGCGCATCCGGAGACGGGGGTGCCCGTAGACCATGGCGTGGTGACGGTGTACGCCGCGCCTCGCTCCTACACGGGCGAGGACATGGTAGAGC
>JBBJNN010000156.1:0-961 GCA_037720885.1 Gemmatimonadaceae bacterium | reverse complement strand
AGCTCACGCTGCACGGCGGCGCGGTCGTCCCTGCGCTCGCGCTCGCTGCCCTCATCTCGGCCGGCGCGCGCTCGGCGCTCCCGGGCGAGTTCACGCGGCGAGCGGTGGTGAACGGACGGCTCGACGTGCTGCAGGCCGAGGCGGTGGGCGATCTCATTGATGCGCGGTCGCGGGCGATGCACGGCGCCGCGCTCGCGCAGCTCGATGGCGGGCTCTCGCGCCGGATCGCGGCGCTGCGCGATGCGATCCTCGAGCTCGAGGCGCTCATCGCGTACGACATTGATTTTCCGGAGGAGGACGATGGGCCCGTGCCTCCGGCGCGCGTGGCGGAGGCGACGGCCGTGGTGATCGCGCAGCTCGACAGGCTCCTGGCGACGGCGGATACCGGGGAGCTCGTGCGCGAGGGCGCGGTGGTGGTGATCGCCGGGGCGCCGAACGCGGGGAAGTCGTCGCTCTTCAACGCGCTCGTGGGGCACGCGCGCGCGATCGTGACCGACGTGCCCGGCACGACGCGCGATGCGCTCGAGGCGGTGCTCGACGTGGGAGCCTGGCCGGTGCGGCTGATCGATACGGCCGGCCTGCGCGCGACGCGGGACGTGGTGGAGCGGCTGGGGATCGAAGTGAGCGAGGGCTGGCTCGCGCGCGCGGATCTCGCGCTCGCGTGCGGTGAGGACGCGGCGACGCTCGACGACGCGACGGCGCGGGTGCGGGCGCTGACGGCGGCGCCGGTGATCGCGGTGTGGACGAAGGGAGATCTGGCGCCGCGGGGGCCCCCCCCCGAAAACACGATGCCATCCCCGGATGGCCTGAGCGTCACCGATCGGCTGCGCGACGGCTTGGAATCGCGCGACGGATTGGAATCGCGCGACGGATTGGAATCGCGCGACGGGGCCCCCCCCCCGACGTCGAATCTACCCTCCGCCCCCGACGCGCCCGTCATCATCAGCGCGCACACCGGAGC
>JBBJNN010000155.1:0-9653 GCA_037720885.1 Gemmatimonadaceae bacterium | reverse complement strand
GAATCACGCGCTCGACTTCGGTCCTCGCCTCGAGTAGATACTCGCGCGCGCCCTCGCGCGCCCGCTTCTCGAGGGCGCGCTCTTCGGCTCGCAGGAGGCGCTCGCGCGCCTCGGCATTCGCGAGCCGCAACTCGGCGCCGGCAAGCGCGCGCTCCGACGCCGCTTCGCGCTCCGCCAGCGTGGCCTCCCGCAGCTCCAGGTCCGCCAGCAGCGCACCCACGTCCCGCTCCCCTCGTGGGAGCCGCTCCTCCGCACGCCGCAGCGTCCCTTCCGGAAGCCGGAGCCGTCGCGCGATGCTCAGGCCGTACGAACGGCCCGGGATGCCCTTGATCAGGCGGTACGTGGGCGCCAGCGCTTCCTCGTCGAATTGGAGAGAGCCGTTGACCACGCGCGCGTTTTCCGTCGCAAGGAGCTTGAGCGCGCCGAGGTGCGTGGTCGCCACCGTGATCGTGCCGCGCGCGGTGAGCTCCTCGAGAATCGCCCAGCCGAGAGCCGCGCCTTCGGTCGGGTCAGTGCCCGAGCCCAGTTCGTCGACGAGCACGAGCGAGTCGGACGTCGCGGCCTCGAGGATCTCACCCAGATTCTTCAGGTGCGCGCTGAAGGTGGAGAGGCTGGCCTGGATGGATTGCTCGTCGCCGATGTCGGCAAAGAAATCATCGAAGATGGCGACGCGGCTCGCGCCGCCGACGGGTGCCGGGACACCCGCCTGCGTCAGCGCGGAGATCAGTCCCAGCGCCTTCAGCAGCACCGTCTTGCCGCCGGTATTCGGCCCGGAGAGGAGCAATGTCCGCTCGGCCGCCGTCACTTCCAGATCGAACGGTACCACGTGCCCGCCGCGCGCGAGCAGGAGCGGGTGTCGCCCTGCCCGAAGGTCGAAGCCGTCAGCCGGCGTGGCCAGCTCCGGCGTCACGCAGTCGAACTCCTCGGCGAACCGCGCGCGCGCGTAGAGCGCATCGAGCTCAACCAGCGCCTCCAGCGCGTCTACGAGCGCTCCCTGAAGCGGGCGAAGCGCGTCAGACAACTCGCGCAGGATGCGCTGAACTTCGCGCGCCTCGTCTGCTTCGAGCTCGCGAATTCGGTTTCCAAACTCTACGGCCGCGGGAGGCTCCACGAACAGCGTGCCGCGCGTAGCCGATTCATCGTGAACAATGCCTCCTACGGACCCACGCGCCTCACGGCGCACCGGGATCACGTATCGCCCATTGCGGACAGTGACCGACATGTCGGGCACGCGCTGATGCGCATCGAGTCGGGCCATCGCGCGCTCGAGCAGTTGCACGAGCTCTGCTTGCGCGCCGCGCAGCTCGCGCCGGATTCGCCGGAGCTGCGGCGACGCATCGTCTTTCACCAGCCCGTCGCCATCTATTGTCCGCTCGATCGCCGACTCGGCAGGACGATCGGCCACGAGGCGGCTGGCGATCGCGCCGAGCACCGCCGTCGCGACGCTCTGCCGCCGGACATCCGTGAGCGCTTCGCGCGTCCGTCGCGACGAGCGGAGGAGCACGCTGGTTTGCAAGAACTCATTGCCGGCGAGTACGCTGCCCGGCACGCGCAGGCGCGCGAGCGGCGCGGCAAGATCGGGAATGGGCTCGGCGCTCCACCCTCCCTCACTCGCGGCGAGCGCGCGCAGAGCAGCGACGCGACCGTGCTCATCCCTGATCCAGTCTCGGTCCACCGTCGGCGTCAATCCGCGCACGCGCTCGGCACCCAGTCCGGAGCCTGCACGCTCGGCGACGATGGCAAGGACTCGCGGGAACTCGAGGACGTTCAGGGCGTGAGAGTTCATGAGCGACTGACGAGCGGTGGCGCGGCCGCGCCTACGGCTTCGCGCGGTTGGGCCAGGAAAGATACACCGCCCCGCCGGAGCGGGCCGCCGGTCACCCTGGCGGCCATGCGAGGCGCCGCCCACCGAGTACGTGCGCATGAATATGGAAGACCGTCTGGCCGGCGTCGGCGTTCGTGTTGATGACAGTTCGATAGCCAGACTCGGCAATGCCTTCGTGCTTCGCGACCTCGGCGGCAAAGAGCGCGACCTGGCCGATCTGCGCGGCGTCGGTCGCATCGCTCAAGCTCCGTACGTGAGCTCGCGGAATTACCAGGAGATGGACGGGCGCCTGCGGGTTGATGTCGCGGAAGGCGATGCAATACTCGTTCTGCGCGACGATCGCCGCGGGGACCTCGCCGCTGACGATACGGCAGAAGAGACAATCAGAGCTCACGCATTCCCTCCGGGGAAGTGGACAGTGCCGCGTGCGCCATGGCGAGCGCCGCGATGCCGGCGGTCTCGAAGCGCAACGTATGGGCCGAGATCGAGACCGGAGCGAAGCCAGCGGCAACGAGTGCCGCCCGCTCGGCTACCTCCGGGCCGCCCTCCGGGCCGAGCACGAGGGTGAGCGGTGCGCTGACCGTCACGTCATGCGCTGGCGCGCCCGCGGCATCGAGCAACCATCTCGCGCCGGCCGGCGCCGCGGCGATGGCGCGCTCGAGCGGGGCGTCGGGATGCATCGCGGGGAGCCAGCTGCCGCCGCATTGCTTCAGCGCACCCGTCATCCGCGCGCGAACTCTCGCCTGGAACGCAAGGCCCTCGCCCCGGGGCGACACACTGCGCGACCGGTGCCAGAGCACGGGGCGCCAACTCGCCGCACTCAGCTCGGCGGTCTTCTCCGCCAACCACAGCATGCGATCGCGATCGGCAATGGGCACCAGCAGGTGAATCTCGGGTGCCGCCTCCTCCATCACGACGGCGTCGACCTGGACCGTGGCGTGCGCTTTGGCAAGTCGCGCCAGCGTACCGACCGCCACCGCGCCCGCACCGTCAATGACGCGGATGACCGCCCCGATCGGCACGCGCCGGACGCGCGCATGGTGCGCCTCATCCTCGTCAAGCGTGACGACTCGGCCGGCGATCAGAGGCTCCGAGCTGAAGAACGTGGCTACCGGGGCGTGATCGCCGTGCTCCACCAGTCTCCTTCCTCATCCTCGGCGAGGGTCGTCCACCCATCGCCGGTGAGCGCGGCGAGCATGTCAGCGCGCTCGCTCACGAGTATTCCGCTGAGTATCGCGCAACCACCCGGCGCGAGCGCCGCGCGGATCACCGGGGAGAGGGCGACGAGTACCGACGAGATGATATTCGCGAGCACGACGCGCACCGGTGCGACAAGTGGGAGCAGGACGGCCGCGTCGCCCTCGATGACCCGTATGCGGTGCGCGACACCATTGCGCTCGACATTCTCCTCGGCATTCCCGATGGAGTCGGCGTCGAGCTCGATCGCGAATGCGCGCGCCGCGCCGAGCTTGATCGCGGCGATCGAAAGGATCGCGCTCCCGGCCCCGATGTCGGCGACCACATCGCCCGCGTTCACGAAGCGCTGCATGAGCCGGATCACGCCGCGCGTCGTCGGATGCTCACCTGTCCCGAACGCCATCGCCGGCTCGATGATGACCGCGCCGGCATCGTCCGACGGGGCGAGCCACGGCGGCGCGACGGTAATGCCCCCGATCCGCTGGATGCCGACCTGAGTCGTCCATGCGCGACTCCAATCCACTTCGCCGATCTCGCGCGCGTCGAGTGACGCGCCCCAGCGCTCTACGATGCGCCGCACGAACTCGAGATCGGTTCCATCCACCACGAACGTGGCAAGCGCATCGCCATCCTCGTGCACCCCACCGGCGCCCGCCAACACGAGCGCCTGGATGATCTCATCTCGCCCCACCCCGTCGGCTCCGTACACTCGCAGCGCGATCCATCTCACGCGAGGACACGAACGGCGGCGCGGTGCGCGTCACGCTCCAAGTGTCTCCTTCACCTTCGACCAGAAGCCCTTCGGCTGTGCGGCGGGAGGGCCCGCGCGTAGTGACTCGAGCTGCCGAAGGAGCTTCGTTTCGTCGTCGCTCGGCGACTGAGCGGTCCAGAGCTGTACGCGCACGTGCAGGTCGCCCTCCCCTTTCGCGTTCACGCGCGGCAGGCCGCGCCCGCGCACAAGGAACACCTGGCCGCTCTGTGTGCCCGAGGGTACGCGGAGAGAGAACGGTGCGCCGGACGGGGTCGGCACCTCGATGTCGGCGCCGAGCACAAGTTGTGGGTACGTCGCGAGAACCTCGCAATACAGATCTTCGCCATCGCGCTCGAAGCGAGTGTCCTCGGCGACATTGAAGACGACAAGGATGTCGCCGCGGCCGCCGCCCTGCGGCCCGACGCTGCCGGCTCCGCGGAGCGTGATGTACTGCCCGGTGGAGACGCCTGCCGGAATCGCCACCGGAATCGTCCGATCGGCGCGCGTGCGTCCCTCGCCCTTGCAGCGCTTGCACGGGCTGTCGATCACCTTCCCCTGTCCCGCGCATGTCGGACACGGGGCAACGCTCACGAATTGACCGAAGAACGACCGCTGAGCGCGACGCACCTCCCCGCTCCCCGCGCACGTTCCACAGCGCGACGTCTTCGAGCCGGGCTCGGCGCCGCTTCCCTCGCAGCGGTCGCACGGATCGAGCACCTTGATCGTGAACGACTTCTCGACGCCCGCAGCCACCTCGCCGAGCGTCAGGGGAATCGAGACCTTCACATCGGCGCCGGTGCGGGCCCCGCCGCGCCCGCGACCGCCGCCTCCACCGCCGAACAGCTCATCCAGCCCACTCATCCCGCCGAAATCGCGCATGAAGATCCCGAGCGCTTCGGTGAGATCAACGTGGTGAAAGCCGGCAGAGCCGCCACCGCGAAGCCCGGCCTCACCGTACCGGTCGAAGGCAGCGCGCTTCTGAGGATCCCGCAGCACGTCGTACGCTTCGGTGATCTCCTTGAACTTCTCCTCGGCTTCCTGTGCGCCGGCGTTGCGATCCGGGTGGAACTTCATCGCGAGCTTCCGGTAGGCCTGCTTGATCGCCTCGTCAGTCGCGTCGCGGGGGACACCCAATGTCGTGTAAAAATCAGCCATGTCTCAAATTGTCAGGATCAACGCGCCGGTTCGTCCAACCTGTCGCCTACGCGAGCAGATCGGTCATGAGCCGCGACGTGTGCGTCACGAGCGAGATCACTTTTTCATAGGGCATCCGCGTCGGGCCAATCACACCGATCACGCCCGCCAGGCCACCGAGGTGATACTCGGCGGTCACGAGGGTGAGCTGCGCGAGTGTCGGATCGTTGTGCTCTCGCCCGATGGTGATCGTGATGCCGGGCGCAGAGTCGCGGCGGCGGAGCAGGTCTCCCAGTGCCTGCGGCCGGTCGGTGAGAGCGAGGAGCTTGCGCATCCCGTCGCTGCTCGCGAACTCGGGCTGCTCGGCAAGCACGGACGTCGTGCCGAGCACGACATCGCGCACGAGCGGAGGCGCGACGTCGAAGATCTGCTCGCCTTCCTGAATGAAGATGTTGAGCAGCTCCTGCGCGTCGCTTGCCGTCTCCGCATCGCGTAAACGCGACCCCAACGTCCGCCGGATCTCCCGAAGCGACAGGCCGCCAAGCCGCTCGTTCAGCACCATGGCAACGGTGGCCAGGGCTGTCCCGGCGATCTCGCCCGGTGCCTCGACGAAGAGTGTGTGGGCCGCGCCGCCACGCAGCCGGAGCACGAGGAGCAGCCGTTCGCTCGACACACGGATCAGCTCCAGCCGCTCGAGAACGAGATCCTCGAAGCTGGGACCGATCGCGACCCCGAGCTCCTGCGTAAGCACGCCGAGCATTTGCGCCGCGCGGCGTAAGATCGCTTCGATGCCAGCGCCCCCGGTAGACAGCTCACCGCGCATGCGGTCGTGCGCCTCGAGGTCCGGCGTATGGATCCGCATCAGCGAGTCCACGTAGACGCGATAGGCCATGTCGGTCGGGACACGACCTGCCGAGGTGTGTGGGTGAAAGAGAAACCCCTTGTCCTCCAGGTCGCTCATGGTGTTCCGGATGGTCGCCGGCGACACCCCGAGCCCGAAACGGCGCGAAATCATGCGCGAGCCCGCCGGCTCGGCGGTCTCCACATACGATCGGATCACCGCCTCGAGTACGCGGCGCTCGCGCTCGTTGAGCTGGGGAACGTCCATAAGTCTCAACCTAGTAATGACTTCCGATGAGTGTCAAGCCGGCGGCCAACGCGTCAAGCCGCAACCATCCATCTGGTGTCAGCGCCAGCGTTTCACCGCGTACGCTAGCCCAACCCGCCGCTTGCCACAGGTCGAGTTGTGCCGGGGAAACGAGAGGGGTCGGTAGGCCCTCTGTGGTACGCAGCCCCAGGTAGACCTGTTCCGCCAGCACGTCAGATTCGGAGAGCCGCTCGCTGCCGCCGAGAGGGTCGTTACCACCCTGGAGCCGCCGGACCCACTCCGCGTACGGCGCCACGTTCCACCGGCGAACCTGCCCATCGAACGCGTGCGCGGAGGGGCCGAAACCCTCGTACGGCACGCGCCGCCAGTAGGCCGAGTTGTGGCGTGCACGGCGGCCACGCGCCGCATAGCTCGACACCTCGTAGTGATCGAAGCCAGCCGCGCTCAGCGCTGCATGGGCCGCGAGGAATTCCGATTCATACTCCTCCTCGGGCGCCTCGATCGCCTCGCCCCGGTCGCGCCACCGGCCCAGCGGGGTCGCCGGCTCGACGGTGAGGCCGTAAACCGAGAGGTGAGTTGGCTCGAGCGCGACGGCCAGCTCCAAGTCGCTCGCCCAATCCCGCTCGAGCGCCGCCGGTAATGCGAAGATGAGATCGAGCGAGAAATCGGCGATGCCGCCCTCGCGCGCCAGCTCGACCGCCCGGCCGATCTGGCCGGCGACATGGGTTCGGTGCATCCACCCGAGCACGCGGTCATCGAACGACTGGGAGCCGAGTGAGAGGCGGTTGATGCCGCCCGCACGCCAGGCAGTGATGGCCGAAGCCGTGACGTCATCCGGATTGGCCTCGAGCGTCACTTCGGCATCTGGCGCGAGGTCGAAATGCGAGCGCAGCACCTCGAGGACGCGTAGCACGCCGTGAGCGCCGAGGAGCGACGGTGTTCCGCCGCCAAGATACAGCGTGTCTACCTGCCAGCGCTCGCCCCGTGACGTGCGCAGCGCGAGCTCCCGTGCCAGAGCATCGATGTACTCACCCACGGGCACAGTGCGGCGGACAGCGATGCTGAAGTCGCAGTAGGAACAGCGACGGGCGCAGAAGGGCACGTGGACATATACGTGTCGCGGCGCTCCGGCCGGCGCGTCAGCGTGCAGGGGGAGCCGTGCTTGCCGGCGGCGCGAGATCCGCGCGCCGCGGCTGTGCGGCAGCGTCTTGCCCCACCGGAACGCGGTGCGGCTGGAGCCCCTCATGCACGCCGCGCCAGAGCAGTCGCCGATTGGCGGGCAGGCCGAGCGCGAGACGAGCGAGCTGGTAGGGGATGCGAGGGAGCCAGAACGGGATGTAAACGATCAGGCCTTCGCGCAGCGATGCGGTGAGACCTGCCTTCGCACCGTCCCACCGCCCCTTGGCCGCCATGATCGCGATCAACTGCACGTTGATCGCGTGGAGGCGCCCGATGGTGTACTGGTGCACCCACCAGCGCGGCCCAAACAGCGCTTCGGTCGAGGCGACTCGGCGCACGAGCTGGATCGGGTCCGTGAACTTCGCGACGCTGAACTTGCCGCGTCCGGTGATGGACGCGTCGTGAAAGCGGTACTGGAAGCCGGGCCGGCGACCGACCCAGGCGATGTCCCACGCCGCCGCGACGCGGTGCCAGAGGTCGGACTCGCCGGAGTGGTTGACGCGCGTGTCGAAGATGCCGGCCGTGTCGAATGCCTGGCGCCGGATAGCGACCGAGCTGGGGCCGCCAATGGTGTTCCCGACAGCGAGCCCGCGCAGCAAGTAGTCGCGACCGCGCATGATGTGATCGGGACGATCGCCGACCTCGGCGCGGAAGAGAAGCGTGCCGGCGGCATCGATCCCATCGTAGTGCGTCGCGACCAGCCCGACGCCGTCGTGCTCCCCGAACAAGCGCGCCATGTCGGCGAGATCGTGGGGGTAGAGCACATCGTCCGCGCACAGCAGCCGAACGGCATCGGCACGTTCGGCGAGCGCCTCGATCAGCGCGCGGTTGAAGTTACCGAACTGGCCGCGCCGTTGCCCGTCGCTCACGTAGCGGATTCGCGGGTCGGCGATGCGACGTACGATCTCCGCCGTGCCATCCTCCGCGCCGTCGTTCACGACGACGCAAACCCAGTTCCCGCACGTCTGCGCGAGAAGCGACCGGAGTGTCGGCTCAATGACCGGCGCGCCGAGATACGACGGAACCGCGACCGCGAAGCGGAAGGCCGCCGTCACTTCACCGCCACGGTGAGGAAGTTCTGGCTGAGAATGAACGATGGGTCGCGGCTTCCCGTCTCCGCCGCGAGGTAGACTCGAAGCAGCCCACGTACTCCCTTCCAGACGATGTAACGGAGCGCACTCGCAACGCCGTGGATGACAGGGGAATCCTCGTAGCACCGATAGGACGCAAAGTCAGACGAGAGGAGCAATTGCCCCATCGACGTGCGCGTGAAGGCCTGCTCGTGCGTGAGATCACCGTAGCGAATACGCCCGAAGAACGGCGACTCGGCGTTCGGCGTATGAATCAGCCACTGGCCGCCGCGGCGCAGCACCCGGCGCACTTCGTCCGCAAAGGGGAGCAGCTCCTCGCGCGTGAAATGCTCGATCACGTCGAACGCGATCACCAGCTCGAGCGCCTCGTCCGGAACCGCGCGGAGCACTTCCATCAGGTCGCCCTCGCGCACACCGTCAATCCCGAGTCGCTCCGCCTCGAGGACCTGTTCCGGCGACCGGTCCACACCCGTGACATCTGTGTAGCCAGCCAGACGCGCGAAGTAGATGAGAGTCCCATGGCCGCAACCCAGCTCGAGCACGGGCGCGGATCGGTCGCGCGGGAAGTGATCGCGTACGAGGCGCCGGAGGTAGGGCGCGCGCGACGCGAATCCCTCGACAGACGCCGGAGCGAGCGCGGTGTCGCGAGCGTGGACGTAACTGTCGTAGATGCGGGCGCGATAATCGAGTTGCGTCATGAGCGAGTGGCTGTGACGGGGCGAGCCCATCGGGCGAAATATACTCGCGTCGTCTCGCCATCACTTCGCCGTCGCACGCGAACGCCCCACTGCCGCCGAGCCGCCGCTCGCGCAAGCGCCCTCGGGTTGCGACGCCGCCGCTCCGCGACGCGCTAGCGGCGGCGTATCTCGCCGGTGGGGGCGCACTCGACGACGCCGGCCATCTCGAGCGCCGTCACGGCGGTCAGGCAGTCGCGCACTGGAAGATTGGCACGCGACGTGAGCGCCTCGAGGCTCGCCGAGCCGCCCGCGAGCGCGAGCCAGACCGCGCCCTCCGCCGCGGAGCCGAACGCAGGGTCGCGACGCGCACCCGGGGTCAGGCCTGCCAGCGTCAGCGCGTCGGCGACGTCCGCGATCACCGCCGCGCCGTCGCGGAGGAGCTCGTTTGATCCGACACTCTGCGGAGCGTCTATGGCGCCGGGGACCGCAGCAACAGTGCGCCCGAGATCGAGCGCGCGCCCGGCGGTAATCATCGCGCCACTCTTGGCGCCTGCCTCGACGACGATCGTGAGCGTCGCGAGACCGGCAATGATCCGATTCCGCTTGGGAAACGAGCCGGGCGTCGCGCGCGCGCCGGGTAGCTCCTCCGACACCACCACCCCGCGCTCGGCGATCTCGCGGTGGAGGGCCG
>JBBJNN010000154.1:0-9699 GCA_037720885.1 Gemmatimonadaceae bacterium | reverse complement strand
TATCTCGCGGAGGCGTGCACCGGGTGCCACGGGGAGAAGCTCTCCGGCGGTCAGAGCGGCGAGCCCGGCAGTCCCCCAGCCCCAAACCTCACGCGCGGCGGCCAGGTGGGCCGTTGGTCGGAGGCTGACTTCCTCCGGGCGATCCGTACCGGGGTCACGCCCGCGGGCCGGAAGCTCGATGGCAAGTACATGCCCTGGCCACAGCTCGCGCGGCTGTCCGAGACCGAGCTCCGCGCGATCTGGATGTATCTCCAGTCGCTTGCCCCCGTCACGCCGGCGGCGAAGACGGCACGGAGCTGACCGCCGCCGCGGGCTTCGCGTCGAGCTCCCGAAGCTTGCGCCGCAGCACCTTCCCCACAGCGGACTTCGGCAGCTCGGGGACGATGGACACCTGCGCCGGCACCTTGTACGGGGCGAGCCGGTCGCGGCAGAACGTGCGCAGCTCCTCGGGCGTCGCCATCGCACCCTCCCGCAGCACTACCCACGCCTTCGGTACCTCGCCCTTCACCGGACTCATCACGCTCGACACCCCGGCCTCGAGCACCGCGGGGTGCGCCGAGATCGCTTCCTCCACCTCGCGCGGCCACACCTGGTAGCCCGAGACCTTGATCAGCTCCTTCTTCCGGTCCGTGAGAAAGAGGTAGCCCTGCGGGTCGAGGTAGCCGATGTCCCCCGTGTGCAGCCAGATACGCCCGGCGTCGTCCGGCTTCAGCACCTCGGCCGTCTCGCTCGGCTGCTCCCAGTAGCCGCGCATGAGCTGCGGCGCCGCGACGGTCACCTCGCCCTGCTCGCCGTGCGCCACCTCGTGCGTGCCGGTCTCGACGTCGAGGAGGCGGAGGTCCACATCGGGGAGCGGCATGCCGACGCTCCCGGTCTTCTTCTCGCCCGAGGCCGGGTTGGCGACGACGGCCATCTGCGCCTCGGTCAGGGAGTAGCCCTCCATCACCACGCCTCCCGTCATCTCCTCGAAGCGCCGCCGCGTCTCGGCGAGCAGCGGGGCGGCGCCGGAGAAGCAGAGCTTCACCGAGCGGAACGCCGGCTTCGTCTTCGCCGAGTCGGCGTGGGACATGAGCGCCGTGAGGAGCGTGGGCACCGCGCAGAGGAACGCCGGCTTCTCGCGCCGGATCGTGGCGAGGAGGGCCTTCGTGTCGCGCGGGTTCGCGATGAGGCCGAGCGAGAGCCCGCGCGCGAACGCGAGCGACTGCACCCCGGCCGCGCCGTATACATGGAAGAGCGGGAGCGGGAGGAGGAGTGTGTCCTGCCACCGGGTGAGCTTGGCGTCGAGCCATACCGCGAGCTGGCGGCCGGCAACCGACAGGCCGCCGTGCGTGCCCACGACCCACTTCGGCGTCCCCGTCGTCCCGCCACTAGGCAGGAGCACGGCCGGGTCCGCGGGGCGCGGCGGCGCGGCGGCCGGCCGCCGGCCGCGCTGGGCCGAGAGGAGCGAACGCATGGTGAGGTCACCATCGCGCGGCCCCGTGCCGTGCCCATCCTTTCCCTCGCGGACGAGGCGGAAAAGAAGCGACTTCGGGAACGGCAGCGCCTCGCGCACGTACGCCACGATGATGCGGCGCAGCGACGTCCGCGCCTGCACCCGCTTGATCGGGTCGTAGAATGGCGCGAGCACGACGGCCACCGTCGCCCCCGCACGCGCGATCAGCTCGCCGATCTCTTCCGCCGGATAGGTCGGGTTCACCGGCGCGACGATCGCGCCCGCGAGCCACGCGCCCACCTCGGCGATCACGAACTGCGGGCAGTTGGGGAGCACGAGCGCCACGCGGTCGCCGGGCCGGACACCGAGCGCCTCGAGCGCGGCGCCGAACGCCTCCCCCCGCCGCAGGAGGTCGCGATAGCTCGTGACCGCCCCCTCGAATCGGAGCGCCGCCGCACCCGGCCGCTCCGTCACGCGCGCACGGATCACGTCGAGCAACGTCTCCTCCGGGTACGGCACGAGGGTTTGCGGAACGCCGCGGTCGTAGTTGTCCAGCCAGGGCCGCACAGGCATCGAGTCGTCTCCGGATTCAGTGCTCCAACATACATCGGGACTCGGGTGTCGGGACTCGAGATTCGGGGTTCGGGGTTCGGGGTTCGGGGTTCGGGGTTCGACTGTGGGCTGTTGCCAGAGGGCCATGATTCATCATGGCCCTCTGGAGGCTGCCTGGAAGCCCCTGGTGCCGAGTCCCTGGTGCCGAGTCCGTAGTGCCCCGAGTGCCGAGTGCCGATCCGCTATCGCACCCGTATCCCCAACGCCGCCAGCACGTGCCGCACGGCGGGGTCGGCGGGGGTGAGGGGGCGTGGCGCGCCGAATCGTACCGAATCGGCTGGCGCGCGGTCGGTGAAGAGCACGATGGTGTGCCATGCGCCGGTGATCGCGGACCACCAGCGCAGCCCCGCGTAGCGGCTGCCGCCGGGTGCGGGATCGTCGTGCAGACGGCGGGCGATGGCCTGGGTGACCGTGCGGTCGTGGTGTGCCAGCTCATCGGGGCGGAGTGCCAGCGCGGCGAGCGTGGCCGGGTCGGTACAATCGGCCACCCGGCGCGCGACCTCGGGGGCGAGTGTCACTTCGACGAGGGCGAGTGGGTGGTGGCGCAGGCGCAGGTAGGAGGGCCGGAACCCGGTGCCGCGGAATGGAGCCAGCGTTTCGCCAATGGCGTGCTCGGGTGACTCGGCGAGGTAGCGGACGGGGGGGCGGTCATGCAGGTCGAACCGTCCGACCGTCTGGCCCGGCGCGAGATAGGTGGGTGAGAACGGCTCGCCTTCAGCCGCTTCCGGGTTCCACGGGAAGCAGCGCCAGGGCATGAGCGTGATACGCCGGCTACGCGAACACGCCGACGCGCGCCGCCTGCACCGCCCCCATCACAGCCGCGACGTCCCCCTCGGCCAGCACGTCGATGGGCCGGCGGTCGCCGAGGTGAGGGTTGCTCCCGCGAAGCCAGCCGGGGATCGCGTCGGGCTCGTAGACGGTGAGCAGCGCGAATACGACGGACGCGAGCGCGGTGAGGCGCCATCCTTCCTCGCCGCCCACCTCCTGCCCGCGCGCGAGCCGCGTGACCTGGCTCCGGTGCGTGCCCGCCCATTCGGCGAGAGCCGAGCGGGTGCCGAACGCGACCTCGCCGGCATCCACGGCAGCCTGGCCGAGCAACGTGAACGGGCCAAGGGGTGTTCGTCCGATCGTGCGCGACGCCATGGCAATCTCCGTCTCGAGTGTCTGCAACAAATCTGTTGCAAGCGACACGCCGTGTCAAGACGGTGGACGTGCTGGGGCGCGCGCGCGCGCGAGCCCCCAGAGCGAAAGGAGGGCCCACGCCCCCTCGAGGAGGATGAATCCCCATCGCCGGTCGAGCACGGCGATCCACGTGAGGAGCGCGGAGCCGGCGAAATTGAGCAGGTTGAAGGAGCGGTCGTTCTGCGCGAGGCGCCCCTGCTGGAGCGCGACGTACGCGGCGAGCACCATCGCGGCGCCGACGAGTGCAATGAGTTGATAGAGCACGCTCGATCCGTGAGATTCCTTTCTATGGGTTGGGGACGCCTCACACTCGCGCTCACCGGGCGCGCACTACGCTCGCCGACGCTCGCGGTGGACCTGCTGCGAGTGCTGTGGAATTTTCGCGCCCGTCGCTGGTACCGCCGCCCCCCCTTCCTCCCCCTCCCGCCGCGCGAGTACGTGCGCTGGCGCATGCACACCGCCTACGGCGACGATGACGCGATCCCGTCGGCGGACGATGTGGAGCGCTACGCGCGCTGGGTGGCGGACCGGCGGTGAGCACGCGGTGAGTGGCGTCGCCGTCGCCGGACTCGCGCGCCGGCTCAAGGCCCAGGCCTACGGGCTCGGCTTCGACCTCGCCGGCATCACGACGCTCGGGCCCGCCGAGACCGCGCCCTACTTCGAGGAATGGCTCGCCCAGGGGTACGCCGGGGAGATGGGCTACCTCCCGAAGTGGGCGGACAAGCGCCGCGACACGCGCCTCCCCTACGCCGGCGTGTCCAGCGCGGTGGTGGTCGCCATGGACTACGGCGGCCGGGAGCCGGACGGCCCCGTCGCCCGCTACGCCCGCGGCGACGACTACCACGACGTGATGACGGAGCGACTGCGCGAGCTGCACGCGTGGGTGGAGCGCGAGGCGGGGCGCGAGGTGCGAGGGAAGGCGTACGTGGACACCGGCCCCATCCTGGAACGCGACCTGGCGCGCCGCGCGGGGCTCGGCTGGTTCGGGAAGAACACGAACCTCATCCACCCTCGGCTCGGCTCCTTCTTCTTCCTCGGCGCGCTCCTGCTCGACCTCGACCTCGCGCCCGACGCGCCCTTCGAGACCGACCGCTGCGGGACGTGCACACGGTGCATCGACGCCTGCCCCACCGGCGCCATCCGTGGGCCGCGGGTGCTCGACGCGACGCGTTGCGTCTCGTACCTGACGATCGAGCTGCGCGGCGCAATCCCGTCCGAGCTGCGCGAGGGGGTGGGCGGGCTGGTCTACGGGTGCGACATCTGCCAATCGGTATGCCCGTGGAACGTCCGCTTCAGTGAGGCGGTGAAGGAACCGGCCTTCGCGCCGCGGGCGGCGTTAGGCAGCGCGGACGGCGTCAAGGATGCACGGACGCTCGCCCGCGAGCTGCTGGCGATGTCGCAGGCCGAGTTCAGTGCGGCATTCACGGGCTCGCCGATGAAGCGCGCGAAGCGGCGCGGGTTGGCGCGCAACGCCGCCGTCGCGTTAGGCAACGTGGGCACCGCTGAGGACATCCCGGCACTCGAAGCCGCGCTGGAGCATGACGAGCCGCTCGTGCGCGAGCACGCCGCGTGGGCGCTGGCGCGGCGCTGAGACCAGAAACCGGGGCCGGTTGGGCTTGCGGCATGGCGGCGCCGGCCGCCTAACTCTGGCGCTTGCCGCTCAGCAGATCGTACGCCTCCGCGAACGCGATGCGGTGGACGTCGAAGCCCCTTCGGAAGTAGATCGGCCCGGCGAGATTCTCCCTGGCGTCGACCTGCCGGAAGCCGAACACGTCGTCCCACTCCAGCTTGGCGGGCAGGGCGATCTCCTGCTCGCCGAAGATCTGCGTCCACTTCGTCGCGCCCTTGTCAGGCACGAGGAATTTGCCGCGTACCCGCGTGAGGTAGGCCCGCCCGTTCGCCCGGGCGAACGAGCGTGCGACGAAGACCGCGCGGCTGGTCGAGATGTACCCCTTGAGCGCCTCGTCGGCGAGCATCCGGCCGAGGTGGAACGCCTCGTTCTGCGTCATGGCGCGCCACACGAAATAGTTGCTGAGCACCTGGCGCTCGTCGGTGTTCGCGGGGGCCACCTGGTTGATGGCTCTGGTCAGGTCCGCGTCGCTGACGTCCTGCCCGTAGCGGCGCTTCATGTAGCTCTTGAACGCAGGCTTCACGACGGAGTCGATGTAGTAGACGTCCGTCCGCGTGATCGGCGGGCTGAAGCCGCCAGCCGCGGCGATCGCGCTCGGTGCGCGCGTGTCGCCGCGGAAGGTGTAGGCGTTGACGCGCGGCAACTCCTCCATCGTCTTCCAGTCGGTGGCGATCCCCTGGAGATGCGGTATGGCGCGGATGGGTGCCGCCATGACTCCCACCGCTTCCTGCGTGACGAGCGGCTGCACCTGCGGAACGTGCCGCCCCGCCGCCTCCCGCGCCTGCACCCGGCGCCGGTCCGCTGGGCTGTCGCTGCTCCGGAGGAGATCGTGAGCGAGCTGGCGCCCCCCGAACACGCGCTGTCCCGAGCTGTCGACGTGGTGCGTGGTGCCCCCGAGGGTGATTCGCCCGCGCACGGCAGCGTTGCTGACCGACGGGCGCTGCCAGCAGTGCTTGATCATGTGCTCGAGGAGCTGGGGCAGGGCCACCGCTTCAATGCGCTCCCGGCCGAGATCGGCTTGAGCGTCAGGCCGTTCCAGTCCCGATTGGCCGGCATCTGGTTGGCCGTCAGCGTCGGGTCGGGCCTCCAGGACTCGAAGTGGGCACCGAGCGTCTGGTCGTTCGCCGGCGCGATGAACGGCGTGATCTTCTGCTGTACGGTCACGGGACCTCCCGAGACGGGACCTCCCGAGTATGGATGCGTGGGTGGGAGCGCGGCCTCGCGTGCTGCCGCGCGGCGAGCTGTAGAGCGTTGGGCGCATGCCCGTCCCCGACGCGGCGGCCGGCCGCTAGCCGAGCAGCCGGTCGACCTCCGCCACGAGCTCCCTCGCCGAGAACGGACGGGCGAGCAGCCGGAGGTGCGTCGCCGACGCCGGCGCGTCGCGCGGCACGTCGTCGACGAGGAGGACGGCGCGGTGCGACGCGAGCGCGGCGAGGACGTCGCGCTCCGGATCGTCGACGACGAGGCACGCCGGCGGGTGCCGCGCGGCGAGCGCCACCGCGGCGGACATCGTCGCCGCCTCGACGAGGCAGAGCTCCGGCCGGTCGCGCAGGCACTCGCGGACGTAGCGCCGGAGGTCCGCCTCGGCGGCGACGACGAGCACCGTCGGGCACGCGCGCTCGTCGAGCGCCGCCGCGGGGGCGGGCGCAGCCGGGTCGGCGTCGAGGAGCGCCGCCTCCAGCCGTACCCTCGGCGAGAGGCGGGGCGCAGGGGCGCGCGACACGCCGTCCTCGCCCCCGTCGCCGTCCGCGCTCGGCGCGTTCATCGCCCGTCGGTCCGGCCGGTCACTTCATGCCGATCCCGTGGGGGCGCGCCGGCCCGGTCGGGAAGGCGGTGTCGAAGTCCGCCACGCGGAACGCCGGGTCCACGCTGAGGCGCCGCTCCCCGACCTCGAGCACCCGCACCTTGCGGTCGCCGTCCAGGTGGATCTTCCCGAAGTCGTCCTGGTCGAGGAAGTAGTCGGTGACGACGAGCCGCTTGCCGTCGTGCGTGAGGTGCACGGAGTGCGGGCCCGCGCCCTCGCCGAGGCTGACCACCGAGAGCTGCCGGAACCGCTGCGGGTCCGTGATGTCGAGCATCACGACCTGCCCCGCCATCATCGTCGCGAAGATGAGGCGCCTCCCGCCCCGCGGCACCGCCAGCAACCCGGGCAGCCCGCCCGGCACCGGCGTGCTCACGCGCGGCGTGACGGTCGCGGCGTCGAACGCCTGCACGTAACTGCCGTCGGTGGGGTCGACCGTGTAGAAGCGCCCCGTGAACATGTTGGCCGTCACCGCCCGCCCGCGCGGGTCGCCGGGGATGAGCTTCACGTCCATCGTCCCGGCGGCGTCGGGGAGGACGACCGTCCGCGTGATCCGGCGGGCCCCCAGGTCCCAGAACCGGAGCGAGCTTCGCAGCTCGGGGGCGCCCGGGACCACGTTCAGCGTCGTCACCGGGTTGATGAAGTCGCTCGTCACGAGCCGGTTCCGCGCGAAGTCGGCGTCCATCCCGTGCGGGTTGAACGCGCCGTCCGCCGGCGGCGTCGACGGGTACTCGGCGACGAGATTGAGCTGGTCGTCGAACTCCACGACGCGCCCCCCCGCCCCGCCGGTCGCCGACCCCATGTTGGTGACGAGGAACCCGCCCCCCGGGAGCGCCAGGAACTCGTCGGTGACGCTCGAGTTAGGGGCGCGCGTGGAGGAGAGGAATTGGGGGTGCCGGGCGTCCGTGATGTCGAAGAAGAAGATGTCGTTCTGCCCCTTGAGCACGCTCAGGAGCCCGCCGCAGGCGAGGATCGTCTCGTCGGCGGAGGTGTGGCAGTGGTGCGGCTCGTTCCCGACGTTGCCCGGCGGCGGCAGCGGCACCGTCCGGAGCACCTGGCCGTAGCTCCGCGAGTGGCGGTCGAAGTCGATCACCGCGAGGAAGTCGGGCGCGACGCGCGCCACGTCGCTCGCCCAGACGTAGAGCGTCGTCGGCTCCTTGCCGTTCCCGTGCCTGCCGTGCGGGTCCCCGCCGCGGTCGCGCGAGACGTCGCTCGACGGCGCCGGGTCGGTGGGGGTCGCGGCGTCCGGCGCCGGTCCACAGCTCGTGCCCAAGCTCGTGGCCGCCACCACCGCCGCGGTCCACGCGATCCATGTGATTCGCCGATCCCTGCGCATCGCCTTCTCCAGGTGTGGGAGTCGGGACCACGCTAGCGGGGGCGTCGGCCGGAACTGAGCAGCCGCGTTGCGGCGTGAGACGAGCGGCGTTGCGTGCAACCTGGGTGGCGTCCGGCGCAACGCACGTCGCTCTCCCCGGTCGCCCGGGGCCGCGCTCACTCGCGCGCGACGGGTGCCCGGCTCCTGTAGGCCGCCGGCGTCACCCCGTACGCCTCCTGGAAGCAGCGGCAGAAGTACGAGAGGCTGTTGAACCCGACGGCGTACGCCACGTCGGTCACCGTCGCCGAGCGCTCGCCGAGGAGCAGCCGCTCCCCTGCTTCCACGCGCATCCGCCGGAGGAGGTCCGACGGCGGTTCGCCGAAGAGCTGCCTGACGCGGCGGAACAGGTGCGAGCGGTCCTGCGCCACCGCGTCCGCCAGCTCGCCGACGCCGAAGTCCGGGTCGGCGAGCCCCCGCCGGATCGCGTCGCGGACGCGGGCCATGTACGCCTGGTCGGCCGGAGCGACGCCGGCCGGGGCGGCGGCGCGCACGTCCCCGCCCCCGGCCGGCGGGCGCGCGAACCGGTCGCGCAGGCGGCGCCGCGCGGCGATCAGGTTCCGCACGCGCACGTCGAGCTCGCGCATCTCGAACGGCTTCGTCAGGTACTCGTCGGCGCCGCGCTCGAGGCCGTCCAGCCGCTGCTCATCGCCCGCCTGCGCCGTGAGCAGGACGACGGCGAGGAAGTCCGTCTCGGCGCTCCCCCGCAGCGCCCGCACCAGCGCGTGCCCGTCGGTGCCGGGCATCATCACGTCCGAGAGGACGACGTCCGGGAGGTGCCGGCGCGCGAGCGCGATCCCCTCCGCGCCGTCCGCCGCCTCGAGCACCCGGAACCGCGGGGCGAAGTGGTCGCGGATGTAGCCGCGGAGGTCCGCGCTGTCGTCTACCACGAGGAGAGTCGGGACGTCGTCGCCGCGCGCGTCGTCGGACGGCCGCGCCGCGCGCGCCGCGTGCTCGACCGCCACCTGCGCGGCGATCGAGGGGGCGCCGGCGAGGTCGCCCGTGGCCACCCCGCCCCCCGCGACGACGCCAGGCGGGATGCGCGCCGTGAACGTCGTCCCCGCGCTCCCGCCCTCCACCGCGACTGTCCCGCCGTGCAGCTCCACGAGCTCCCTCACCAGCGAGAGCCCGATCCCCGTCCCCGGCTGCGTGCGGGTCGTCGACTCGTCGGCCTGGTAGAACCGCTCGAAGACGTGGGCGAGCTGATCGGGGGGGATCCCGGGGCCGGAGTCGCGCACCAGCAGCCGCGCCGCCCCGCGGTCGGACGAGAGCGCGACGTGCACCGCCCCGCCGTCCGGCGTGAACTTGATGGCGTTCGACAGGAGGTTCGTCAGGACCTTCTCGACGGCGTCGGCGTCGAACGCGCCGGGGAGCGCGTCGGGCGTCTCCACCGTCAGGCAGAGCCCCTTCCGCTCGGCCACCGGTGCGAACGCGGCGACGACGCCCCGCGTGAACGGGGCGAGGTCGAGCGGCCGCGGGGCGAGGCGCATCGCCCCCGCCTCGAGCTTCGCCACGTCGAGGATCTGGTTCACCAGCCGGAGCAGACGGCGCGCGTTGCGGAGCGCGATGTCGAGCCAGCGCTCGACCTGCGGGTCGCCGCCGGCGCGCGAGCGCAGGTCCTCGAGCGGCCCGATCGTGAGGGTGAGCGGGGTGCGGAGCTCGTGCGACAC
>JBBJNN010000038.1:11880-41938 GCA_037720885.1 Gemmatimonadaceae bacterium | reverse complement strand
GTCGCGCCGAGCAGCGCGGCGAACGCCGGCGCCACGCGCCGCGTGGCGCACCAGGCACTGCGCTCCGCATGGTGCGCGATGAGGCCGGTCTTCCCACGAAGCACGGGCCGCTCATCGAACCACCCGCGGGCGATGAGCTCCGGAACGTGGTAATAGCCCGCGTACTGGCGGCTGTTGTACGGAGGGTCCACGTAGAGCAGGTCGAGCGCACCAATGCGGCTCGCCACCTCCGTCGCGTCGCCTCGATGCGCGCTCGCGCCGGCTGGTCCGGCCGTCGGCATCTCCGGCACGAGGGAGACCGGACGTGCCGCGTTCGGCTGCCACCGCTTGATGAACGCCGCATAGACGCCGGCCGTATTCGCCGCGCGGTCCGCGCCCTCGATGAGCGCGGCCAGGAGGATGTAGAATGCGTCATCACCGATGAGCCCCGCGCCGTGCCACCGGTGCAGCGCGTGGCGGGCGGCGTCGATGCGCCGCGCGTTCGCCTCGGTGAAATACATGCGCCCGCCGGCCGGCGAGAAGTGCTCCGTCACGAAGCCGTGCTCGGGCTCGACGCACGTCGCGAGGTACGTGCCCAGCGCGCGGAGTGGTGGCTCGTCGCACAGCGCCGGGGAGCGGAGCGCACGCCGCACATCGACATCGCCCGCACGGAGCGCCACCAGGCTCGGACTCCGCCGCGCGACCACGTAGGCGCGCTGGAAGACGTACGAGTACGTCATCAGGTCGCTCGACGCCACGCGCCACCCCGCGGCCTTGAGCGCGCGCCCCACCGCGGCCGTCCCGGCGAAGGCATCGTGCGCCGAGCCGGGGGCAATGTTCAGCCGGCGGAGCGTGCCGAGGATGAAGGGAAGAAGCCTGGTCTTATTGCCGATGTAGCGCATGCACGTCGGGACGCGGGGGCGGGGTGGATGCACGCGGGGGCGGGGTGTCTCGACCCCGCCCCCACGTCGTGCCGGCAGCGCGCGGCTGGTGCCGCGGCGGCTCGCGGCCTAGCAGGCCGCTCCCGCCGCAATTGGGACGATGCCCGCCGGCTCGGGGATCCCCAGGCCGTACTTCGCGTTGATCGCGCGCACAGCCGCCAGCGCGAGCGTCGTGCTCCCGCGCCCGCTGGGGTGGACACCATCGAGGCTGATGAGCGGCCCGAACGGGGTGTCGGTGCTCAACACCGACGCAATGGAGAAGGTCTCGGGCCTCGCGACGCCGTACAGCGCCTCGAGCCGGAAGCACGCGAAGCCGTTCTGATCGGCGAGCTGCTTGATGTGCGCGTTCATCTGGTCCACCTGCGCCTGGAGCGTCGCGGCGTTCGCGGGGGTCACGATATTGTCCTGCCCCACGGTGTCCGCGCAGCTCAGGCTATAGGGATTGGTCGGTGGACGCGTCGCCGCAATCGTCAACGCCGTCGCGAGCTTGCTCGTCACGAAGATGTAGTTCGGGCTGTTCTGGCAATTGGCCGCCACCGCGATGTTCAGCGCGGCGAGCGTGGTCCGCTCGGCGTAGATCTCGGAGCCGAGCCGGAAGCTGGGGAACTTCGTGAGGTCTACGGGGAGGCCGACGAGGACGCCTCTCGCTCCGGTCGCCTTGAGCTGCGTCACGATGCTGTCGTACTGCGGCTGCCATACATCGTAGGTCACGTAGGTGACATTCGGCACGAAGAGCCCGCTGAGCGCGGCGCCCAGCAGCTCGTTCGAGCCGAGCTCCACCGACACGAACGTCGGCTTTTGCGCGATGGCGGCGGTGAGCTGTGTCTGCCCCGGGCGAAGCACGCGCCGGTAGAGCTTCCCGAGATACGCGGAATCCCGCACCGCCGCGGATTCCGGCGTGACGCGCAGCGCGTCGCTCGTCCGCGCCGTGTTGATGGCGACATCGCTCGCCGGGAGCGTCACACCCGACAGGAGCGCGGAGCAGACCGGCGTCACGACCGACGCCGGACGCCCGTAGCGCTGCTGGAGCTGGAGCGGCGCGGCGAGCGGCGCGTCGCAACCCGGGGCGGCGATGAGTGGGAGCGTGAACGGAACGTTCGCGAGCCGCGCGAGCTGCGCCGGCCACGACTGCTGCTGCGTCGCGTAGAGAACGCCCGCGGACTGCACGCCCATGCTGACGCTCGTTCCGAGGGCGACGTAGCGCGCGAGCTGCGCTCGGCCATCGGGACCGATGGATTCCTTGTTCTCCACACAGGCGGCGAGCGAGACGGTCGCCAGGATACGACAGGCGAAGGCCCATCTGCGGGTCATAGCAGCTCCACGAGGGGTGGCCGGGTGTTGACGGGAACGAACTGGGTGCGGCGGTTGCAGGCCGGCGGGGCGCGCGAGCGGTCGGATAGTATAGAGTGAACGTTCGGAACGCGCGAGTAGCGCGCGCCGCCAGAGGCAACTACGGATCGAAGACGCGCCAGCCGAGGCGCCGCACCGCCTCCCCGTGCTCGTCCAGTCGTGGCGGCGCGAAGCGCACGCGCCCTCCCGGAACGCTCGGCGACACGCCGGTGAGTGGCGACGCACCGGCCGCCTCGTCGCGTAGCGCCTCGAGCACCGTCTTCACCACGCCGCACGGCACTCCGGCGTCGTCGAGCGCGGCAATCCAGTCGGCAGCCGGGCGCTCGCGCACGCGAGCGGCAATGGCGCGCACGACGACCTCGCGCCCCGCGAGGCGGCCGGCGTTCGTCGCGAGACGCGCGTCGTGCGCCAGCTCGGGGAGAGCGAGGGCGCGGAGGCAGGCGCGCCACTGAGCATCGCTCCCGACCGCCAGCACGAGTGGCCGATCGGCCGCGGCGAAGAGCTGATAGGGAACGAGGTTCGGGTGCGCGTTGCCCCAGCGCCGCGCGTCCTCACCGGACACGAGTGCGTTCTGCGCGACGTTCGCGAGCGCGCCGGTCGCGCTCGCGGAGAGCGAGATCACGAGCCGGCGTCCCCGCCCAGTGCGCGTACGCTCCAGGAGCGCGGCGAGAATCGCGATCGTCGCGTCCTTGCCGGCGATGATGTCCGCGAGGGCGACTCCGGATTTCATCGGCGCGCCATCCGGCTCGCCCGTGATCGCCATCCAGCCGCGCTCGGCCTGCACGACGAAGTCGTAGCCGGGCCGGTCGCTCCCTTCCCCGAACCCGGTGATCGTGCACCAGACAAGTGAGGGGTACCGGACGGTCAGGACACCCGGCCCCAACCCCCGGCGCTCGAGCGCTCCGCGGCGAAAGTTGTCCACCACAACGTCCGCTCCACTGATGAGCTCGGCTACCAGGGCGCGATCGGCTGGGGAGTCGAGATCCGCGGCGATGCTCTTCTTGTTGCGATTGATGCTGAGGTAGTAGGCGCTCTCACCGCGGTCATCGAAGGGGGGCCCCCAACTCCGTGTCTCGTCGCCGCCAGTCGGGCGCTCGACCTTCAGCACGTCGGCGCCGAGATCGCCGAGCATCATCGTGCAGAGGGGTCCGGCGAGCACCCGGCTCAAGTCGAGCACCCTGAGGCCAGTGAGCATCAGAGTGACCAGCGTGTGTCGCCAGCGGCGGCGACGCTGCCGTGATCCTGCCGCCATCCCCAACCGGCGCGCTTCGCGGTGAGCGACGCGAATGTCACTTGCGTAACATGCCGACGATCAAGATACTTACGCGACTTCAGGGTAACGCTGGGCGCGCGGGAGGGAGCGCGCTCGTCGGCCCTATTCCAATGAATAGGCCCGGGTGCCGACCCTACCTCCACTGTGCAGCGGAGCGCGGACATGGCCGATAAGGCTCAGGCGACGGAAACCAAGGACAGCGACGAAGGAACTCCGGCGCCTGCGGTGACCCCGCCGGTGCCACGGCGCCCATCGGGACATCGGGGCGCCGACGTACGCGACACTGTCGCCGAGATGGCCGCCCGGGCGCAAGAAATCAGCATGGAGGCGGGGAGCAAAGTCGCGGCCGCGATGAAGGACGTGATCAACGCCGCCGCCGGTGTAACGGGCTTCGCGATCGAAAGCGCGCGCGATCTGGTGCAGTACATGATCCGCCGCGGTCAGATGACCCAGGAAGAGGGTGACAAGCTGATGCGCGAGGCCGAGGAGGCGAACAACCGCCGACCCGGCGGACCGCTCCCCCCTCCCGTTCCGGCCAGCACGCCGGCCGCGTCCTCGAGCGCGTCCAGGTCCGCAGCATCAGCACCGCTCGCGACTCCCGCGCCTCCGGCGGCGTCGCCGCCGCCCGAGGCGACGCGGCCCGACTCCGCACGTGCCGAACCGCCACGGCCCGAAGCGCCACGGCCAGAGCCGGAGCGGACCGCTCCTGCCGCGCCGAGCGCCGCAGCGAAGGCGCCGGAAAGCCGCCCGCCTGCGCGGCCCGCGCAACCGGCGGCGCCAAAAGCGACCGCAAAACCGGCTGTCAAAGCTCCGGCAAAGCCAGTGGCGAAGGCGGCCGTCAAGCGCCCAGCCGCCAAGGCCGCTCCGGCGAAGGGCAAATCCAGTAGCTCGGCGCCTGCGAAGAAGAAGCGCTAACCCCGTATTTTTGGCTCAGCGGGTTACTCAACTCCCCCTGTCATTGGCGGGTCGTGAGTAACCACTCGAGGAAGGATTGAACCTCGGGTGGGTCCCGGAGTGTGAACTCCGCAGCGGTGGCCGGCGCGGGATCGGTCGTGACGCGCACCGTCACCGCACTCCGGGCGCGCAGCCGGAGCGCGCGAAAAGCGTCCTCGTCGGTCTGGTCGTCGCCCACGAACACCAGCGACCCGCCGTTCCCGAGCCCACCCAGCTTGAGCCCGAGCGTCAGCACGGCCGTTCCCTTGTCCACACGCGTCGGCGGCCGGACCTCGAAAACCATCTTCCCTTCCGTGAGCCGCAGACCGAGCGCCCTGACCGCCTCTTCGATCGCTTCGCGTACGCGGGGGAGCATGCCGGGATCGGCGAGACGGTAGTGGATGGAAAGCGTCCACCCCTTGTCCTCGAGAATCACGCCGCGGACGGGAGCGAGTCTGGGCGCGAGACGCCGAGCGGCCTGCGAGATCACGCTCCGGTAGCTGGCGACCTGCGGGTCCACGAGGGACTCCCCCTCCGGGCTCACCGTCTCGTAGCCGTGGTTGCCGATGACCCACGCGTTCGCGACGGAGACCATGCGCCTCGCGTCGGCGGCGGCGCGGCCGGAGACGAGCGCGATGCGAACACGGTCGCGGGCCGCCAGCGCGGCGACCGCCCGGCGCGTCTCGGTGGGCACCTCGGCTACGTCGGGACGCGGCGCGATCGGGGCGAGCGTGCCGTCCACGTCGAGCATGACGACGAGCGGATTGCCGTCGAGACGCTCGGCCACCGGCTCCCCGATCGGAAGAAGCGGGGCCGTGGTCGGTGGGTGGGCCGTCATGCGCTACTCTCGGCCCCTTCGCGCTCGCCGATGATCTCGTGCGTGCGGGCTAGAATCGAGGCCAGCCAGTCGAAGATCGTGAGGTTGCGGAGCTGCGTGCGCATCCGGCGCATCCGCATGCGGCGCTCGCCCTGGCTCATCTCGAGTGCACGCCGAATCCCCTCGACGAAACCGTCGATGTTGAACGGGTTGATGAGGATCGCGCCATCGATCGCTTCGGCGGCACCGGTGAAGCGGCTGAGCACGAGCACGCCGCGCTCGTCCACCTGGCAGGCGACGAACTCCTTCGCGACCAGATTCATCCCGTCCTGGAGCGAGGAGACGAGGCAGAGATCGGCCGCACGGTAGGCGCCGGCCAGCACCTCCGCGCTCACGTTCTCGTGTACCAGAACGATGGGCTCCCAGTTCGCCGTCTTGTAGCGGTCGTTGATCTCGCCGACGGTCCGCACCATCTCGCCTTCCAGGTCGCGGTACGACGCGAGCTCGGAGCGCGATGGGGTGGCGATGAGGAGGAAGGTGAAGCGCTCGCGCATTTCCGGATGCAGCTCCCAGAGCTGGGCGAGCGCGCGGAGCCGTTCCGGGATGCCCTTCGTGTAGTCCACCCGGTCGACGCCCAGGCCGAGCTGGCAGCCGCCGCTGGCGTACCGGTCGCGGAGCCGCTCGACGCGTGCAACGCTCTCGGACGCGCGCGCGAGCGCCTCGTACTTCTCGACGTCGATGCTGATCGGGTAGACGCCCACCTCGATCGTGCGCCCGTCGTAGCGGACGACGAGGCGCTCCGCATCGATCTCGGCGTCGGGGATGAACTCGGCCACGCAGCCGAGGAAGTTGAGTGCGTAACGCTCGGTATGGAACTCGATCAGGTCGTTGCCGAGCATCCCGCGAAGGAGCGCGTCGTTCACGGCGCCGGGGAGGAGCCGCAGGATGTCCGAGGGCGGGAAGGGGATGTGCCAGAACTGATGGATGAACACGGGGGCGCACCGCGCGCGGATCATCTCCGCAGCAAGGCCGAAGTGGTAATCCTGAATCCAGACCACCGGCCGCTTGTCCGCCCGCTGCACTTCATCGGCGACCGCGTCGGCGAACTTCGAATTCACCGCGCGGTAGCGGTCCCAGTATTCGTCGCGGTACTCGAGGTGCTGGATAAGTAGATGACAGAGCGGCCACAGCGCTCCGTTCGAGAAGCCGGAGTAGTAGCCGTCTACCTCGCCCTCGTCGAGGTACACGCGCCGGAGCGTGTACGCCGGCTCGGCGGGCGGCACCTGGACGCGGCCAGTCGCATCGGCGGTAACACTGTCGGCGGAACCGGAGCCCCATGCGACCCACACGCCCTGGGTGGCGCGCATCGTGGGGTCGAGGGCCGAGACCAGCCCGCCCGCCGGCTGGCGCATTTCCACCTGGTCACCGACGTAGCGGTGCTCGTACGGCTCGCGGTTCGAGAGGAGGATGAGGGTGCGATCCTCGAGGTAGCGCGTGAAGTCAGGCATGTATCAGCGCCCGGCGCATCTGGCAGCGTTGACCCGGCGCACTAGCTTTGGGCGGCTGGCGCCCCGGGGGCGATGGCGACCTTCTCGGAGACCGTTGTCATGCGAATCAATATACTCCGCGCTCGGCGCCCGGCGCTCGGCGCGGGCGGCCCGTCTCCATGAATGCTCTCGTTGAGCGCGCCGGGTGAACGCTCTCGTCGCGCGCGCGCCGACACGCATCGATTTCGGGGGAGGGTGGACGGACGTGCCACCCTACAGCAACGAGCAGGGCGGGTGCGTCTGTAACGTCGCGATCGCGCGCTATGCGACCGTCGAGCTACGTGCGCAGCCTGGCGCTGTCACCCTGGATGAGGATGGGGCCACGTACGAGGCCGCGACGCCGGACGATCTGCCCCGCGGGGGGAGTACGGCGCTGGCCGGCGCCGCACTCCGTCGCGCCGGCGTGCGCGGCGTACGTCTCGCGCTCCGGAGCGACTTCCCTGCGGGCGCCGGCCTCGGTGGTTCATCGGCGGCGGGGGTGGCCCTCGCGGGCGCGCTCGCCGCATGGCGCGGCGACGCACCGAGCGCGGCGGCGCTGGCCGAGCGGAGCCGGGAGGTAGAGGTGGAGGAGCTGGGCATCGCCGGAGGGCGGCAGGACCACTACGCTGCGGCGCTGGGCGGCGCGCTCGGGCTCTGGTTCGGCGGGGAGGTTCGCGTGCGCCGGATCGCGCTCAGGCCTGCCTTCGCGGCCGAGCTCGCGAGCCGCTGCGTGGTCGCGTACACGGGACGCTCGCGGATCTCCGGCGAGACGATCACGGCGGTCGTGGACGCGTATCGCGCGCGGGAGCCACGTGTGACCAGCGCGCTCGGCCGTATCCGCGAGCTGGCCGAGTCGATGGTGGGTGCGTTGGAGCGTGGCTCGCTCGATGAGCTGGGTGCGTTGGTGGCCGAGCATTGGGAGCAACAGCGCGCGCTCCACGCGAAGATTTCGACGCCAGAGATCGAGCGGGTGCTCGACGCCGCGCGGCGTGCGGGCGCCTTGGGCGGCAAGGCGCTCGGCGCGTCCGGCGGCGGGTGCGTGGTCGTGATTGCGCCGGCCGGAGGCGAGGTTGCGGTGCGCGAGGCGGTGGCTGGCGTGTCGGAGATCGTTCCGTATGCCGTGGACGAGGTGGGCGTGCGAGTCGTGGTTCCGGTTCGCGATGTCGCAGGCGACGGGGCGGAGGTGGAACGTTGAGGGAGGCAGCATGGCGGAGCTGACGCACGCGCAGTACGACGCACTCGAGCGCGCGGTGATCGATGGCCGGCGGGTGGCGATCCGCCGGCGCGGAACGGAGTACGTTGTGATCCCGCAGGGTCTCGTGATGGACGGTGGACGCGAGCGCATCGAGTCCGTTCATCCCACGACCGGGGAGCGCATCACGTTCTACATCGATGACCTGGACGGCATCCAGGTGATCCGGTGACGCCGCGCGGCGGACCGCTCGTCGCCATCTACGCCGACGAGTCGTGCCTGGGCAACGGGCGGGAGGGGAGCAATCCGGGGGGCGCGGGAGGCCTCATCGAGCTCATGAATCGGGGGGCGTTGGCGCGCTACGAGTACTGGGTGTCCGAGCCGGGCACGACAAACAACCGCATGGCGCTTCGCTCGGCGACCGAGGCGCTCCGCATCCTGTCGGCGAAGGGGCGACGCTGCCGGGTCGTCTTCACCAGCGACTCGAAGTATCTCGTCGAGGGGAATGGCGATTGGATCTACGGGTGGATGAGCCGGGGGTGGAAGCGGAAGGGCGGCGCGATCGAGAATCTCGCGCTCTGGCAGGAGCTCGCCGAGGCGCGTCGCGGGCATGACGTGCAGTGGAGCTGGGTGCGCGGGCATGCGGGGCACCCGCAGAACGAGTACGCGAACCTGCTGGCCACGCGCGCCGCGGCGACGCAGACGCAGTCGGGCGGCGCTGTGCCGGCCAAATTCGACGAGTGGCTCTCGGGGGAGCGCGCGAGCGGGCGGATGACGCTCGATCCATCGCCGCTGCCCGACGCCGCGCGCTTCGCGCCCGCGCGTGCGCTCCCGCTGGAGGCCGCGCCCGAGCTGCTCTGACCGTGACGGCGAGCACCATTCGCACGCTGTGACGGTTGTCGCGGGATTGAAGGCGGTTTAATTTTTGCTCTCCTTCCGCTCCGTAGCCGGCCCCGCGCCGGCGAGTGCGGTCTGGCTCGCTCGGGGCCAGAGGGGGGTGCCCTCCCTTCACCTCCCCACGCTACCGCGACATCTCACCCCGAACCGAAGCCACCTTCCGGTGTGTGGAATTTTTGGTGCCGTTTACGGCCGCGATCCACGAATCACGCCGGACTTCATCACGGCGGTGTCCGACAGCCTGTTCAGGCTGTCGGCCGCGCGCGGTCGTGAAGCGGCGGGGCTCGCCGTGCACGACGGCTACTCCATCGGCGTCCTGAAGCAGGCCGGCTCTGCGGCATCGTTCCTGGGGAGCCCGCGCTACCGGCGTCTCCTGGATGGCGCCATCGCGACGTACGCCGAGCATCGGGAGAACGGGCAGTCGCCGGCGCTGGCCGTGACCGGGCACACGCGACTCGTCACGAACGGTGCCCAGTCGGAGGACGACAACAACCAGCCCGTGATCGCTGGCGGCGCCGTCGGCATCCACAACGGGATCGTCGTCAACCACGCGCAACTCTGGAAGAAGCACCCGCACCTCGAGCGAAGTGGCGAGGTGGATACGGAGGTGCTGCTGGCGCTCCTTCGCCAGTCGCTCGATGCAACGAACGACGTCGCGCGCGCGACGCGGGAGACCTTCGCGCAGATCGAGGGCTCGGCGTCCGTCGCGGTGTTCGCGGACAACCTCCAGAGCCTTCTCCTCGCGACGAACACAGGCTCGCTCTTCTACGTCGCGAACGAGCCGACGACGTTCTTCGCCTTCGCATCCGAGCGCTACATCCTCACGCGCCTGTTGCACGCGCGCCGGGCGGACGCGCTGATCGCGGGGTGCTCCGTCCGCCAGCTCCGCGCGGGCGATGGGCTGCTCATCAGCCTCAAGGACCTCGCGCACCACGAGTTCACCGCGGTCGGCGCGGGGCGGGACGTGCACGCGACGAACGGGTTCGTGCCGGGGACGACGCGGGTCCAGATCGTGGATCACACGCCCCGGGCCAAGGACATGCGGCGCTGCACGCGCTGCATCCTCCCGCACACATATCCGCTCATCCGCTTCGACGAGCAGGGGGTGTGCAACTACTGCCGCTCGCACAAGAAGATCACCGTGCGCGGCCGCGAGGCGCTCGAGCGCGCGGTCGCGCCCTACCGGCGATCGGATGGGAGCCCCGACTGTATTGTCGCGTTCAGCGGGGGACGCGATTCGTCGTACGGGCTGCACTACATCAAGACCGAGCTCGGGATGAACCCGGTCGCCTTCACCTACGACTGGGGGATGGTGACCGACCTCGCGCGCCGCAACCAGGCGCGCGTGTGCGGCAAGCTGGGGGTCGAGCACATCGTCCGCTCCGCCGACATCACCACGAAACGCCGCTACATTCGGAAGAACATCGAGGCCTGGCTCAAGCGCCCCGAGCTCGGCATGGTCACGTTGTTCACCGCGGGGGACAAGGAGTTCTACCGGCACGCCCGCCAGCTGCGGGAGGAGACGGGGATCAAGCTCGTCATCTTCTGCGCCGGGAACATGATCGAGGATACCCCGTTCAAGACGGGCCTCTGCGGGATTCGCGAGGACGACCACCAGATGACGCTCACCGGCCTGTCGTTGCGCAACAAGGCCGCGATCGTTCGGTATTTTCTCAAGCACTACCTGCTCAACCCCGCGTACTTCAACGAGTCCATCTGGGATACGCTGTACGCCTACTGGTGCACGTTCGTCGTGAAGGACGACTTCCTCTACCTCTATCACTACATCCCATGGGAGGAGGAGACGGTCGTCTCGACAATCCGCCAGCAGTACGATTGGGAGATCGCCACCGATACCTCGACGACCTGGCGCATCGGCGACGGCTCCGCCGCGTTCTACAACTACATCTACGGTACGATCGCCGGCTGGTGCGAGGACGAGGTGCTGCTCTCCAACCAGATTCGCGAAGGACAGCACACGCGGACCGAGGCACTTCGGCTCGCGGCGGAGTTCAGCAAGCCGCGCTACCCCTCGATCCGGGAGTACGCGCAGCTCGCGGGCTTCAACTGCGAGGAAGCGCTGAGCGTGATCAACGCCGCTCCCAAGCTCTTCTAGCCGTGCGCCGCCCGTGACCTACTCGCTCCCGCCTGCGGCGGTCACGCTCTCCATCATCATCCCCTGCTTCAACGAGGGCCACCGGATCGACGCCACGCTCGACGCGGTCGAGGCATTGCGCCTGCCGCTCGCGGCGGCCGGGATGGTGGGCGAGGTGGTCGCGGTGGACGACGGGTCGGCCGACGATACGTTCGAGCGGCTCACCGAGCGCGCGGCGCGTTATGGGATGAGTCTCATCCCGCTGCGACACGCCGCGAACCTGGGCAAGGGCGCCGCCGTGCGGACCGCGCGGGAGCACGTGACGGGCGCCGTGGTGGTCTTCCAGGACGCCGATCTCGAGCTCGACCCCGCTGAGATCGTGTACGTGATCGCCCCACTGCTCGATGGCCGCGCCGACGCGGTGCTGGGGTCGCGATTCCTGCGCACCGGCGAGCACCGCGTCGTCAACTTCTGGCACCGCCAGGGCAACAAGATCCTGACGTACGTCTCGAACATGTTCACGGGGCTGGATCTCACCGACATGGAGACGGGGTTCAAGGCGTTCACGATACGAACGTTCCGCGCCCTCCGCCTGACGAGCGACCGCTTCGGCATGGAGCCCGAGATCGTCGCGCGGCTCGCGCAGATGCGCGCACGCGTGTACGAGGTGCCGGTCACCTACGAAGGGCGCAGCTACCTCGACGGGAAGAAGATCACATGGCGTGACGGGATCGCCGCGTTCGCGCACATCTGGCGCGCCCACCGCTCCGGGCGGTCGCAGCCGCTCCTCCAGCCGGGTGGGCGCCGGACCCCGGTGGGTGTGCCGGCCTACCGTGCGGTGGATGACGCGGTGCCGACATCAGGCGCGCCCAGACTGGCCGGCGTGGCGAAGATAGGTGCTTCGTTCGCCGAGGTAGCCCTCGCGGACATCGTGGCCGGCGCCCATACGGAGCCATCGGCGAAGCGAGCGATCCGGCGGAGCGACAGGGCGCGCGCAAGCGAGTCCGGCGACACCATGTAGAGGTTGACGGCGTCGAAGGCGACGATGACGCCGCCGCGGCGCACCAGCGTATCGCCGAACGCACGCGCCGCCACGGGATCGAGCTGCTGCGGCGCCATCAGGCGGGACGGCGGATCGAGCGTCCAGGGAAGGCCGCGCGCGTCCACCCGCGCGAGCACGTGGAGCACTTCCGGAAAGTTGGAGAAGAGCCGGTAGCGCTTCCCATCGGTGCGCGCCCACCGCACGAGCGGCGAGCGGCGCATCTCCGCCCGGGTGCTCGCGACCCCCTCGTTCGCGGCGCGACGCGCCATGGCGGCTGTGATGCCGAGCGAGAGGACGACCCACGCCGTGACGCCGATCGCGACCACGCCGCGCGGCAGGAGCCCGCGGCCGCGCCACCACGCGGGGAGTGCCGCCACGAACGCGATCGTCGCGACGACCATCACAGGCGAGAGAATGCGCGCGTCGAAGGTGAGCCACGCATCGACGAGGAGACGCGACCAGAGCAGGAGCGCTACGTAGCACACCGAGAGCAGTGCACAGGCGCCAACGAGGCGCGCACGGAAGGGCGGGTCACCAGGATCGGGGGCGCCGCGGCGCGCGCGAAGCGATGCAGGGCTCGGGCGTCGCGTGCCCTGCCAGACCACTCCCGCGATCGCGGCGAGCACCACGGCGAGGACGAGCCCGCGGTGGGTCCCCGAGGGGACGCGCACCGCGACGACGGGGAGCAGCCAGTCGGCGAGCGTATCCCACCCATCGCGTAGCGCCGACACGGCGGCGCCCCCATAGAGCCGGCCGACTCCGCCGCGCAACAGCGTCGGGAACGCATCGCCGCCGAACTCGCTGGCCGCCACTCCATTGGCGCCCAGCGCTCGTCGCGTTCGCATCATCCAGAGCGTGAGCGCCAGCACGCTCGGCCCGCCCGCCAGCGCGGCACGCCGGGCGCGCTCGGGCCAGGTGCCGGCCCGCGCGAGCTGCCAGAAGACGACGGCGGCGGCGGCGGCGCCCCCCGCGAAGCGAACGAGCAGCGCCGCGGCGGCGAGCGAGCCGGCGAGGAGGGCTCGATCCGGCGCCAGCGTCATCGCCGCGAGCGTCACGACGAGGAGCGCAAAGAAGAACGGCTCGCTATGCACGTACAGGTGCTGCGCGACGACTGCGGGCGCGACGAGCAGCATCACTCCGGCGAGCGCGCCGGCGCCGGCGCCGGACGAGCGGGTGACAAGCAGCACCGCCACAGCGACGGTGACGAACGCTGCCAGTGCCGCGAGCACGCGCGCGCCGCCGAGCGGCGAGGCGCCGAGCAGGACCGGCAGGGCGAGGAGGGCGGAGGTGCCCGGAGGGAAGCCCGCGAGCGTGACGAGGCTATCCGTCGGTTGCCAGTCGAGCAGAGGAGGCACCCGGAGCGACCCGGTGCGCGCCAGCGACTCGGCCGCGCCAATGTAGGCGACCGAATCCGTGAGGATGCCGGGCCCGGAGTTGGTCGTGAGGGCGAGCGCCAGCGCGGAGCCGAGAGTACCGAGCATCGCGGCGGCCGCGAGGCCGGCAGAGCGCCCGGCATGTGTCGAACGGACGATGAGGCTTGCGGCGAAGAGGGAGCGCGTGAGCGCGTGGGCGCCTCGCGCATGCAGCGGCGAGTCGCGGTGCAAGTTATCGGCGGCGCGCACGGGTGTCAGGGGCGCCGGTTACGGCACTTGCGGGAGCGACCCCGCCGGCGCCTCTTTCTGCGCTTCGGCGCGAGCCGGCCGTGCGCGGTGATGGCGCGCGGCGATCCTTTCGTCGCCCACCGCACCCGCCATGGACGATCTCGACCGCATCTTTCTGCGACTCGTGGAGAACCTCCGCGCGAGCTATCCCGAGTATCTGAGCCGGCCATTCGAAGTCTCCGAGCTCTACCAGACACTCGTGCCGTACCGGCACAACCGGCGCGAGCTGGCCATCGAGACGAACGGAGATTACGAGCTGGCGCTCATTCGTCTCATCGGCGGGGAGCGCGGCTACATGCTCGGCGAAGGCAACATGCAGGAGCTGATCCGGCGCGAGCTGTCGGGCTCGAACCCGAACACGGCGATCTTCCGCGACTTCGCGGCGACTCGCGTGGCGCTGGCGCCGGATGCGGCGGCGAAGGCGGACCAGCTCGCGCGCGGTACGGGCCGCGACGACCCACCGCCGCCAAACGCATTCCCAGAGCCGCCCGCGCCGGCCCGCGCGCCCGTGCCCGCGGCGCCCGTGTCGGTGGCGCCCACGACCACCGCGCCGGTGATCCTCGCGCCGGCGCCCGCGGCGGACTACGCGCCAGCGGCGCCGCGCGCGCCCGAGGGACAATCGGCCACCTACATCCCGATCGAGCGCATCCGCGCGGAGGCACCGATGGAAAGCAACTTTGGCTCTGGCTCCGCACGCGACCCGCGCGAGGCCCGCGAGGGGCGGGATCCCGCCGACACCCCCGAAGCACGTGAGGGGAGAGACGCGAGTAGCGCGCGCGACGCTCGCGAAGGGCGAGACGGGCGCGAGCCGCGTGAGACACGGGATACCGCGATGTCCGCCGCGGCTGCTCGTGGAGGGGGCGCCGGAGGCGGCGCCCCCGGCCTGGGTGGGGCGTCCTCGCGCTCGGCCGGAAGCAGCACGAGCGCCGGAGTGATGGGCGGCAACTGCCGCTACTGCAACAGCGGGCTGCCCACGTCCCGGCGGGTGGTATTCTGCCCGCACTGCGGCCAGAACCTCACCATCCAGCGCTGTCCTGCGTGCGGCACCGAGCTCGAGATCGGCTGGAAGTTCTGCATCACCTGCGGCCGCGGCGTCTCCGACTCGTGACGCCGCCGGCGGCGGCGAGCCTGGACGCATGACCGGGCGCGCGCCACGCCTCGCCGTGATCGCCGGCGATGGCATCGGGCCCGAGGTGGTGGCCGAGGCGCTGAAGGTGCTCGATGCGGTGGAGAGCGTATTTCATCCCGGTATCGCCGTCGAGCATCTGCCCTACGGCGCAGACCATTACCTCGCGACCGGCATCACCCTGCCGCCGGCCGAGATGCGCCGCCTCGGCGGCGAGCTCGATGCAATCTTTGTCGGCGCGCTCGGCGACCCGCGCGTGCCGGGGAACGAGCACGCGCGGGACATCCTGCTCGGGATGCGCTTCCAGCTCGACCTCTACGTCAACGAGCGGCCGGCGCGCCTCTTCGACGACCGCCTGACGCCACTCAAGGGGAAGACGACGCGCGACATCGACCTCGTCATCTTTCGCGAGAACACGGAGGGCCTCTACGTCGGGATCGGTGGCACCTTCAAGGCCGGGACGCCGGACGAGATCACGATCGCGGAGGAGCTGAACACGCGGCGCGGGGTGGAGCGCATCATCCGGCACGCGTTCGAGTGGGCCGTCGGGCATGGCAAGACCCGCGTGACGATGGCCGACAAGGCCAACGCGATTCCCGCGCACGGGCTCTGGCGCCGCGTGTTCGAGGAAGTGGGGCGCGAGTACGAGGGTATCGCGCGCGACACGCGCTACATCGACGCGATGGCGATGGACCTGGTGCGCACGCCCGAGGCGTTCCAGGTGATCGTCACCGGCAACCTCTTCGGTGACATCCTCTCCGACCTCGCCTCGATGCTCGTCGGCGGCCTGGGTGTAGCGCCGAGCGCGAACCGGCACCCGGGGAGGGTGGCGATGTTCGAGCCCGTGCACGGGAGCGCGCCGCCGCTCGTGGGCAAGGACGTCGCGAACCCCATGGCGGCGATCCTCACGCTCGGGATGATGCTCGAGACGGTTGGCGCGGGCGACGCAGCCGCAGCGGTGGAGCAGGCGGTGCGCGCGGCGATAGCCGCAGGGGTCACGACGCCAGACCTGGGCGGCACCGCGGGGACGCGCGCCGTGGGGGACTGGATCGCGCGGGCGGTACGGGCGCACACGTAGCCGGGCGCCGCACGCGCCGGGCGGCCGCCGGGCTCGTTATCTGATGAGGTCGCGCACGAGCGCCAGCGACACATCCACCGCGCCGATCAGCCCTTTCCGCGAGCTACCGGAGAACCACACCCAGCCGAGCTGCGCGCCGAAAGCGTCCTTGGCCTCGAAGCGAAGGAGCGGCCCCGCCGCCTCGGGCCGCACGATGCCGACCGCATAGAGGCCCACGCGCGGCTCGAGACTGCCATGCAGCCGCCGGAGCACGCCGAGCTGCCCGATGGCGGTTCCGGACACGTCCGAACGGTCTACGCGCGCGATCGTGATGCCGGCGCCAAGCATGGCCGACACGAAGTAGTCACGCACGACGGCGAAGACGGGCCCACCCTCCTCGGTGTCGCCGGGCAGTGGCGGCTCGCGTCCGATCGGCGTGCGCACCTCGTACGAGAGCAGCATAGCGGGGCGCCACGTGTCCACGAAGGCCACCTCGGCGCGGAGCGATTGCGCGGCGGCGGCAGGTGCGGCGACCGGCGCGGCGACGGACGCGCAGAGGCCGGCGACGACCGCGGCGCTCCAGGTGACAATGCTTCGTGCTCTCATACGCGCACTTACGTGATGATGGGAGGTGGCGCCGGCGACGTGAGGCGACGCGAGCGGCCATCATGCGCGCCGGTGCCGCCCCGAGCAAGGGCTCCCATCGCGCCGGCTCGCTTGAACCGTTCACCCCCCCGGCGCATTTTTCGAGTGATCGCGGCTGCACCGCGCGCCCCGTGGCGCGCCGCCAGCTGCCGCTCCTCTCCTCTCCATAAAAGGAAGCACCGCGTGAAAACACAGGGCGGTACCCGCGACGTCGTGTTCCTCTCGGGCGTCCGCACGCCCTTCGGGACGTTTGGCGGCACGCTCAGGGACGTATCCGCCGTGGACCTCACCGTCGTCGCCGCGAAGGGGGCGATGGAGAAGGCCGGGTTGGACCCGTCCGAGATCCAGCACGCCATCTTCGGCAACGTGATGCAGACGACGTCCGACGCGATCTACTTCGCGCGCCACGTCGCGCTCAAGGCAGGGTGTCCGATCGAGACGCCGGCGCTCACCGTGAACCGGCTCTGCGGCTCCGGCTTTCAGGCCGTGGTGAACGGGGCACAGGAGATCCTGCTGGGTGAGGCCGACGTCTGCCTCGTGGGGGGGGGCGAGTCGATGTCCACCGCGCCCCACATCGCGCGCGGCCTGCGGTGGGGCACGCCGCTCGGCAAATCGCCGCCACTCGAGGATTCACTCTGGGAGGGGCTCACCGACTCCTACGCCGGGTTGGCGATGGCCGAGACGGCGGAGAATCTGGCCACACAGTACGGGCTCGACCGCGGGAGCGCGGATGCGTTCGCGCTGCGCTCGCAGCAGCTTGCGAAGGAGGCGTGGGATGCCGGCGTCTACGCGGACGAGGTGGTCCCCGTGCAGGTGAAGAATCCCAAGACCCGGCAGCTGGACTCGTTCGCCCGGGACGAGCACATGCGCCCCGAGACCACGGCCGAAGGGTTGGCGAAGCTCCGGCCCGTGTTCAAGCAGGACGGCGTGGTGACGGCGGGGAACGCGTCGGGGATTGGAGACGGCGCGGCAGCGCTCGTGATCGCGAGCGCGGAGTATGCGGAGCGGAAGGGGCTCATACCGCTGGCGCGCCTCGTGTCGTGGGGCGTGGCGGGTGTGGACCCGAAGATCATGGGGATCGGACCGGTGCCGGCGTCGCGGAACGCGCTCGCGCGGGCTGGTATGACACTCGACGACATGGACCTGATCGAGCTGAACGAGGCGTTCGCGCCGCAGGCGTGCGCGGTGGAGCGCGAGCTGCGCATCCCGCGCGAGAAGCTCAACATCCACGGCGGCGCGATCGCGCTGAGCCATCCACTCGGCGCCTCGGGAGCGCGCATCACGGCGCACCTGTTGCACGCTCTCCGCGCGCAGGGCAAGCGGTTCGGCCTTGGCACCGCGTGCATCGGCGGTGGGCAGGGGTTGGCGGTGATCGTCGAAGCGATGACCTAGGGCGGGGGGACAGGGGCGGGTAGCGGGGGCCCCCCCCCAATGAACGAAGCTACGCCGGTCGGCTCGCCGAGCATCATCGAACGAGCGCGATCGGCATCTCGCTCCCGCGCCATGGCATCCCGCTACCCGATGCCCGTTATCCTCTCCACCAATTCGGGTGTATCAGACACGCATGCCGAACACACACCGGGTCGTTCAGGGAATTCTGCTGGTCGCGGCGTCCGCGCTACTCGCCAGTTGCGCGTCTGGGGGCGGCGGGGGCGGTCAAGCTCCCGCCCCCGCGCAGCCCGGGGGGACGCAGGCGTCACCGCGCGCGGCGTCGCCCTGGCCGCTCAAGACGCGGCTCCACGTGGACCTCTGGCTCCACGGTTACGCGATGATTCAGGACGATACGACCATCGTCCCCTACTTCAAGCGCGGGTACCGCGACGCGATGGTGGCGACGAAGGCCCGGACGAACGCCACCACGCAGCTCGACGCGAACCGCGATCAGCTCCGCGCACGATTCGCCGTGAACCGGAATCTCGTCGGCGCGCAATTTCTCCCGCTGTACTTCGACTCTTGGGAGACGCTCCAGCGCGCGATGGAGACCTTCCTCCAGGCCGAAGGGAATCCGCAGCGCGCGAGCGATCAGCAGACCTACGCCGTGATCGCGACCTTCTCGCAGTACTTCCCCACCGCGCCTGACCGCGAGTGGCTGCGCATGTTCGCCAATTCGCTTCGCGACGAGCACGACCGCTTCTACCGCGCCTACTGGACGCAGCGGCAGCGCGAGCTGGAGCCCGTACTCGCCCGCATCGACACGCTCTGGGAGGACACGTACCGGCCGAAGCTCCAGCGCTACCTGAACAACACACAGAGCGGGAGCGGCTCCTTCTACCTCGCGCTCCCGCTCGACGGCGAGGGGCGTACGATCACCGGCACCACGCGCGAGGAGAACGTCGTCACCACGGCGTTCCCGGAGACTCGCGAGGCGGCGACCGAGGCAATTTTCGTCTTCGCGCATGAAGTGATTGGCCGGGTAGCGAGCACGGCGGTGGACGACAACACCACGCCGACCGAGAAGCGGGCGGGCCTCAGCGACCGGTACGCGAGCGCGGCCGCCGTGCGCGGCGGCGCACTGCTGCTCAAGCGCGTCGCGCCGGAACTGCTCGACGGCTACGTGCGCTACTACCTTCGCTCTGCGAACACGGCGGGTGGCGGAGGGGACGAGGCGGCGCTCGCCCGCGCCTTCCCGCTGCCGCAGGGAATCCTCGACGCGATCAACCGCCAGCTCGACGTCGTGCTGGGGGGAATCTGACCGTGCTGCGTGCCTGACTCGCCGCCGCCATCGAATCTCCCGGCGACCCGCTCGCTGGAGCGCGCGGCGCTCGAGCGCGTGATCGCGCGCGCGGCGGAGCTGCAGGCGCTCGACGCAGACACCGGCGACGGCGCGCTCACCGAGGCGCAGATCGTCGATGTGGGGAAGGAAGCGGGACTATCGCCGCAGCACATCCGGCAGGCGCTCGCGGAGGAGCGCTCGCGCCTCGCCATCCCAGACGATCCCGGCTTCGTGGGACGGGTGGCCGGGCCGGCTATCGCCACGGCCACGCGCACGGTGCACGGCGCGCCCGCGGACGTACTGGCGACGCTCGACGGCTGGATGCAGCGCGAGGAGTGCTTGCAGCCGAAGCGCCGATTCGCCGATCGCGGCACCTGGGAGGCGCGGCGGGACTTCGCGGGGAGCATCCAGCGGAGCCTGAACATCGGTGGGAGGGGCTACGCGCTGGCGCGCGCCGCGGAGGTGGGAGCGACGGTAGTGCCCGTGGATGAGGGGCGCGTGCTCGTGCGGCTCGACGCCGACCTCGGACCGAGCCGCACGAGCCGCGTCGCGGCGGGCGGTGCGACGGCGGCGACGGGCCTCATCGCGGGGTCGGCGCCGCTCGTGATCGGCTCCATGGTGATGGGCGACCCCACGTCCCTCTTCTACGCCGTTGCTGGCGCCGCCGCCGCGATCGGGACGGCGGTCGGGCTGGGCGGCGGCTATGGGATCGCGCGAGGCCACCAGCAGGTGATCGCGCGGGCGCAGCTCGCACTCGAGCAGATTCTCGACCGGTTGGAGCGGGGCGACCCGAGCGTTCCGCGGAGCACCCTCCCATCCGTGCTGGGCGCAGCCGCGGAGCGCATCCTCAAGACCACGATGGGCGACATTCAGAGTAAAGGATCATGGCCGAGATTACGACCGTAGGGGTGCTGGGCGCGGGGCTCATGGGGAGTGGCATCGCGCAGGTGGCGGCGCAGGCCGGCTTCGACACGCGCGTTCGCGAGGTGTCCGACGCGCTCTGCCAGCGCGGGCGCGACGGCATCGAGAAGATGCTGAACAAGGCGATCGAGAAGGGGAAGCTCGACGCCTCGGCGCGCGACGAGGCGATGGGGCGGCTCCGCTTCACGACGGAGATCGGCGATCTCGCCGACTGCGACATCGTGATCGAGGCCGTGGTCGAGGATCTGGCGCTGAAGAACGGGATGTGGCGCGCGCTCGACGCCCTCTGCCCCCAGGAGACGATCTTCGCATCGAACACCTCGAGCCTGACGATCGCGGCGATGGCGGCGGCGACGTCGCGCCCGGATCGGATGGTGGGGCTCCACTTCTTCAATCCGGTCCCGCTGATGAAGCTGGTGGAAGTGGTGCGCACCGTCACCACGAGCCCCGAGACCTTCGACCGCGCCTTCGACTTCGCGAAGCGGCTGGGGAAGGAGCCGATCGCGGCGAAAGACAACTCTGGGTTCGTCGTCAACCTGCTGCTCGTGCCATACCTCATCGATGCGATCGTCGCGCTCGAGCACGGCGTGGCCTCGGTGGAGGACATCGACAAGGGGATGCAGCTCGGCACCGGCTACCCGATGGGGCCGTTCACGCTCCTCGACTTTGTGGGGCTCGACACGACGTACAAGATCGCGGAGATCATGTTCGACGAGTACCGCGAGCGGCGCTACGCCCCGCCGCCGCTGCTCAAGCGCATGGTGCTGGCGGGGATGTTCGGGCGGAAATCGGGACGCGGATTCTACGATTACTCCACGAACCCGCCGCGCGTGAACAACCTCGGCCTGTGAGCCGGCCGGCGCGCGACCGGCGGCGCGCGGCCGGGCCTCGCGCCGCCCAGGCGGTCGCCGCGGCTGCCATGGTTACCGCCGTTATCGCCGGCGCGGCCGTCATGTGGGGGTGTGCCCGGCCGCGCGACCTCCGGCAGCCCGTACCCGGTGCGCTCGAGGTCACGGTGCCCGATTCGGCGCGCGACGTCCTCGAGGCGGCGACGCTCGCGATCACCGACGAAGCGATGCGCGTGGTGCTGCACGACGAGCGCCGGACGTACGTCGAGAGCGACTTCATCGACATCAGCCTGCTGAAGGTTCGCGAGGACTGGCTCGGCTACTCGAAGGATGACCGGCTGGTGAAATTCCAGTTCCGCGCGCTCCCGACGTTCGGCGGCACGCGCGTGGTCGCCGAAGCGGTCTACCGGCCGACCGGCGTCGAAGGCGGGCGGATGATGGACCGGATGGTGCCGCCGTCCCACCCGGGGCAGGAGGTGCTGCGCCGTATGCTCGATCGCGTGGACGAGCATCTCCGTGAGACGCGCGCCGAACGCGAGCGGGCGCGGCGCGCGAAGACACCGCCGTAACCGGTCGCGGTCATTGTCGGCGCCGTCGCCGCCCGCGCATCCTCCCCCAGTGAGGCCCGAGCATTTCCGCGGCATCTACCGCGATGACATCCTCGCCCGCTCCGTGTACGCCGAGGGGGCCGGCATCGCGCGGATGCTGCCGGCCGCCATCGCCGCGCCGGCAGACGCCGAGGATGTGATGGTGCTCGTGCGTTGGGCATCGGAGACCGGGACGCCCATCATTCCGCGCGGCTCGGGAAGCGGTATGGCGGGCGGCGCGGTGGGGAGTGGAGTGATCGTGGACCTGAGCCGCCTCGACGTGATCGAACCGGTGGATGAGGCGCACCGACACCTATGGGCTGGGCCCGGGGCCATCCGCGGCGAGGTGGATCGCCGAGCACGCGCGCATGGCCTGCGGTTTCCGGTGGATCCTTCCAGCGGCGCGTTCTGCACTGTGGGCGGAATGGCGGCGACGAACGCAGCCGGCGCGCGCTCGCTACGCTACGGCTCCATGCGCCGCTGGGTCACGGCCCTGGATTGTGTGTTCGATGACGGCACGCGCGCCACCATTCGACGTGGCGCGGCGCCGCCCGCGCTGATCCGCGCGGTCGAGTGCTTCGGGAGCCAGGTGGAGCCGTGGCTCCGGATGGAAGAGCACACGGTAGCACACGCCCGCGCGGCGCTCCGCAAACAATCCTCGGGCTACGCGCTCGCGGCGTATCTGCGCTCCGGCGACATCCTCGACCTCCTCCTCGGCAGCGAGGGAACGCTCGCGCTCTTCGTCGGCGTCGAGCTCGCGCTCGAGCCGCTCGCCGGCGCCACGAGCAGCGTCCTCGCCGCCTACCGCACGCTCGAGGACGCAGTGGACGGCGCATCGCGCGCGCGCGAGGGGGGCGCGAGCGCCTGCGAGCTGCTCGACCGCACCTTCCTCGACTTCGCGACGCGCGCGTCCTCGAGTCTGCTCCTCCCCGCGGGGACGGAAGCAGTGCTCCTGATCGAGATGGAGGCGGAGAGCGCGACCGCCGCGGCGCGGGCCGGCCGCGCGATGGGCGACGCGCTCGGCGAGGGGGGCGCGAGCATGATCTCGCTCGCGCTCGACCCGGAGACGGAGCTCGCACTCTGGGGGCTCCGGCACGCCGCCAGCCCCATCCTCTCGCGGCTCGACCCATCGCTCAAGAGCATGCAGTTCATCGAGGATGGGTGCGTGCCGCCGGACCGGCTCGCGGAGTACGTGCGCGGCGTGCGCGCGGCCCTCGACCGTCGCGGCATCCGCGGGGTGATCTTCGGCCACGCGGGCGACGGACACGTACACGTGAATCCGCTCATCGATGTCGGCCGCCCCCGCTGGCGCGCGGAGCTGACGGAGGTGCTCCACGAGGTGAGCGAGCTCGTGGAGCGGCTTGGCGGAACGCTGGCGGGCGAGCACGGCGACGGCCGGCTGCGCACACCGCTCCTCGGCCGGGGGCTGGAGTCATTCTTCGGCATGATGGTGAAGCGGTGCTTCGACCCGAATGGGATCCTCAACCCCGGGGTCAAAGTCGCGCTTCCGGGGCAGCAGCCGATCGGCGACGTGAAGTACGACGCGGCGCTCCCGCCACTCCCGCCCGCCGCGCGCGCGGTGCTCGACCGCGTGGAGCGGGAGCGCGCCTATGCGCGCTTCCGCCTGGCGCTGCTGGACGAGCCGGCGTAGGGGCGTAGCTTCCGCCCTCACGCAGATCCTCGCTGCCCGGCCGACCCAACACACTCCTCGCGACCGCGATTCCCGCGCCGCCCCAGCCGCCCCCGCTGCTTCCCCGATTCAGCCATGACCGCTTCCACAGAACAGACCGCTGCGACCGACCCCAGCACCACCACCGAGCTCTGGTACGAGCCTCGGCTCACGCTCCTCGCACGGCCCCGCTTCGTCGAGCCAACTCATCTGCCCGTCAACTGGATGGGTGAGGCAACCGATGGCGAGCAGCTCGCAGAGTACGCGGGCAGGCTGTGTTACATGAGCCAGAAGAATCCGGCGAATCGGACGACGCGCGACTACCTGGAGAACATCAAGAAGCAGGGACACGGCAGTGTCCTCGAGCACGCGAATTATTCGATTCTCCTCGAGGGCGTCAGCCGCTCGCTCACGCACGAGCTCGTCCGACACAGAGCAGGTTGGGCATTCAGTCAGCGGAGCCAACGCTACGTGGACGAATCGGAGGCGAGCTACGTCGTGCCGCCGGCGGTGATCGGCGACGACGCACTCGAGGCGGAGTGGCGCCGGCAGATCGAGGAGGCGCAACGCGTGTACGTGGCGCTCGTCGAGCGGCTGATGGCGCGCTATGGCTGGGTGGCCGACAAGGTGCACCGCCGGAAGATGGCGCGCGAAGCAGCGCGGAGCGTGCTCCCGAACGCGACGGAGACGAAGATCGTGGTCACGGCGAACGCGCGCGCGTGGCGCACGATGCTCGAGCTCCGATCGAGCGAGGCCGCCGAGCTCGAGATCCGCCGACTCGGCGTGGCGCTCGTGCGGCTCCTCGCGGCCGAGGCACCGGCCTTCTTCTCCGACTTCGAGATCTACACGGCCGGCGACCGCGTCGAGGCCGCGCGAGTCGGATACCACAAGGTGTAGAGACGCTGACGTGCGCCGCGTCACCGCGCTCTTCGCGCCGCGCTGCGATTTTTTTTCTCGCGGCTCTCCAAAATTGTTGCGCGATGATTTTTTCATTTTATCTTGCGCGCATTGGAACTGGCATCGCGTTTGCTTGCATATGATCCGACGCTGCGGCACGCGCGATCGCTTCACTCGCGAGCAGGGACGAGAGGCGGCGAGGGCGGACGGCAGCATGTGAGATCACAGTCAACTGGGTGCACGGCGCGCCCGGTCGGGAGCGGATGACGCAAATCGGTTTCGCCTACAACCTCAAGCCAGAGTCGGACGCGCCCTCCCCCGAGCGGGATGCCGGGGCGACGCTTGCCGACGACGAGCCTCCCAGTAGGCGCCGGGACATCGGGTCCCGGACTGAAGCGACCCTGACAGCTCAGGGTCGCCACGCTCTTCCCTCCCCTCCAGACTCCCCGGGCGCTGGCGCTTCCTTCGCGCCCGATGACGAATTCGCCGAGTGGGACAGCGAAACGACCATCGCGGCGGTCGAGGACGCGCTCTCGGTACTCGGCGACGTGATCCGCCTCGAGGCGAACGACGATTTTCCCGAGCGGCTGCGCGCGGCGCGCCCCGACATTGTCTTCAACATCGCCGAAGGCTTGCGCGGTCCGAACCGCGAAGCGCACGTCCCCGCCTTCTGCGAGTTCTTTGGAGTGCCCTACTCGGCCAGCGACCCCCTCACGCTCTCGCTCTGCCTCGACAAGGCGAGAACGAAGGAGGTCCTGAGCCACCATCGGGTGCCGACGGCATCGTTCGTCGTCGTGCGGAGCGAGGCGGACATCGAGAAGCTGGTGCGGCGAGTTCGGCGCTCGACACTCGGCACACGGCCCTCGGCGGCGCGAGGCCGAGTCCCCATGTCGCTGCCGCTCTTCGTCAAGCCGCTGCACGAGGGATCGTCGAAGGGGATCACCGATCAGAATCTCTGCCGCACGGCTGAGGCGCTCGAGTCGCAGGTGAGCTTTCTGCTCACCCGGTACGAGCAGCCGGTGCTTGTGGAGGAGTATCTGCCCGGCGCCGAGTTCACCTGTGCGGTGCTCGGCAACGGCGCGGGAGCGCGTGTGCTCCCGCTCGTGGGGATGAACTTCGCCGCCCTGCCGGACGGCGCCGCCCCCGTGTACAGCTATGAGGCCAAGTGGCTCTGGGATCGCCCGGAGAACCCACTCCAGATTTTCGAATGTCCCGCGCGGATCGATGAGGCGCTCGAGGGACGGATCACGTCCGTCGTCCTCGACGCCTACCGCGTGCTCGGCTGTCGTGACTGGTCGCGGATCGACGTGCGGCTGGACGCGGCGGGCGTGCCCAACGTGGTCGAGGTGAATCCTCTCCCGGGGATTCTACCCGATCCCGCGGACAACTCGTGCTTTCCAAAGGCCGCGCGTGCAGCCGGGATGAGCTACGACGAGCTCATTCAAGTGTGCCTGCGTTGCGCCGCGGAGCGGCAAGGAGTCTCCTTGCCGCAAGCGACCGTGCCGCGAGGTGCCCGCCGATGGGTGCCCGTGGGCGCGGCGGCGTTGGGCTGACGACGCGGTCCGGACGCGAGCGGTGAGCGGGGACTCAGGTCCCGACCCATCCAGCTCGCCCACGCTCCGGCTTTCCGTCGGTGGCCCCGCGCCATCACGAGTGGCACGAGTGGGAGGCCTGTCCATGAAGATTGCCTTGTTGTTCGATGGCGCGTCCGCGCTGGGCGCGAGCCCCGACATCCTCATCCTCGACACGGTCGAAGCGATCGAAGAGATCCTTGCCGCGGAGGGGAATCAGGTCGTCCGTGTGCCCGTGCACAGCGACGGCCGATGGATCGAGCGCGTGCGGCGCGGGAAGTTCGACCTCGCCTTCAACTTGTGCGAGGGCATCGACGGCTCCGCCATGCACGAGCCGGCGGTCATCGCCGTGCTCGAGATGCTCGACGTGCCCTTTACCGGCTCGTCGAGCTGGACGACCTCGCTCTGCCTGCGGAAGCATCTCGTGAACGGGCTCTTCGACCGGCACCGGCTCCCCGTGCCGCGCTTCGGCGTCGCGCGTCGTGGCGGCACCCTGCCGTCCGTCGGATTCCCAGCCATCTGCAAGCCCGCCGCGGAGGACGCCTCGCTCGGCGTCGAGCAGCGGAGCGTCGTGCGCACTGGCGCGGCGCTCGCCACGCGCGTCGCGGCGATGCACGGGCGGTGGGATGAGGTGCTCGTGCAGCGCTACGTCGACGGCCGCGAGGTGAATGTCGGCATCCTCGGCGACGAGACGCTGCCGATCGCCGAGATCGCGTTCGACGCGATGCCGAAGGGGATGTGGCGGATCGTGTCGTACCGCTCGAAGTGGGAGACGGGAAGCGACGAGGACGTCGGCGCACAGCCGCGCTGCCCGGCCGACCTGGAGCCCGCGCTCGCGCAGGAGCTCAAGCGGATCGCGCTCGCCGCGTGGCGCGCGACGGGCGGCACGGGCTACGGGCGCGTGGACTTCCGCATCGACCGCGCCGGCCGCCCCTGGCTGCTCGAGGTGAACGCGAATCCCGACATCGCCCCCGACGCCGGACTCGCCCGCATGGCGCGCGCGGCCGGCATCGACTACGGCGCGCTCATCCGCGGCATCTGCGAGCGCGCGCTCGCCGGCCGCGAGGCGCCGGCCGCGGACTTGTGGGTGCTCGCGCAGCGGCTGTCGGGCGTCCTCTCGGCAGACGATCCGGGAGCGCTCGACCTGTTCGCCGCGAACGGCTAGCGATCGTTGCGCACTTCGAGCGCGCCCGCGCGCGTCGCTCCACTGGCACCAACCCATCGCGGCCGGATCGCCGAGATCCTCCGCGCCACCGGCGTCTTCGGGGAGGAAGAGGTCGCCGTGGCGCTCGAGCTGTTCAATTCACTCCCCGCCACCGACTCCGACTACACCTTCCTCGGCGCCTTCACCCCGGAAGAGGAGTTGGTGGGTTATGTCTGCTATGGCCCGACGCCCGGTACGGATCGGACCTACGACCTGTACTGGATCGCCGTGGAGCCCGGGCTTCACGGGGCAGGCATTGGAACCATCCTGCTGACCGAGGTCGAACGAAGGCTTCAGGGACATTCTGCCCGACTGTTGGTCGTCGAAACATCGTCCCGATCCGATTACGCTCCGACGCGCGGCTTCTACCGGCGCCGTGGCTATGGGGAGACCGCACGCGTGCGTGAGTTCTACGCACCGGGCGACGATCGGATCATCCTCACCAAACGGTTCCACTCGCCCACACCGGGCGGGGAGCAGCGTCACCATGAGTGACTGGCAGAAGATCCTGCGGGATGACAGCGTCGCCACGCTGGACAAGCTCGCGGACAAGTTCGGGCGCGACGTCATCGACGTCGAGGCGCTCAAGCCGGCGTTCGACAACTTCCAGATGCGGATCACGCCGGCCGCGCTGGATCTGATCAAGGAAGTCGGTGACCCGATGTGGCAGCAGTACGTGCCCACGGTGCAGGAGCTGGACATCGTGGACGGGATGATCGACTCCCTCGACGAGGACGGGGACTCGCCGGTGCCGAACATCACGCACCGGTACCCCGACCGCGCGCTCTTTCTGGTGAGCCCGGTCTGCGCGAGCTACTGCCGCTTCTGTACGCGACGGCGGAAGGTCGGCGATCCAGAGAAGATCCCGCTCAACCAGTTCGACTCGGCGTTCGAGTATCTCCGGCAGCACACGGAGATCCGCGACGTCATCATGAGCGGTGGCGACCCGATGATGCTCTCCGACCGGCGGCTGGAGTACCTCTTCCAGAAGCTGCGCGAGATCCCGCACATCGAGATCATTCGCATCGGGAGCCGGATCACCTCGCACCTGCCGGAGCGGATCACGCCGGAGTTCTGCGAGATGGTGCAGAAGTACCACCCGGTGTTCATGAACACGCACTTCAACCACCCCGACGAGCTGACGCCCGCCGCGGTCGCCGCGCTCGACCGGCTCTCGAAGGCCGGCATCCCGCTCGGCTGCCAGACGGTGCTGCTCAAGGGGGTGAACGACGACCCCGCGATCATGAAGGAGCTGATGCACCGACTGCTCAAGGCGCGCGTTCGCCCCTACTACATCTACATGGCCGACCAGGTGGCCGGCGGCGAGCACTTCCGCACGCAGGTGCAGAAGGGGCTCGAGATCATCAAGGCGCTCCGCGGGTGGACGTCGGGGCTCGCGGTGCCGCACTTCGTGATCGACGCGCCGGGAGGCGGCGGCAAGGTGCCGCTCCTGCCGGAGTACGTGGAGGAGATCACGGACGACGAGGTCGTGTTCCGGAACTATGCCGGCGAGCGCTACACCTACAAGCAGCCGCGCCAGCTCGTGACGGCCTCCGCCTGCGGCGCGGCGGCCGAGTCGGCGACGGACAACGTGCTGCCCATCGGGATCGGGAAGGCGCCGAAGCGGGAGAAGAAGGTGGCGGGGCGGAGGAAGTCGATGGGGGGGTAGGGCGAGGGGCGGATAGGGGACGGACGCCGGCGCGCTTCGGGGGAGATTCCCGAGGCGCGCCGGTGTGCATCGCGGGCCCTCGCCGGCCATCGCGGAGGCGCGGCACGTATGTGACGGCTCGCTGACGGCACCGATGAGTGTAATACTGGGGGGTAACCGGGCTATGCGACGGGAGGCCATGACGATGGCGACACGAACGCTGGTAACGGAAGACGAGCTGTTCCACATGCCGGACGACGGCAAGCGCTACGAGCTCGTGCGCGGCGTCCTCACGGTGGGCGAACCACCGGGCGCGCAGCACGGCTCGATCGCCATGCGACTCGGAATTCTGCTGGGGCACCATGCGCTCGCGAACCGGCTGGGTGTCGTCTTCGCCGCGGAGACCGGTTTCGTCCTCGCCCGGGACCCAGACACCGTCCGCGCGCCCGACATCGCGTTCGTTCGGAAGGATCGCATTCCTCCGGGCGGGCCCGGCCCGAAGTACTTCGACGGCGCGCCCGACCTGGCGGTCGAGGTGCTCTCACCCGACGATACGGTCTACGAGGTGGAGGAGAAGGTCGAGGAATGCCTCGCCGCGGGCGTGGCAGCGGTCTGGGTCATCAACCCCAAACGTCGTAGAGTGACGGTGTACGAATCCGACGTTACGCACCGCGTGCTGCACGAAGGAGATGCGCTCGAGGGCGGCGACATCCTCCCAGGCTTCCGGTGCGCGGTGCGGGAGATATTCGACTGGCCGCTGTAAGCTCCGGCGCGTGATTGTATCATTCTGAACGACCCGGCCACACATCGCTCATGGAGAGGACGCGCCATGCGGACCCCCACCTCGCGCACGCTACGCTGTAGGCTGCTTTACTCGCTCGCGCTGCTCGCCGTCTCCGCCCTCTCGTGCGCCCGCCCCGCGCAGACCTCCTCGAGTGAGGGCGCGCGCGCCATGGGCTCCCGCGCCGCGCGCGACGTGCTGGGCGCGGACGAGATCGCCGGCGCGAACGTCCACAGCGTCTATGAAGCGATCCGCCTGCTCCGCCCGGCCTTCCTCTTCTCCCGCGGCTCCACATCGCTCCGGTCATCGGCGCCGGCATACCCGGTGGTGTACCTGGACGGCGCACCGGCCGGCGGGCTCGACGTCCTGCGCGACATTCCGAGCGGGAGCGTGAAGGAAGTCCGGTACTACAACGCGCCCGATGCCACCGTCCGCTGGGGGACGGGGCACACGGCCGGCGTCATCTACGTGAGCACGAAGGGCTGAGCAGCCCGCGCGCGGGCACCCGCACTCGCGCCGCCGGGGGCGGCGCTCCGGCGGGATGACAGAAGCAGCCTTACCGGTCCACGAGCGTCGCCGAGGTGAGCGGGGCGCCGCCGGCGACGGCGTCGAGGAGGACGACCGTTCGGATCACACCCGCGGCGAGTGGGCCGAGCGCCCCGCTATCGCGGATCACCGTCTTCGT
>JBBJNN010000038.1:0-11870 GCA_037720885.1 Gemmatimonadaceae bacterium | reverse complement strand
CTTCGTCCCGGGTGTCGTGAAGCGCACCTGTACACTGCCGGCGGCGAGCTGCAGGTACGACGACGCCGACCGGAACGCGAGCCCCGGGAACGTCGGCGCGATCGCGGCGATGCTCGCGTTGGGCGCCGTCACGTACACGTCCACGGTCGCGGTGCTCGGCGCGGCGTTCACGGCGCGGATCTTCACCATCCCCGCGGTCGGCACTGAATTGTCGTCCGTCGTCACCACCGTGGAGACGGTGGCGCGCGGCCCCACGGCGATCACCGTGTAGTCCGTGCTCGCCGCGATCGTGAGCGCCTGGTCGAGCAGCTTCGTCGCGGTATCGGCCGTGCGGCGGACGGCGAGCTGGCGGCTCCCCTGGTAGACGGGATAGTAGAGGTTCGGCGACGCGGGCGCGGCGGCGGCGTAGCCGATGTTGATCGCGAAGGGCGTTCCCTCCACCAGCACGTTCACCGGGTCCGCCGTCGAGTTCGGGATCCCGTTGACGAAGCGCATGCGCCCGAACGGCTGCGTGGGCTGGAAGCCGGTCGGCCCAACTTCCCCGGGATCGCAGCCGTTGAGCGTGAGCCCCGCGATGGCGGTGAGCACGAGCGTGGCGAAGCGAAGTCTCATGGACGCTCCTGGAGATGTGACCCTCATGGCGTGCACGCCGCGTTGGTCGCCGGCGGCTCCGTCCCTTCGGGATCCGCGGGCACACTCTGCGGGTTCGCATTCCGCTCGCCAATGGGGTACGGGAACCAGCAGCGCTTGGCGACCGACGTCGCGCCGACGAGGCCGAGCCGACGCAGGTCCTCCCAGCGCAGCCCGGTGCCGAACAGCTCGTAGCGCCGGTTGCGGTAGATCTCGTTCGTGAGGTCGGCAGCCGTGATCGCCCCCGCGTACGCACCGAGGCACGGACCCGGATCGGTGGTGACGCGCCCCGCGTTCGGGCAGTCCGTGCGTACCGAGTCGATCACCGCCTTCGCCTCCGGTAGGCGGCTCAGGTTGACCAGCGCCTCGGCCTTGATGAGCAGTACCTCGTCGGGGTAGTAGGCGGGGATGGACGACGCGTTCGTGGCGAAGACGTTCCAGTTGTCCAGCGGCGTGCCGATGCGCCCAACGATGTTCGCCGCCGTCACGAAGTATGCGGTTCGCTGCGTTTCCGTGGGGTCTGACGTCCGGAAGACGTCGCGCGGAAGGGCCCCGGACGAGCCCGTCGAGAGGTTGAAGACCGGATTGACCGCCTGCGCCGAGAAGGGCAGGATCGAAAAGACCGTCCGGCTCACCGAGTCGGCCGCGGCCAGCGCGCCGGCCCAGTTCCCCCCGATGCGCCGGTAGCGCGCCTTGTACGCCTGGATGGTGTTCGGGATGTCGAGGCCAGTCGCCCGCACCTGCGAGGTGAACACCGCGCTTGGCACCGTGTCGGCATAGGCGCGGTCGGCCGAATCGAGAAGCGCGAGCACGCTGGTGAGCGCGGTCGCCCGATCCACGAGGGCCGGCGTCCGGGTGCCGTAGGCGTCCACTGGGACTTGCTGGAACGACTGCAGTAGCTCGCCGATGGCTTCCGCCTTCGCCATGTACGCGAGGCCGAGGAGACCGCTCCGCGTGCCACGCGGCAGCGCGACGGCAGCCTGGTTGACGATGATGTCGTTCGCCGTCTTGATCGTGCGGGAGTTGGTCCCCCACACGTCGGCGACGAAGCCGGTCCCCGGCGGCACTGTCCCGCCTTCCGCGTCGGAGATGGTAGAAAAGGCAGTGGCGATCGCGCCCAGCTCGTCGGTGACGAGCCCGGCGCCATAGATGAACGCTCCCGCCGATGAGCCCAGGCGCAACTGGAGGCCGACGCCGAGGAACAGGAGCCCGTCGGCGCTCGTCACCACCGTCTCCTGGGTGGGCGCGTTCGGGTTGGTCGTATCGAGGTTGCACGCCGAGAGCCCGAGCGAGCCCGCGACGAGCGCCATCGCGAAGAGTGGTCGCATGGTGTCTCGGCTCAGTAGGTGAAGCGCAGGCTGACGGACCACGTGCGCGGGATCGGGATCACGGCGAAGTCGAAGCCGCGGTCCGCCACCGTCGTGGTGGTGCCGCCGGCGTTCTGCCCGAAGAGGTTCACCTCGGGATCGTAGCCGCTGTAGTCGCTCCAGGTGTGCAGGTTGCGCCCGCTCACGGTCAGGTCGATACCGCTCGAGAACACGCGGCGGACGAACGGCTGGTCGAAGGTGTAGGTCGCCGACAGCTCGCGAAGCTTGACGAACGTCCCGTCCTCGACGTACTCGCTGAAGATCCCGAGCCGCCGCGCGAAATAGCCGGGCGGACGCTTGCGCGGGTCGCCGTAGGGCAGCAGCTCGGCCTCGTTCTCCGGCGAGTTGAGCGCCGTGCCCAAGTCGCGGATGCGCCGCGAGAGGTTGATCACGTCCCCACCGAAGGTGCCGTCGAGGAGCGCGCGGAGGCGGAGCTTCTTTCCAATCTGGAATTCGTTGAGCAGCGAGCCGAGCCAGTCGGGGTTCGGGTCGCCGAGGATCCGGTTCGTCGAATCGTTGCACGTGCCGCCGGAGAGCGCGCGCCGCGCGTCGATGGTGGTCGGCAGGCTCGTGCTGGGACGGAGCCGGCCGAGCGAGTCCAGGAGATAATCGCCGGTCGCGCAATTGCGGGCGGCGTAGACGCCGTAAAAGACGCCGATCGGGTCACCCTCCTTGATCCGGTTCGGGTAGCCAGAGGCTGACTGGAAGTCGGGGATGTCCAGCCGCTTGACGATGTTCCGGTTCCGCGTGTAGGTCGCCGTCGCGTCCCATCGGAAGCGCGGCCGGTCCACGGCGATCGCGCGCGCCAGGAGCTCGACCCCCTTGTTGCTCATCGCGCCGATCGCGGAGAACTGCCGCGTGTAGCCGGTGCTCGCCGCCGCGGGACGGAAGTAGAGGAGGTCCGTCACCAGCTTGTCGTAGTACGTCGCCTCGAGGGAGAGCCGGTCGTCCAGGAAGCCTGCATCGACGCCGAACTCCCACTCCCGCTGCCGCTCCGGCTTGAGCCCCTCGTTGCCGAGCGTGACGGAGTTGAGGAGCCCCGACTTGCCATCGTACGAGACGGGGACGTAGTCGTCGAAGCGCGAGTACGCGTTCAGCGTGGACGGCTGATTCCCCGCGTAGCCGATCGCCGTGCGGAGGCGCAGCGAGCTGACGGCGCGCTCTGGCACCAGCGAGCGGAACCAACCGTCCTCGGACACCACGTACGAGACCGACCCCTTCGGGAAGACCTGCCACCGCTCGTCCGGTCCGAAGGTGGACGAGGCGTCCCAGCGCAGCGCGCCGGTGAGGAAGAGCTTGTCCTTCCAGCCGATCTGCTCCTGACCGTAGAAGCCGAGCGTCTTGAGCTCGATGATGCTCTGGGCCGCCGACGGCGTGGCACCGGCGCTCACCACCTCGACGACGGGGATGAGTCCGGTGGTCGCCGCGCTGGTCGTGCGGAGGCGCTGCTCGGTGTAGTTCACTCCACCGCTCGTCGTGAACTGGAAGTCGCCGTAGGGGAGAATGAAGTTGGCGACCGCATCCTGGTTGAGGATTCGCGAGTTGTTGATGGAGTTGGCGGAGAGCCCCGTCGCGTTCGTTCCGGTCGGGAAGGCGCCGCGGGGAAAGTACTGGCTCTGCTCGAGCGAATACCCGTCGTAGCCGAGCGTGTAGCTCAACGTCAGTCGGTCCGCCGGGTTCCAGCGCGCCTGCATGCTCCCGATGAAGCGGTTGACGTCCTGCGGATTCTTGAACCGATTGATCGCCACGAGCGGATTGGGGTCGAGCACCGGGGCGAATGGGAAGAGGCCGGCAACGGGGCGCGGGTCGTACGACGAGGGGTTGAAGAGGAAGGCGGTCAGGACGCCGGCGCCCTCGCCGTTCACCTGGAACTCGTTGTGGGTGTTCACGAAGTTCGCGCCGATCGTGAGGTTGAGCTTCGGCGTGATCTCCTGCGTCAGGTTGACGCGCCCACCCTTCCGCGAGGAGGACGTGCTGCGCTCGATGCCATCCTCCTCGGTCCAGGTGCCGTTGATGTAGTAGCGGGTCTGCTCGCTCCCCCCCTCGACGCTCAGGTTGTTCTCATACGTCATGGCGTCGTGGAAGATGAAGTCCTGCAGGTTGAACCGGTTGACCGGGTTCCCCTGGATGTCGTACGGGTAGCTGTTGACCCGGAGCGTGCGCGGGATCTCGCTGGTCGAGGCGCGCGACTGGAAGGAGATGCGCCCGCGCCCGATGGACCCGCGTTTCGTGAAGATCTGGACGACGCCATTGTTCGCGCGCGAGCCGTAGAGCGCGGCCGCGGCGGCCCCGCGGATGATCTCGATGCGCTCGATGTCGGCGGGGTTGAGGTCGGCGAGGCGGTTCTGGACGTTCGAGCGCGAGCCCAGATCGCGGAGCGTGGCCGACGAGTTGTCGATGATCACGCCGTCCACGATGTAGAGCGGGTCGGAGCCGGAGATGATCGAGCTCGTCCCGCGCAGGCGGACGCTGACACCGCCGCCGCCCGGCGTGCCGGAGTTCTGGGTGATCTGCGCCCCCGCGATCTTCCCCTGGAGCGCCTGGTCGATCGTCGTGGCGCTCGCCCGGGAGATCGAGGTGCTGTCTACCGAGCCGATGCTCGTGCCGATGGCGCGCCGCTCGGTTGGCGCCGCGGTACCGGTCACCACGACCTCGCCGAGGGTGACGGCGGCGGACGCGAGCGTGAAGTCCGCGGTCACGGTCTCGCCGGCGGCGACGGTGACCTCGCGGCGCGATGGGCCGTAGCCGATCCGCTGCGCGATGACCGTCCGCGTCCCGGCCGGAGCGGCGGGAATGATGTACTCGCCGTTCTCGCCGCTCAGGGCGCCGATCGTGCTGCCGGAGATCCGGACCTGGGCGCTCGCCACGGGCGCCCGCGATGCGGCGTCCATGATCCGGCCACGGATGATGCCTGTCCCCTGCGCGGCGAGCACGTTCGTCGCGGCGAGGGGGGCGAGCGCGCAGAGTAGGCCGCGTACGAAAGCTAGGCGCATGCGTTCCTCCTGATCCTGATGGATGCTGAATCTGGTGCGTGGGTACTGGGATAGGGCGGCGCGACAGTGGGCCGCGCGCACGCCACTACACTTCGGCCATCTCCTTCTGGTCCTTGCTCGACTCCGCGATCACGCGTTGCGCGGCGTCGGCCGGCATCTCCTCGTAGCCGCGTACCTTTCGCGCGAAGCTCCCGCGGCCGTGCGTCATCGAGTTGAGATCGGTGGCGTACAGGTGGAGCTCCGCCTGCGGCACCACGGCGCGCACGCGCGTCCCCTTCCCCTCGCCGGCCGACTCCGTTCCGAGAATGTGCCCACGCCGCGACGAGAGATCGCCCAGCACGTCACCCAGGTAGTCCGCCGGCGTCGTCACCTCCAGCTCATCGAGCGGCTCGAGCAGAATCGGCTTGCACTTGGGCGCCACGGCCCGAAAGGCGAGGATCCCGGCCATCTTGAACGACATCTCGTTCGAGTCCACGGAATGGTAGGAGCCGTCGAACAGCTCGACCTTGAAATCGACGAGCGGGTAGCCGGCGAGAATGCCCCGGAGCGCGGCCTCCTGAATGCCTCGATCCACCGCCGGGATGAACTTGCCCGGGATCACCCCGCCCACGATGCGGTCGTCGAACTCGTACCCGCTGCCGCGGGGCGCCGGCATCATGCGCACCCAGCAGTCGCCGAACTGCCCGCGTCCGCCCGTCTGCTTCTTGTGGCGCCCCTGCCCTTCCCCTCGACCCTTCAGCGTCTCGCGGTAGGCGATCTTCGGCCGCGTCAGCTCGGCCTGCACCCCGTACTTCCGGCGCATCTTGCCCAACGCGACGTCGAGGTGCCGCTCCCCCATGCCCGAGACGAGGGTCTCGCGCGTCTCGGAATTGTAGTGGGTCTCGAAGGTGGGATCCTCGTCGTGCAGACGATGCAGACCGAGCTGGAGCTTTTCCTCCTCCCCGCGCGCGGCCGCGTGCACGGCGAAGGTGACGAGAGGCTCCGGCAGGTGGATCTGGGGCAGCCGAACCGGACGCTCGCGCGTGGAGAGCGTGTCGTTCGAGTGCGTGTTCTTGAGCTTGGCCACACACCCGACGTCGCCGGCATGCAGCCGCGGCACCTCGATCCGCTCCTTTCCCTGCGCGATCGAGAGGTGCCCGAGCTTCTCCACACCATTTCGGGTGGCGTTGAAGACGTCCTGTCCGTTCGCGACCACGCCGGAGAAGATCCTGAAGAAGGAGACGTCCCCGACGTGCGGCTCGGAGAGCGTCTTGAAGACGAGCGCCGAGAAGGGCTGATCGTCCGTCGCGTGGATCTCGACGGTGTGGTCGCCCTCCGCGCCCTTGAAGGCGTGCAGCTCCTCCATGTCGTACGCCGAGGGCATGAGCTGCACGAGCTCGGTGAGCAGCGCCGGAACGCCGTAGGTGAGCTCGGCCGAGACGCAGAAGAGGGGACAGAGGTCGCCGCGCTTCATGGCCTCCTTCATCCCCGAGATCGCCTCATCGCGCCCGATCTCGACGCCCTCGAGGTAGCGCTCGAGGAGCGAGTCGTCGGTGGCCGAGATCGCCTCGATCAGCTCCTGGTGGTAGCGGTCGAAGGTGGCCTGCTCCTCCGGCGGGATGTCAGTCTCCGCGTACTCGCCCGACTTCGTGCCCCGCTTGTAGATGTAGGCTTTCCGAGTGAGGAGGTTCATGATGCCGCGGAAAGACGGTCCCTCGCCGATCGGGACCTCGACCGGGATCACGTTCGAGGTGAGCCGCTGCTTGATCTGCGCGTAGATGCGGTCGAAGTCGGCGTTCTCCTTGTCCATCTGGGAGACGACGAAGAGCAGTGGATCGCGGCGCTCGGACGCCTCGCGGCACATCTTCTCGGTGCCGACCTCGACGCCGGCGGTCGCGTTGATGACGAGGAGCGCGCCGTCCGCCGCCGCGAGTCCGGCGATCGCGTCGCCGTGGAAGTCGAGATAGCCCGGCGTGTCGATGAGGTTGATCTTCGTGTCCATCCACTCGGCGTACGCGCAGCTGACGTTGATGGAGTAGCCGCGCTCGGTCTCCTCGGGGGTGTGGTCGGTGAGCGCGGTGCCGTCGCGGATCGAGCCGTGCCGCTTGCTCGTCCCCGACACGAAGGCGAGCGCATCGACCAGGGTGGTCTTCCCGCTCGCTCCATGTCCGACGACCGCCACGTTGCGGATCTCCTTGCTGCTGTACTCCCGCATGGCGCACTCCTCCCCGCACGAGTGGACACGACGTGGACGCCCTCACGCGCCGGGCATCCGGACTCGGCGGGAGAGCGCAGGGTGGTTTCTGCGCTATGCTACCGCGGGGCGGGCGGGGCGGCAAGGAGATCAGCACTCATCGCGACTCGGCACTCGGCATTACGTCATCGGTCATCGGTCATCGGTCTTCGGTCATCGGCTGTGGATTCACACTCCGCGTGGCCGAGGCTGACTCTCCCGGCAGTGCCGAATTCCGAGTCCCGATGCGCGAAGGGCCGCCGAGTGGATGCACTCGGCGGCCCTTCGCGCGCTTGCTCTGACGAAAAGTGTCGTCCTCTAGTCTCCCTCGTACTCGTAGGTGTATCCCTGGGCTTCCCGAACCACCGCGAGCAGGTCGTCTGCGCTCGCGCCGGAGCGGCTGCCCGCCATGTCGGCATCGACGGTGATGCTGATCGCCCGCCACATCCCCTCGGGCCAGTCGGGCATGCCGAGGCCGGCGAGCAGGCTCTGGAGGAGCGGCTCGCACTCGTGACGGAGACGCGAGGCGATATCGGTCAGCACCGCGAACGGGATCTCCACGTCGCGGGTCATGAGCTCGCCGGTGGCTGCGTCGCGCCACGCGGCATCACCTACCGCGCCGCGGTCGGACCACACGCCGAGATGTCGGAACGCTCCCGACCCACCCCCTTCCGTCCGGTGACTCTCCATCACGGCGGCGAGCGCCAGCGCGAGCGAATCGGTGCTCGGCGTGCCGTAGAGCGTCACCACATCGCGGCCGCGACGCTCACTCACCTGCGCGAGCGGAATCGAATCCACTCGCGCGAGCACGGACGTAGGGTCGGGGCTTTCCTCGAGTAGCACGAGGACATCCATACTCCCCTCCCTCAATGAATGCACGATGCCGGATGCCAGACGGCTTCCGGCTGACGCGCCCTGTCCACACCCTCGAAGGCAAGAGCGAGGCCGGGTCGAGCGCGAGCGCGTCTGCGAGTCCAACACAATGCGGTGGAGAAAGTTCCGCGCGCGCAGCGTCGCGACCCGTATGCGGTCTCCGTTGCAATCGTGCCGCAATGTTCGGCGATCTGACGCCGAATGCGAGGCGCGCCCGCGACACAGCGCAGGCGGGCCAGCCAGGCGCGCAAACCGGCGGCGTCAGCCCATGCGCTCTCGTGGCCGAGCGAGCGACACGCCCGTCGCGAGCGCCAGCGCGAGAATGACATAGATCGCTCCGATCTCGGCAGACGACAGAAACGTCTCGAATCCGGGCGTGAAGCGACGGGGGACGAGATGGTAGTCCACGATGTAGGCGATGCCCGCGAAGACGGCCGCAGCGGCGACGAGACGCCAGGAGCGCAATCGTCCACCAAGCTGCGCGAAGACGAGGCCCCATACCGTGACGGAAGTCACGTGGAGCGCGAGCGCCACCGGGGTGACGAGGGGATCGAACTGATCCATCAGGTGGGCGCGTGTGCCGAACACCATGTGCGCGACGGTGTTCAGGGGCTGGAATGGAGCGCCCCGCGCGATGCCAAAACCGATCAGCGCCCCCGCGGTCGCCGCCGCGGCCACGAAGCCCGCGTACCCCCCGCGCGTCACTCGCTCGCGTAGCACGGCGGAAAGAAAGCGGGCATCCCTCCGCACCTCAAGGCCGGCACCCGCCGATCGTCCCGTGGCTGTCGGGCCGGGCTCAGGCATGGTCGGAACAGGTTTCGGCGCGTATTATGTCCCTCCATGATGACAGATCCGGCGAGGAACCATGCGCGCATCCTGGTGGTCGAGGACGATGCAGCCGTGCTGTCCGTGCTCGAGCGGGTGCTCGCGTCCGCCGGCTACTCGGTGCGCACGGCACGTGACGCGGAGAGCGCGCTCGCCATCGCGCTCGACGTCGAGCCTGACCTCGTGATCGTCGACGTCGGCCTCCCGGACTCGAGCGGGGTGGATCTCACTCGCGATCTCCGCAGCCGCGGCTTCCAGGCGCCGGTGTTGATGCTCACCGCGTACGGGTCCGTCGCCAACCGCGTGGACGGCCTCGACTCCGGGGCAGACGATTACCAGCTCAAGCCGTTCGAGTTTCCGGAGCTCCTCGCGCGCGTGAACGCGCTCCTGCGGCGTGCATCGATGAGGGCCGCAAGCTCACTGCTCCGCGTACGCGACGTCACGCTCGACCTCATGGAGCGGCGCGTCGAGCGTGGGGGTCGCAAGATCAAGCTGACGCAGAAGGAGTACGCGCTCCTCGAGTACCTGATGCGGAACGCCGGCATGCCGGTCACCCGGAATCAGATCGCCGAGCACGTCTGGAAGCATCAGATGGACCCCGCGACGAACGTCGTGGACGTCTACATCAACTACCTGCGCCGGAAGCTCGGCGACGACAAGCGGAATCCGCTCGTTCGGACGGTGCGCGGCATCGGCTACATGTTGAGCGCCGGTACGCCGGCCGACGTCCGGCCCGAGACGGAGGAGGAGCGGGGGGAGGATTCCGGCGACGTGCTCCGGCGACGTCCGGCTTCGGCCGTCGGCGGGAGCCGGAAAGCCGTCGGCGGGAACCGGAAAGCCGCCGCCGCCGACCGACCTCCGGAGCTCAGCGCCGGGCGATAATGCCCGCGGCGCTGCTCTAGATTCTAGATCTACGGCCGCGCCGAATCTCGTTGCGCTCGCCGGGAGGCCGAATCGCCGCGCGCGGACGCGGGCATGTCGTGCCACGCGACGGGATCCACGTCCGACCCGTGCACGTAGATGCCGTAGTGCAGGTGCGGACCGGTCGAGAGCCCCGTGCTCCCCACGCGCGCAATGGCCGCCCCCGCTCGCACGACATCGCCGCGGCGGACGAGCGCGGTGTCGAGGTGGAAGTACGCCGACATCACGCCCTGTCCGTGGTCCACGATGAGGGTGCGCCCGGTGAGCGTGTACTCTCCGACGTCGGCGACGGTGCCCGCCGCGGGCGCGCGGAGCGCCGTGCCCTTTCCGAGCCGGATGTCCACGCCCGCGTGCCGCCAAGAGGGCACGTTCGCTGCCCCCGCCGCCGGCGCCGCCGAGCTCGTGTCGGAGGCGAACACACCGCGAGCGCGAAGGGCCGGATCGAGGCGAATCGCGCGCGACGAGTCTGAGGCGAGGTAGTAGAAGCGCTCCTCGCCGTAGCCCGCACCGCGCTCGCCCGGCATCGCGCGCCACCGCCCGCTCCATGCCTGCCCCGGGCTCTCGGCGTTCAGCACCTGCCGGAGTGCGCGCGCATCGCGCGCGAGGTCGGCGCGCTTCCCGAGGAGCGCGTACCGCTCGCGATCGAGGAAGACGAGCTGACGCCCGAAGTCCTGGTCCGCCACAGTCACTTGTCTCGACAGGCGAGGACCAGCGCCATCCACCGTGAGCGTGAAGGTGCCGGCTGGCGCGTCGGCGGGGAGCGGAATGATCGCGCGCACGCCGCCCGTGTCACGGTAACAGGGGAGACGCTCCCCCTTCCACGTGCAGCTCGGCGTCTCGCTCCCCGGTCCCGAGACGAACACCCAGATCACGCCGCCGCGCCGGGGGTCCGCCGGCACGACCGTCGCGCGCGCGCTGTCGCTGGCCGCCGTGGCGGGCGCCTGCACGCCGGGCACGCCGGGCACGCCTGGCACGCCGGCGATCGAGTCAGGGAGGGCGAGCGCCGAATCGGACGGCGCGGCGGCGGCGGCGGCCGCGCCGGTGCGGGCGACCGCCGCGCTGTCCGGCACCATCGCGATGGCCGAATCGCGGGTGGCGCCGCTCCTCGACGCACGCTCGCAGGCGGCGAGCGCAAGCAAGAGCAGGGGGAGCGCCGCGGCCGGGCGGAGCGTGATAGGTCGCATTCGGATGGATCCTCGAGAGGAGTGCGGAGGCCGTGGGGGCAAGAGGGGGGCCACCTTCCGCCATCGTGTCGCGAGCGGCGCGGCGACTCGAGTATCCGAATCCTCGCAACCGGTGTCTAACGAGAAATCGGCGCCCATGCGGGAGGCGTGGGCGCGCTGGCGACATCGGGGCACGCGACGTAACGTAGCCTCAGCACCTCCGCGCGGTGGCGACGGCGTGCCGGTCGCCAGCTGGGGAGCGCTGGCGCGGTGGAGCGTTTCGGGAGACGGATCATGACGGTCGGCAGTCTGAACGACGCGGTGGAGTTCGCGGAGAATCCGGAACCCCGCTGCCCCTGCGTGCTGCTCCTCGACACCTCCGGGTCGATGCACGGGCGCCCGATCGACGCCTTGAACGAAGGGCTCTGGGTGTTCAAGATGGAGGTCTGCAAGGACGCGCTTGCGGCGCGCCGGGTCGAGGTGGCCGTCGTCACGTTCGACGACACGGTCAAGGTGCCGCAGCCCTTCATCGGGATCGAAGATTTCGAGCCGCCGGTGCTCACTGCGCAGGGGCTCACGCACATGGGCGCCGGGCTCGATACCGCGCTCGACCTCCTGCAGGTGCGCAAGCGGCAGTACAAGCTCTCGGGGATCACGTACTACCGGCCGTGGGTGTTCCTCATCACGGACGGTGAGCCGCAGGGCGAGCCGGACGAGGCGGTGCAGCGCGCCGCGGCTCGCGTGCGCGACGACGAGGCGAGCAAGCGAGTAGCGTGCTTTGCGGTGGGCGTCGAAGGCGCGAACCTCGACCGGCTGCGGACGATCGTCGCGCGCGAGCCCGTCCGGCTGCGCGGCCTCAACTTCCGCGAGCTGTTCGTCTGGCTCT
>JBBJNN010000153.1:1309-9774 GCA_037720885.1 Gemmatimonadaceae bacterium | reverse complement strand
GTGCGCGCGCTGGCGTACACGGTGGGTCGGCACATCGTCTTCGCACCCGGACGGTACGCCCCCGACACGCCCACGGGGATGCGCCTGCTCGCGCACGAGCTGGCGCACGTCGCGCAGCAAACGCAGCCCGGCGCGCCCGCGGTGCGCGTACGGCGGCAGCCGGACGACGACCCACCCGAGTCCCGCCCCGACCCAACATCGTACACGCCGCCGCCGGAGCTGTGCGAGCCGGCGCCCGTGCCCGACTACATGAACATCAGCGTGGACGTCGTCGCGCCGGTGCTCGCCGATCCCAAGCGCCGCCGGCGCGACGACCGCGTCGAGCGGATCGTGCTGGAGCTGCCACTCGAGGGCCGCCCCGAGGACCAGGCGCGCACGAACATCCTGCTGTACGCGGTGCCCTTTCATCGGGTCACGCTCTCGCCGTCCACCGCCGACGCTGTGGCCACCACCGGCGTCGCGCAGCCGGCCGCCGCGACGACGACGGCCCAGGCGGCGACGGCCACGACATCCCAGGGCGTGATCGACATCGTCGCCGTCACCCCGGAGCACGTCATCACGTCGACGTACACCAAGCTCGCCGTCGGGGCGGCGAGCACCTCGGTGCTGCAGACGCCGCAAGGGGTCATCGTGATCGACGCGGGCGTGCACCACGTCGGGGAGCACGTCGAGGCGGCGCTCGCCACCGCCACCATGCAACGGCTGCACGACATCATCGGCAACCAGCCGATCCGCGAGATCCTCGTCACCCACATGCACCTCGACCATCACGCGCTGCTGCCGCGCATCGCGGCGGAGTTCGAGGTGGAGACCCTGCGGCTCAACGCCCTGCAGTTGATCGACGAGCGATTCCAGGGGACGCAGACGAAACCGGGTGTGCGCCAGGAGATGCTCGCCGGCGAGCAGACGTACCGCCAACGCTTCGAAGGCGATCTCCGGCAGCGCCTGGAGAGTGAGCGCGCCGAGTGGGAGCGGACGCAGCCGCTCGAGCCTGACCCGGGGGCCCGGGAGACGCGCTTCACCGAGCACGTGACGACGGAAGTGGATGCCGCGCTCGCGCGGCTCCGCCCGATCGCGGTCGAGGTGTACGTCCCCTCGGGCGGGCAACTGCATGTCGTGCCGTCCACGCTCACGCAGAGCGGGGTGCCGGAAGGCATCGCGCGAGACACCGCGCAGGTCACGCAGGGTGCCCGCGAGCCCGGGCGGGTCGCGCTGAGCGATCCCGAGCTCGCCGAGCGTCTCGAGCAGCGGCTGCGCGACCAGGGACGTGACCCGAAGCTGGACCGCTTCTCCACCAGCTGGATCATCACGCTCCCCGACAACAACCGGCTGCTCGTTCTCCCCGACATTCGCGAGGCGGACTTCAAGACGATCCGCGGCAACTTCGAGCGGGAGATCGCGGCCCTGGGCGCGCCGGAGACCTTCCAGGCGTGGGACATCATGCACCACATGCAGTCGGGGGTGGCGTCGCATACGATGCTCGCCTCGGAGCTCGATCGCATCTGGCGCTTCCTGCACGACTTCTCGGCCGTGCCGACGCGGGGCGGTGGCCCGAGCGCCGACTTCGTCACCGTCTCCGCGCGCGGCGACCCCGCCAACCCGAGCGCCGAGACCCGCATCGATCCGGCCAACGTCTGGCTGCTGCGCAGCCTCGGCTTCGAGGTCTTCCTCGCGACCACGAACCGCGAGGTCCAGATACTCCGCGTGCTCACCTCGCAGAATCGCTCGGTGAGCGGCGTCGTCGGCACGCCGTACGAGGGACTCTTGCCGCAGGAGCTGCTGATGCGCCGGGCCGAGGCCGCGCTCAAGCAGTTGGAGCAGACGCGGGATGGTCTCGTGCAGCAGCAGCGCGTCACCGATGCCGCGAGCCCCGATGGCGAGCGCATCGCGCAGCAACTGACCGAGGTGGAGGCGCAGCATCGGACGATCCTCGAGGCCGAGCAGCGCTACCACGACGCGGTGCGCCGGGACATCGGGCGCTCGCCCCGCTCGCCCCGCCCCGCGGTCGCGCCAGCGGTGGGAGGAACGGAGCCCGCACCCGCCGAGGCCACCGCGCTCCGGACGGCGCTGCAGGGCTTCGACCAGCCGGTCGTGGGCCGGACGCCGCGCTTCACCGACGCCGCGCTCGTCATCCTTGGCCGGCACCGCGCCGACCAGCTCACCGGCCCGCTGCGCGAGCTCGCCGAGACGCGCTCCCGGGTGAGCGAGCTACGCCAGCAGGTCCTGCGGTCCGAGCATCCACTCGACGTGCAGACCGAGCTGCTCAGCTCGACGTGCAGACCGAGCTGCTCAGCGAGCTCCTCCGCCTCGAGACGCTGCTCGACCAGCAGCGCGTGCTCGAGTCCGGCCCCACGCGCGAGCTGCTCGAGGACGACCTCACGACGACGCGGGAGCAGATCAAGGGGATCCGCGCCGCGGAGCAGAAGGGGGAGCTGACGCGCGATCCCGGCACCGGCGCGCCGATCGAGACGCACGTCGTCGCCGAACGGACCATCCGTCCGCCGACGCGACTGGATCGAGCCGTCCACGGCGGCGTCGAGGTGGCTGGCCGCGTGCTGGGCGGCGTGATGGTGATCCAGACGATCCGCGGGCAGGCCGGCCTCCAGGAGCGCTTCGCGATAGGGCAGGCGGGCACCGGCGAATACATCGCCGGGACGGCGCACAACGCGCTCGGCATTCGCGTGGGCGTGCGCATGGTGCGGGGCGTGCCGGTGAGTGGCGGGGCGTTCGTCATCCTCTCTGCGCTCGAGATCACCGAGACCGCGCTCCGCGACTACGGGTCCGACGAGCAGCGGAGCACCGAGCTCGCCTACTCCGTGGTGCGCAACGCCGTGAGTCTGGGCCTCATGGTCGCGGGGCAACGGCTGATGGCGCTCGGAGTCGCGACCGGGAACCTGTTCGTCGTCGCCGCGGGATTCGGCATCATGTTCCTCGTCGAGCCGATCCTCGATGTGCTCGGCGTGCACGACCTGCTCGAGGAGGCGTTCGCGTTCAACCCGAGCGAGGTGACCGTCGTCACGCGCGACCTCCGGAAGCTCATGGAGGACTACCGCATCATCCTCGGCGCGCTGGAGCTCGCGCGGCGCGACTGGTCCGAGCTGACCGCGCTGGGCGCCACGAAGCCCGCGGAGCTCGAGGGGCACGCCCGGAGCGAAGCCAGCCGTCGGCTCGACGAGGCACACGGGAAGGAGGCCAAGATCCTCGGTGCGTTCGAGGAAGCCTATAGTCGCGCGCGCACGAGCTTCGCCGGGCTCGAGGACGTGGACCGACTGCGCCGCGTCTTCCTCCAGATGCAGAACCAGGTCGCGCAGACCGCGCCGGCCGGGACGCCCGACCCTACGCGCGAGCTGGCGGAGCAGACCTTCGCGCGCATCGAGGGCAACCTGCCGCTCGACCAGATGACCGCCGCGCAGGTCGCGGCGATGGAGCAGTGGCAGAAGATCGACGCGCAGCTCATCGTGCTGCACATGAAGCTGTACCATCAACGCACGGTCGACCTGGACTGGGAGAACCTGCAGAAGCACGAGCACGATGCGTCCCTCATGCTGCGCAACGCGCGCTACCGCCTGGAGCCGCAGGCGCTCGGGGACCACCGCACGAAGCCGCTCCTGACGAAGGGCACCGTGGCGTACGAGGCCTACGTCGAGCAGTACGAGCGACGCATGCGGCGGTTCGTGAACATGCAGAGCCGGCTCATGACGGTGCTCGAGCTGCGTGCCTCCGGTAGCGGCCCGCCGGTGCAGGCCAAGCTGCCGCCCGGTGCCGACGAGCCGCTGGTCGAGGCCATGCACAAGGACCCGCGGTACCTGGAGCGGGAGGAGCATACCCCGCAGACGCTGCTCGGCGAGGCGGCGCTGGCACCGGCGGAGCACGCGGTGACCGTCTACCGCCAACTCCTCGCGGAGCAGCCGCCGCTCTCCGATGGGCTGACGGCCGAATCGATCCACCGGCACTCGGTGGATGCCCTCACGACCTACCAGGCCTTCGTCGGCAAGCATGACGACTACGCGAAGGGGCTGCTCCGCGTGCGCATGGGCGAGTCCAGCATGCGGTCGCTCCTGGCGGACGCGCGCCGGGGCATCAATGCCGCCACCGACCGGACGCCGGATCTGGATGCGCGATTCGCCCGCGCCTTCGCCGAGGCGCAGCACCTGATCGCGCAGCGCAAGTTCGACGGGGTCTACTTTCTCGAGGAAACGGCGGAGCTCGCGGGCCGGATCCGCATGCACGAGATGACGAAGGTGCTCGCGGCGTTCGGCGGCGCGGACCCGACGGTCGAATCCCTCTCGGAGAACGAGGAGGCCGCGTTGCGTACCGACGCGCTGGAAGCCGAGAAGCGCGAGCTCGGCACCATCCAGGACCAGCTCGAGCAGGTTCCCGGACTGCGGCTCGAGGGTGGCTCGGGCGACGAGTACATCTCCGGACTCTACCGGATCGAGGGCAACTACGAGTATCGATCCGGTTTCATCGGCCTCGTCGAGGCGAGTGTCAGCGCCGCCGACAACGTGATCGTCGGCGACACGGAGCCGGGGAGCCTCAAGTCCAGCAGCAGCCTCGTGGGTGTCCGCCGCGTGGTGCCGATCAACTGGGCGGCGATTCGTCTCTTCGAGAGCAAGGAACCGCATGAGGTCTGGAAGACACTGCTCAAGCCCATCCCCAAGTCGGAGCTGCGCCCATGAACGCCGGCGTCGGTCCCTCGCCGTCGGTCATAGACCGCCTGACGGCGATCACTGTCCCGGTCGCGGGTGCGCCGCGCGAGGTGCGGTTGCGCGTTCCAACGACCAGCCAGGTGATCCCGCTGGCGCTGGAGCCACCATATCGCGCGGAGCCGCACATCTCGATGCGGCTTCAGGTGGAGCTGGTGCACGTCGTCTCGACGATGGACGGTGCGCCGTTGTCGTTCGCCGACGCGCGGCGCCTGCTCGACGACCCGACGGCGCTGGCGACGCTCCTCGGCGCGCGCGAGGCACTGATCGATGCGCTGGCGGATCGCGGGCGCGTGCGCGCAGAGTGCCCAATCTGCCGCGCATGGGAGGCCGATCTCTCCCTGCTCTGGTACGTGCTCGCGCTCGACGCGCCGCCGTGGCGTCGCTACGAGGCCGGCGTGCTGGCGTGGCCCCCATTCCTGTCGGACCCGCGACCCGCCGGCCGTCGCCCGCCCGGGGTACCTATCGCCTCGCGCCTGTCCGTCGAGCTGCCGAGCGCCGCGGGCGGTCTGCCGGCGGTCACGACGAGCGTCGCCTTCGCGGCCGATCCGCAGGCGCTGAGCGCCGAGCACGAGGCGGAGGGGTGGGGGCGCTGGGCACCGTGGGGCGAGATGCCTCCGCGCGAGCGCGCGGAATGGCGGCGCGGCAATGCCGGTTTCCGCGCCATGCTGCGCCTCGCGCTCGCCCTCGACTCGCTCGAGCCCGCCGCGGAGCCATCCCCGGAGTCGGTGGGCGCGATGCCGGTGGTGGACTTCTACTGCCTCGACGCGCTGTACCACCTCGCGCACGACCTGGATGTGCCGGAGGGCGGGCGCCCTCTGCTGCGATGTGAGCGCTGCGCCGGCTCGTTCCTCCCTGTGCTCGCGGCCCCCGAACCGCAGGAGAGCTCCCGGTGACCGCTACCTCCGCCGCTCCCGCCGCAACGCGGCCCTCCACGCCGTGGACCGCGGCCTGGCACCTGCGCGCCGAGGTCCAGCGCATCATCGAGGCGCTCGGGGCCACGCTCGCCACGCAGCGCACGCGCGGACGTAGCGCCGCCGACGATGCCGTGCGCGGCCTCGTGATCCAGGATGGGGAGACGGAGGGACTGCTCGCCGATCTCGCCGCCAACTGGCGCGCGGGCAGCGCTCCCCGTGCCGCGACGCCGACGCCGACGCCGCTACGCGCCGAGATCGCCGAGCGCGCCCGGCTCGGCGCGGCGAGCGGGGCCGCGCTCCCGCTCCTGCACGCCGCCCACGCCTTCGAGCTCCGCGCGCGCGAGTACGACGCGCTCGTGCTTGCACTTGCCGTCGAGCTCGACGCGCGCCTCGGTCGCGTGGTCGCCTACCTCAACGACCATGTGGGCCGTCCACGGCCGACGGTGGGACTGGCGTTCTCCCTGGGAGACGCCGAGCTCCCCGCCGAACCGCTCGCCGCGCTCGAGCTCTCCGGGCGCCCGGCCGTGCGCGACGGGTTGCTCGTGCTCGACGACGACGGGCCGGCCCCCACGCGCGCCGTGCGTATCGCGCCAGAGATGCTCGCGCGCCTCGCGAGCGCCGCCACTCCGATGCCGGAGCCGGAGGGCATCGCCGTCCACCCCCCCGCGCCGGGACGGCTCGCCGCACTCGTGCTCGATGACGACGTACGCGAGCGCGTGGCGCAGTGGGGCGCGGCCGCACGGCGACGCGCGCCAGGGCTGCCGGCACTCATCATCGCGGGGGCGAGCGGCAGCGGCCGGCGCGCGCTCGCACACGCCGCCGTGTCGGAGACCGCACGAGCGCTCGTCTCGGCCGACCTGCGCGCCCCGGAGGAGATCGCGGAGGTCGCGCGTGCGGCCCGGCGCGAGGCACGCTGGCACGACGCCGCGATCGCGCTCCACGTGCGCCTTCCGGCCGATACGCCCGTGGACTGGCGCGCGATCTGGCGGGAGCTGGAGGGGAGCGCTCGCCCACTCGTCGTCACCGTCCCCGCCGCCGTGGCGGATGCGGCGGCGGCGTCGCTCCGGGAGGAGCCGATCGTCGTCCGGCTCGCGCCCGCCGAACGGGAGGCTCGGGCACGGCTCTGGCGCGCGCTGCTTCCCCCCGGGAGCGCACCCGACGTGGAGGCGCTGGCGCCGCTCGCATCACGCTTCCGGTTTTCCCCCGGACGCGTCGCGCAGGTCGTGCGCCGGGCAGCGGCTGCGGCGCACGACCGCCCTGCGGAGGAGCACGCGCTCCGCGTCAGCGACCTGGAGCGCGCGGCCCGCGAGATTGGGGCGGCGGAGATGGGCACGCTTGCCCAGCGCGTCCCGCTCCCCTTCACGCGCGCCGACCTGGTCGTGCCGGAGAGCGTGGCAGCGGAGCTCGACCTCGCGGTCGCGTGGGTGCACCACCGACATACCGTGCTCGACCGCTGGGGCTTCGGCCAGCGGATCGCGCTCGGACGCGGCATGGCGGCGCTCTTCGCGGGGCGACCGGGGACCGGGAAGACCATGGCGGCACAGGTTCTCGCGTGCGAGCTCGGGTGTGAGCTCTTTCGCGTGGATCTGTCGCGCGTGATGAGCAAGTACATCGGGGAGACGGAGAAGCAGCTCGCCCGCCTGTTCGACGAGGCCGAGGCGGGCGGCGTGATGCTCTTCTTCGACGAGGCCGACGCGATCTTCGGGAAGCGCACCGAGGTGAAGGATGCGCACGACCGCTACGCCAACGTGGAGATCGGCTACCTGCTCCAGCGCATCGAGGAGTACGAGGGCGTCACCGTCCTCGCGACCAATCGCATGCGCGATCTCGACGAAGCGTTCGTGCGCCGCTTCCACGTCATCGTGCATTTCCCCATGCCGGGGCCGGCCGAACGGCTCGCCATCTGGCGCGGCATGCTCCCGGAGACACTGGCGCGCGAGCCGGCGCTCGATGTCGCACTCGCCCCACTCGTCACGGAGATCGAGGTGTCGGGCGGGGAGATCCGGAACGCGGCGCTCGCGGCGGCATATCTCGCCGCCGGGGAAAGCGCGCCGGTCGGCGCGCGACACATCAAGCGCGCCCTCCGCCGCGAGCTCGCCAAGAACGGGCGCATCCCGAGCCGCCACGAGGCGGAGCTACTCGAGGGGTGAGCGGGGGGTGAACCGACGGGCCCGGCCTGGACGGACGCCTTACGAGATCCCACAAAGCCAACCGCCTGCCGGGTGGCAGGCGGAGGCAGAACGGAACGGCCGGTAGTGGTGATCGCGTCAGACGCGCTGGACGTTCGCGGCGTGGAGTCCTTTGTCGCCGTTCTTGATCTCGAACTCGACCTCCTGTCCCTCGGCGAGCGTCTTGAAGCCGTCCATCGTGATCGCCGAGAAGTGCACGAACACATCCTCACCACTGTCCTGCTCAATGAAGCCGTACCCCTTGGCATCATTGAACCACTTCACTCTGCCTTTGGCCATTCGACTGCCTCCTGCGGGGTGAGACGGATCCGACACTCCGGTGTGCGTCTGCCGTTCACGTCGCGTCTGCACAGCATCGTGCGGACCAACCGGCGTTGGTTGGCGGCGCTTATATAGGAGCACCATGCAATTTTGTCAAGAGCGTTCCACGCGAACGCGTGTGAGCACGCGCGACTAATTGGTAGCATGTGGTAGCTCATGGGAGTGCATGCGAGAGCGTTCGCGCCGAGGTGCCGCGATACGGTGATGTGCCGCGTCGCGGCGCGCCCGAGAGAGGAGCTTGCCTATGCCGTGGTCGTATCCGCCCGAGAAGGTGGCCGAGCTGCAGGGGCATGTCGAGGACAGCACCAGGACTTACCCCGAGATCGCCGCCG
>JBBJNN010000153.1:0-1299 GCA_037720885.1 Gemmatimonadaceae bacterium | reverse complement strand
TCTTAACTGTGCCGGCCACGCAGTTGTTTTGTGCGCGAGCACACGCCACAGCATGAGGCTCCCCCCCACCGCGGCGACGATGCGCACGTTGTCATCGAGGGGACGCGCAGGGCGTTCCGCGAGCGCCGCAGCGAGGGCGGCCACGAGCCCCTGCGCGAGTGGCAGCCGCGCGACCGCCAGCGCGCCAACGAGTGCCGCCGCGAAGCAGGCGAGCGACCCCTCGAGCGACTTCCCCGCTCCGCGCGACGCCCGGCGCGATGCACCGCGCACGAGGCCGCGCAGCGTGCCGCCGAACGCCCGCCCGAACACCGCCGCGGCGGCGTCCCCCACGCACACCGCCCACATCGCGGCGACCGCAACGGGGCGCGGCGGGAGCAGGGCGACGGCACCGAGGAGCGACAGTGCGAGCCACGTGGCACCAGACCAGCGCCCGTGCTCGTGCGCGCGGAGCAGCGCGCCGGCCGTGCGGTCGAATACGCGGCGGGTGCGCTCGTGTCGCGCGCGCGCCGTCTCCACCGCCACCGCGATCACGCACACCACCGCGAGCGCCGCGCCGAGCAGCCCGCGTCCGAGCACACCCATCGCATAGGCGACCGGCATGCCGGCCGAGAGCAGGTGGATGCCCTTTCGCGCCAGCTCGCGACGCAGGGAGAGCGTGGGACGCGCCGGCGCCGCCGTCACCAGGCGTACAGCGCGCGATACAGCTCGGCGTTCCGGAGCACGATGCGCACGTAATCGCGCGTCTCGGCGAACGGGATGCGCTCGACGAACACCTCCGGGTCGTCCGCGCCGCGCTTCCTCGCCCAGCGCGCGACGCGCGACTGCCCCGCGTTGTACGCAGCGAGCGCGCGCTCAGGGGTGGAGTTCTGCCGCACGAACGCGCTCAGGTGCCGGACGCCGAGCGCGACACTCACCTCCGGCTCGTAGAGGAGCACGGGGTCCCACGATCGCAGCCCGAGCGAGCGCGCGACCGTCGCGCCCACACTCGGCATCACCTGCATGAGCCCGCGCGCACCGACGGGTGAGGTGGCGCGCGGGTTCCACGCGGACTCCTGGCGGATCACTGCCGCGACTAGGGCCGGATCGAGCCCGCCCCGCGCCGCCTCGGCCACGAGCACGTCGCGATGCGTGACCGGGTAGACAAAGCGGTAGAGCCGCGCGTCGCGCGCCACGCCGGTCGCGCGGGCGCGGGTGCCCTCCGGGCGGGTGCCCTCCGGGCGGGTGCCCTCCGGGCGGGTGCCCTCTGGGCGGATGAGCGCGCGCCAGCCGAGCGGAATGGCGCGCCAGGCCAGGTCGTGC
>JBBJNN010000152.1:0-9851 GCA_037720885.1 Gemmatimonadaceae bacterium | reverse complement strand
TGAAGTACGTGAACGAGCGGCGCGGGGTGAACTCGCGCCTCGACGATCTCCAGGCGGCGGCGCTGCGTGTGAAGCTCAGGCATCTGGATGGGTGGAACGCGCGCCGCGCGCGGCTCGCCGCGGCGTACGACGACGCGCTGCGCGATGCGTCGCTGGTGCTCCCGCACGTGCCGGCGTGGGCCGAGCCGGTATGGCACCTGTACGTGGTGCGCTGCGCCGAGCGCGATGCCGTGCAGGCAGCGCTCGCGCGGCGCGGCGTGGGGACGATCATCCACTACCCCATTCCGCCGCACCGGCAGCAGGCGTATGCCGACCTGGCGATCCCGGCGGACGCGTTTCCTATCGCGCGCGCGATGGCGGCCGAGGTGTTGAGCCTCCCGATCGGGCCGCACCTGACGGATGCGCAGCAGGGGCGCGTGATCGAGGCGCTGCGCGAGGGGAAGGCGCCGTGAGCGAGCGCACCGTCTCGATCGTCGTCCCGGTCTACTACAACGAGCTCAACATCCCCGACACCGTGCCGCAGCTCCTCGCGCTGGAGCGCGAGATGCCGGGCTACCGGCTCGAGCTGGTGTTCGTGGATGATGGATCGGGGGACCGGTCGCTCGAGCTGCTGCTCGACTGGCAGCGTCGCCACCCCGGGACGATCACGGTGGTGAAGCTGACGCGGAACTTCGGCTCGATGGCTGCCATCCATGCGGGGCTCTCCCTGGCCACGGGCGACTGCGTGGGGATGATCGCGGCCGACCTGCAGGACCCACCGGAGCTGTTTCTCGAGATGCTCCGGCACTGGGAGCAGGGGACGAAGGCGGTGCTCGCGGTGCGGAGCGACCGGGAAGAGTCGGCGTCACAGAAGTTCTTCTCGAACTCGTACTACGCGCTCATCCGGCGCTTCGCGCTACCCGGCTACCCGGCGGGCGGCTTCGATTTCTTCCTCGTGGACCGGCAGCTCGTGGGCGACATCACGCAGATCCGGGAGAAGAACACGAACCTCATGTCGCTCCTCTTCTGGCTCGGCTACCGGCCGGTGTTGCTCCCCTACGTGCGGCGCAGCCGGCGGGAGGGCGTGTCGCGCTGGACGCTCGGCAAGAAGGTCAAGCTGTTCGTCGACTCGTTCGTCGCCTTCTCCTACGTCCCGATCCGCTTCCTCTCCGGCGTGGGGATGCTCGTGGCGACGAGCGCCTTCCTGTACGGCGGGTACGTGTTCCTTTCCTGGGCGGCGATGGGCATCCCGGTGAAGGGCTACGCGCCCACCGTGATCCTCATCGCGCTGACCTCGGGTGTGCAGATGGTGATGCTCGGCGTCCTCGGCGAGTATCTCTGGCGGACGCTCGACGAGACGCGGCGCCGTCCGCCGTACGTGATCGACGAGATCTACACTGCGCCACGCCGCGAGGGCACGGCGTGACGGCGACTTACCCCACGCGTGCGACGCTTCCGATGCTCGACCGCGCCGCGTCGATGACCGCGTCCACCCTGTCCTCCACCCCCACCCAGAGCGGCAGCCGCACGAGCCGGTCGGCGATGTCGTGCGTGACCGGCAGCGGTCCGGCGGCGCGGCCATAGCGCCGGCCGGCGGGCGAGCTGTCCAGTGGCACGTAGTGGAAGATGGCCCCGATCCCGAGTGCCTTGAGCTCGGCGAGCACGCGTTGCCGCGCCTCGAGGTTCGGCAGGAGGAGATAGTAGAGATGCCCGTTGTGCGCGCAGTGCGCGGGGATGATGGGCCGGCGCACGAGCCCCTCGACCTCGAGGTCCGCGAACGCCTCATGGTAGCGCTCCCAGATGGCGAGCCGGCGCGCGATGAGCGCGTCGGCCTGCTCGAGCTGCGCGTGGAGGAAGGCGGCGATGATCTCGCTGGGCAAGTACGAGGAGCCGACGTCCACCCAGGTGTACTTGTCCACCTCGCCGCGGAAGAACGAGCTCCGGTTCGTTCCCTTCTCGCGGATGATCTCGGCGCGCCCGATGAAGTCGCGGTCGCGGGCGAGCAGCGCGCCGCCCTCGCCCGAGATGATGTTCTTCGTCTCGTGAAAGCTCAGCGCGCCGAGGTCGCCGATCGTGCCGAGGGGGCGGCCCTTGTAGGTCGCGAGGAGGGCCTGCGCCGCATCCTCGATCACGAGGAGCCCGCGCCGCGCGGCAATCTCCATCAGCGCGTCCATCTCGCACGCGACGCCAGCGTAGTGCACGGGAACGATCGCGCGCGTGCGCTCGGTGACGGCCGCCTCGACCTGAGTCTCGTCGAGGTTCAGCGTGTCGGGGCGCACCTCCACGAACACCGGCGTCGCCCCGCGGAGCACGAACGCGTTGGCCGTGGAGACGAAGGTGAAGGAGGGCATGATCACCTCGTCCCCCGGTCCCGCCTCGGCGAGGAGCGCCGCCATCTCGAGCGCCGCGGTGCAGGAATGCGTGAGCAACGCCTTCGCGGCACCCGTGCGCGCCTCGAGCCAGGCGTTGCACCGGCGGGTGAACGCGCCGTCGCCCGACAGGTGACCGGCCGCGATCGCCTGACGGATGTTGTCGAGCTCCTGCCCGACCACGGCGGGCCGGTTGAACGGAATGCCCATGCGCTCCTCGTGTACGCGTCCGCGGCCCAGGACGTGCGAGGTCGCGGGCCGCCCTGGTGCCCGTTGGACACCGCGCAGATCCGGTGGCAATATAGCCCGCGCCCTCGGCCGGTGCGCGCCGCCGCCAGAGACCGTCACCACCGAGCCCGGAACTGATGACTTCAGCAGGGATCACCGCGGGTGTACACGCCCACCCCGCGCCGGCCGCGCGCGACAGCACGCGGACTGGAGGAGGACCGGAGCGGCTCGCGTCCCTGTCCGTCGTGGTGCCGGTGTACAACAGCGAGCAGTCGCTGCGCCCGCTCGTCGAGCGGCTCGCCACGGTGCTGCCCACGCTCGCCCGGCGCGCGGAGCTCATCCTCGTCAACGACGGGAGCCGCGACCGGAGCTGGGAGGTCGTCCGCGAGCTGAGCGCCGCGCACGACTGGGTGCGCGGCATCGACCTCATGCGCAATTACGGGCAGCACAACGCGCTCCTCTGCGGCATCCGCGAGGCGCGCTCCGAGGTCATCGCCACGATGGATGACGACCTCCAGCACCCACCCGAGGAACTGCCGCACCTGCTCGCCGCGCTCGAGCGCGGGTACGACGTCGTGTACGGCACACCTGCGCAGCAGCAGCACGGGGTCCTGCGCAACCTCGCCTCGCGGCTCACGAAGCTCGCGCTCCAGGGCGCCATGGGCGCCGACACCGCGGGCAAGGTGAGCGCGTTCCGCGCGTTCCGCGCGCAGGTGCCGGCGGCGTTCGCGAGCTATCGCAACTCGTACGTCTCGCTCGATGTCCTGCTCACATGGGGCACGCAGCGCTTCACCTCGGTGCCCGTGCGGCATGAGCCGCGGCGGACGGGCGTGTCGAACTACACCGTCGGGAAGCTGATGCGGCACGCGCTGAACATGGTAACGGGCTTCAGCACCATGCCGCTGCAGCTCGCCTCCTACGTCGGCTTCGGGTTCACCCTGTTCGGCATCGGGGTGCTCGCGTACGTGGTGGGTCGCTATCTCCTGACCGGCGGCGGTGTACCGGGCTTTCCCTTTCTCGCCTCCGTGATCGCGATCTTCTCCGGCGCGCAGCTCTTCGCGCTCGGGATCATGGGCGAGTACCTCGCGCGCATGCACACGCGCACGATGGACCGGCCCACCTACGTGACACGGGAAACGACGGACGCAGCCGGTGCGCCGCCCGAGGTGCGATGACGGCAGGCCACGTGGCAGCCGCGTCCGCGCCCTACACGCTCCTCGAGTGGGACAGCGCGACGTTCGGCTTTCCCGTCGCGCGGCTCGCCCCGGACCTCGCTGGCACCGGCCAGCTCGTTGGCGCGCTGGGTGCCATGGCACGCCACGGCGTGCGCCTGGCCTACCTCTTCGCCTCGCCGCACGAGCGCGGGGTGCGCGTCGCGGCAGAAGCCGCGGGTGGGCGGCTCGTGGACGAGAAGCTGACCTACGCCATGCGGCTCGCGGATGTCGGCGCCCGGCTGGCGGAGGCGGAGGAGCCGCGCGGCATCGCCGTCGCCGAGTTCACGGGGGAGACGCCCTCGCCGACGCTCCGCGAGCTCGCTCGCCAGAGCGGCGATTTCTCGCGCTTCCGCACGGATCCCGGCGTCCCACCGCGTGTGTTCGAGGCGATCTATGACGCGTGGATCGACGGATCCGTCTCCAAACGAATCGCCGAGACTGTGCTCATCGCGACCGACACGGCGAGCGCCACCGCCCCGACCCTCGGCATGGTGACGCTCGGCCACAAGAGCGATCGCGCGGACATCGGGCTCCTCGCGGTCGCGGCAGCCGCGCGTGGGCGCGGCGTCGGGCGGGCGCTCGTGCGCGCGGCGCAGCGCTGGGCGCTCGCGCGCGGTAGCGTGGTCGCGCAGGTGGTGACGCAACGCGCGAACGCGCCAGCGTGCCGGCTCTACGAGCACTGCGGGTACCACGTGGACCGGGCCGAGCTCGTGTACCACTTCTGGCTCGCTACGGCGCCGCGCTGACGGCGCCCGTGCCTCGCATGTCGATCCGCATGCTTCGCGGCCTGGCGCTCCTCGCGCTCGCCGCCGTGCTCACCCTCGTGCTGCAGGAGTGGGTGGGCAGCACGACGATCTACGGCGAGTCGTACGAGCCGCGGCGGCTGGCGATGCACGGCTACATCCTCAACAACACGCTCCCACGCGGCGTCTCGTGGGACTCGCTCGGCTCGAACGGGACCAATATCCGGATCGGGGTCGTGTACATCGCGGAGGCGGCCCACGAGCTGTCGGGCCTGCCGCTGCTCAAGGTGTACCACGCGATCGATTCGGTTGCGCTGTTCGTGGCGCTCATCCTGCTCTTCGGATTCCTGCGCGGGTGGGCGGGACGGAGCATCGCCACGATCGGCGTACTCTACGTCGCGGCCATTCTACCGCTCACGTACTTCCTCTACGTCTTCCACCCGTGGGACCGGGTATCGCTCGTCCTGTGGCTGGCGATGCTCGCGCTCCTGCGCCGAGGGCGCCTGGTGCCGTTCGCGATCGTGCTGGCGGCGAGCGTGGCCGTCAAGTACGACACGGTGCTGCTGCCGGGCCTGTACTTTCTCGCCTATGCCTCGCGGCGCAGCTGGCTGCGTGTCTCGCTCACGACCGCCGCGCTCTTCGCCGTCTCGTTCGGCATGTACGCCGCGCTGCGCTTCACGATCCCGGGTGGGTTCGCGAGCAAGGATGTGCTGGCACAGGTGTCCGCGAACCTCCTGACGCTGCGCGAGCTGCACCTCAGGTACCCGCCCCTCCTCGGCCTCGCCATCCCGCTCGCGCTGGCCGCGCTCGGGTGGTCGAGGGCCGACCGCTTCGCTCGCGCGTGCGTGCTCTTCGCCGGCATCATCTTCGTCCCGCTCTTCATCGCGGCGTACTTCGCCGAGATGCGGGCGGATGTCCCGCTGTTGCTCCTTCTCCTGCCGGCGGCCTGCACCGGGCTCGAGATGGTCGTCGGAGAGCCGGAGCGGGTGGACCGCGCCGCGCCGTCGCCGGGCGCGGCGTGACCGAGGCCGAGGGCGCGCCCGGCGACGGGTGGTGGCGGCGCACCCCGGCGCTCGCGGCCATCCTCCTCGTCGCCGCCCTCGCCGGGGTGGTGCTGCTCGCCTCCCCGCCGTTCTACCAGACGAACGACGACGTGGCGTTGTCGATGATCGCCAGCGGCTTCGGCTTCGCCGCGTGGCGCGATCCGCACCTCTTCTTCTCGCACATCTGGCTCGGCCGCGCGCTCGTCCGCGCGCCGAGCATCGGCGGCGTGCTTCCGTACGACGCGCATGTGATGGGGGCGACGCTGGCGGCGGCGTTCATCGCGACTTACGCGGTGCTCCGGCTCGCCCGCACACGGTGGCACGTCGCCCTCATCGCGCTCGCCGGCGCGTTGACCCTGCCGCTGCCGCTCGCTCAGCCGCAGTTCACGGTCACCGCCGCACTGCTCGCGACCGCCGCGATCCTGCTCGCGGCCTCGCTCACCCTCGCGCCGCCGACCCGCATGGCCGGGGCCGCGGCGGGGTGGCTCGTCGTCGGGGCCGCCGCACTCTACGGATACCTTACCCGGAGTGCCGCGTTCTTCCTGATCGCGCTCGTCTCGGCTCCGCTCTGGCTCCTGGTGCCGGCGCTCCGCGCGCGGGTCGTGTCGCGCCGCGGCATCGTGGTCGCCATGGTGGGGCTGCTCTGCCTGGTAGGGCTCCGGTGGGCGGACCGGCGGGCATACGAGGCTCCAGCGTGGAGGCCGTGGGCCGAGAGCCAGGCCCTGCTCGGCGCCTTCATCGACTTCGAGAACCGTGTTCGCTACGACGCATCCACGCGGCACGTGTTCGACGCCGTCGGGTGGAGCGAGACCGACTACCGGATGCTGGTGAGCTGGTACTTCGTCCACCAGGCGACGTACTCCCCCGCGAAGCTGGCCGCGATCATCCGGAGCTTCCCACCCGCCGCCGCGCTCCGGGCGAACCTGGCGGGCGTGCGCACGGTGCCCGAGACGGCGCTCCGGCCCGAGCTGCTCCCGCTGATCGTGGCCGTTGCCGTTCTATGGGCGCTGCTCCGCGGACAGGGCCGCTGGGCCATCGCGGCCTGCAGCGCGATGGCGACGACGGCCCTCGTGGGCGTGGCGCTCGTTGGCCGGATGCCGCTCGTGCGCGTGTACTATCCGGTGTTCGCATTCCTCGTGCTCGCAGCGCTGCTTCTGCTCGTCCGCGCGGGTGGGGAGCGCAACGCGGGTGCACGAGCAACCCGGTGGATGCACGGCGTGGCGCTCGCGGCGCTCCTAGCGTGCACCGCGGCACTGTGGACGTCGGTGCGCGCGACGCACCGCGCGCGATCGGAGCGGGCCCGGCTCGCGCGGGCGGATCTCGAGCGGCTAGCGCTCCGGCCGGATCAGCTCCTCGTGGTGTGGGGCGCTGGCATCCCCGTCGAGGATATTTTCTCGCCGCTCGCGCGTGGCGCGCCGCTCATGGGCGGCACCGACGCGCGGCGGATGCAGCTGTTCCTCATCGGGTTCCCCGCGCTCGCCCCGTTCGCGCAGGGGCGGTTGCGCGAGCGCGGCATCGGCGAGGTGCACCGCGCGCTCTACGAGCGCGACGACGTGCTGCTCGCCGCGAGCGCGCAGGAGGTCGAGATGCTGCGGGCGTTCATCCTGCAGCACGAGGGCGTCGTCGTCGAGCCGCGGGTGTACCTCGCGGGCCGGGCGTTCACCGTCTACCAGCTCCGGCGGGCGGCCGGCGGCGTCTCATGACCTCATGACTTCATGAAGCACACCCACCACGCAGGAGCACGCAGATGACCCTGGCCCGAACCTCCACGTGCGCCGGGGCGCGACGCGCGGTCATCGCGCTCACCCTGCCGCTGCTCGCCATCGGCCGCCCGGCGAGTCCGCCCGCTCTCCACGCGCAGCAGGCCGCCACCGCGGCAGCACGGGGCGCGGCCCTCCGCCAGCGCCTCCAGGCGAAGCTGGATTCCGTGCACGCGGCGGGGACCTTTCCGGGCGCCACGGTCGGCGTCACGCTTCCCACTGGCGAGTCGTTCGGCCTCGCGGTGGGGATGTCCGACACCGCGCTGAAGCGTCCGATGACCCCGGCCGACCGGATGCTGCAGGGGAGTGTCGGCAAGACCTATGTCGCGGCGGTCGCCCTGCAGCTCGTGGGCGAGGGGAAGCTGGCGCTCGACGACAAGGTCTCGACGTACCTGGGGCGCGAGGCGTGGTACGCGCGCGTGCCGAACGCGCCGAACATCACGGTGCGGATGCTCATGACTCACACCAGTGGGGTCATGCGCTACGAGTTCAAGGAGGAGTTCACGCGCGACCTCACACGACAGCCCGACAAGGTGTGGCGCCCGGACGAGCTCATCGCCTACGTCCTCGACGTCGCACCCCCGTTCGCGGCGGGACAGGGCTGGGACTACTCCGACACGAACTACATCCTGCTCGGGATGATCATCGAGCGGCTCACCGGCTCCACGCTCTACCGCGAGATCGACCGGCGCCTGCTCCGCCCCCTCGGCCTCCGCAACACCATCCCGTCGAACAGCCGCACGATCCCCGGCCTCGCCCAGGGCTACGCCGGCGCGAACAACCCATTCGGCGGCACGGACGCGATGATCGTGGATGGGAAGTTCGCCATCAACCCGCAGTTCGAGTGGGCGGGGGGCGGCTTCGCGTCCACGGCCGAGGACCTCGCGCGCTGGGCGAAGGCGCTGTACGAGGGGAAGGCCTACCCGCCAGCGCTGGCCGGGCAGGCGCTCGCCGGCGTGAGTGCGCCCGCGCTCGGCGGGAGCGCGAAGTACGGGCTCGGCGTCATCATCCGCCCGACGCCGCTCGGCGTCACCTACGGTCACAGCGGGTTCTTCCCCGGCTACATCACCGAGGTACGCTACTGGCCCACCTCCAAGCTGGCGCTCGCGCTACAGGTGAACTCGAGCGTTGGCCGCGCGCTCGGACAGTCGCCGGGCACGGTGCTCCTCGATCTCGCACGGATCATCACGGGCGAGGGGGCGAAGCAGTAGTCCCCGCACGGACCTTGCGGGAACAGCTGGAGTACATCGTCGGGACTCATGAGAGCTCCCTGCTTCGGTGAGTGGAGATGGAGACAGCCCCACACGACCGCGACGTTCCTGGCATTCCCGACGTTTCCGGCGCGCCGTCCGAGCTGGGGGCGCTCGGGGCGCAGTATGAGCTGATCCGCGAGCTGGGGCATGGCGGGATGGCCGCCGTATATCTCGCACGCGAGCGCGGCGGCGGGCGGCTCGTGGCCGTCAAGCTCATTCGCGGCCAGTATCTCGAGAATGAGGAAGCGGTCTCCCGCTTCGCGCGCGAGGCCCACACCGTCGCCGCCCTCGACCACCCGAACATCGTCCACACGTACCGCGTCGAGCAGGTGAGCGCGCGCGCCCTCGTGCTCGTCATGCAGTACGTCCCGGGCGACACCGTGCGCGACGCACTCCGCCGCGACGGGCCGTTCCCCTACGAGCGCGCCGAGCGCGTGCTCCGCGACGTGGCCGAGGCACTGCGGTACGCGCACGGGCGGGGGATCGTGCATCGCGACGTGAAGCCGGAGAACATCTTCCTCGACGCCGAGAGCGGGCGCGCCGTGCTGTCCGACTTCGGCATCGCGCGCCCCATGGACTCCGACACGCAGCTCACGCTCGTCGGCTCGGCGATCGGGACGCCGAGCTACATGTCGCCGGAGCAGATCGACGGGCGTGGCGTGGATGGACGCAGCGATCTCTACAGCCTGGGCCTCCTCGGGTGGGAGATGCTTACCGGCCAGCGACCCTGGGCGGGAGAAGGGATCTATTCGGTCATCTACAAGCAGAAGCACGAGGAGTTGCCGCGCCTCACCACGCTGCGCGCGGACATCCCGGCGCCGCTGCTCTACGCGATTGAAGGAGCGCTGCACAAGCATCCCGACACGCGGTGGGCGAGCGCCGACGAGTTCCTCGCGCAACTGCTGGAGGAGAACCCCACACCGCCTCCTCCCCCATCCACGCCACCACCGCGCGCGGAGGAGACGGAGACGGTGCGGTTCCGCCGCCCCGTGGATTGGCGTGAGCTCGTCGCGGCGCCGCCCGTGCCGCGTGCATCGGGTGCATCGGGTGCATCGCGCGCCCCCCGCCCCCCGCGCCGCCTCGCGCGCGTGCGAACGACGCTCATGATCGCGCTCCCGCTCCTCTTCCTCCTGGGGGCGCTGGCGGTGGGGGAAGCCGGATGGTTGCGGCACCGCGGCGAGCGCGCGCTCGCGCCGGATACCCTCTCGCGGATGACGAGCGCCCGCGTGCTCGCGTCGGACTCGGACGCGGCACCGACCGGT
>JBBJNN010000037.1:0-42293 GCA_037720885.1 Gemmatimonadaceae bacterium | reverse complement strand
GGTGCTCGCCTCGCGGACGCACATCTCCGATCTGTACGGCACCCGGAACGCGCGTAAGATAACGGTCCGCCGCGGCACGAGGCAGCGACACCAGCAACCCGCCGGACGTCTGCGGGTCCGTCAGCAGCGCACGGTCGGCCGAGCTCGAGTTGCCCCAGTTTACGCGAGCGTCCACGTAGGCGGCATTCCGCTCGCCACCGCCCGTGGCGATACCCGCCGACCATGCGTCGCGTGCGCCCGGCAGGTAGGGTATGGCCGCGACGCGCACGGCGAGCGTCACGTCGCTCGCCGCTGCAATGTGCGACGCATGACCGAGCAAGCCAAAACCGGTGACGTCGGTCGCGCAACGTGCGCCGGCGTCGAGAGCTTCCGCACTCGCGCGGGCGTTCAGCGCACTCATCGATGCAATAAGCGCTTGCAACTCGTCGGCGCCGAGCGCGCCCCGCTTCGCCGCGGTCGCGAGGACGCCGGTGCCGAGCGGCTTGGTGAGCACCAGAACATCACCGCTTCGCGCCGCCGCGTTCGTCAGCAACCGCTTCGGGTTCGCGCGGCCGGTCACGGCAAGGCCGTACTTGATCTCGTCGTCGGTCACCGTGTGGCCACCCACGAGGACGGCGCCAGCCTCGTGGACCTTGTCCTGACCGCCACGCAAGATCTCGGTGAGCACCGCGAGGGGTAGCTTGCCCGTGGGGAAAGCGGCGATGTTGAGCGCCGTCAATGGCACGCCCCCCATGGCGTAGACGTCGGACAGCGCGTTGGCCGCCGCGATCTGCCCAAACGCGTACGGATCGTCCACGATCGGCGCGAAGAAATCCACCGTCTGCACCAGCGCCACGTCGTCGGACAGGACAAAGACCCCCGCGTCGTCGAAGGTCTCGCGACCTACAATGAGGCGGGGATCATCCAGGTGTGGCAACGTGGCGAGCACGGCGGACAGGTCACCCGGACCCATCTTGGACGCTCAACCGGCGCATCGCGCGAACTGCGTGAGCCGGAAGAGCTCCTCTCGCGTCTTGGAGGGCGACGTCACGCCTCCCGGGGTGCGGCCCCTTCGGTCTCGCCGACGTACACGACTGCATCGATCTCGACCAGCGCCCCGCGCGGCAGCGCGGAGACCTGCACGGTGGAGCGAGCGGGCCGTGCTTCACCGAGGGCGCGGCCGTAGACCTCGTTGACGTGGGGGAAGTCGGACATGTCGAGAAGATAGACAGTCGTCTTCACGACATCCTTCCACGTCGCCCCGACGGTGCCGAGCACCGATTGCAGGTTCGCCATCACACGCTCCGTCTGCGCGACGCAATCCCCCGCGACGAGCTGACCGCTCTGCGGATCCAGCGCGATCTGGCCCGCTGTGTACAGAAATCCCCCTGCCACGACGCCCTGCGAGTATGGGCCGATCGCCGCAGGCGCATGGGGGGTGCCAACTGATCGAAGCGTCATCCTACCTCCCTAGAAGAGCCCGACGATGGTCCCATCCGGACCGATCGCCATCCGTTCCGCCGCCGGTTCTTTCGGCAGCCCGGGCATCGTCATGATGTCGCCAGCCTGCGCGACGACGAAGCCGGCGCCGGCCGCCGGGTAGACCTCGTTGACGGCGACGCGGAATCCCGTCGGCCGGCCGAGCTTCGTCGCATCGTCCGTCAGCGAGTATTGGGTTTTCGCCATGCAGACCGGCGTGTTCCCTAGCCCGATGGACTCGAGATAGTCGATCGCGCGATCGGCCTTCGGCGCGTAGTCGGCGCCGTCGCCCCCGTAGACCTTCCGCACGATGATGTCGATCTTGTCGCGAATCGGGAGCGCGGCGTCGTAGAGCGGCGCGTATCGTGAGCCACCTTCGGCGAGTGCGGCGAGCACCTCGCGCGCTAGCGGCTCGCCGCCCGCACCGCCGTGCCCCCAAACCTCGGTCAGTGCCACGCGCGCCCCAAGTGACCCGGCGCGATCCGCGACCATCTGGAGCTCGAGGTCGCTGTCCGTGATGAACCGGTTGAGCGCGACCGTGACAGGAACGCCGAACTGCCGCACGTTCTCGATGTGCTTGTCGAGATTGGGCAACCCACGTTCCAGCGCCGCGAGATCCTCGTTCGCCAGCCCCTTCTTGTCGGCGCCTCCGTTCAGCTTGAGCGCGCGCACCGTCGCCACGAGAATCGCGGCTTCCGGGTTGAGCCCGCCGAACCGGCACTTGATGTCGAAGAACTTCTCGGCGCCGAGATCGGAGCCGAAGCCCGCCTCGGTGACGACGATGTCCGCAAGCGCCAGCGCGGTCTTCGTCGCGAGAATGCTGTTACAGCCGTGCGCGATATTACCGAAGGGACCGGCGTGCACGAATGCGGGTCCGCCCTCGAGGGTCTGCACGAGGTTCGGCCGGATCGCGTCCTTGAGGAGTAGGCTCATCGCGCCGACCGCCTTCAGGTCCGACGCGCGCACGGGCTTCCGGCCGGCGCCGGCCGTCGAGCCGACGATGATCCGTCCGAGCCGCGCCTCGAGGTCGTCGCGGCCCGACGCCAGGGCGACGATGGCCATCACTTCGCTCGCCGGGATGATGACCCACCGCTCCTCGCGCGCGACACCATTCGCGACCCCGCCTAGCCCGATGACGCAATCGCGGAGCGCGCGGTCGTTCATGTCGATCGTACGCGGCCACGTGATCCGCCGCGCGTCGAGGCCGAGCGCGTTCCCCTGATGTAGATGATTGTCCAGCATTGCCGACAACAGCGAATGCGCACTGGCGATCGCGTGAAAGTCGCCGGTGAAATGGAGGTTGATGTCCTCCATCGGTAATACTTGTGCGTAGCCACCCCCCGCCGCGCCCCCCTTCACGCCGAACACCGGTCCGAGGCTGGGCTCCCGAATGCAGAGAACCGCGTTGACGCCGAGCCGACGGAACGCCTGAGTCACGCCGACAGTTACGGTGCTCTTCCCTTCCCCGGCGGCAGTCGGGTTGATGCCGGTCACCAGCACGAGTCGGCCACGGGGCGGGCGGGCGGCAACGTCGAGCGCCACTTTCGCCTTGTACTTGCCGTACAGGTCCAGCTCGTCGGGCAGCAAGCCGACGTCGCCGGCGACGTCAACGATCGGACGGAGCTTGGCCGCTTGCGCGATCTCGATGTCGGATGGGACGTTGGCCACCGTGCGCTCGCCTCGCGGGGTTCGGGGAGCGCGAAAGGTACTCGGCGTCAGCGTCCGCTCGCCAGACCGAAAAATTGCCGCGCGTTCTCCGCCACGAGATCGCCCAACCGAGCTGGCTCGACGTCGCGCACCACGGCGAGCCGAGCGACGGTGAACGCGACCCAGGCTGGCTCGTTGCGCCGGCCGCGGTGCGGGACGGGAGCCAGGTACGGCGCATCCGATTCGGCGAGCAGACGATTGTCGGGGATGGCGCGGATGACGTCATCCCCTTCCCACTTCCTGAACGTCACGATACCGCTGAAGGAGATGAACCAGCCAGCGTCCAGCGCCGACAGGGCGAGCGAGAGCGAGCCGGTGAAGCAATGGAGAACGCCGCGCACGCCGGCCGAGCCGGCCTCGGCCACCAGGCGCCGCGTGTCATCCTCCGCCTCGCGAGTGTGGGCGACCACAGGCTTCCCACAAGCCCGCGCGAGCTCCAGCTGTGCGGCGAACGCGCCAAGCTGAGCGGCTCGCGGCGCGTGGTCGTAGTGGGCGTCGAGCCCGCACTCGCCGATCGCGACGGCGCCCGCCGCGAGCTGCTCGCGAAGCAGCGGGGCATCGCGTGCGGAATCGAAGCCGGCAGCATCGTGCGGATGGACGCCGGCCGTCCAATGGACGAAACCGGGGTACCGTGTCGCGAGAGCCCGCGCGCGCGAAGCCGCGGCAAGGGATTCTCCGATGCAGACGAGGTGCTCGGCCCCCGCCGCACGCGCCCGCTCGATCACTGCATCGCAATCGGCGGCGAAGGCGGGATCGGCGAGATGCGCGTGGCTATCGATGAACATGGTCGGAACGCAGACTGCCGCCCGGCATGCCGGGCGGCGGTCTGGCGCGCTAGCGAGTCGCGACCGGCTCCTGCGATCGCGCCCGCGATGGGGCGTCCGATCGGACGCTCGCCCGGGGTCCGACTCCGCCGGCAGTGCCGGCCTCGCGTGGCCACTTCGTCTCGATCCAGAGTAGCAGCGGGGCCGCCACGTAGATGGAGCTGAAGGTACCGGTGAACACGCCGAAGAGCATGACGAGCGCGAACGGCCGGATCACTTCGCCCGCGAGGAGGGAGAGCGCGAGCAGCGTCGCGATGGTCGTCGCGTGCGTGAGCACGGAGCGAGGCAGCGTCTCGTTGACCGAGCGGTTGAGCGTATCGTAGAGCGATTCCTTCCGCTTCTTCCGCAGGTTTTCACGCACGCGATCGAAGATGATGATGGTGTCGTTCAGCGAGTACCCGATCATCGTGAGAATGCCGCCGACGACAACCAGCGAGATCTCGAGATTCGCATACTTGATGAAGGCGAGCGTCGCGAGGATGTCGTGCGCGGTCGCGATGACGGCGGCGACGCCGAACCGCCACTCGAAGCGCCACGCGAGGTAGATGAGCGTGACCAGGAAGGAGATGAGGACGGCCGTGAGCGCCTTCTGACGGAGCTCGCCACCGACCTTGGGGCCGACGGCTTCGGTCCGCACGGCGGTGAAGGACCGCGCGCCGAACTTGCGCTCGAGCGCGCTCCTGATCTCTTGCGAGACACGATCGGCTCCGGCGGACTGGCGCGCCACGTCCGTGCGGCTCTGCGCGCGGATCACGAACTCGTTCGCGCCGCCGAACTGCTGCACCTCGGCGCCCGTGACACCGCCAGCATCGAGAGCGCCGCGGATGTCACCGGCCTTCGGCGCATTCACGAACCGCACTTGCATGAGCGTGCCACCCGTGAACTCGACGCTGTAGTTGTACCCACGGACGGCGATGAGCAGCAGCCCGGGGATGATGAACAGCAGCGTGAGCGCGGCCGTCGTCCGCCAGAGGCGAATGAAGTCGATCTTGGTATCGTGCAGAATGCGTAGCATCAGATGCTCAGCTGCTGGGCGCCGCGCGTGCGCTGGAGCCACAGGAGATAGAAGGTCCGCACCACGAAGATCGCGCTGACCATGGACGCGAGAATTCCGGCGATCAGCGTCACCGCGAAGCCGCGCACCGGACCAGTGCCGAATTGATAGAGCACCGCAGCCGTGAGCACGGTGGAGACGTTCGAGTCGATGATCGCGGTCATCGCGTGACGGAAGCCTTCGTCAATCGCGGCGCGCACCGTTTTCCCATGCACGAGCTCCTCGCGGATGCGCTCGAAGATCAGGACGTTCGCATCGACCGCAATGCCGATCGAGAGCACGAAACCGGCGAGTCCGGGGAGCGTCAACACCGCATCGAACCCGGCCAGTATCGCCATCGTGAACAGCGCGTAGAGGATCAGCGCGGACACGGCCAGCATCCCGGAGAAGCGGTAGTACACGACCATGATCAGGATCACGAGTGCCACCGCGAGGATGCCCGCGCGAATGCCCTTGTCGATCGAATCCTGGCCAAGGCTCGCGCCGATCTGTCGGGTCTCGACTACCTTGAGCGGCACCGGGAGCGCGCCGGCCCGCAGGACGAGGGCGAGATCCTGCGCCGCCTGCAACGGCTTCCCCGTCATCGTGATCTGGCCTTTCGTCGAGATGACGCCCTTGATCACCGGCGGCTGGCCGATGACGATGTCGTCGAGCACGATCGCCATGTAGTCCCCGATGTGCCGCGACGTCTCGGTACGCAGCCGGCGACCGCCGACGTTGCTCACCTCGAACTCGACGAGATTCCCCTCGGCAGGGCTCGTGTTCGGGCGCGCATTGGTGAGGAACTCGCCAGTAAGGATCGGGCGCGAGTCCAACATGTAGAGTGGCTGTGCGGTCGCCTTCCGGCCATCGATCTCCTCGAGCTGGCCCCAGCGAATCGTCTTCCCTGGCGGAATGACGGCGGCCACCTGCGGGAGGTCAAGGTAGCCCTTCACGGTCGCGACGTTCTTCGTCTCGACGTAGAACTCACCGGGAAGCTGCCCGGGCAACAGGAGCTTGCTCATCGGCCCGTCGGTCGAACCCGCGAACAGCGTCGTGTCGGCGGCGCTGTCTGTTTTCGACTTGGCCGAATCGCCTGCCTGCTTCGCGCTATCCGACGATGCGAACAATCCGCTCAGCGCACTCGACCGCGCCGTATCGCCGAGGACACCGCCGCCGGCCGTGGCAAGCTTGCCCTGACCGTTTTCGCGCAGGACGGCGTCGATGCGGGTCAGCGCTCTGTCGAGCGCCCGCGTCTTGTCGGTGATCTGGAACTGGAGGAACGCGGTGCCTTCGACCAGCTCGCGGGCGCGCACGGGGTCGGCCTCGCCGGGCAGGTCCACGATGATGCGCTCGGTGCCCACCTTCTGCACGACCGGTTCGGCGACACCGAACTGGTCGATCCGGTTGCGGACGACCTTCAGTGCGCGATCGATGGCCTCGCCCTTGTTCGCTACCGCCTGCTTCGAGTCATCGACCTCCAGGGCAAGGTGCATCCCGCCAGCGAGGTCGAGTCCTTGCTTGAGGGGCACGCGCTTGCGCGCGACGTTCCGCCAGGTGCCCTGCGAATCGCGCTCGCGGACGCTGGTGGTGCGCGGATAGAGCGCCCACGCCGATGCCAGGATCAGCGCAGCGATGAGGATGAGCCGATTGCGAAGTGACATGAGACTACGGTAACGGAATGGGATTTCGGGGGGAGACGTGAAGGTTAGATGCCTCCCCCGGATGAGTCAACGCACGGCGTGCCTGCGCTGCGTCCTCGTTCAGCTGCGCTACGAGTGCTTCGACGGTCGCGAACCTCACCGTATCGCGAAGGCGCGCGGCGAACGCCACCTTCACCGAGGTGCCGTACAGATCCTCGGCCGCGTCGAACAGGTGAACCTCGAGCGAGATTTCCGCATCGCCGAACGTCGGGCGAGGGCCAAGGTTCATCATCCCGCCGAAAGGGCCAACCGGCGTCTCGACGCGTACCGCGTATACACCGGTCGGTGGCAGAAGCTTCCTCGGGTGCGGCGGCGTCAGATTGATCGTCGGGAAGCCGAGGAGCCGTCCGCGTTGCTCGCCGTGGCGCACCGCGCCCGATACGGAATAGGCCCGGCCCAACGCCGCTTCCGCGGCGCCGAGATCCCCCTGCTCGATCGCGCGACGGATTCCGGACGATGACAGGGGAGCAGCGGTCCCCCCGCGAACAGGCGCGACCACGTCCACCCGGAAGCCGCGCGAGGCGCCGAGCGCCCGCAAGATCTCCGCGCTGCCCTCGCGATCGCGACCGAAATGATGGTCGAACCCGATCACCAGCTCCCGCATGTGGAAGCGCTTGATCAGGATCTCATCGACGAACTGCGCCGCGGTATACCATTGCAGTGACCGCGTGAAGGGCAGAACGGCCATGTACCCGATTCCGCTCGCGGCGACGATCTCGGCCTTCTCGATGCCGACGGTGAGCAGCCGGGGCGCACGATCGGCTCGGACGATCTCGAGCGGATGCGGATCGAAGGTGACGAGCACGCTGTCGAGGCCAGACGCCTCCGCGCGCTCCGCAATCCCGCCAAGCACGGACTGGTGGCCGCGGTGGACGCCGTCGAACGTGCCGACTGTCAGCACCGTGCCGGGCGAATCGGGCGGAAGACCGGAATCGGCCCAGTCCCGGAAGCGCTCAGGCACGGTGCATCACCACCCGCGGTTGCCAGCGATCACCGCGACGCTCCGCCAGCGCGACCAGCGCGCCGGCCTCGTTCACCAGTGCCGCGCGGGGCCCGTCCACAGACGCCGAAACGTCCATTCCCCGGGCGACACGCGCAACGTCGGCTGCCGCGAGGGACTGGGCAGGCGTGGAGGCCAGCGCCGCGCGAGGCGGCAGAACCCGAGCATCGCCGGTAAGCAGCTCCGCCACGGGCACGGCGTCGGAGACCTCGAATACTCCACTTCGCACCCGGCGGAGCGCCGACAGGTGGGCGGCGCTGCTAGCAAGCCGGCCGAGGTCGCGCGCGAGGGCGCGCACGTACGTGCCCCCGCCGCAGGTGATCTGGACATCGAGATCGTCGCCGCGCCGCTCGAGCACACGCCAGTCGTGGACGCGCACACGCGCCGGCATCAAGGTGACCGTCTCGCCCGCGCGCGCCGCCTCGTACGCGCGCCGGCCGCCGATCCGCTTCGCCGAATAGGCGGGCGGTAGCTGGTCGAGCTCTCCCGTGAGGTGCCGGATACCCTCGGCAACGGCATCGTCGCCCGGCGGCTCCGCGAGTCGGACGACGCGGCCGAGCGGGTCGTCCGTATCCGTTTCGGCGCCGAAGCGGATCGTGGCCGCGTAAACCTTCGGCTCGCCATCGACGTACGGCAGCAGGCGCGTGGCGCGCCCGAGCAGCAACACCAACAAGCCGGTCGCGAAGGGGTCCAGCGTGCCGCCGTGGCCGATGCGGCGCTCGCCTGTGACGCGTCGCGCAACAAGAACGACATCGTGTGAGGTCATGCCCGCCGGCTTGTCGACGAGCAGCACGCCGTCAGTCGCGCGCGGGCTCGTCTGCAGCGGGCTGGCCATCCTTGATCTGCGCGAGGAGCGTCTCGATGCGCGCCGCCCGCTCGATGCTGGCGTCGAGGCGGAACTCGATCTCCGGCGCGAAGCGAAGCCGGAGAGAGCGCGCGAGGCGCGAGCGCAGGTGAGCGGCCAGGCTGCGAAGGCCGTCGAACGTGGAGCGTCGCTCCTCCTCCGAGCCCATGATGCTCACGAAGACCTTCGCGTGCCGCAGATCATGCGTGACATCGACGCCGGTCACCGTGACGAAGCCGACGATGCGCGGATCTTTCGCGCCCTCGCTGAGGAAGCGCGCGACCTCTTCGCGGATCGCTTCGGCGACGCGATCCGACCGGCGGTTGTCGTGTGGCACGCTAGAGGTATGTGGTGGCGGAATCGATGATCCGGCAGCCAGACGACGCGGCGACGAACCGATCCACCGCCGCGACAACCGACTCGGCATGTCGCCGCTCGGCCGACACGACGCACGCGGTAACCTCCGCGCGCTGCCACGCATCGTGGTGCCCAGTCTCGGCGACCGACACGTTGAACTCGTTATGCAATCGGTCCTTCATGCTCTTGATGACCGACCGCTTGTCCTTGAGTGACGCCGCACCGGCGAGGTGCAGCTCCCAGGACACTACGCCGATCACCACCCGGCCGGCCGATCAGGTGCCGCCGGTCGGCAGCGTGCGCGCGACTTCCTCGGTGCGATAGCTCTCGATCAGGTCTCCGATCTTGATGTCGTTGAAGTTCTCGATGCCGATACCGCACTCGAACCCGTCACGGACTTCGCGCACATCATCCTTGAAGCGACGCAGGGAGCCGATGGTGCCATCGTACACCTGTACACTGTCACGAATGACGCGGACGCGGTGCTGCCGGTTGATCACGCCGCTGCGCACCGAGCATCCAGCAATGACACCGATACGCGGGACGCGGAACAGCTCGCGCACCTGCGCCTCACCGACGATGACCTCGCGCTGCTCCGGACGCAGCATCCCTTCGAGCGCGGCGCGCACGTCCGCCACCGCCTCGTAGATGACGCGATACAGCTTGATGTCCACGCCCTCGCGCTCGGCCGCCGCGCGCGCCTTGACATCGGGGCGCACGTGGAAACCGATGATGATCGCGCCGGCCGCCTTGGCGAGCAGGATGTCGCTCTCCGTGACCGCGCCGACCCCGCGCTGGACGACCTCGACGGACACCTCTTCGTTCGACAGGTTGCCCAGCGCGTCGGCCAGCGCTTCTGCCGGACCGCCCTGGTCGGCCTTGATCAGGAGCTTCAGGTTACGCCGCTCGCCGGCCGCTGCCTGCGACATGAAGTCCTCGAGCGAGACGATGCCCTTGCTGTTGCGGCGGCTCTTGGCCTCGCGGTCGAGCCGCTCGCGGCGCTGCGCAATCTCGCGCGCCTCCGTGGCATCTTCCACGACGAGAAACTGATCGCCCGCCATCGGCGTGCCGGTGAGCCCGAGCACCTGTACCGGAATCGCGGGGCCGGCATCCTTCACGATCTTGCCCCGCTCGTCGAGCAGCGCGCGCACACGACCGGAATAAAGCCCGCAGATGAAGTCGTCGCCGACGTTCAGCGTCCCGTTCTGCACGAGGACGGTGGCGACGGCGCCCTTCCCCGGGTCGAGCTGCGCTTCGATCACAGTACCGCTGGCGCGACGATCGGGCGTCGCGCGAAGATCGAGGATCTCGGCCTGGAGCAGAATCTGGTCGAGCAGCTCAGACACGTTTGTCCCCTTCTTTGCCGAGATCGGCGTCGCGAGCGTCGAGCCGCCGAACTCCTCGAGGACGACCCCGTGCTGGAGGAGATCCTGCTTGACCTTGCCGACGTTCGCCGCGGGCAGGTCGATCTTGTTGATCGCGACGATCATCGGCACGCCCGCGTTCCGTGCGTGGGAGATCGCCTCGACCGTTTGCGGCATGACCTGGTCGTCGGCGGCAACGACGAGGACCACGATGTCCGTGACCTGCGCGCCGCGCGCGCGCATCGCCGTGAACGCCTCGTGGCCCGGCGTGTCGAGAAACGTGAGGCGCCGTCCGTCACCAAGGGTGACGTGGTAGGCGCCGATATGTTGCGTGATACCGCCCGCCTCTCCGGCGACTACGTTCGCCTTCCGGACGTAGTCGAGGAGCGACGTCTTGCCGTGGTCCACGTGGCCCATGATCGTGACAACCGGCGGCCGGGAAACGCGCGCGCCTTCGTCCTCGGGCTCCGTTTCGGCGACGGTGAGCGAGTAGTCCTCCTCGCGCACCGCGTTGAAGCCGAACTCGCCGGCGATGAGTTCGATCTGCGGGAAGTCGAGCCGCTGATTGATCGTCACCATCAGGCCGAGATTCTTGAACGCGAACGCCACAATTTGCGTGGGCGGGATCTTGAGGATGTCAGCCAGCTCGCTCACCGTGATGAACTCGTTCACCCGGACTGTCTTCCGCTCGCGCTCCGCGCGCTCCACGCGCTGTGCCTCGAGCTCGTCGCGCGTCCCGGCGTCCTCACGGCGCACTCCGCGGCGAGCCACGGTGCCGCGCAGGGCAGTCATCGTCTTCGAGATGTTCGCCGTCACGGCTTCCTGGTCTACCGTGCCTCGCTTCCCCTTCTTGCGCTTCCCGCCGCGCTTGTCGTCACGACGCACCGCGGGTGCGCCGGTGCCCGGCGTGGCGGACATCACCGGCCGTGGCGGAGGATACGGCAGCCCGGTCGCGACGGGCGTCGGACGCGGCGGCGTTTGTTGCCCTGGGCGCGGCCTGGTGAAGTCGCGGGCGACCGGGGTCGGTCGCCGGCCACCCGGAAAGCCCGACGATGGTCCGGACGGGCCCCCGTGATACACGCCCTGGGCCGCCGCCGGCGTCTGCGGGCGGGAGGGCGGAGTGGGCGGCGCCAAGGGTGCGGAGTGGGCGGCAGCCGCCGTCGGCGCGACGGGCGTAACGGGAGTTGCAGCTGCCACGGGGGCGGCCGCTACCGCCGCGTCGCGGTTGTCCGCCACAGGCGCGCCTGGCGCGGCCGGCGATACCAGTGGCCGAGCGACGCGCGGAACGGGCGTCGGTGCGACAGGGCGAGCCTCGACTTCTAGCCGTGCCGACCCACCATTCACCGCCGCTGCCTGACCAGTGTCAGAGGCAGCGGACTCGCGGCTCGTCGGCGCGACCGTCTCGGCGATCGTGGGCGCGTCGGCCTGCTCGACCGAAATGGCGGCGTCCGCTTCGAGGGCGACGTCGTCCGTCTGCGCCGCGGCCGCGACATCGGCGGCCCGGCGGCGACGAACCTTCGTGCCTGCGGCCGACGACGATGCACCAGCCGAAGTCGCGGCCGCAGCGGCGGCCCCGACGGGCACAGGCGCTGCCGCGACGGACGTCGCGACGGAGCTCGCAGCCGCCGGCAGCGTCGGAGGCGTGCTCGTTGGCGCGGCGGGGGCGGTCCCCCGGCGTCGGCGCGGAGCCGGGGCCGGCTTCTCGGCTCGTGCGCGTTTCTCGCGCTCCCAACGCGCGCGCAGCCGCGCGACCTGATCGTCGCTCAGCTCGCTGAGATGGCTCCGGACTGGCACGTCCATCTGACGGAGCATGCCGAGCAGCTCATCGCTGGACATTCCGAATTCGCCAGCGAGGTCGTGCACACGATGCTTGATCAAACAACCCTCCTATTGAGCCCCACCCGGGCTCGACCCGGCCGCCGCGCGCAGGCCCCTCGCCAGGGCGTGGTCGGTGATCCCGACCACCGCGGTTGCCTCCCTCCCCACGGCGGCGCCCAGGAGCGCCGCAGACGGGCCTTCCACAAACTGAATCTGCCGCGCCCGAAGTAGCGGCACCACCTTATCGAGACTGTTCCGCGATGCGTCGGGCGCTACAACGGCGAAGACCAACTTGCCCTTCTTGGCCGCGATCCGCACCTGCTCGACCCCGACCACCGCCCGGCGTCCCCTCACCCCGAGGCCAACGAGCGCCAGGATCTTCCGGTGGGACGCCGAGACTTCGGCCACGCGCGTCACCGCTCCGGCGCGCCCTCCCCGCCTCCCTCCGCACTCTGCTCCTCCGACCCGCCGTCCTCCGTCAGCTCATCCAACATGGTCATGATCCGGTCCGCCTCCTCCGGCGCGATCCCGGGGAGCCGCAGGAAGTCCTCACGCTCGAGATCAATGATGTCGTTCAGGGTGCGATAGCCGGCTTCCTCGAGCACGGCGATCGTAGCCGGACCCAATCCCTCGATCTCCGAGAGCCGAACGTCGGCCGCCTCGTCCGTCTCGCCGGGCAGCGGGGCGAACAGCGGCGTATCGCCACCGCGCTCCAACCACTCACGACTCGAGTACAGATCGATCTTCCAGCCCGTCAGCTCGGATGCGAGTCGGACATTCTGTCCGTTCTTCCCGATCGCCAGGGAGAGTTGATCTTCGTCCACGACCGCCTGGATCGTCTTCGCGACTGGATCGCTGAATACCCGTGCGACGCGCGCGGGCGCCAGCGCCATCTTCGCAAAACGCTCCGGATCGGTGGACCATGGGACGATATCGATCCGCTCGCCTCCAAGTTCGTTGACGACGGCCTGCACCCGCGACCCCTTCAGGCCCACGCAGGCCCCCACCGGATCGATCGCGTCGTCGCGCGAGGAGACGGCGATCTTCGACCGGAACCCGACTTCGCGCGCGGTCGCGCGAATTTCCACGATTCCCTGCTGGATCTCGGGCACCTCGAGCTTGAAGAGCGCCTTGACGAACAATCCGTCTGCTCGGCTGAGAATCAGACGCGGCCCCTTTGGCGTCTCCTCGACGCGCTTGAGGACCGCGCGAATCGGCTCACCCTGATGGAAATGCTCGCGGTGGTTCTGCTCCCGGTACGGAATGATGGCTTCCGCCTCGCGGTACTTGTTCAGCATGACGACCAGCTTGCCGCGCTCGATCTGCTGAATCTCGCCGGAGAGCAGATCGCCGACGCGCGTCGCGAACTCGTCGCGGATGCGGGTGCGCTCGCGCTCGCGGACGCGCTGGAGGATGCGCTGCTTCGCCGCCTGCGCCGCCATCCGCCCGAACTCCGCGAACTCGACTTCGAACTCGACGACATCGCCGAACTCGAACTCCTCGTTGTAGAACTTCGCCTCCTCCAGGGAAATCTCGCGGCTGTCGTCCGTCACCTGCTCGACGACCGTCCGAAGCCGAACGATCTTGATCTCGCCTCGATCCTCGTCGATGTCCACCTCGGCATTCACATTGGGACCGAAGCGCTTGGCGAGGGCCGCGAAGATGCCGTCCTGCAGCAGTCCGTGCAGCTCCGTCCGGTCGAGCTGTTTGGTGTTCGAGATCTCTCGGATCGCGGTCAAGATATCGCCCGAACTCACCATTGACGGACTCCCTCGCTCGTTACCAGTGAAACGCCAGCCGTGCTTCCTTCACCTCGGCCAGCAGTAAACGCCGTTCGTCGCCACGCGCTGTGCGCACCACGACGCTCTCGGCGCCCGGTGGACCATCAAGAGCCACGATCTCCACTTCCTCCCGCCCGCCGAGCGCCGGGCTCAACACGTTCGCCTTCGCGCCGACGAACCGTGCCCAATCGGCCGCCTTGAGCAACGGGCGCTCGACGCCCGGTGACGACACTTCCAGCACATACCGCTCGCTCACCAGCTCGCCGGCGTCCAGCCGCGCCTCGAGCGCCCGCGACGCCCGCGCGCAATCGTCCACGCTCACGGCCGTCCCATCGCGACGGTCGATCCGAACATCGAGCGTAGGCCGAGCGCGTGAACCACCTCGGCGCATTTCCACCAGCTCCAGATCGAGCTTGCCAACTTCCTCGGCGACAAGCTGTTCCAGTGCGTCGTTCACGTCGCTTCCAATGGGTGCGAAACAAAAAAATGTGGGGGAACTTCCCCACATTCAGGATCGCGGCTCGCGCAGCGGACCTGGCACGGAATCTAGTTTGCCACCGAAGAGAGTCAAGCGGCGCGCGAGCGTGTGCGCTCAACGCGCCGCGAGCATCACGGCGACTTGCCGGCCCTCGTCGCCCGCGCGGTGAGAGAAGAAGCGATCGCCGTCGCACCTCGTGCACCAGTTGCTGCTGGAGACGTGCCGCACTCCGAGCGCCCGCACGTGACGCGCGATCACCGCCCGTAGGTCAACGCGCCCGGGATCATCGGACGTCTCGCCGGTGAGTTGCACATACACATCGGCGCTGACCTCGTAGCAGGCGCCGCAGATCGCCGGCCCGAGATGGCAGCGGAGATCCGAGGCGGACAAGCCGCTCCGCTCGAACTCGCGCACACCTCGCGCTGCGATGCGCGCGACGGTCCCGCGCCACCCGGAGTGCAGGAGCGCGCACGCCCCCGACGGGTGCGCGAGAAAGACCGGCACGCAATCGGCGATCGTCACGCCCATCGCCGTTCCGCGCGCGAGGGCGAAATGTCCATCCGCGTCGGGCGCGCGCAGCCAGCCCTCCCACTCACCATCGTGCGAGATGACGCCGCTTCCGTGAACCTGCTTCGATGTGGCGAAGCGCGTGGCGACGGGCAACAACGATTCTCGCAAGGCGTTCCAGCGCCCCATCACCGCGGCTACCGGCTCGTCGGTCGCCGCGTTGAAGCTTCCGGCCGCCCGTGTCGTCGTAAATGCGAGGACACCAAATTCGCGGAAATCCTCGACCGGCTCGCGTGTCGCGTCCTGCGCCACCGTGGCGCTCGCGGTCAGTGCCCGTCCTCCACCCGCCGGATCGAGGCGCCCAGCGCGCCGAGCCGCTCGTGAATCCGCTCGTAGCCGCGCTCGATCTGGCCGACATTGTTGATCACGCTCGGACCGCGAGCGCAGAGCGCGGCGAGGAGCATGGCCATGCCGGCACGGATGTCCGGCGACTCGACCGTCGCTCCGCGGAGCGCCGACGGCCCGGCAACGAGCGCGCGGTGCGGATCGCAGAGCACGATACGCGCGCCCATCCCGACGAGCTTGTCCACGAAGAACATGCGGGACTCGAACATCTTCTCGTGCATGAGGATGAGCCCCTCGCACTGCGTCGCCGTCACGATCGCGATGGACATGAGGTCCGCCGGGAAGGCGGGCCATGGCTGATCCTCCAGCTTGGGCACGTGGCCGCCCAGATCGCTGCGGATTTTCTTGACCTGGCCAGCAGGGACGATGAGATCGTCGCCCTCCTCCCGACACACGACGCCGAGTCGCTCGAAGCCCATGCGCGTCGAGTGAAGATGTTCGTTGCCCGCGCGTTCAATGCGCAGCTCGGAATCGGTGACCGCCGCGAGGCCAATGAAGGAGCCGACCTCGATGTGATCCGGACCGATCCGATGCGTCGCGCCGCCGAGCGGGCGGCCCCCCTCGATCGTCATCGTGTTCGTCCCGACGCCATCGATGCGGGCGCCCAGGGCGATCAGGAATGCCGCCAGATCCTGAACGTGCGGCTCGCTCGCTGCATTGCGCAACGTGGTCGTTCCTTCCGCTGCCACTGCGGCAACGAGCGCGTTTTCGGTCGCCGTGACGCTCGGCTCATCGAGGAAGACGTCGGCGCCCTTGAGCCGGGTCGCCGTGATGCGGAAGGAGTCTCCGACCTCGAACTTCGCCCCGAGCTGCTCGAACGCGAGAAAATGCGTGTCCACGCGGCGTCGCCCGATGACGTCGCCGCCGGGCGGCGGGAGGGACACGTCGCCGCAGCGCGCGAGGAGCGGGCCCGCGAGGAGGATGGACGCGCGAATCTTCGAGCACAGCGCAGGGTCGAGCTGTGACGCCTGCACGCGCTCGGCGTGGATCTCGAGCTCGTTCTGTCCGGTCCACTCTGCCCGGGCGCCAACCGCCCGGACAAGCTGGACGAGCGTCTCGACGTCGCGAATACGCGGGACGTTCTCGAGCCGAACGGGTCTGTCGGTCAGCAGGGCTGCGGCGACGATCGGCAGCGCGGCGTTCTTGTTGCCCGAGGGACGGATGGACCCGGACAGCCGGTTCCCGCCCTCCACGACGAATTGCACTGCCGCCATTGCTCCAACCCGGTCGAAGAGCGCGGAAGGATGCCCACCGACGAACGTCCAAGTCAAGCGAGCATCGCGGCTTGACACATGTGCGCAGCGCCGGTACGATGGCGCCGGCGCAGGACGCGCGAGTTCCGCAATCGCGGAGCGCGTCCGGGTACGCGCGCGCCACATGGCCCCCGGTTTGCACGTCGAGGCTCAACTGGATGCGCTCGGCGCACCGCGCACGAGTCCCGCATACAAGGGAGTACAACCTTGCTGAGTCACGTCGTGGTCAACGCCTGGCTGGCGCAGGCGGCCACGCTCCCGGATACCATCGTCACGCTCCCCGCCAAGCAGGGGCTCTTCCAGACCGTCACCGGCATCGCGAGTGCGCTCGTGTCGGTCGCGCTCCTCGTCTTGACGGCGTTCCTCGTGCCCGCGGCGTGGAACTTCCGGCAGAGTTACAAAAAGGTGAACGAGCTGCTTGACCGGGTTTACGGCGACATCAACCCGATTGTGCGGCACGTGAGCACGATCAGCGACAACGTGGACTACATTACGACATCAGTCCGCGTCGACATCCAGCAGGTCAATCAGACGATCGCCGAGGCGAACCAGCGGCTCAACCACGCGCTTGCCCTCTCCGAGCAGCGGCTGAACGAATTCAATGCGCTGCTGCAGGTGGTGCAGCGTGAGGCCGAGGGGGTGTTCGTGTCGACCGCGTCCACGCTGCGCGGTGTGCGCAGCGGGGCGGCGGCGTTCCAGCGTGAGGCGCTCACGACGGGCACTTCGCGGCACTACGAGTCCGATCATTTCGACGACGAGGAGCTACCCGATGGGGACGACAGCACGCCCACGACCGACGACGACCGCCAGCCGCGCCCGCGCATCCGCCCGCGCCCGCGCGGACGCGACGACCTCGCGTGAAGAGGCCGCAGGACGCGATGAGTACGATCTGCTCACCGCGATGCTCATGGGCGTGGCGATCGGCACGACGGTAACCCTCCTCCTGCGGCGCGGTCCTCGCGGCCACCGCCCGGGCGGCACGCTCGTCCGCGCCGCGGGCAAGGGCGCGGTGAGCGCCGGCCGATACAGCGCGCAGGGCGCGCGCTGGGCGGCTGACCGTGGCAGCGAGCTGTGGGATCGCGTGCCTCGCGAGCAGATCGCCGAAGAAGTGGGCGATTATCTGTCCAGCGCTCGCACGACGATCAACAATGCGGTCTCGGACGAGCTACGCGATCTGCGTAAGTCGATCCGCCGGCAGCGCAAGCGGATCGGGATCTAGCGCTGCGGCGGCCGCACGGCATCTGGCGCATCCTCGGGTGGGGCGCGGCGGCCTTCCTCGCCGTCGCGCTCCTTCCCTCGGCGGCGTACGCGTGGACGCCGGGCACGCACATCTTCCTCGGCGACGCCGTCCTCGGTTCGCTCGGCAACCTGCCCCACGCCGTCGCCGATTTGCTGCGTGCCTTCCCCTACGACTTCCTCTACGGGTCGATCGCGGCAGACACCAGCATCGCGAAAAAGTACGCTCCGGCTGGCCGACACTGCCACTCGTGGACCGTCGGACTGGAGATTCACGACCGTGCCCGTGACGATCGCCTGCGCGCGTTCGGCCTGGGGTACCTCGCGCACCTCGCGGCGGACGTCGTCGCGCACAACTTTTTCGTCCCCCGGTATCTCGTGCTCGCCTCGAAGACGTCGGGGCTCGGGCACTCCTACTGGGAGACGCGCTTCGAGACGCACCTCGGCGAGGGCTACAGCCGCCGTGCGCGCGCCGTGATCATGCGCGATCACGGCCGGTCGGACGCGCACCTCGACCGGATTCTCAGCCCGACGATCTTCAGCACGCACACGAACCGCCGGATTTTTCGCGGCATGGTGTACGTGACAGACACGGACTCGTGGCAGCGGATCTTCCAGCTCGCCGCCGAGAATAGTCGTTGGGATCTGGCGGACGACGAAGTCGCATCGTATCTCGCGCGCTCGTACGACTACATCATGGATCTGCTCAAGCGCGCGGAGCGGTCGGAGCCGTTCGCGCTCGATCCGGCCGGCGACGAAGCATTGCGGCTCGCCGTGCAGGTCCGTCGTGACGCGCGACGGAGCGGCGTCCGGTACCGTGTGCCGGAAGCCGCGCGACACTTCCGGATGCCCACCTCGTCGCTCCCGTTCGCGGCGGCCCTACCGGCGCCGATCTATCCGGCTGCGCGCGCGGAGAACGACTGATTCAACTTCTTGGGATCGGCCCGCCCCTTCGACTTCTTCATCGCCTGGCCAACGAGCACGCCTAGCAGCTTCTGTTCGCCCGCGCGGTAGCGCTCCCATTCCTTGGGGCTCTCGGCAATCACCTCGGCGACCCAGGCTGCTATCGCGCCGTCGTCGCTCACCTGCAGTAGCCCCTGCCGCTCCGCGACTTCCTCCGGCCTGTCGCCCGTCTCGGCCATGTTCGCGAACACGCGCTTCGCCGCCGAGTGACTCAGTCGGCCCGCGCGGACGAGATCCAGCAGACGGGCAAGGTCGATCGGGCGCACGCGAAACGCGGTGATCGGGGTCTCGGTCGCGCGAAGTGTCGCCAACAACTCGCCCATTACCCAGTTCGCCGCCGATTTCGGATCCTCGTGCCCCCGCGCGACGGTCTCGTAGTAGTCAGCCAGCGCGATGTTGGCCGTCAGCACCTCGATGTCCGCATCGCCGAGCGAGTAGTCCTTGGCGAATCGAGTCCGTTTGGCGCTCGGTAGCTCGGGCAGCTCCTCCTTCGCCTTCCGTACCCAATCCTGCGACAGTACGAGCGGCGGCAGATCCGGCTCGGGGAAGTAGCGGTAATCATGGCTGTCTTCCTTGCTTCGCGCGGGTCGTACCTCGCCGGCCGCGGCGTCCCACAGCATGGTCTGCTGCTCGACGGTGGTCCCGGTAGCGAGCGCCGCTTGCTGTCGCGCGAACTCTGCTTCGATCGCCCGCTCGACGGCCGAGAAGGAGTTGAGATTCTTGACCTCGGTCTTCGTTCCGAGGACTGTGTCACCCGCGGCGCGCGTGCTGATGTTCGCATCCACGCGGAGGCTTCCCTCCTCCATGTTCACGTCACTCACACCGATGTACTCGAGTAGCTGCTTGAGTACGCGGAGAAAAGCGCCGGCATCCTTCGCCGTTCGGAGCTCGGGCTCGCTCACGACCTCGATCAGCGGAACACCCGCGCGATTGAGGTCGAGGGCAGTGGCGCCCCGGTAGCGGTCGTGGAGCGACTTGCCCGCATCCTCTTCGAGGTGCACTCGTGTCACGCCGATCGTGATCGGTGTGTCGTCGGGATTCTTGCCGATCACGAGCCAGCCGCACTCCGCGAGCGGGCGCTCGTACTGGGTGATCTGGTAGCCCTTCGGCAGATCGGGATAGAAGTAGTTCTTGCGCGCGAAGGTCGAGAGATCGTTCACCGCGCAACAGAGAGCGTGCGCGGCACGAACGCCGAGCTGTACCGCCGCGTAGTTCAGGACCGGCAACGTACCGGGGAGCCCGAGGCATACGGGGCAGGTGTTCGCGTTCGGCAGCGCGCCGAACTTGGTCGGGCAGCCGCAAAACAACTTGGTCCGGGTCTTGAGCTGAACGTGGACTTCCAGACCCACGACCATCTCGTACTGCACCGGCTCGGCGCCGGCGGCGGCCCGCGGCGCGGCGCTCACCGGTGCGCATCCTGGCCGAGCACCCGTTCCAAGTTGTACGCCAGGGTGAACATCGTCAGCTCGTCGAAGTGCGGCGCGAGGAGCTGGCCGCCCACTGGCAGACCGTCGACGCGGCCGATCGGCAGCGACATGCCGGGAATTCCGGCCAGGTTCGCGGTCACGGTGAAGATGTCGCTCAGGTACATGGCGTACGGATCGCCGACTTTCGCGCCGATCGGGAATGCAGTCGTCGGTGCCGTAGGTGTGAACAGGACATCGACGCCCGACGCGAAGACCATCTGGAAGTCTTCGGCGATCAGCGTCCGTACCTCCTGCGCTTTCTTGTAGTAGGCGTCGTAGTAGCCGGCCGAGAGCACATAGGTACCGAGGAGGATGCGTCGCGTCACTTCCGAACCGAACCCGTCGGATCGTGTGGCCTCGTACGTGGCGCGGAGGCCAGCAGCCGGCACGCGCCGGCCGTACCGGGCGCCGTCGAATCGCGCCAGATTCGATGACGCTTCGGCCGGAGCGATGATGTAATACGCCGGGACGGCCAGGTCCGTGTGGGGGAGCGAGACGTCGCGCACGTCCGCGCCCAGCTCGCGCATCCGGGTGAGCGCCCGGTCGCAGAGCGCGGCGATGCGCGGATCGAGCGACGGCGGGAAGTACTCCTTCGGCCGGCCGATCACGAGGCCCGCAACACTGCGCTGCGCCGCCTCGCGATAGCGCGGCACCGGGATGTCGGCGCTCGTGGAGTCGAGCGGGTCGCGGCCAGCGACGAGCTCGAGCGCCGTCGCCGCATCGTCCACACCGGCGCCGAAGATGCCGATCTGATCGAGCGACGACGCGAAGGCGACGAGCCCGTACCGGCTTACACGTCCATAGGTGGGTTTCACTCCCACCACACCGCAAAACGACGCGGGCTGCCGTACGGAGCCCCCGGTCTCGGAACCGAGCGCGACGCGCACGATTCCGGCCGCGACGGCGCCGGCCGATCCGCCCGACGAACCGCCTGGAACGCGCGTCGGATCGAGCGGATTTCGCGCCGGCCCATAGGCGGAGTGCTCGGTCGACGACCCCATCGCGAATTCGTCGCAGTTCGTCTTGCCGACGAGCACGGCACCACCGCGCTCCATCCGTGTGATTACCGTCGCCTCGAACGGCGACACGTAGCCGGCGAGGATACGCGACGCGCACGTCGTGGGCAGGTTCAGGGTGGCGATGTTGTCCTTCGCCACGAACGGTACGCCGGCCAGCGGACCGAGGTCCTGTCCTTCGTCGAGCGCGGCCTGCACGTCGCGCGCCGCCTTCGCGGCGTGCTCGCGGTCGTACCAGAGCACGAGATTCAGACCGTCTGCCTCGGCCGCGCGGGTCGTCCGCATCACGTCGAATGCGCGTGCGACAGCGTCCGGCGCGTCGGGATACGCGCCGACGCGGCCGGCGGGCACCGCTGCCTTCGGCGTTGCGGCGTCGGTCACGGGACCTCATCCGCGGAGTCCCCGTGTGTCGCGAGGCGCGGCACCAGGAAGAAACTATCCCGCATCGCGGGCGCGAAGGACTCGCGCGAGGTCGCCAACGATAGCTGCGGCCCCGAATCCTCGCGGAGCGGCAGACCGGCATCGCCGACACCCGAGATGCCGCAGACGCCAGTCGTATCGGCGGCCGAAAGCTCCTCCATGTGCGCGAGAATTCCGTTCAACTCCGCGACGAGCGCGGGAATGCGCGCCTCGTCGAGAGCGAGGCGCGCGAGCGTCGCCACACGCAGTACATCATCGCGCGTGACGGCCACTCAATCCCACCCTCGTTCAAGCGCGGCATAGGCGACGACGAGCTTCTTCCGCCCGACCGTTTCGTCGTCGAAGTCCACGGTCACCTTCGTATCGCGACCCACGCCGCTCAACTCCGCCACCGAGCCGGACCCGAAGCGACCGTGCTTCACGCGCTCTCCCTTCACGAATCGCGGCGCATCTTGCGACGCTTCTTCCTCGGCCGCGCTCGACATCGACACGGTGCGGCCGGAACGCCGCGGCGCGGCGGGCATCGAGAGCATGAGCGAGCGTCCCGTGGACCGCAGCTTGATCGTCGAGCGCGACTCGAGCATGCTCGGCGGAATCGGCTTGAGGAAGCTCGACGGCAACGACGGCAGCGTTTCGCCGTTGCGGCGGCGGCTCCGCGCGTGCGTGATGTACAGCTTTCGCTCCGCGCGCGTGATCCCGACATAGAACAGCCGCCGCTCCTCCTCCAGCTGGGCCGGTTCGTCCTGCGCGCGACTGAGCGGGAACAGCCCTTCCTCCACCCCCGTGATGAAGACGATCGGGAACTCGAGTCCCTTCGCGTTGTGAAGCGTCATCATCGTCACCGCATCGGCGGCCGGGTCGTGCCGGTCGAGATCCGCGACGAGGGACGCGCGCTGGAGGAAGTGGTCGAGCGGGGTGAGGCCGAGCTCCCCGCCTTCGTCAGCCACCGCCTCAGCCGCTCCGGCGATCAGCTCGCGCACGTTCTCGAGCCGATCGTTCCCCTCCGGGCCGTCGGCTCGCAGGTAGTCGGCGTAGCGCACCCGCTCGATGAGATCCCGGAGCAGCTCATCCACGGACGCGTCCGCGGCGCGCGCCCGTAGCTCGGCCATCAGCGCCGCGAAGGACACGAGCGACTGGCGGGCGGCGGGGCGGAGCTGCTCCTGCAGGTCCATTCGCGACGCGGCGACCAGGAGCGGCACGCCGACAGCGCGTGCTCGCTCCGCCAGCGCGTCGAGCGTCGTATCGCCCAGGCCACGACGCGGCGCCGCGACAGCGCGGAGGAACGCCTCGTCGTCCGAGGGATTCGCGATCAGCTTGAGGTAGCTCATGAGGTCGCGAATCTCACGGCGGTCGTAGAAACGCACCGCGCCGATCAGGCGGTATGCGACGCCCCGCTTCCGCATCGCCTCCTCGAGAGCGCGGCTCTGCGAGTTCGTGCGGTACAGTACCGCGAAGTCACGCAGCGTCAACTCCCGGTGGACGGAGCGCCGGGCGCTGACCTCCTCGACCACGAAGTCGGCCTCGTCGCGCTCGTCCAGACACCCGATGGACGCGACCTTCTCGCCACCCTCCCGCGTCGCGCGCAGGGTCTTCCCCCGCCGACCGACGTTCTCGCTGATCACGACGTTGGCGACATCGAGGATCGGCGGGGCCGAGCGGTAGTTCTCCTCGAGACGAACAACGCGGGCGTTTGGGAAATCCTTCTCGAAGTCGAGAATGTTCCGGACGTCGGCGCCGCGCCAGCCGTAGATGCTCTGATCGTCGTCGCCGACGACGCACACGTTCCCATGCTCTCCGCCGAGCAGCTTGATGAGCTGATACTGGGCGCGATTCGTGTCCTGATACTCGTCCACGAGGATGAACTTGAAGCGCGCGCGATAGTCGTCCCGGCGATGCTGGTTCTCTCGAAGCACGCGGACCGGGAGCACGAGCAGGTCATCGAAGTCCGCCGCGTTGCAATCGCGGAGCGCCGTATCGAGCTGCGCATAGACGGGCGCCACCGCCTTGCTGAGCGCGTCGAGCGCCAGACCGGCATACTCTCCGGGCGTTACCAGCGCGTTCTTCGCGTCGGAGATGGCGGCGCGGATCGCCTTCGGCGTCCACTGCTTCGTCGAGATGTTCAGCCGCTCCATCACGCGCCGCACGACCGCGAGGGAGTCGTCCTCATCGTAGATCGTGAAGCCCTGCGTCCGGCCGACGAGCGGCGCGTCGCGCCGGAGCATCCGCGCTCCGATGGAGTGGAAGGTGCCAATCCACATGCCCGAGGGCTGCTCGCCGAGGAGCTTGGAGACACGCTCGCGCATCTCTCCAGCCGCCTTGTTCGTGAACGTCAGGGCGAGGATGCTGGCCGGATCGACGCCGTGATGCTCGACCAGCCACGCGATGCGGCTCGTCAACACGCGCGTCTTGCCGGAGCCGGCGCCGGCGAGCACCAGCTCGGGGCCCTCGAAGTGCAGAACCGCTTCGCGCTGGGCGGGGTTGAGGCGGGCGAGGAGAGCGTGGTCGGTCGCGGCGGACGTCATCCGCGAAGTATAACGTCGAACGTTGCGCCGCGGTCGGTAGGAACCAGCACGAGGCGGCCACCGTGGTTATCCTCGACGATGCGCTTCGCGAGAGAGAGCCCGATGCCCCAGCCCGACTGCTTCGTGGAGAATCCCGCGGCGAAGATTCGCGAGCGTAGCTCGCGCGGAACACCAGGGCCGTCGTCGGCGACGCGCACGCGCACGCGGCTCTCATCCACGCGCTCGGCTGAGATGTCGAGCCTGCCGCCGCGGCCGGCGAGCGCGTCCACGGCGTTCTTCGCGAGGGCCTCGAGTGCCCATTCGAGTAATACTGGATCGCCCTGGACGGGCAGGGCCTGCTCGCCACAGGCCGAGGCGACGGTCACGCGGTGCGCGAGTGTCGGGACGCGCGCCTGGAAATAGCCGGCGACGTGCGCCGCGAGCGCGCAGATGTCTACGGCCTCGCGCCGGGGCGGCCTGCCGATCCGCTCGAAGCGGTGGGCGACGCGCTCGAGTCGGTCGAGATCGCCGCGCATGTGACGCACAGCAGTCGCTGAGCGCCCCTCCTCCGCCTCTTCGGTGAGGAGCTCGATCCAACCGCTCAGGCTCGTGAGCGGCGTCGCGAGCTGATGCGCCGACTCTCTCGCCATTCCCGCCCACACGCGCTCGCGCTCAGCGCGCCCGCGCAGGCGGACGAGGAAAATGCCGGCGCCAAGGACGAGGGCAAGCAGCACCGCCTGGACAGCCGGAATGAAACGCAAGCTACGAACGAGGCGGCTGTCACCGTAGTGGACGTAGCCTCCACCCACCTGCGGGACCGGATCATTCTCCCGGTCGAGCTCGCGCACGTACTCGGCGACACGCGCGTCGCTCGGACCGGCGCTGAAGGGGAGGTTCACCGCCGCCGTCGGACGCCCGCTGGCATCGGTCAGGATCACCGGCACCCCAAGCGAGTCGATGTGGCCGGCCAGATCGAAGAGCACGGTGCTTCCGTCGTCCGCGGTCGTGTCGGCAAGGGCATCGTACACGCGCGCGTACATCTGGCTCAGCCGTCCCGCGTCCTGGCGCAGCCGGATGACGACCGACCGGGTGTACGCGATGTAAGAAACCAGAAGCGCCAGGATGAGCGCGAGCAGCGCTATCGGCGCGGCGCGACGCATGAGCTACGCGAGCGTGCCCGTGCCGAGGTACGGCCGTAATGCGTCCGGCACCGTGACCGTGCCGTCAGGCCGCTGATAGTGCTCGAGGATCGCCGCGATCGTCCGCGGGAACGCCAACCCCGATCCGTTCAACGTGTGGACGAACCGAGGCTTCTCCCCCGGGCCCGGACGGTAGCGGATCCCCGCGCGGCGAGCCTGGAAATCGGTGAACGTGCTGCACGACGATACCTCGAGCCACTTCCCGACGCCCGGCGCCCAGGTCTCGAGGTCGTACGTCTTGGCGCTCGCGAAGCCCGTATCACCTCCGGCGAGCAGCACCACGCGATACGGAAGCTCGAGTCGCTGCAGCACAGCTTCCGCATGGGAGGTGAGCAGCTCCAGCTGGGCGGGCGATTCCTCCGGCGTGCTGTAGCGCACCAGCTCGACCTTGTCGAACTCGTGCAAGCGAAGGAGCCCTCGCGTGTCCTTGCCCGCTGCACCGGCCTCACGGCGGAAACACGGCGTGTACGCCACGAATGCCGCGGGCACGGCACCCGCATCGAGAATCTCCTCGCGGTAGAGATTCGTGACCGTCACTTCGGCGGTCGGAATGAGGAAGAGATCCTCGTCCCGAACGGCGTACATGTCGTCCTCGAACTTCGGAAGCTGGCACGTTCCAGTCATCGCCGCGCGGTTCGCGACGAAGGGAACCCAGACCTCCTCGTACGCGTGGTCGCGCGTATGCAGGTCGAGCATGAACGTCATGAGGGCGCGCACGAGTCGGGCACCCGCGCCACGGAAGACGACGAAGCCGGAACCGGCCACCTTGGCGCCGCGGGGGAGATCGAGCAGGCCAAGACGCTCGCCGATCTCCCAGTGTGGCCGCACGCCGTCGCGGTCGCGCGGCGCGCCCCAGCTCCGGATCACGACGCCCTGCTCCTCATCGCCCTCGGGAACGTCCGCGAGCGGGATGTTGGGAACCTGCAGCAGGATCTCGTCGAGCTCTCCCTCCGTAACACCGAGCTCGCGCTGGAGCCGGGTAATCGAATCGCCAAGCTCGCGCGTCTCGGCGATCAGCGGATCGGCGTCTTCGCTCGCCTTCTTGCGCCGCGCGACCTCCTGACTGGCCGCATTACGAGCCGCCTTCCGCTCCTCGACTGCCTGGATCAGCATCCGACGCTGGCGGTCCAGCTCCTCGGCACGATCGACAAGGGCCCCGAGGACGTCGAGCTTCCCGCGGCGGCGCAGCCCGTCACGGATCGCCGGCAGCTCGTCACGCAGGCGCTTGGTATCGTACACGGTCAGCGGTCCGGAATGCCTTCCGTCAACTCGCGAAAGCCACAGTTCGGATCCACGCGCATGCGGAATTGGATGGTGCGCTGCGACATGTCGATGCCGTCCACGACGAGCTTGCTGTACAGGTCCGTGCGCAAGTCCGCCCGGCACACGAGCGCCTGCGCGCGGACCGCGACGACCTCGCCGACGGCCACGGTCAGCGCCTGCCCCTCGTCGTACCCGTCCTCGGGGGCGATGAGCAGATCGTCGAACGCACCCGGCACTTTCAAGAGGCCGGTGCGTCCGGTTCCCGCTACCAGTGAGGCCGGGTAGAGGACTGCGCGCCCCTGCGCGTCGAGGTCGAACACGATGTCGAACTGCGCTCCGCTCGCGACGCGAACGACCTGATGCGCGTACGTATCGAGCGCCGTCGGAACGGCTGACGGCGTCCCCGTAAGTGCGAACACCGTGAGCGTGTCGCCCACGGTGGCAAAGCTTGCCCTGAGCGACGTCGGATCTCCGCACGCCGCGAGTGCGGCCACCGACGCCGCGATCACGCACCACCTGCCGATCATGCCACGCACCGGGTGTGAGTCAATGGGTCAGCGGCGAACGATACCGTCGGTACGCAGCGACTTCAAGCGAACGCGCTCGCTTGACTTGGCCCCCTGCCCCGTTAGTCTTCGCTGCGCCTCGCGCCAGACCGCTGCGCCGACCTTTTTCCGCGCGCGGGTCTCCGAGACGGCGTGCTACGCCAGATCGTTCGAGCATGTTCCGCGCGCGACGGCAGACGACCGCGCGCGCTGGACGACAGACATCGTGAGGAACGAGCATTTGACGGGACAGTTGCATGCGCTCGTGGCCGACGATGAACCGCACATCGGTCGGATTATCAAGATGAAGCTGGAGCAGGGTCTCTTTCGGGTGACTCTTGCGTACGACGGCCAGGAAGCGCTCGATGTCCTGCGCCAATCCGGCGACGTTGCGCTGGTGGTGCTCGACCTCATGATGCCGCGCCTGAGCGGGCTCGAGGTGCTCGCGTCCATGCGAGACGATGCCCGCCTCAAGTCGATTCCGTGCATGGTGCTCACGGCGGCGGGCGAGGAGCAATACCACCGACGCGCCATGGACATGGGCGCCAACTGCTTCCTCACCAAGCCGTTCAGCCCGAAGAAGCTCTACGCGGTGGCCGCGGAGCTCGCGGGTGGCGGCGCGGCGGATACAGCGTCGGCAATCCTGCAATGACTCGCTGGGCGGTGATCCTCGCCGGAGGCGTCGGATCGCGCTTCTGGCCGCTCAGTACGCCCCGGCGCCCCAAGCAGCTACTCCCACTCGTCGATGATGCGCCGCTTCTCGTGAATGCGGTGCGGCGCCTCACCCCGTTGATCCCGGCCGATCGCACGATCATCGTCACCAACCGATCGCTCACCGCGGCGATCGGCGAGCTCCTGCCCGACCTCCCCGCCGAGAACATCATCGGCGAGCCGCGGGCGGCCGGCACGGCGCCGGCCCTGGCATGGGCGGCACTCGAGATCGAACGTCGCGACGGGCCGAGCGCGGTGATGATCTGCGTACACGCGGACTGGTCCGTCGGGCAACCAGAAGAGTTTCGGCGCGTGCTTGTCCTCGCCGCCGACGCCGCGAACGCACACCGAAGTCTGGTCACGGTCGGGATTGTACCCGCGCGGGCGGATCCGGGGTTCGGCTACATCCAACCAGGCGCCGAGATGGGCGACGCACGCCGCGTCGCTCGCTTCGTGGAAAAGCCCGACGCCGCGACCGCCGAGCGCATGATCGCGGCGGGCTATCTCTGGAATTCGGGAATTTTCGTCTGGCGCGTGGACGACTTTCTCGCCGAGGTCCGTGCCCATTCGCCGGAAGTGTCGCGCGCAATGCTCGGCACGGAGAGCGGCATCGAGGCGTTCTTTCAACGCGTCACGCCAATCACCGTGGATCATGGTGTGTTGGAGCGGAGCGACCGGGTGCTCGTGATCCCGGGCGACTTCGAATGGGACGATGTCGGAACCTGGGCAGCGTTGCGCCGCGTGCGCCGCCTGGATGGCGATGGCAATTCGGCGGCCGGCGCCGTACAGGCGATCGCTTCGCGCGGAAACGTCGTGCACGCGGAAGGAACGACGGTCGTGCTCTACGGCGTCGACGATCTCGTCGTCGTAGCCCGCGACGGCGTCACGCTCGTGACGACGACCGACCGCGCGGCCAACCTGAAGGCGCTGCTCGACGCGCTGCCCAGCGACATCCGCGACCGCGCGTGACGGCGCCGCCGCTTTACCTGTACGACGACGCGATTGCGCGCACGTTCGAGCCATTCGCGCTCACCCGGCCCTTCGGGGAGATGCGCGCGGGGACCTCGCTGATCCGCGCACGCTGGGAGCACGCCTTCGGAACGCGCGCGGCCGGCACCGTCGCGGCGGAGCACCTGGTTGATTTCGAGGAGAGTGATGCGCCGGCCGCCGCCGCCGGCACAATCCCAGCCGGGGCGATCCTCGCGAACACGCGGTGCGTGATGCCGGTCTCCTGGCGAACCCGCGACGCGGACGTCTGGACATGCGACGGACGCGTTGCGGCCGTCCGATTGGCGAAACCGCTTCCTGTCGACCACCTCGCCGGCGGTTCCGAGCCGCTCGAGTCCCTCGGCACAGCTGGCACGCGCGTCGAAGCGGTCCGCGGTAGGTGGATCGGCGAAGTCTGGGAGCTCATCACCGGGCTCGCCACGCTGCTCGCACAAGACATCGACCGACTCGGCCCACGGTTGGAGCTGATGCCGACCGACGGGCTACACGTACTCGGTTCCGGTGCGATTTACCTGGAGCTCGGCGCCACACTGGAGCCGCTGGTGGTCATCGACGTGACCGCCGGCCCGGTGCTCGTCCGGCGTGGCGCGACGATCCGGTCATTCACGCGGCTCGTTGGGCCCTGCGCTGTCGCGTCGGGCGCGACGGTGCTCGGCGATCGTGTCGCCGGGTGCTCGATCGGCGAAGGCAGCATGATACGCGGTGAGATCAGCGAGACGGTGATACTGGGCAACGTCAACAAGTCGCACGATGGCTTCGTCGGCCATTCGTACCTCGGTCGCTGGGTGAACCTCGGCGCGGGCACGGTGACGAGCAACCTCAAGAATACGTACGGCTCGGTCGCCCTCTGGACGCCAAAGGGCGTTCGCGATACGGGCACGCAGAAGCTCGGCACCCTCTTCGGTGACCATGTCAAGACGGGGATCGGACTGCGCGTCACGACAGGCTCCGTGGTCGGCGCCGGCAGCAACGTCTACGGGAGCGTGATGCCGCCGAGCTTCGTTCCGCCGTTCTCGTGGGGAGACGGCGCCGCGCTCGGTCCGTACCGGCTCGACAAGTTCCTGGCAACCGCCGAGCGAGCCATGGGGCGACGGAACGTCGCATTGTCGGAGCGAATGCGCCGGCAGCTGAGCGCCGCATACGAGCGCGGCCGCGCGGGCGCGGCGTGAAGCTCTGGGTGGTCGGCAGCGGAAGCCGCGGCAACGCGGTACTGCTCGAGTGCGACGGATCGCGGGTGCTCGTGGACGCGGGGTTCCCGCCTCGCGTGCTGGCACAGCGTCTTGGCGCCATTGGCGTACCGTGCGAGTCGGTCGAGGCCGTCGTGATCACGCACGATCATGCCGATCACGTTCGTGGTGCCAGCGCCGCGGCGAAACGGTGGGGATGGGCTCTCTACGCAACAGCCGGCACGGTCGCGGCGTGCCCGGCGCTGGCCGATGCGGACACGCGCAGCTTCGAGCCAGGTGGCTGCCTCACGCTCAGTCGCATGGATATCCGCACGGTCGGAATCCCGCACGATGCGGCCGAGCCGGTGGCGGTTGTCGCCACGGCGCACGGTTCCGGCGTGCGCGCGGCGATCGCCTACGACCTCGGGCACGTGCCAGCATCGGTTCGGGGCGCACTCATCCGCGCGGATCTTCTGGTGATGGAGGCGAACCACGATGAAGGCATGTTGCGCGCTGGCCCGTACCCGCCGTCGGTGCAGCACCGGATCGGCGGCACCCGGGGACACCTGAGCAATCGCGCCGCCGCCGGGGCGGTGCGCGAAGCGCTGCACCGCGATCTCGCGCACGTCGTGCTTGCGCATCTGAGCGACCGCTGCAACGACGCGGCCCTCGCGCACCACGCCGTGGCCAGCGCATTGCGCGGCAACCGCTTCCGCGGCACGCTGCACGTCTCGCCCCAGGACGCGATCATCGGGCCCTTCACGCCCTGGGTGCGTCGCGCGCCGGCGGCGAGGCAACTCGAGCTCTTCTAGTCGCTCGCCGGGGGGATACCCGACCCGCCGTTAGCGGCAAACAAAATGCGGGGGTCCGGCGAACCGGACCCCCGCATTTCTTCGATCGGTGAAGCGGCCTAGTACATGCCGCCCATGCCGCCACCGGGCCCGCCGCCTGAAGGCGCCCCGGACTTCTCTTCCTTCCGCTCGACGACGATCGCTTCCGTCGTCAGCAGGAGGCCCGCGATCGACGCGGCGTTCTGCAGCGCCGTGCGCGTCACCTTCGTCGGATCGATGACGCCCGCCTGGACGAGATCCTCGTAGGTGTCGGTCAGCGCGTTGTAGCCGAACGCGTCGCTCTTGTTCGTGCGGATCTTCTCCACGACGATCGAGCCCTCACCGCCGGCGTTCTGCACGATCATGCGCATCGGCTCCTCGATCGCGCGACGCACGATGTCGACGCCGATCTGCTCCTCGGGGTCATCGAACTTGAGCGTCTTCAGTGCGCGCTGAGCGCGGATGAAGGCCACGCCGCCCCCGGGGACGATTCCCTCTTCGACCGCCGCGCGGGTCGCGTGCAGCGCATCCTCGACGCGCGCCTTCTTCTCCTTCATCTCGGCCTCGGTGGCCGCGCCCACGTTGATCACGGCGACACCGCCCGCGAGCTTCGCGAGCCGCTCCTGCAGCTTCTCCTTGTCGTAATCCGACGTGCTCTTGTCGATCGCGACCCGGATCTCGTTCACGCGGCCCTGAATCTTCGCGTCGTCGCCGCCGCCATCGATCAGTGTCGTGTTGTCCTTATCCACGACGATCCGCTTCACCTTGCCGAGATCGTTCAGCACGGCGTTCTCGAGCTTGAAGCCGACTTCCTCGGAGATCACCTGACCGTTCGTCAGCACCGCGATGTCCTGCAGCATCGCCTTGCGCCGGTCACCGAAACCGGGTGCCTTCACCGCGCAAATGCGTAGCGTGCCCCGGAGCTTGTTGACGACGAGGGTGGCGAGCGCCTCGCCCTCGATGTCCTCCGCGACGATCAGCAACGGCTTGCCCATCTGCGCGACCTTCTCCAGTACCGGCAGGAGGTCCTTCATCGACGAGATCTTCTTGTCGTGGATGAGGACCAGCGCGTCCTCGAGGACGGACTCCATCTTCTCCGGGTCGGTGACGAAGTAGGGGGAGAGGTAGCCACGGTCGAACTGCATGCCGTCCACCGTCTCGAGCGTCGTCTCCAGGCCGCGTGCCTCCTCGACAGTGATGACGCCGTCCTTCCCGACCTTCTCCATCGCCTCGGCGATCAGGTTGCCGATCTCCTGGTCGTTGTTCGCCGAGATCGAGCCGACCTGCGCGATCTCCTTCTTACCCGCCGTGGGTACGCTCATCTTCTTGAGATCTTCGACCACGGCGGCGACGGCCTTCTCGATCCCGCGCTTGAGCGCCATGGGATTCACGCCGGCCGTTACGTTCTTGAGGCCCTCACGGAAGATGGCTTGCGCGAGCACGGTGGCGGTCGTGGTGCCGTCGCCGGCGATGTCGGAAGTCTTCGTGGCGACTTCCTTCACCATCTGCGCGCCCATGTTCTCGAGCGGATCGGCGAGCTCGACTTCCTTGGCGACCGTGACGCCGTCCTTCGTGATGGTCGGCGCGCCGAACTTCTTGTCGATGACGACATTTCGGCCCTTGGGGCCGAGCGTCACCTTCACCGCGTCGGCGAGCTGGTCGACTCCGCGCTTGAGTGCGGCGCGAGCTTCGACGTTAAAATGCAGTTCCTTGGCAGCCATAGTTTCGTCCTGGTGTGATGAGCGTGGGAGCGTCGTTCATGCAGTGAGGTGGTCGGCGCGGCGGCCAGGCACTCGTGCGCTCTCTATCGGGCGCCGCGCGGGTCGTGCTCCGAGCGTCAGCCGACGACCGCGAGGATGTCCGACTCGCGGAGGATCAGATACTGCTCGCCCTCGAGCGTGACCTCGGTGCCGCTGTACTTCCCGTAGAGCACCTTGTCGCCGACCTTCACATCCATCGGCACGCGCTTGTCCTTCTCGAAGCGCCCGGGACCGGCGGCCATGATCTCGCCCTGCTGGGGCTTCTCCTTCGCGGTGTCCGGAATGTAGAGCCCGCCTCGCATCTGCTCGCTCTCCTCGAGCGGCCTGATGACGACGCGGTCGGCCAACGGATTGACCTTCACGGCATTCTTAGTGGCCATAACGAGCGCCTCTCCTGGAAATGGGTTCGGGGGTGTCGGTTGAATCAGCCTGTTAGCACTCACACGATACGAGTGCCAGCGCGCTGAATTCTAACCTCACTTGCCGAACCGTCAAGGGGAAAAGCGCAACTTCACGACAATTCCTTAAGTTATAAGAAATCAATAACTTATCGCGATCCGCTCTATGAACTGTGTAACGGCGGTCGCTCCACGCGCCCATACCTTTCAATTCCCGACCGGCGCCCCGCCTGCGAGCACCAATGAACCGGCCCGAACCGGTATTTCTCCGGCGCTGGTGGCGACGATGAGCGCTCCGCGCCGATCCACTCCGCGAATCTGGCCGGCCACCGGCGCCTCGGCCCAGTGTCCGCGCACGAAGTCACGGCTCGTGTACTCCGCGAGCTCACGATCCGTGAGACATTCATCTGTCGCCGCTGCCGCCGATCGGAGCGCTGGGATGAGCACAACGAGAGCGTCTACCCTCGTAACCGCCGCTCGGAGTGACCCCGCCGCGCCGACGGTGTCCGGGAGGCGGACGTTCACGCCGATTCCGAGGGCGACCCATTCCGGCGTGGCGCCGCGCCAGTGCGTCTCGACCAGGATGCCGGCCAGCTTGCCCGTGCGCACGTAGAGGTCGTTCGGCCACTTGAGGCCGATCGGCGCGTCCGACAGCGGCTGCAGCGCCGCCGCCGCGGCGATACCGGCCCGAATGGACAACACCTCGAGGGTCGACCGGGCGCATGGCCGTTCGATCAGCGTGAGCCAAATCCCCCGCCCCGCCGCGGATTCCCACCCCTTGCCGCCGCGGCCGCGGCCAGCCGTCTGCGCATCCGCGAGCACGAGCGTGCCAGCCGGCGCGCCGGCGGCGGCGAGGGCGTGCGCGATGTCCATCGTCGAGGTCACGGTCGGTCGCAACTCCAGCCGCGGGAGCTGGAGCGCGAGGCGCAACTCCTCCGCCGACTGCCCGTCGTATGCGGAGCTGTCAGTCACGCAGGGCGACGATCAGGAGCACCGCGCCGCCCAGGATCAGACGGTAGACGGCGAACACGCCGAAGGAGTGCCGGCTCACGTAACGAAGTAACACCGTGATCGCGAGCCATCCGCTGAGCCCCGACGCGACGACACCGATCACCAATGGGATGCTGAACCCCGATTCGCGAATGACCTCGGGAACCTTGACGGCCGCGGCGGCCGCGGTGATCGGCATGCTCATGAGAAAGCTGAACACGGCGGCCGATTCACGATCGAGGCGCAGTCCTCTGCCCGCGCTGATCGTAGCGCCCGACCGCGACACGCCTGGGACCAGCGCGACCACCTGGGCCAAGCCGATGAGGACCGCATCGGTCCAGCCGAGCGACGACATGTTGCGGCCGCGGGGCGCACGGCGATCCACCGCCCACAGGATGGCACCCATGAGAATGAGCGCCGTGCCCGTGATGACCGGATTACGGAACGTGGTCTCCGCGTACTCGTCGAGCAGCGCGCCGGCGGCGGCGGCGGGAATGGTCGCGAGGATGAGGTAGATCACGCGCCACTCCGTTTCGGTCTCGACCCGGCGCTTGCGTGCGATGTCGAGCGCGGCCCGCACCAACCTCAGCCATTCGTCCTGGAAGAACCACAGTACCGCCGCAAGCGTCCCGACATGTAGCGCGACATCGAAGGCGAGACCGGGCTCGGGCCAGCCGAAGATCCACGGCGCAAGCGCGAGATGCGCCGAACTGCTAATCGGGAGAAACTCGGCGAGTCCCTGGATGATGCCGAGCACCAACGCCTGAAACGCGGTCATTCGGTGGAGCTCGAGTTGTGCGGGAGCCGGATCGCGCGCGCTACGCCCGCAATCCGGCAAAGGCGGCCATCGCGAACAGCATGGCGATCTTGAACAGCGTTGGGCCTCCGGACCGCGCGCGTAAGACGCGCGCGGTCGCGAGGCCGCACAATAAGATGGCGGGCACGAGCGCCAACGCGAAGTGCGGCGCGCGCAACATTCTCGGCCCGAGCAGGCACAGGAAGGTAAGCACCGACAGCGCTACACCCCATCGTGCCATCGCGGGTCCGATCTGCTCGGGCAGCGTGCGCCGCGCGCCGCGGTCACCGGCAACATCATCCAGATCCTTGGCAATCTCGCGTGCGAGGTGAAGTGGGGCGGCCAGCACGAGCAAGACGATTCCAGCGCGTGGGCGGTCCGCCGCCCACGCGCCGTACAGGAAGGGCGCCGAGGCGAGCACGGCGACCACGACATTCCCCGGGAGGCCGCGCTGCTTGAGCTGAGACGAGTACACCCATATGATCGCCACGGCGGCGACCGAGACGGCGCCGAGCACTGGTCGTGCGGCGGCGGAGAGCGCAACGCCCGCGAGCGCGCACGCGATGGCGATGCGTCGCGCCGCGGCGACGCTCAGTGCTCCGCTCGGCAAGGGGCGCGCGGGATGCGCGACGCGGTCGATCGCGACATCGTCGGCGTCGTTCCAGGCGTTCGCCGCCGACGTCAATGCGACGGCCGCCACGGCCGCGAGCGCGACGCGGGTCAGCCCACCCCCACGCGACCACCAGGCGCCAAGGGACACGCCCGCCGCGGAGATCAGGCCATTTCGCCAGCGAATGAGCGCGAGCGCAGGTGCAAGGGACGCACCCGGCCTCCCACTACGCCGCGCCGCGCCGATAGAACGCCTCGTACTGCGACACGATGTCTTCCTGCGCGAAGCGCGAGCGCGCATCAGCTGCCGCAACTTCGCTGAACGCGTCCCAACGGCCCGAATCCGACAGAATCTCGATGGCCGCGGTTGCCATGCTCCGCACGTCGCCTACGTCGCGCAAGGCGCCGGTCACGCCGTCCGATACCACCTCGGACAGGCCGCCCGTCCGGGACGCGACCACGGGAACGCCGCAGGCAAGCGCCTCGAGCGCGCTCAGACCGAACGACTCCGTAGCGCTCGGCAGCAGGAAGAGGTCGGCGCTCGCGAGCAGCGGCGCCACCGAGTCGATCTTGCCCAGAAAGTATGTATCTCCGTGTACGCCGAGTACGCGCGCTTCCTCCTCCGCCTGGGCACGGTCGGGGCCGTCACCAACCATGACCAGTACGCTCGGGATCTCGCGGCACACCTCGGCGAAAATGCGGATCACGTCGCGCACGCGCTTCACGGCCCGAAAGTTCGACACGTGCATCAGGACGCGGCGGCCTTTCGCGACCTGTCGCCGCAGCGTCGGCGCGTACTTCGCTCGGTCATAGACCGCGGGGTCGATGAAGTTGTGGATGACATCGACCTGGCAGCCGGTGCAGCCGAACGCATTGAACGTTTCGCGCTTGAGGAAGTGGGACACGGCGCTGATCCCATCTGACTTCTCGATCGAGAACTTCGTGATGGGATGGAAGGACGGATCCTGCCCGACGAGTGTGATGTCGGTGCCGTGGAGCGTCGTGAACACGCGCACGTCTTCGTCCGTCTCGCGCAGCATCTCGCGTGCGATCCACGCGCTCGTCGCGTGCGGGATCGCATAGTGCACATGCAGCAGCTCGAGGTGGCGCGAACGTACCAGCTCGTGCATGCGCACGGCGAGTGCCAGGTCGTACGGCGGGTACTCGAAGAGCGGATACCGTCCGACGTCCACTTCGTGGAAAAAGACGCGGGGAAGAAACGACGGGAGCCGGAATGGCTGGGCGTACGAGATGAAGTGCACCTCGTGGCCGCGCGCCGCGAGCGCGATCCCGAGCTCGGTGGCGACGGCGCCGGAGCCGCCGTACGTAGGATAACAGGTGATCCCGATCTTCATCGATCCTCCGACTCCATCCACCATGCCTCAGCGCGCGACCATGCATCCGGCGCCAGGGGGTCGAGCTGCGTCACACGATCCGCCGGAAGCTGGTGGCGAAACCAGGTACGCTGCCGCTTCGCGTACTGCCTCGTCGCGATGACGATTCGTCGCTGCGCGTCGTCCAGCGCCGTGTCTCCGCGTACGTAGTCGCGAACGGTCGCGTAGCCGGTCGCGTTCCAGGCCGGCGCATCAGGCGCAACCGTATGCTGCAACGCCCTCACCTCATCTGGCCAGCCGGCGTCGATCATTCCGCGCACACGCTCCTCGATCCTCCCGGTCAGCCGGGCGCCCGGATCCACCACCAAGTATCGCCCACGCACAGCCGGTCCATGCGGCGACCGGCCGTACCACTCGCTGATCGGCGTCCCCGTGAGCGTCACGATCACCAGCGCGCGAATCAACTGCGCGCGCCCGAGATGCGCTCGCGCGGGGTCCACGCTGTCGCACCGGGCGCGCAGCTCCTCGGTGCCAAGGTCGTCCAGCTCGCGCTCGATCGCCGCGCGGTGATCGACGTCGAGCGCAGGAGAGTCGAAGAGCGGGTCGGTCAGCGCGCGAATGTAGAACCCGGTGCCCCCCACCACCACCGCCGGCTGGCGCGAGCGTTCGCACGCTTCCAGCCATTCACCAGCCTCGCGGGCCCACCGCGCCGCGGAGTACCGCTCGTCCGGCTCGGCGACATCCACGCCCATGTGAGGCACCCGCTCGCGCGACGCACGGTCCGGCTTCGCGGTGCCGATGTCGAACCGGCGGTACACCTGGCGAGAGTCCGCGCTCACGATCGTGGCGCCGAATTGCTCGGCGAGCTGTAGCGCCAACGCCGACTTCCCCGCTGCAGTTGGACCGCAGATGACGCGGAGGCTACCGCCGCCCGAAGCGGCGCTCGATCTCATCCCACGGGAGGTGTACGATCGTCGAGCGACCGTGTACGTCGTGCGCTGGAAGCGTGGTCGCGGCGAGCGCCAGGAACAGCGCGCGCATCTCCGCGTCGGAGAGCGCATCGCCGGCCTTCACCGCACCCTTGCAGGCGACCGTGGCCGCCAAACGCTCGTGCCGCGCCGCGGTCGAAGCGACGCGATTGCCGGTGAGCGCGGCGAGCGTCTCGCGCAAGCAGCGCTCCGCATCGAACCGGGCGTGCGGCGCCGGCACGGAGTGAACGATCAGCGTGTGGCCACCAAACGCCTCGACCTCGAAGCCCAGGCGCTCGAACAGCTCACGATGCTCCTCGTACGCTTCGCCCTCGGCCGGCGTGAGGTGGAGCGTGAGCGGGAAGAGCAGGCGCTGCGCGGGCGCCGTGCCGCGCTCGAAGTCCCGCATGAAGCGCTCGTACAGCACTCGTTCGTGCGCCGAATGCTGGTCGATGAGCACAATGCCGTCATCGCGCTCGAACATGAGGTAGGTGCGGCGTAGCTGCTCGAGGGGCGGGGCCGCCGCGGGCAGATTCGGTGTCGGCGAGCTATCACGGTTCGACTCGATCAGTCCCGGCTCGTGCGCGGGGGACGGAGCGAGTAGCGGCCCGTCGGCGCCAGGCGTCGCTTGCAGGAGCTGAACACCTGGCTCCGCAGCCGGCACGGGGATGTAGCTCGAGAGCCACGCCGGCCGGCCGAGCGTCGCCGCGGCAGCGGGGAGTCCCAGCGACCGCCGCACTGCCTTTTCGACGGCGCGCTCGAGAATCCATCGATCGCGAAAGCGAACCTCCGCTTTCGTCGGATGCACATTGACGTCCACGAGGTCGGCCGGAATCGTCAGCTCGAGGAGCAGCGATGGCCGTGTGCCCGCCGGGATCGTCGAGCGATACGCGGCCTCGGCGGCTCGGACCAAGCCACCATCCCGGATCGGCCGCCCATTCACGGTGAGGTGCACCCGGCGACTGGCCGTGCCGACGTCGGCCGGTCGCTCCACCAGTCCAGACACGTGAACGGCTCCGCTCACATCGTCCACGTCAACGAGCCGTTCCGCGTATGTCGGCGTCCAGAGCGCCGCGACGCGAGCGCGAAGCGTGGGCGCAGGCGGCAGGGAGAGCGTCTGACGGTCGTCGTGCGCCACGGCAATGCGAACGCCGCGGCGCACGAGCGCGATGCTCGTCACGAGATCAGCGATCGCCCGCCACTCGGAGCGCGCTGAGCGGAGGAAGCGTTGCCGGGCCGGTGCGTTGAAGAAGAGTCGTGAGACGGTCACTGTCGTCCCGCGCCGACGGGCGGCGTCGCGCACGTCCCGAATCACGCCCGCCGATGCGCGCAGCGCGGTTCCCTCGCCGTCATCGGACGCCGTCTGGAGCTCCAGCTCGCAGACGGAGGCGATAGCTGGCAACGCCTCGCCGCGGAAGCCGAAGCTTCCGACACCGACCAGATCATTTGCCGTACGAATCTTCGACGTGGCATGGCGACCGAGCGCGAGCACGGCGTCCTCCCGGCGCATGCCAACGCCGTCATCGGACACCCGGATCCGTCCCCGACCGCCATCCTCCACGGCAATTTCGACCGCGCGTGCGTCCGCATCGAGCGCGTTTTCGAGCAGCTCCTTGACCACGGACGCGGGACGCTCGACGACCTCGCCAGCGGCGATCTGATCAACCACGGCGTCGGCGAGTACGGCGATGCTCGGCATGTGCGAAGGTTGGGCAGCTCGGCGCCGAGCGTCAATCGCTCGCGATGGGGAGGAGGTAGCTGCCGGGAAGCCAGCCGTCGCCGAGCCCGTCACGCGAGACGCGCGCCCATCCGCCCTTGCGCTCGATGACCCTCGTGATCTCGCCAGTTCGCACGGCGGCGGTAGAATCTGCGTTGAGGGCCGGGTCCGTACGGAGCGCGCTCGTACGCGCGACAACGGCGAGGTCGCGCCCCGCGAGCGTCGCGTCGAGCGCCCGGCCAGCGCCGGCGAAGACGAGCGCGAGCGCCACGATCGCCGACACGAGCCCGGACGATTGCGGACGTCGCCGCAGTGCGCGAAATGCCACGTGCGACCAGGCGCCAACCCACAGCGCAGCCGCCGCGAGCATCAGCGCAACGGGCGGCACGGGGAGCGGACGCGAGGCGTCCGAGCCGGACGTGCCCAGGAGACCGATACGATGGCGGACATCGCGAGCGAGCGGTTCGAGACGCACGGCACGGTGCCAGCCCAGCGCGGCACGCGCCGTGTCGTGCATTGCCCAGGCGGCGGTCCCCAAATTGGCCCACGCATCGGGGGCGCGCGGGTCGAGCTGGCCGGAGCGCTCGAACGCTCCGGCCGCCACGGCATATCGTCTGGCTTCGTATGCCCGAACGCCTGTCTGGAACTCGAGCGCACCCGGGGCGGCGGCCCAGAGAGCACCCACGCTCGCGAGTGCGATGACGAAGGCGACGGCCGTGGGTGGCAGGAGGTTGGCCGCACGCCGAGGGCGAGCTTCCCTTTCGATCGCGGAGTAGAGCTCAGCGCCGCGCGCGGCGAAGTCCCGCGCCGGCGCCGGAGCCCCGGAGAAGACGCTCGCCTCGAGCTCGCCAACTAGTGCTCCGAGCGCCACGGCGGTCGCTGGCGTCACGCCCCCACGGCGCAGCTCGCGCGCCAGCTCCGCGGCGCTCCCCGCGCGAGGAGCCGAGATGCCAAGTCGCTCGGCGACCGCCGCGACCAGCACGCGACGCACCTCGCGCGTATCCGCCGAACCGCCAGCGCGCGCCAGGTGGCGCAGGTGCTGCGCGGCGGACCGGCGCGCGCGACGCCGCTCCGGCCGCCGCGCCGAGACCAGCGTGAGCGCGGGCAATGGCGCGAGCGCGAGCAGCCACCAGAACGTGCGGCGTTCGTAGAACGGTCGCGGAAGCGGCCCTCGGTACTCGGCGCGGAGCGTCAGGACGCCCATCGTATCGCCGGCAGCTGACCGATCGGCGGCAGCGAGCGCTCCCGCGGCCACGGTGAGCGTCTCCGGCGCGGTCTGCGCGATCTCGTAGCGCTCGGTCTGGGGACTGAAGTACGGGTACCGTACGGGAGGGAGGACGAGCACGCCACTCCGCTCCGGCGTCAGGAGCCACTCGAACGACTTGCTGCCACCGATGACCAGGGGCGACCGATCGAGCACAACGCGCTCGTCTCCTGGGACGGCGCTCGCCCAGGGCACGCGCAATTCCGGACGGGGGAGGAGCTTCACGTTGCCGGTGCCCGCGATCGTGACGACGACCGAGAATGGATTTCCGACGCGGGCGCCGGCCGCGTCGAGCTTGGCCGACGCGCGAAGCTGTCCCACCGCACCGGTGAAGCCGGCCGGGCGGTTGGCGACCGGAGGTTCGACGGCGACGAGGAACGCACTGTCGCTACGAAGGTCGTAGCTCTCCTCGCGACTGAAGAAGCTATACGATAGCGGTAGCGCGTAGATCAGACGGGCGGGTGGGATCGCGACGCGGCCGGGCGACAGCGGGAAGACCGCGCGTTGGTAGACGTGTACCTCGAGCGGCCGGCCGCCGGCCGCGCGTGTCTGGAACACCTGCAATGGCTGCGGCGGATCGTACGCGAGAACTCCCCGCATCTCGGGCGCAATCGCCTCCATCTTGCGGACCCGGTCTCGCACGCTCGCGTCGAGGAAGACGCCGAGCTGATACGTGGCCTGCTCCCCGACGTAGACGGTCTCGGGGGCGACGAGCGCGCGAAAGTTGACGACGGCCCCTGTGTCGAGGCGTGGATCCTTCACGATGAGCGGCCTCGCGCCGCCGGCCGTCGCGTTGCCTCGGACGACGATACGAATGGCTGCACCGCGCGCGGTCGCGCGATCATCCGTGGCGACGAAGGGGCCGAAGCGGAACACGCCGGCCTTCGTCGGCGCGAGCGTGTACTCGTAGTCCGCCACGTAGCGTGAGGCACCGCGGCGCGACTCCGACGATTGCGAGAGCGCCGACCGTACCACAACGAAAGGCCGGAACGATGGGGTGACAAGGCGAGCCGCGTTCCGGTCACTGGTGACGCGCACGCGAACGGCGGCAACGCCGTCGAGCGCGATCGAGTCCGGCGCCGTCGCCGTCACGGCGAGCTGCGCGACGATGGCCAGGGCCGCGAGCATCACCAGTCCTTCCCCCCGGGCGGCCGATCCGGCCGCGACTGCTTCTGCTTCTTGCCCTGCACATCGCGCTCCTCTCGCGCGGCGCTATTGAGGAGCTGTTCGGCCTGGCCCGGATCGAGTGATCCGGCGGGCCGCGGCTGCGGCGCGCGCTCGGGTGATGGTGGAGCCTCCTGCGGATCGGATTGGCCGCCACCGCCGGAGCCGCCGCCACCACCGCCGCCTCCCGACTTCGGGTGCCGGAGGGCGAGCTCGTAGTTCCATTTCGCGTCGAGCTCCGATGGCCGCAGGCGCAGTGCCCGCTTGTATGCATCCGCGGCGGCCGCGAACGCCTGCGCGGCCGCATCGTCCGCTTTCGCCCCGCGCGCGCGCCGGAGGTAGAGAAGTCCCAAATTGAAGAGGGCGCGGTAGCGGACTTCGGCGTCGCGGGATTGAGCCGAACGGTCGAGATGCGGCGCCGCGTCGTCTGCCTTCCC
>JBBJNN010000151.1:0-9891 GCA_037720885.1 Gemmatimonadaceae bacterium | reverse complement strand
TTATGCACGTTATTATTGCTTCACACCACTAGGAGACCGGTGCCACTCCAGAGGAGCGGGCGGAGGATCGTCCGGGGCACCCGGCGCCCCCAGGGGCGCACGAGCGCCAACGCCACGAACACCGCCAGGGCGCAGGCGCCGGCGACGACGACATCGTACAACCAGAAGCCGCGCCGGGCAAACCACAGCTGCGCCTGGGCCCTGGGGAGGGCGAGATACCATCCAGCCGCCCAGGCCACATGGAGGAAGGTGAAGATGAAGGCCCACGCGGCCGCCGCGTAGGCGACCCAGCCGCTCCGAGACTCGGACGATGTCGCGATCATGCGTTCGTCGGGCTCGCCTGAACCCGGGCAAGGGCCTGCCGCGTCCAACTCAGGTCCTCCGCCAGCGTGCGGCCACACCAGGTCTGGTCCGCAGGCACGCCAACCCGGTAGGCGAGATAGCCGATCGCGCACGCGGCGTCGTAGAGGCACACCCGTCGCCGCGTCACCCGAAAGCCCGTGGTGCGCTCGTAGACAGCCACAGCGGTGTTCAGCACGTCGGGACGCTCGACGTCGAGCACCAGATACCGAAAGTCGAGGTGCCGATCCGCCCAGCAGGCAGCCTCCCAATCGAAGACGCCGTGCACCCGGAGGGTCGCCGGGTCGATGCTCACGTTATGGAGACCAAGGTCCGTGTGGACGAGGGCCCGGTCGGTCTCGGCGATCTGCCCCTGGAGCGCCTCGTACTCCGCGATGACGTCATCGGCGTGGGCGCGTAGTGCGCGGTCGGCGACGACCCCAGGAAGGCGGTCACGGATCCACGAGCGCGGTTCCGGCCAGCTCGGCCACCGGGGCAACCATCCGGCCACGTCGCCTGCACCGACGCAGCTGTGCTGCTCAGCGAGGATGGCCCCGAGCGCCGCCCCTACCTGCGCCGCGGCGTCCGGCTCATCGCGGATGCGGGCGAGAACCGCATCCCCGTCGTGGGTGCCCGGCACCATGGCGCGTACGTCAACTTCGCCTTCATCCGATTCGGCGAGCACGCGAGGGACAGCGAAGCCGCAGCGCGCCTCGAGCACGCGCAGCAGACGACGCTCCGTCGCCATGGCCGCACGTCCGGTTGCCGTCGCCGCGAACCACGCCATGCGATCTCCCGGCAGCTGGACGAACCACTTCTCGTCCCGGCATACGAGCCGCACATCCGCGGGCGCGAGCCGTATGCCGAGCGTCGCGAGCGCCGCACAGGCGCGTTCCGGGGTCAGCGTGTCGTGAAGCGTCACGGGAGCCGGAACGCGCTAGCCCTCGTGGACGGCGGCCGCGAGTGGCCGGGCGAGGAGACGCCGGCCTGTGTCGGTGAAGCCGCTGCGCCCGTACACGCGGCGGGCGGTGTCGTTCTCCGGCCCGACCTCCACGAGCAGCGCGCGCACGCCGAGCGCCTCCGCCATGCGCTGCACCTCCGCCAGGCCGGCGGTGGCAAGCCCCTGCCCGCGGTACGCCACGCGCACGAACAGGTCATCCACGAAACCTCGCAACCCGCCGTACTCCATGCTGAAGCTGATCGTGAGGACGATGTAGCCTGCCGGCGCACCCGCGGCCTCGAGCAACCAGACCCGGCCCAGACGCGCATCGCCCAGGAGATCGGCAAAGGTGCGCGTGGCCGCGACCGTGGGGAGCGGGTAGCCTGCCTCGGCGTAAAACTCGGCCATGAGCGCGACCAACTGCGGGATGTCGCCGGCGAGGGCCTCGCGCACCGGGATCATGAGGCGAACCCGCCACGGGTGGGGGAGAACGGTGCCCGCCGAACACGGCCGGGGTCGCGCACGCTTCGCTCCGGCACGCCCGTCAGCCGCGCGCGTGCGACGCGAGCTTCCCCTCGAGGCCCGCGCGCACCGACGGCCATTCGTCACGCAGGATGCTGTAGTACACCCAATCGATCAGGCGCCCGTCCGGCAGGATCATGTGATGGCGCAGGATGCCTTCTTCCCTGGCGCCGAGGCGTACGATCGCGTTCCTGGACTTGGTGTTGAGCGCGTCTGCCCTGAGCTCGACGCGGATGCACCCCATCCGCTCGAAGGCATGGGTGAGCAGGAGTAGCTTCGCTTCCGTGTTGAACGCCTTGCGCTGGAAGGCCCGGCCGAGCCAGCTCCAGCCGACCTCGACCCGGCAGTTCCCCGCGTCGATGTTCCCGAACCGCGTGCTCCCGATGGCCCGGCCCGTCGCGCGCTCGACGATGGCGAAGGGGAGGGCGGTGCCGGCCGCCTGTGCGGCTCGCGCGGTCTCGATGTACGCATCGAGATCGCCGGCCGAGTGAATCTGCGTCGGCGTCCATCGCCAGAGCTCGGCGTCGAGCGCGACGCTCGCCAGGCTGGCCGCGTGCGCTGGCGAGAGGGGCTCCAGCCGCACGTGACGGCCGTCGAGGGTAACAGGAGTGAGATCCATCATGACCGGGTCGCCGGCGCCAGGCAGGCTCGCCGGCGATCCGATCACGCCGTTCCGTCGTGCGCTCGACGCAGCTCGGCGATGTCGAGCTTCTTCATGCGGAGCATCGCTTCCATCGCCCGCTGCGCTCCGGCCGACTCTCCGTCCTTGAACATCTCGTCGATGACGTCCGGGACGATCTGCCACGAGGCGCCGTACCGGTCCTTGAGCCAGCCGCACTGCTGGGCCTTCGGATCACCACCCTCGGACAGCTTCTCCCAGTAGTGGTCGATCTCCTCCTGCGTCGCGCAGTTCACCTGAAACGAGATGGCTTCGTTGAACTTGAACACCGGTCCGCCGTTGAGCGCGGTGAACGACTGCCCGTCGAGCTCGAACGCGACGACCATCACCGAGCCGGCCGGCCGGTGGTGCGCCTCGAATCCTGCCGTTCCGTACCGGGTGATCGTCGTGATCCGCGAGTTCTTGAAGATCCCGGTATAGAATCGGGCGGCCTCCTCGGCCTCATCCGCGAACCACAGACAGGGCGTGATTCGTTGCGTCGTGACCATGCGTTCTCCCGAGCTGAAGGGCTATTCGTGAAACAGGGCTGGCCCGCTCGCGCAGGACACCAGCCGCCACATTCTGAATCCGCGCCGCTACGCGTCGGCCGGCCCATCACCTGCCGTGCCGCTCGCCGCGCGTGCGGCGTCGGCTACAGGCCGTTGATCCATGCTCGCCACGGCTCGACAGTCGGCCCGAGTCCGCGCCGCGCAATTTGACCAGGAGTGTGTTGCTCCCGGAAGAGAGCATGGGGTTCGCGCCTCCTCCTCCGAGGTAGGCGAGGTGCTGCTTTTCCGTCGCCAGGTTGGTGTCATTCAGATCAACCGCGCGGGGTCCCGGGCCCACCTGCCACCGCGCGGCTCAGAGCCGCGGCGCCAAGGTCGCCGCCGCGTCGGCCGACGTGAGCACCGGATGGATCTCGAACTCGACGAGGTCCGCCCACTGGGCGGTCCACGTCTCGAGGAGCGCGGGGTCGTCGCAGGCCATGATCTGGTAGCAGTGACGGAAGTCGGCCGTGACCCAGCTCCCGTGGTAGTGTAGCCCTTCCGGCGCGAGCCGGCCCGCGTCGCGAAAGCGCCGGTAGACGGGCAGCGGATCGCCACCCCGGAAATGTTCGACCACCATGTAGAGCATGCTCGCCCTCGCGGATTCGCGCATCAGGTTTTGGAACCGTACGGCGTGTCGGAGCGCGGCGCGCCTGGTAGCTGCTCGTCGAGGGATTGGCGGTAACGAACGCAGCCCCGGAGGAACTCCGGCCACGTCGGAACCGTGGGCAGCCTGTCGGTCGCCTCCGGCAGAAGGCCCCAGAGCGCCGGGTGATGCCAGCACAGCCCGTGGGCCGTGCTATCGCGGTGCGCACGGATGCCGTCGCGCAACCGGCGCACCTCCCCGACGAGCTGCTCGCGGGACATTGCATCGAGGTCCTGATCCACGAGGCCTCCGTGTGCCGGCGTCGTGCACGGCGCGTGGTGTGGGTTGTCCTCTGATCGGGCGCCCCTGACACCCGTCATACTGAGGGGCGAGTCTTCCGCCCGCCGACTGCCGCCGGCCCTCCGAGCGCCTTCACCAGGGCCGCCGGCTTGACGGCCCGGAAGATCGTCGCGTGCGTGAGGTCCGGCCGGGGCTCGTATGTCCACGTGAGTCCCCGCGGCGCCGACGCCCGCAGCAGCGCCGCCAGGCGCGCGGTGCCGGCCGCGATGTCGGCCACACTCGAGGTGGCGAGGTAGAGCGTGCGGGGCGCCGTACCGAACGCCGCCAGGCGGGCTGCGGCCGAGTCGAGCAGCGCACCCCTGTTCCACCACACGCTCGGGTCCAGCGCGATGTAGTGGTCGAAGAGCGCGGGCTCGACGAGGAACGTCTCCACGATGAACAGCCCCGCCAACGACTCCCCGATGATCGCACGCTCCCCGGAGGTGCGGTAGCGGACCTCGACCGCCGGGATGAGCTCGTCCCGGAGGAAGCGTCGGAAGGCAGCCGAGCCGCCTACCCGGGGCGCGATCGCGCTGTCGCTGGCCACCCGCGTGGGCCCTGTCAGGTCGCGCCGGCGTTGGGTGTTGGGAATCCCGACGACGAGCACCGGCTGGATCGCACCGCGAGCGATCAGCGAATCGACGGTATGGACCACGTGAGGGAAGTCCTCATCGAGGCCGCCGTCGGGCATGTAGAGCACCGGGAACCGCCTGGCAGGCGACGAGCGGTAGCCCGGTGGCGTGTACACGTTGACGCGCCTCGGCTCCGCGAGCGCCGCGGACTGGATAGTGAACGAGTCGTGCGCGGGGACGGGATCCGGAGGCGGCTGCACCCCCGCGGCGGGTACGCCCGCCGGTGGCGCCCCCCTCGCCGGAGGGCCCTGCGCACCGAGTCCGCGTGCGAGGAGCGCGAGGGCGAGCAGGCGCGCGAGCCGCCGCCAGCGCTGCAGGGCAACGCCCGATGCGCCGCGAAGGCGCCGACGCACAGTAAGCACATTCATCCGGTGCAGCGTTCGTTCGATGGCACGGCGATCACTCACGTGATGTGCAGGTCGGCGCCGAACAGCCGCAAGCCCAATCTCCGCGCGAGGGCTCGCGAGGCGTGGTTCTGCCACGACGTGCTATACAGCGGAGTCACCCCCAGGTCGCGCACGGCCATTGCCCACGCGGCGACGGCCTCGGTCGCGTAGCCGCAGCCGCGAAACGCCGGCGCTGTCTCGACGCCCGCCTCGTGCGCGACGGCTGTCGTCCGAGCGCTCCCGCATATCGCAACCGCGTGCCCGCCGGCCATGACGGCGAACAGCGGCCGGCCAATGGCTACATCAGGGAGCCACGACGCGAGGTGCGTACGGAGCACTTCGGCATTTGCTGCGGTGACTGGGACGGCGCGCGGGCTGGGAATGAGGTGGGGAGGAAAATGGAAGGCGGGACCGGCCCATACTCGCTGAATCGGTCCGGATCGAGCGAGAAGGGCTTCGTACCGGGTCGGCGCCGGTGCCGGCCCCGGAACGTCCTCCAACGGAGGTTCGTCCGAACAGGCCGACGTCAGCGCATCGAGCACATCGGAATCTACCAGATCATCGCGGACACGCGACTCGCACCCGTGCCTGGTCCGGCCCAGGAAGAATCGCGGCGCCTGCCCGCCGTCCGGCTCGTTCACGCACATCAGACGCCCGTGCTCGTCCTGCGTGAACAGGGTCGCGATGTGGGCAGACATCAGGTGGCGATCGTGGTCCAAGTGCCGAACGGCGAGTGGTACGTGGTGATGTTCAACGCTCGAGTAGAGCCAGGTAGAGCCAGGTAGAGCGACGTAGAGCCATGAAGGCAGCCCGCTGATCGCCTACCCGGCTCCGTGCGAACCGGACGTAGGGCAGCGATGGGTCAATGGCCTGAACACGCGCGGGCGCGGCGGCGCCGAGGATCACCTCGGTCAGCGCACCTGTCCCGCATCCGACGTCGAGCCATTCGGCGCCCCGGACAGCGGCGAGCCACGTCAGGAACTCACGTGCAACCAACCGGCTCCAGCGTCCGACGTATGGCTCATACGCATCTCCACGAGCCCAGGCATCGGCTGAAGCGTTCGACACGACTCGCAGCCCTAACGGTCCAGCACCGGCAGATACGCCCGCCACGGCCCAACAGCCTCCCGGTACTGCTTCGCCAGTACACGCGCCGTCTGCGCCACGTGTCCCAGGTCGTGCGCCACCCAGGTGGCCAGGAGTTGCCGGAGGGTGACCGGCCCCAGTGCCGAGTGCTCTCCCTCGAGCGCCAACTCCCGCTCGGAGAGCTGCCACCCACGGACGGTGGCCAGGTTCTCGGCCCGGAGGCGCGCGAACTCGTCGAGGAGCTCCGCCATGCTCTTCCCCCGGCTTTCCCAGTACTGCGCGAATCGGTCGTAGGGCTCGAAGCGCCGACTCGGGCCCTGCGCGAGGATGATGCGGGCGCGTGGAACCCAGTCGGTCCGCTCACCGTGAATGAGATGACCGACGTTATCGAAGGCACTGAAGGTATCGGGTCCCTCATTCGGCGCCGTCCATACGTCGGGCAGGTCGCCGAGCAGCGCGCGGAAGGTGGCCGGCGTGCGCTCGAGAATCTCGAGGGCGTCGGTCAGTTGGAATTGCATCGGCTCGCTCTTCGGCCATGGACGTACACCCACGCTTGTCTGCCTGACGCGAGCATGGCGGTAACGCGCTTGTAGAAGAATGCCACTTCGTACTCGTCGATGATGACAAGTTCGGCGTCGGTGATCTCGAACAGCATGCCGGGGACGCGGCTCTCGTCGTTCCCGTTGAACGTTACGTTGGCGTGGTGTGTCTTCCCGGTCGTGGCGACTACCCGTGGATCTTCGATTCTCACAAGCGATCCCTCGAACCGGGGAAGCTCGTCTCGCTGTCCATCGAGCCGTCTGCCAAGCGTCGAGAGCTGCGCACTTTCTTGTTGCAGGGTGCCGTATGAAAAAAGGAGTGGCATGGCGCGCGTGGTTTCCGTGAGTTGACCGAGAACCACCTACTGACCGATAGTCGCACCGCGCCAGGCCGCACCGCGAACTATACGACCCGGTTTTGCACCGGTATGCCGGCCGTCACGGACAACCTGAACGCCGTTCACGAGCACGTGCTCCACGCCGGTCGACAGCTGGTGTGGCTGCTCGAACGTGCTGTGCTCCTGGATGGTGGCCGGATCGAATACCACGACATCCGCGTGCATCCCTTCTCGCAGCAGACCGCGATCGCGTATGAGCAGTCGCTCGGCCACCGCACCGGTCATCTTGCGGATCGCATCTTCCAGCGGAAGGACACCCTCGTCGCGGACGTACTTGCCGAGGATGCGGGTGTAGGTGCCATACGCGCGCGGGTGGGCTGAACCTCTTGCGCTATCGGGATCCATCCCGGCCGCGTCGGTGCCGATGATCATCCACGGCTGCTTCAGCACCAGCTTGACGTTGTCCTCGTTCATGAGGAAGTAGATCGTGCCGATGTTGCCGCCTTCGGCGAGCAACAGGTCCATCACCGCATCGAGCCAGTCCTTCTTCGTATCGGCCATGACTCGAGCGAGGCGCTGCCTGGACCACTGCTGATTCGCCGCGCCGCGCAGCACGCCGAGCAGCACGCCCTGTGGAGTTGCCTGCTCGCAGAGACTCTCCCAGTAGCTGGTGGGTTGAGCTACCTCCGCGCGGATGCGCGCGCGCGCAGCGGGATCGGCGATGTTCTGCAGCAGCTTGCCGTCTTCCGAGGCAAAGGGCGGCAGGCACGCCGCCAGCCCCGTTCCACCTGCCGTATAGGGGTACATGGTCGCCTGCACATCCAGCCCGGCCGTCCGCGCCGAATCGATCTTTGCGATCATCGCCGGCATCTTGTTCCAGTTCTTCGTGCCCGCCGCCTTGAGATGATAGATCTCCACCGCCACACCGGCCTCACGGCCAATACGCAGTGCCTCGTCAATGCCCTCGAGCACCTTGTCGGCCTCGGAGCGCATGTGCGTGATGTACAACCCGCCGTACGGCGCCATCACCTTCGCGACCTCGATCAATTCTTCGGTGCTGGCGAAATTACCGGGCGGATAGATCAGCGCCGTGCCGAGACCGAAGGCGCCGTCCTCCATGGCATTGCGCAACGCCGTACGCATCGAGTCGAGCGGTGCGCCGGTCGCGGCGCCCATGCGCAGGCCCATGCCGTACTGGCGCAGCGTGCTGGCGCCAACGAACGCGCCCACGTTGGGTGAGACGCCGTGTGCTTCCATGGCGCGTAGCCATGCATCGAAGCCATGCACACCTTGAAAGCGCCGCGCGGAGGCGACGGCGTCTGGCCCAGACGCCGCCAGGTCTGCGAGAGTGAGGTCACTGATGGGTGCCGCGGTGTAGCCCTCGCCCAGAATCTCCGTGGTGACGCCCTGCGTGAGCTTGCTCACGTCACGCCCATCGCCGGCGAGGTACGGGCCACCCGCCTGAATGTCGATGAAGCCCGGCGCGACGATTTTTCCCGTCGCGTCGATGCGGCGGCGTGCCGGAGCGCTTCCCAGCATTCCACGCCGTACCACTCGCGCCACGCGGTCCCCGCGAATCGCGACGTCGCCGTAGAACCAGGGATTCCCGCTTCCGTCCACCACCTTGCCATTCACGATGACGACATCGTACGTCGAGTCGGCAAGCACGGGGCGGGCGCCCTGCACTGCGACAGTCGCGCGCGGGGCGCGTGTGCACGCCGTGAATGCCGACAGGACGATGCACAGCGCCACGCCGCTCGACCGCAATCGCCCAACCACGCACGCCGCGTCTCTCATGCAGCCTCCAGTGTCAGTGCCGCCGACGCCCGTCGCGCAGACTGTGCGAGCACGGTGGCGCCAACGAGAATTGCATCCTCTGAAACGTCGCACATCGGCGAGTGCGCTGGTATCATCGGCTCGTGTGGCAACCGCGCGCCAATAATGGAGGAAGCACCCGGGAATCGTCCGGAGGTACCACGCGAAATCCTCGGCGGCCATGGTGGGAGTGCCGGGCGGCACGCGTGCGTCCTCGCCCAATGTCGCGATTGCCGCCGCTCGTGCCGACTGTGCCGCCCTGCGCAACCACTCGACCCACGGTGGAGCGCCGGTCCACGTGCGCGCCGAAGATTGCCTGAACGAGCCGCGCGTGCGCTCGGGCAAGGATAATGGTGTTCCAGGTGCCTGGGTGACGTCTAGCGCCCGAGTTAAGCTGCAAAGCCGCAGGGCTGGGGCCACGCGGCCGGAGCGAAGCACTGCGCGGCGTCGTCAGCGTCAACCATCCGTTCGGTGGCATGGCCGCGATCCGCGTGTGCCACGCGACGGAGCCGAGGCCAGAGCCGGGGCCAGGTCCGACACGACCGCCGGATGGCTGCGGCTGCGACGCAGGCCACACACCGCGTGATCGGTCCGCCGCCGGCCATTCTACGACGACGATGACGTACTCGCGGCCCGCCGCAACTCCGCGTCGCGCCGCTCCGCGCTCCGTCAGGGCGCTCGGTCTTCGTGACTACGCCAGCGGGGGCGCCGGAGCGGCCGCGCGGTGACCTCGCGGGCGATGCCCCGGCGCCGCAGGGGCAGCACGGCCGAGGGCAATCAGGCTACCACCGAGCGCGAGGGCGACGCAGATGTTCGGGAGGACTTTTCCCCAGAACTTGCGCGGCTCCGTCACCCGGCTGGCGTAGCGGGGGCGAGTCGGTGAGACCTCAGCCCGGCCGACGATAATCTCGCCCGCGGAGTAGCCGAGCAGGACGACGAGCGCGAGGCACCCGGCAGCGACGAGGAGCTGTCTGGGCGCTCGCGCCGAGTCGGGAAGCCGACGCGGGACTCGGAACCCGGTGCGACGCCACGCGTAGGCCGCCAAGACCGCCGAAGCAGCGAGGAGGAAGTTTTTCAGCGTCATAGCTCCTGAATCCCTATTCTGGATGCCACCTAGTGGTGTGAAGCAATAATAACGTGCATAATTAGGCGTGGGGTGCTACCTT
>JBBJNN010000203.1:0-2640 GCA_037720885.1 Gemmatimonadaceae bacterium | reverse complement strand
GAGTGGACGCGGCTGGTGCGAGCGTGGAAGCGCAGTGGGCAGACCGCCGCGAAGTTCGCGTCGTCGCGCGGCCTGTCGGCGCAGTCCCTCAACTGGTGGCGGTGGCGCCTGTCGACCGCGAAGACGACTGAGCAACGCCCGGCAGTTCGTCTGTTGCCGGTCGACGTAGTCGACAGTGACGCCGGCACGCGGACTCGAGAGCCCGCGTGGGAGCTGGCTGCCGCGAGCGGCCACACGCTGCGCGTGTACCAAGGCGCCGACACCGAGCTCCTGCAGGGAGTCATCGACGCGCTGACGCGGAGCAGGAGCTCGGAGTGATCCGGATCCCGGCGGCGATCTACGTCGCGACGGCGCCGGTCAACCTGCACCTCTCCTTCGACCGGCTCGCGGGGATCGTGCGCGCTCAGCTCGGCGGCGACCCGCGCGCCGATGCGATGTACTTCTTCCACAATCGGCGGGGCACCCACGCGAAGATCCTCTGGCACGATGGTCGGGGCTATTGCCTGTTGTACAGGCGGCTGGACCGCGGGGTGTTCCGCATCCCGCTTTCGATTCCCGCCGGCGCTGAGCGCGTGCAGGTGAGCCGGCGCGAGATCGAGCTGCTGCTCCAGGGCATCGACCGCCGAGTGCTTCGTGCTGCGCGGCAGGCAGTGACCCCCGACCGGGTCCGGCAATCGCCATCGACCGGCACAGCATCGAGACCGGCCACGTGAGCTGATAGAGCGCGCGACCACGAGAATCGTTCGTGCGGGCCTTGCGCACGATCGAGTCATCGCTATTGCTTTTCCACCTTGCGCGGGACGACGTGCCGTCGATGTGAGGAGATGCGGGGAGCGCTCGACGTCGAGCGCTCGCGCAGCGCCGCGCTCGAGCAACGCGTCGCGCAGGTCGAGGATGAGTCGGCAAGTCTTCGCGCACAGCTCGCCGAGACCCTCAAGCTCGTCGAGCTCCAGCAGGCAGACCTGGACCGGTACAAGAAGGCGTACGAGGCCGCGCAGCCCAACCACCCGGAGCGCGTTCCGCGTGAGCAGCTGCAGCTCGCGTTCGAGCGCGTGCTCGAATGGCTCGCCGACGCCGAGGCCGCCAACGACGCCCGCACCGACGGCGACGCGGCGGCCGACGCTCTCGCCGGCGTCCAGCAGCCAGCTGGGGGCGAGGGCGGTGACGCCCCCTGCGCGGCGCCGCCCGAGCACCGCGAGCCGAAGCGTCGCCGCGGACACGGTCGTCGCCGCCTCGACCTCACCCGTCTGCCCGTCGAACGCATCGTGATCGATCCCCCGGAGGTGACCGCTGCTGGTGGCGAGGGCTTCCGTTACATGGGCGACGAAACCAGCGAGCGGGTCGCCCGCCGCCGCGCGGGCTACTTGCGTCTGCGGATCGTCCGTCGCAAGTTCGCGCGCATGGAGCCGGAGGAAGGGAAGAAGGCTGCGGTCGAGACGGCGGCGGCGGCGGCCCACGCGGCCAGCTCGGCAATCACCGAGCCAGCCGCGGTACTTGTCGCACCGCTGCCCGACAGCGTTTGGCCCAAGGTCATGGCCGATCCGAGCGCGATCGCCGATGTGATCGTGAGCAAGTACTCCGACTGCCTGCCGCTCAACCGGCAGGAGACCATCAGTGCGCGCGAGGGCTTCGCTGTGCCGCGCTCGACGCAGTCCGGCTGGCTCAAGGCCGCCCTGCCGGTGTGCGCGCCGGTAGTCGAGGCGATGTTCGCAGAGGGCCGACGGGAGGCGTTCTGCATCGCCACCGACTCGACCAGCGTCTCGGTGCGTGCCAAGGGCAAGCGCGAGTGCGAGTCCTGGCACGTGTTCGTCTTCACCGCCGATCGGGACCACGTGGTCTTCCGCTACAGCCAGCGCAACACGAGCGTCGCGGTCTCCGAGATGCTGCAGGGTTTCCGCGGCCATCTGCTCGCCGATGCAGCCGCCACCTACGATGCCGTCTTCCGCGCCGGCGACGTCGTCGAGGTCGCCTGCTGGATGCATCAGCGCCGCTACGTCTACCGGGCGCTGGAAACCGACCGTGACCGCGCACTCGAGGGCCTGGCGATCATCGGCAAGCTCTTCGAGATCGACCGGAGCTGCCGCGCGCTCGGGCTCGACCTCGAGGCGTTCGGCGCAGCCCGAGCGCAGCAGGCCCGTCCGATGCTCGAGCTCTTCGACCGATGGGTCGCCCGCCATCGCGGAGCTGTCGACCCACGCGGGCCGCTCGACAAGGCCATCGGCTACTACGACAACCAGCGCGCCGCTCTGCACCGCTTCCTCGAAGACGGCCGTCTTCGTCTCGACAACGGCGTCTCCGAACGAGCGCTGCGCAACGTCGTCCTCGGCGAACACAACTGGACCTTCTTCGCCAACGAGACCGGCCTGCGCTGGTACACCACGTACCGATCGCTCATCGCGTCCTGCATCCTCCATCGCATCAACCCCGAGCTCTATATGGAGGAGCTGCTGCGCCTCGCCCCACACTGGCCCAAGCCGCGTGTGCTCGAGCTCGCCCCGAAGTACTACCTGCATACGCGCGAGCATCTCGACGAGCGTCACCGGGCCATCATCACCAGGCCGTGGGAGAGCACGCCGGCGCCCGCGGCCGACCTCCTCGTCGCCCCGGCGGGCGACGCTCCGGACCAGGCCACGCCCGCTC
>JBBJNN010000036.1:31779-42680 GCA_037720885.1 Gemmatimonadaceae bacterium | reverse complement strand
GGCCGACATCTTCACACCCCTCGCCCCAGCAGACAAGCCTAAGTGATCGGCATTGGGGCTAGCGGTACGGTTCGTCGCTCTCCGCGCCTCCACGTGTGTCGCGGAGGCTGGGTCCACCCGGCCCGCGACGGAACCGGTCGCGTGCTGGGCGGTCGCTCGGGCGACGGTCGTCGCGAGCGCGGTCGCCGGGGCGGCTCTCGTCACCAGGGCGATCACCCGGCCGTCCCTCGCCGGGAGGCTGGTCGGACGGAGGGCGGTTGGCCGGCGGCCGGCTGCCTGAGGGCCGGCTCCCCGATGGCCGATTCCCAGAGGCTGGGCCGCCGAATGCCCGGTTCCCGGCCGGCCGGTTCCCGGACGGCAGAATCCCCGAGGGCGCGCCGAGGTCGCCGGATGCCGGTCTGCCCGCCGAGCCGCCAGCCGAGCCGCCAGCAGAGCCGCCAGCAGAGCTGCCGGACAGTGGGCGCCCGCCGTTTCCCCCGCGCGCGCGACGATCGTCCCGCTGCCGGAGCCGCTCCTGCTCGTCCGTCTCGCGCTGCGCCTTCCGCGCGACCTTCTCCCTTGCCCGCGACCGCTCCTCCGATTTCCGTGCCCGGATTGCCGCGATGCGCTCGGCGATCGGCACCTCCAGGCGCTCGGTCGGACGCTTCGAGTAATCGAAGCCCGGGACCGTCACACGCGGCAGCCGGCGGCCGATCGCCCGCTCGATGGCCGAGAGCTCCCCTTCCTCGTCCTGCGCGACGAAGGTGAATGCGTCACCGATCGCGTCGGCGCGCGCCGTGCGACCCACGCGGTGGATGTAGTCCTCCGGCACGAGCGGCACATCGAAGTTGATCACGTGCCCCAGCTCCTCCACATCGATCCCGCGCGCGACGATGTCTGTCGCCACGAGCACGCGCACCCGCCCCGCCTTGAAGCCGGCCAGCGCCTGCGTGCGCTGCGCCTGCGACCGGTTCCCGTGGATGCGCTCGACGTTGATGCCTGCACGCCCGAGCTGCTCGGCGAGTCGGTTGGCGCGGTGCTTCGTCCGCGTGAAGACGAGCACGTCTTTCACCTCGTTACGCTTCAGCAAATCGACCAGGAGCGCCGACTTGAGCTCCTGGGGAACCGGATACACGGCCTGCGTGATCCCGACCGCGGGCGCCGCACGCCGTTCCATGTTGATGGTCGCCGGCGAGCGGAGCAGCTCCCGCGTGAGCGAGAGGATCTGCGCCGGCATCGTCGCGGAGAAGAAGAGTGTCTGCCGCTTGGCCGGGATATGCTTGAGCACCCGGCGGATATCCGGGAGGAACCCCATGTCGAGCATCCGGTCCGCCTCGTCGAGCACGAGCACCTCGAGGTGCTCGAGCGTCGCGTAGGGGAAGCGGAAGTGATCGAGCAGGCGGCCGGGCGTCGCGATGAGGACGTCCACGCCGGTGCGGAAGGCGTGCTCCTGCGGTCCCATCGCCACGCCGCCGAACACGGCGGCACCGGAGAGCGGCGTATGTACCGCCAGCTCGCTCAGGTGCTGCTCGATCTGCGCGGCGAGCTCGCGCGTGGGCGTGAGCACGAGCACGCGCGTCACGCCGCGCTTCTTGCCGATGAGGCGGTGGAGGATCGGGAGGAGGAAGGCCGCGGTCTTTCCGCTGCCGGTCTGCGCGCAGGCGAGCACGTCCTTTCCCGCGAGCGCGGGCGGGATGGCATCCTGCTGGATAGGCGTGGGGCGTGTGAACCCCAGCTCCTTCACCCCGCGCACCAGATCGGGGTGGAGGCCGAATTGTGTGAATGGCATGTGCGAGGAAGCTAACGGGTCGCGCCCACGCGCGAGCCCGCGTGCGGTCGGGCGCTCAGGCGCTCAGGCGCGCGGGGAGCGCGGGGAGCGGCGCCGCGATCTTCGCCGATGCTCGGAGCGCGCATAGCCCCCGAGCATGATCGCGGGAACCACGCAGCCGAGGAGCGAGAAGTGCCACCACGCGGGCGCGCGGTCGGAGAACACGGCCGCCGACACGCCGGAGCAGAGCAGCACGATGATGGACAGGGCGAACCCGTGCCGCATCTCGAAGCGGCCGGCGATCTTCCCCGTCACGTAGCCGCCGAGGACGACGAACACCACCGTGTACGCGAGGAGGAGCAGGAGGAGCGGTTGGCTCTCGATCGCGCCGTCCTCGTTGAACGAGTGCGGAAAGAAGCGCAGGAGCGTCGCGCCCGCGCCGGCCGCGCCGGCCCCGATCACGATGATGCCCGCCGCCACGGCCGCGAGGCTGCGCGCGATCGTGGGCAGATACTCGCTTACAGGCTCAGCGGATTGCTGGGGCGTCCGTCGTCGCGAGACGACAACCGAGCGCGGGCGCACGGGCGGGAGCGGCGAGGTCAGAGCGCCCTCTTGATCGCGGCCTCGATGTTCTGCGCGCCGCCCTGCCCGATGTAGACGATCGTCCCGCCGCGGTCGATCACGACGACCGTGGATGTCGCGAACACGCCGTACGCATCTGTCGCCGCGCCCTTCCGGTCGAACAACACCTCCAACGGGAGCTTGTGCTTCTCGGCGTACAGCTTCACGCGCTCCGGCGTCTGATTCACACTCACGGCGACGCCGACGAACTTGACGCGCGCGCCGTACTTGGTGGCCGCGGCCTGGAGCTTCGGCTCGAGCTCCTTGCAGAGCGGGCACCACGTCGCCCAGAACTCGATGACCACCGGCGTCTTGCCGAGGTAGCGGCCGAGGTCGGCTGGCTTGCCGTCGAGCGTCTCGAGCATCGCGGCGGGCGCGCGGTCGCCCACCGCCACGCCGTCCTGCGCGCGCAGCGGACGCGACGTGATCGTCGCGAGCGCGAGCGCCATCAGCAGGGCGAAGACCGGCGCGTAGAGGGCGTGTCGAAAGTATCTCATATCAGCAGCTGTCCCATCTTCACGAGGTAGTACTCGGCGACGCCGAGCATCACGAAGGCGAACCCGCGCTTCACCCACACCATCCACGTGCCCGCGCGCGGCAACCGGGAGACCGCGCCGGCTGATACCCCCACGACCACCAGGAGGGTGCACATCCCGAAGGAGAAGGCGAGCAGGTAGAGGAATCCGAGCCCCGCGCTCCGGGTGGCCGCCACCCAGGTGAGTACCGCCACCATCACGGGCGCCGAACAGGGCGCGGCGACGAGACCGGAGGCGGCGCCCATGATGGCCGCGCCTGCCACCCGGCCGCCGGTGCCCGCCGTGGCGGCGCGCTGCACGAGCGCGGCCGGCAGCCGCACAGGGAGCACGTCCAGCATTGCGAGCGCGCTCAGGAGGAGCAGGTTCGCCATGAGAAAGTAGAGCCACGGGTTCGTGCTCACTGCGCCGAACATGCTCCCCGTCATCCCGGCGAATAGGCCGAGGCCGGCGTACACGAAGGCGAGCCCCGCGACATAGGCAAGCGTGAGCCCCAGCACGCGGGCGCGCGGGGCACGTGGCGCACTCGGAGCACCCGGCGCGGCGCCGAGTGTCTGGCCGCCCACGATCGCCGCGGTGATCGGGATCATGGGGTAGATGCAGGGCGTGAGGCTCGTGAGCACCCCGCTCGCGAACACGAGGGGAAGCGCGAGCGCGGGCCGGTCGAACGCGATGACGGAGTCGCTGGCGAGGAGGCTGAGGAGCAAGCTGGGAAGCATGGGCAAGTATACCACCCGCGTCGCGCCCCGCGCTGGCCCGCCTGTACGAACCGCCCGGCGTCGTCGCGTTTCCGCCGGCGCCCCATTCCGGCTACCTTGGTGCGTCCCGCTCTCACGCGCGAACCATCGAGCCCTTGTATGACAGACGCCACCGACTCCGCCAGCCTCCGCACCCGCGCCGTTCCCCTCGAGATGTCGCCAGAGCAGTTCCGCGACGCCGGACACCGTCTCGTAGACCGCGTCGCCGACCTGCTCGGCTCCATCCGCGAGCGCCCCGTCACCCGCGACGAGACGCCCGCGGCACTCCGCGCGCTCCTCGGCACTGGCGGGCTCCCCGAGGAAGGCGCCGATCCCGCGCGCCTCCTCGACCAGACGGCCGAGCTCCTGATGGAACACTCGCTGCTCAACGGCCACCCCAAGTTCTTCGGCTACATCACGTCCTCACCGGCACCGATCGGCATGCTCGGCGACCTACTCGCCGCGGCGGTGAATCCGAACTGCGGCTCGTGGACGCTCTCGCCCATGGCGACGCTCATCGAGGAGCAGACCGTCCGCTGGATCGCCGAGCTGATCGGCTACCCGCCGGAGTGCGGAGGGCTCCTCGTGAGCGGCGGGAACATGGCGAACTTCGTCTGCCTCCTGGCGGCGCGCGCGGCGAAGGCACGGAAGGCCGAGGGGAGCGCGGCGGACGCGCGGCTCCGGGTGTACGCCACCGCGGAGACGCACACCTGGATCGATAAGGCTGCCACCCTGTTCGGGCTCGGCGCTAGCGGGGTCCGCCGCGTGCCAACGGACTCGAAGCTCCGGATGGACGTCGCGGCGCTCCGCGGGCAGGTGGAGGCGGACCGCGCCGCGGGCGACGTGCCGATGATGGTGATCGGCACCGCGGGCTCCGTCGCGACGGGCGCCGTGGATCCGCTCACCGACATCGCGCGCGTGTGCCGCGACTTCGACCTCTGGTTCCACGTGGACGGCGCGTACGGCGCGCTCGCCGCGGCGGTCCCGGGTGCGCCCGTCGCGCTCGCGGGGCTCGGCGCCGCGCACTCGGTGGCGGTGGACCCGCACAAGTGGCTGTACGCGCCGATGGAGGCGGGGTGTGCACTCGTGCGCTCGCCGGCGCTGCTGCGCGATGCCTTCGCCCACCGGCCATCGTATTACCAGTTCGACCGTGAGGACGAGCGCGACGCGCCGCCGAACTACTACGAGATGGGACCGCAGAACTCGCGCGGCTTCCGCGCGCTCAAGGTGTGGCTGGGGCTGCGGCAGGCGGGGCGCGAAGGTTATGCGCGAATGATCGCCGACGACATTCGCCTCGCGGCCGAGCTGTACCGCGTAGCGGATGCGCACCCGGAGCTCGAGGCGGTGACGCAGGGGCTGAGCATCACGACCTTCCGCTACGTGCCGCGCGAGATGAACGCGAAGGATCCCGCCAACCTCGACGCGCTCAACGCGCTCAACTCGGAGATTCTCACCCGGCTCCAGCGGGGCGGCGAGGTGTTCGTCTCGAACGCGATCGTCGGCGGCGCGTACCTTCTCCGCGCATGCGTGGTCAACTTCCGCACGACATTGGCGGACATCGAGGCGCTCCCGGAGATCGTGGCGCGCTGCGGGCGCGAGGTCCACGCGACGCGCCGGCCCGCGCCCTGATCCTGATTCGGAAGGGCCCGGGCCGGCGCATCACACCGATCGCTACGGCTTCCCGTCCTCGGCGCGCTTCGGCGCTGCCCGCCCAGCGAAGCGCACGGACGCGCTGTCGCGCGCGGCACCGTTGACGAGCAGGTGGTCGAACTCCCCGACGGGTGCAGACCGGCGGCGTACCAGGACGACATCGTCGGCGGACCAACCGTCCGTCGCGGGGCGATCGGGCAGGTAGACCTCCCACCTCGTCCCGTCGTCGAGCGTGACGAATCCGCCGCCGTCGCTCACGCCGCGGACGACCGCGCCGTTCGGAATCGTGCGCGGCAGGGCCGCGCGCCCGTCGTCACCACCCGGGCCGGGTCGCCGCCCGCGACGGCCCGCCGCCGGCGGGCCCGACTCGCGCGCTCCGGGCCCACCGGCTTCGCGCCGAAGACGGCCGGCGGGGTGCCGAGACGGCGGGCGGAGGCCCGAACGGCCGCCCGCGCGCGGAACCGGCTCCGGCGGCCACCGCCGCGGTGTAGCGGCCGAGCCACGACTCGAGCGCTCCACGCTGCGCCGCGCTCAGGGCCGCGACGCCCGTCGCGGCGCGCTCCTCGGGCGACATGAGCTGGTCGATCCGCGGCGACTCCATACGGGGCTGGTCAGCGGGTGGCGGTGGGGGCGGGTTCTGCTGGGCCACAGCGCGCCGTGGCGCGATCGAGAGCGCGAGCCCGGCGACGGCGAGCCCGGCGACGGCGGTCGTGATAGTGCGATGTGCCATGGATTCCTCCTTCGTCAGAGGAATGAGGTGATGCGAAGAGTGCGCCAGCAGAATGGAGCCCATACCGTCCCACGCATATCCGCGCAGGCACGAGGTCCGCGCCGCGATCGAGCAGCCGGCCGGTGAGCCGCCCGGTTGCCGGTTCGTGAGCGAGGTGGCCGCCTTGTGGGTCCAGCGTGGCGCCCCGTCGCGTTGACACCATGGCCCGGCGTCCGTAGCATCACGCCGGGAAGCGATCCGGTTCACGAATCCGCGACGAGCATGGCGACCGAGCACGTGGGGAAGGGCGGGAAGCGCAGAGGGGGCGGGAAGGGGATCAGGCGCCGCCTGGAGGAAGGGCATCTCCATCAGCTCGTGATCGAGTGCGTCACCCCGGAGCTCGACGCCGGCCGCTTCGCGGTGAAGCGCGTGATCGGCGACTCGTTCGCCGTGAGCGCGGACATCGTCAAGGAGGGGCACGACCTCGTCGCCGCGCGCATCCGCTACCAGGCGCCTGGAGACTCCGAGCCGCGCTACGCCCCGCTCGCTTTCGACTACAACGCGGATCGCTGGTCCGGCGGCTTCCCCCTCGACAGGATCGGCCGCTGGACGTACACCGTCGAGGCGTGGACGGATGTCTTCCGCACCTGGCGCTCGGAGCTCGAGAAGAAGCTCGGCGCCGGGCAGGACGTCCGCTCCGAGCTACTCGAGGGCGCCGTGCTGGTGGAGGCCGCCGAGCGCGGCGCGAAGTTCGGGGATGCGCGCAGCACGCTGCGGCGCACCGCGTCGCATCTGCGCGACGCCGGCGTGGACCAATCGGTGCGCGCCGGTGCCGCGCTCGCCCCCGCGCTCCTCGCGCTCGTCGAGGCCAGCCTCCGCCCGCGCGATCTCACGGCGTACATCCGCGAGCTCTCCCTCTGGGTAGACCGCGAGCGCGCGCGCTTCGCGTCGTGGTACGAGCTGTTCCCCCGCTCGCAGGGGGAGCCCGGCCGGCACGGCACCTTCGCCGACGCCGAGCGCGCCCTCCCGCGGCTCGCCGAGCTGGGGTTCGACGTCATCTACCTCCCGCCCATCCATCCGGTGGGCATCACGAACCGGAAGGGACGGAACAACTCGCTCACCGCCGGCCCCGATGATCCCGGGAGCCCATGGGCGATCGGGAACGAGCATGGCGGGCACGATGCGGCGGAGCCGCAACTCGGCACGGTGGAGGACTTCGAGCGCTTCGTCGTCCGCTCGAAGGAGCTCGGGATGGAGGTCGCGCTCGATTACGCGCTCCAGTGCTCGCCCGACCACCCCTGGCTCCGGGAGCATCCGGACTGGTTCTTCGTGCGGCCGGACGGAACGCTGAAGTACGCAGAGAATCCGCCGAAGAAGTACCAGGACATCTACCCGATCAACTTCTGGAGCGCGGACCGCGAGAACCTGTGGAATGCGTGTCGCGACGTGCTGCTCGGCTGGATCGAGCGCGGCGTCCACACCTTCCGCGTGGACAACCCGCACACAAAGCCGTTCGCGTTCTGGGAGTGGATGATCGGCGATGTGCAGCGCCGCCACCCGGAAACGGTGTTCCTCGCCGAGGCGTTCACACGCCCCAAGCGCATGAAGCACCTCGCCAAACTCGGCTTCACGCAGAGCTACACCTACTTCACCTGGAAGAACACGCCGCGCGAGATCCGTGACTGGCTGGGCGAGTTCGACCACGCGGGGGAATACTACCGCGGCAATCTGTTCGCGAACACGCCGGACATTCTCAACGAGTATCTCGTGCACGGCGGGCGCAACGCGTTCCGCATCCGGCTCCTGCTCGCCGGCACACTGTCGCCGGTGTACGGCATCTATAGCGGCTTCGAGCTGAACGAGAACGTCCAGCGCCCCGGGAGCGAGGAGTACATCGACAACGAGAAGTACGAGCTCAAGTCGCGCGACTGGAACGCGCCTGGCAACATCAACGCCGACGTCGCGACGCTCAACCGCATCCGCCGCGAGAACCGCGCGCTGCAGCTGGCCGACAACCTCGCCTTCGGCGAATCGGAGAACGACCGGATCCTCGTCTTCGCCAAGACCGCGCCCGGCAACGCGCTCATCGTCGCCGTGAATACGGACCCGCACCACGCGCAGGAGACGACGGTCACCGTGCCGCTCGCCGCGCTCGGTCTCGGGCCCGACGACGGCTACGGCGTGCACGACCTGCTCACCGGCGCACGCTACGCCTGGCGCGGGGCGCGGAATTACGTGCGCCTCGATCCGTCCTGGCAGCCGGGACACATCCTGCGGATCGAGCGCTAGGAAGGCCCAGGGATCAGGGAGCGGGAGAACGTTCCGGCTGGCAATGGTTCGGTGATGCTCGCCAGCGGGCGTCGCCTAGCTTCGTTCATTGGGGGGGCCCCCCCGTGGGAGAGACGTCCTGCTCCCGGCTCCGGTCCCTACCCACACGACCATCAACAACCCACGCATGGCCTCTTCGAACGACGATCCGCTCTGGTACAAGGATGCCGTCATCTACCAGACCCACATCAAGTCGTTTCGCGACTCGAACCGCGACGGCTACGGCGACTTCCGCGGGCTGGTGGACAAGCTCGACTACATCCAGAACCTCGGCGCCACCTGCGTCTGGCTCCTGCCCTTCTACCCGTCGCCGCTCAAGGACGACGGCTACGACATCGCCGAGTACGAGGGAATCAACCCGCAGTACGGTACGATCGCGGACTTCCAGCACTTCCTCGATGAGGCACACCGGCGGACGCTCCGGGTCATCACGGAGCTCGTCATCAACCACACGTCGGACCAGCACTCGTGGTTCCAGCGCGCGCGCAAGGCGCCGAAGGGCTCGCCCGAGCGCGACTTCTACGTGTGGAGCGATGACCCGAACAAGTACGCCGGAACGCGCATCATCTTCACCGATACCGAGCAGTCGAACTGGACGTGGGACCCCGAGGCGCAGCAGTTCTTCTGGCACCGCTTCTTCAGTCACCAGCCCGATCTGAACTTCGACAATCCCGCCGTGCGCGAGGCGGTCGTCCAGGCAATGCGCTTCTGGCTCCGCATGGGCGTGGACGGCCTGCGCCTCGACGCGATCCCGTACCTGATCGAGCGCGAGGGGACGAACTGCGAGAACCTCCCCGAGACGCACGTCGTGCTCAAGGAGCTGCGCGCCGCGATGGACGCGGAGTTCGAGGGGAGGATCTTCCTCGCCGAGGCGAATCAGTGGCCGCCGGATGTGCGCCCGTACTTCGGGGACGACGACGAGTGCCACATGGCGTTCCACTTCCCGCTCATGCCGCGCATGTACATGGCGCTGCGCCGGGAGGATCGCACGCCGATCGTCGAGATCATGTCGCAGACGCCGGCCATCCCGGAGCGGTGCCAGTGGGCGATCTTCCTCCGCAATCACGATGAGCTGACGCTCGAGATGGTGACGGACGAGGAGCGCGACTACATGTACAACGAGTACGCGAAGGATCCGCGGACGCGCATCAACGTTGGCATCCGTCGCCGCCTCGCTCCACTCCTCGACAACGGCCGCCGGCAGATCGAGCTGATGACGGCGCTCCTCTTCGCGATGCCAGGGACGCCGATCATGTACTACGGCGACGAGCTCGGCATGGGCGACAACGTCTACCTCGGCGACCGCAACGGCGTCCGCACCCCGATGCAATGGAGCGACGGCAAGAACGCCGGCTTCTCCGAGGCCGATGCCGCCGCGCTCTACAGCCCGGTGATCGTGGACCCGCCGTACGGCTATCACGGGATCAACGTCGAGGCGCAGGAGCGCACGCAGACATCGCTCCTCCGCTGGGTCCGGCGGATCATCAAGGTCCGGCAGGAGTTCCAGGCATTCGGGCGCGGCACGATCGAGTTCCTCGAGCCGGCGAACAAACGCGTGCTCGTCTTCCTCCGCCGGTACGAGCGGGAGGTCATCCTCTGCGTGCATAACCTGTCGCGCTACCCGCAGTACGTGGAGCTCGACCTCACGCGGTTCGTCGGCATGTCCCCCGTAGAGCTCTGGAGCAAGCAGAGCTTCCCACCGATCGGCGAGCTCCCCTACCTGCTCACCCTCGGCCCCCACACGCTTTACTGGTTCCAGATCGCGCGATCTGGCGAAACGGCCGCCGTGCCGGCGACATCCCGCGATTGATCCCGAACGCGGAGGCGCTCCGCGCACTCCCCGCAACCGCACTCCTCTCGTTCCTCGGCGCGCGGCGCTGGTTCGGCGCGAAGGGCGAGTCCCCGCGCGCCGCGCGCGTGCGCGAAGTCGTCCCACTCGCGTTCGGTGGGGCCGCCGACGCGGGCGAGCGTAGCACGTACGCGCTCGCCATCGTCGAGGTCGAGTTGGCCGATGGCACCTCGCAGCGCTACCAGGTGCCACTCGGCGCTCGGCACTCGGCACTCGGCACTCGCCACTCGGCGGATGTCGGCGAGCCGGGTCCGCCGCAAGCCGTTCTTACCGACGTCGAGGAAACGGACGCGACGGCGACCATCGTCGATGCGACGGAAGACCCCGAGTTCCGCCGCCACCTGGGCGAGGCGTTCGAACGCGGCGCTGTCTTCGCGGGTGACGACGTGCGACTGGTGATCGAGCCGCTGAGTGCCGAGTGCCGGGTCCACCCACCCGCCTCCGGCGGGTCCCCGGCCGAGTCCCGCCTCAGTGCTGCCGAGCAGAGCAACACATCCGTCATCTATGGCGACGCTGCGATCCTCAAGCTCTTTCGCCGGCTCGAGCGCGGCGAGCACCCGGATGTCGAGATCGCACGGTTCCTCACCACGCGCACTACCTTCCGAAACACGCCCGAGCTGCTCGGCGTCATCCGGCTCGAGGATGCGGGCGGAAGCGCGGTCGCCGGCATGCTCTCGCGCTACGTCGCAGGCGCGTCTGACGCGTGGGCGCACGCGCTCCAGCAACG
>JBBJNN010000036.1:0-31769 GCA_037720885.1 Gemmatimonadaceae bacterium | reverse complement strand
TGATCGTCCCGGCGCGCCGGCCCGGGTTCGTACGGGCGCACGCGCTCTCGCGCGTGGGGGCGTATCTCGCCGCGCCACCGACCGCCGACGCGCCGGGCAACCCCTTCGCTGGCGAGGCGCGCGCGCTCGGGCGGGTGACGCGCGAGCTCCACGAGGCGCTGGCCTCGGGCGCCGACGCGCCGGACTTCGCGCCGGTCCGCGCGACCGAAGCGGATGTGCGCGCCTGGGCAGACGCGACGCGCCGGTCCGTCGCAACGGCCTACGACCTGCTCGCCGCGCGCGGGGAGACGCTCGACAGGATGTCGCAGGCGCCCGCCCGTGCGCTCCTCACCCGCCGCGTCCGCGTGCTCGATCGCGTCGGCGAGATCGCCACGGACGTCAGTGATCGGCGCCTGGCCGGAGCGCGCATCCGCCATCACGGAGACTACCACCTGGGCCAGGTGCTTCGCACCGGGGCCGGCGAGTGGATGATCATCGACTTCGAGGGCGAGCCCGCGCGTCCACTCGTCGAGCGTCGCGCGAAGCACAGCCCACTCCGTGACGTCGCCGGGATGCTGCGCTCGTTCGCCTACGCTGCCGCCGCCGGCGCGATGGCGGCCGGCGGCCTCGGCGTGAACGCGATGGTGGAGTCCCGCTCCGCCCGCTGGGAGCGCGAGGCGCGCGCCGCGTTCCTCGATGGCTACTTCGGGGCGGGCAGAGGCAGCGTGATGCTCCCGCGTGGTGCCAGTGACGCCGCGCCGCTCGTCGCGCTGTTCGAGATCGAGAAGATCTTCTACGAGCTCGCGTACGAGCTGAACAATCGTCCGGCCTGGGCGTGGATTCCGCTGCGTGGCATCGCCAGGCTGTTCTGAGATGCGGCCCGCCTCACTCGTTCGGGCAGCCGGAGCTCGTGCCGGATCTCCTCTTGCTCTCGCCCTACGTTCCGCTCCGCTTCATGGCGGAAGCGTAGGGGGAGACGAATCCCTCCCTCGCAATCCGAACCCGTTCTAGATGCGCATCTGGCCCGGCCAGCCTACCCCGCTCGGCACCACCTGGGATGGGGAGGGCGTCAACTTCGCGCTCTTCTCCGAGAACGCGACCGGCGTGGATCTCTGCCTCTTCGATGCGCCGGACGATCCGGCGGAGTCGGCGCGGATCCCGCTCCGCGAGCGTACGGACCAGGTGTGGCACTGCTACCTGCCGGATGCGCGCCCCGGCCAGCTCTACGGCTACCGCGTCCACGGTCCGTACGACCCGGCGCGCGGCTCGCGCTTCAATCCCGCCAATCTGCTCATGGACCCCTACGCGAAGGCGATCAGCGGGTCCTTCAAGTGGAGCGAGGCCCTGTTCGCGTTCAGGCCGGGCGGCCCGCGCGCCGACCTGGAGCCGAGCCGGGCGGACAACGCCGGGGGCGTGCCGAAGAGCGTCGTCATTGACCCCGCGTTCACCTGGGGGCACGACCGGCCGCCGCGCATCCCCTGGAACCGTACGGTCATTTACGAGTGCCACGTGAAGGGAATGACGATCCGTCATCCCGACGTCCCGGCCAAGCTCCGCGGCACCTACCTCGGCCTCGCCTCCGACCCGATGCTCGATCACTTCCTCGGGCTCGGCGTCACCGCGGTGGAGCTGCTGCCCGTGCACCAGGCGGTGATCGACCGGCACCTGGCCGAGCGCGGGCTCACGAACTACTGGGGGTACAACTCCATTGCCTTCTTCGCGCCCGATGTGCGCTACTCGACCGCCGGGCGCGGCCTGCAGGTGCATCAGTTCAAGTCCATGGTCAAGACGCTGCATTCGGCGGGGATCGAGGTCATCCTCGACGTGGTCTACAACCACACTGGCGAAGGCGGGCATCTGGGGCCGACCATATCCCTGCGGGGGATAGACAACCGCGCCTACTACCGGCTCGATCCGCACAACCCACGGCTCTACACGGACTTCACCGGTACCGGCAATTCGCTGAACATGCTGCACCCGCGGACGATCCAGCTCATCATGGACTCGCTCCGCTACTGGGTGACCGACATGCACGTGGACGGCTTCCGCTTCGACCTGGCACCCGTGCTCGCGCGCGAGCTGTTCGAAGTGAACCGGCTCTCCGCCTTCTTCGACATCATCCACCAGGACCCGACCCTGCAGCACGTGAAGCTCATCGCCGAGCCATGGGACCTGGGCCCGGATGGGTATCAGGCGGGGAACTTCCCCGTGAAGTGGGCGGAGTGGAACGGGAAGTACCGCGACACCGTGCGACACTTCTGGCGCGGAGACCGGGGGGTGGTGCCCGAGCTGGCGAGTCGCCTCGCCGGCAGCAGCGACATCTACTCCGCGAGCGATCGCTCGGCGTACGCGAGCATCAACTTCGTCACGGCGCACGACGGCTTCACGCTGCGCGACCTCGTGAGCTACGAGCGCAAGCACAACGAGGCGAACGGCGAGGGCAACCGCGACGGCCACGATGACAACGTGAGCCGCAACTGGGGGGTGGAAGGTCCGGTGGGCGACGCACGCACGAATCAGGTGCGCGAGCGCAGCGCACGGAACTTCCTCGCGACTCTCCTCCTCTCGCAGGGGGTGCCGATGCTCTCGCACGGTGACGAGATCGGACGCACGCAGGGCGGCAACAACAACGCCTACGCGCAGGACAACGAGCTCGCCTGGATGGACTGGGACCTCGATGAGCGCCATCTGGCGCTGCTCGAGTTCACGCGGAAGCTCATCGCCATCCGCCACGCCAATCCTGTGCTCCGGCGTCGGCACTTCTTCCGTGGCGAGGCCGCATTGCGCGGCGGGGTCAAGGACCTCACCTGGCTTGCCCCGGGCGGACGCGAGATGACCCTCCTCGACTGGCAGGACCCCTCGAACCACACGATCGGCATGCTCATTGATGGCGATGCCACCGATGAGACCGACGCGCGCGGGCGGCCGATCAAGGGCGATACGCTCCTGCTCCTGCTGAACGGCGGCTCGGGACGCGTGCAGTTCGCGCTCCCTCCGATCGAGCGGCCAGGCCGCTGGACGGAGCTCATCGACACCGCGGAACGGCAGCTCCGCCCCGTGACGGGCGGTGTCACCCTCCTTCCTCACTCGCTCATGCTGCTGCGCTTCGGGCCCGACCGCCGCCCCGCCGCCACTCCACCGCGCGCCGAGGCGGTACGCACGCCGAAGGCGGGATCGGCGGTCGCATGACTGGCTCGCCGAACACCCTCGCGCCGCAGGACGTCCACGAGGATGCCCTGCGGCGCCTGCTCGCCGGCGAGCACGCGGATCCGCACAGCATCCTCGGCGCCCACCCCACCACGGTCGGCGATGAGGTCGGCGTCGTGGTCCGCGCGTTCCACCCGGACGCGACGTGGGCGGACTGCGTGTTCGAGAGTGAGGACGCGGTGCGGATGACGCCGCGGGCGGGCGGCGTGTTCGCGGCGGTGCTCGAGGATGCCTCGCTTCCGCTCCGCTACCGCGTCCGCTTCGGCTTCCCCGACGGTGCCACGTGGGAGCGCGGTGACCCATACCGCTTTCTCCCGACGATCGGCGAGGTGGACCTGCACCTCTTCAACGAGGGGACACACCGCCGGCTCTGGGAGAAACTCGGCGCCCACGAGATGACCGTGGATGGCGAGGACGGCGTCGCGTTCGCGGTGTGGGCACCGACGGCGCGGCGGGTGAGTGTCGTCGGCGACTGGTGCGGGTGGGACGGCCGGCTCTTCCCCATGCGCGCGGTTGGCGCGAGTGGCGTGTGGGAGCTGTTCATCCCCGGCGTGCGGGCCGGCGTGCTCTACAAGCTCGAGATCCTCACGCGCGATGGGACGCTCCGCCTCAAGACCGATCCGTTCGCCTTCGCGATGGAGCTCCCGCCGGCGAGCGCGTCGCGGGTCGCGCGGTCGCGCCACGCCTGGGGCGACGGGGTGTGGATGACGGCGCGTGCCAGCCGCGACCCGGCGCGCGAGCCGATGCTCGTCTATGAGGCGCACCTCGGCTCGTGGGCGCGTGTGCCCGAGGAAGGGCACCGCATGCTCGGCTACCGCGAGATCGCGCCGGCGCTCGTCGCGCACCTGAAGCGCTTCGGCTTCACGCATGTGGAGCTGATGCCGGTGAGCGAGCACCCGTTCTACGGGAGCTGGGGCTACCAGGTGAGCGGGTACTTCGCGCCAAGCGCGCGATACGGCACGCCCGACGACTTCAAGTACCTGGTGGACCAGCTGCACCAGGCTGGGATCGGCGTGCTCCTCGACTGGGTGCCGGCGCACTTTCCCAAGGATGACTTCGCGCTCCGGCGCTTCGACGGCAGCGCCCTCTTCGAGCACGAGGACCCGCGCCAGGCCGAACACCCGGACTGGGGGACGCTCGTGTTCAACTACGGGCGGACGGAGGTGCGCAACTTCCTCATCGCCAACGCACTCTTCTGGCTCGAGGAGTATCACGTGGACGGCCTGCGTGTGGATGCGGTAGCATCCATGCTCTACCTCGATTACAGCCGCGACCCGGGCGAGTGGCTCCCCAACGCCTTCGGGGGGCGCGAGAACCTGGAGGCGATCGCGTTCCTGCAGCAGCTCAACGAGACCGTGCGGCACGAGCAGCCGGGCTGCATGATGGTGGCCGAGGAGTCCACATCGTGGCCGGGCGTGACGCGCTCCGTCCGCGACGGAGGCCTGGGCTTCACGTTCAAGTGGAACATGGGCTGGATGCACGACACGTTGAGCTACTTCGCGCTGGACCCCATCCACCGCCGGTTCCATCACGACAAGCTCACGTTCGCGATGATCTACGAGTACACGGAGCGCTTCGTCATGCCGCTGTCGCACGACGAGGTGGTGCACCTCAAGCGCTCGCTGCTCGAGAAGATGCCCGGGGATCACTGGCAGAAGTTCGCGAACCTCCGGCTGCTCCTCGCCTACCTGTACACGCGCCCCGGGAAGAAGCTGCTCTTCATGGGGACCGAGATCGCGCCGTACGCGGAGTGGACCCACGACACGAGCCTCGACTGGCATCTCGCGAACGAACCGATGCACCGCGAGCTCGGCGAATACATGGCGGAGCTCGGGCGTCTCTACACCGGGCAGGAGGCCTTGTGGCGGGACGACCACGAGCCCGCGGGCTTCCGGTGGATCGGCGTGAACGACCGTGAGAACTCGGTGCTGAGCTACGAGCGACGGGCGGGCGACGCGCACGTGATCGTCGTCCTCAACCTGACGCCGGTGCCGCGCGAGGCCTACCGCATCGGCGCCCCGGCCGCCGGCACGTATGTGCCGGCGCTCTCGAGCGACGACCGCCGCTATGGCGGGAGCGGGTGGGGAACGTTCGAGCGGGTGCGGACGGAACCGGCCCCGCTCCATGGCTACCCGCAGTCCCTCGTGCTGCACCTCCCCCCGCTTGGCGCACTCGTCCTGGTTCCGGAACCAGACGCGCGTGGGGAGCACACCGTCCACATCCAGCTCGTGGACGCCCACATCGTCGAGCCGCCCGAGGTGCTGTCCCCGGACCTCGAGGAGCGAGGCGCGTCGGACGATCAGGGTGCTCAAGATGATGATGACGAGAGCGCCGCACACCGCGAGCGCCGGACGCGACTGCCGGGCCGCCGCTCGATCGAGCCGTTGGAGGGGGAGTGGGACGAAGCCGACACCGGCCCGCTCCAGTAAGCCGGCGCGGCCGCGGGGCCGGCCGGCCGGCCCTGCACAGGCTCGCCGACCGGGCCGGCATCCTCCCCGAGTACGTGGACCAGACGGGACGGGAGACGCGCGTGACCTCGGACGACACCCGCGTCGCGCTCCTCGCCGGGATGCGGCTCGACGCCTCCACCGAGGCGGCTGCTCGCCGATCGATCGCGGCGTGGGACGAGCGGGACGGGTCGCGGGTTCTCCCACCGGTCGCCGTGGTCCGCAGCCGGAGCGACTCGCTCTCGGCGCGCGCTCCGGCCGACTGGGCCGGCGGAGGCGCCGTGGAATGGGAGGTGACGCTCTCGCCAGCGCGAGAGGCGCACTCCGGCGGCGAGGCACACTCCGGCGGCGAGAACGCGCTCACCCGTCTCTCCGGCCGATGCGGCATCGGCGCTGATGGCTCGCTCTCGGCGCAACTGCCATTGGTCCCGACTCCTGGTTACTACTCGGTCAGTGTCGAGATCGGTGGTGGCGGCCGCACGGCGTCGGGAGAGCAAACGCTCATCGTCTCGCCCACCCGGTGCCCGTCACCAAGCGAGCTACTCGGCGACCGGCTCGTCTACGGGATTGTCGCCAACCTGTACGCGGTCCGCAGCGAACGGAACTGGGGAGTCGGCGACCTGACGGACCTCGCTCGGCTCTCCAGGTGGGCGGGGCAGCAGGGCGCGGCGTTCGTAGGCGTCAATCCGCTCCACGCTCTCCGGAACTTCGGAGGGGAAATCAGTCCCTACAGTCCGGTGAGCAGGCTCTTCCGAAATCCGATCTACATCGACGTAACTGCTATTCCCGAGGCGAACGAGTTACCGGAAATCCAAAGCCAGCTCGTGTCGCCGGATTTCCTCGCTCGGCTCCGTCCGCTGCGAGACGCCAGTTATGTCGCATACTCTGACGTCTACGCCGCCAAGCTCGAGATCCTGCAACGCCTGCACGTTGCGTTCGTCGAGAGGCACCACGACGGAAGCACCGAGCGAGGCGCCGCCTACCGTCGCTACGTCGAGAGCCAGGGGCCACCGCTCGTCCACTTCGCCGCGTTCATGGCCCGCCAGGACGGTCAGCCGGACCGCCCGGACTTCCATAGCTGGCTCCAGTTCGAGCTCGACCGCCAGCTCGCCGCCGCCGCCAGGTCGGCCAGCGACGCCGGGCTCGCCCTCGGGATCTACCAGGACCTCGCAATCGGGTCCTCCCCCTCCGGAAGCGACGCCGAGCTCTTTGGCGATCTCTTCGCGACCGGGGTGAGCATCGGGGCGCCACCAGACGACTATGCCGCCGGCGGGCAGAACTGGGGGATGCGGCCGGTCGTCCCGCTCGCGCTCGCCGAGTCGCGGTACGACTACTGGATCGCGCTCATTCGCGCGGGTCTCCGCCACGCCGGCGCCCTGCGTATCGACCACATCCTCGGTCTCTTCCGGCAGTTCTGGATTCCCGATAGTCGGGACGGAGAGCATGGCGCCTACGTCCGCTTCCCCACTGCACACCTGCTCGGCATTCTCGCGCTCGAGAGCACGCTGGCTCGCGCGCTTGTCGTCGGCGAGGATCTCGGCACCGTGCCGCCAGAGGTGCCACCCACCCTCGAGGATTGGGGAATTCTCTCCTCCCGCGTGATGCACTTCGAGCGCGGCGCCGGCGGCTCGTACAAGTCCTCGTCCTCCTACACGCCGCTCTCCCTCACTACCGCCGACACCCACGACATGGTGCCCCTCGCCGGGTTCTGGCAGGCGCGGGACGTGGAGCTCCGCGTCGCTGCGGGACTCATTCCCCCCGAGGGCGGGCCGGCAGCCCGCCAGGCGCGCGACGGGGAGCGGCGCGCGCTGCTCGACCGCCTGGCGGAAGACGGCGCGGCCGTGGAGCCTGTGGGAGAGGGTGGCGGCGCGGCCCTCCGGGGCGCGGTGCACGATTTCCTCTGCCGCTCCCCGGCCGCCCTCGTCGGACTCTCCTACGATGACGTGCTCGGCGAGGTCGACCCGGTGAACGTGCCCGGCGTAGGGGCCGATCGCTACCCGAGCTGGACGCGGCGCACGGGGCTGCCCCTGGAGCGGATCTCCACGGACCCCGAGGTCGCGCGGTCGCTCGGCCGGTGCCGGGAGCTCCGCGGCCGCGTCGGCTGAGCTGCCAGCCCGTGCCGATGGGCCCACGCCAGGAATGTCCACCCGGAGGCGAGGCGCGCGATGTGCCGCGCAGCAGAAGTGTGGCATCGGTGCGTCTGTCGCCGCGACGCGGGGCGCGGCTGGACACCCGCGCTCCGCGCCGGTAGTGTATTCCGCCACGTTCCGGTGTGGTGCGTTGCCAGCGCGCTGGCCACGCCCGAGGGTGGGGCGGCACGGTGGATGCTCTAGTCAGCCGGCGCCGGATCTGCGGCGCTCCGGGAGCGCCACGCCGAACCGGCCACGAACCCGCCAGACTTCATTCGCTCCGTTGGCCACGCCGGATCGTTACCGGCGCCCGCTGCGGTACTCCCCGCCCGTCCTTCACGGCGATCATGCCCGCTTCCGACATGACCGTTCCCCATATGCGCCGAGACGCCACCCGCACGACCATCGGCTACTTCTCGATGGAGATCTGCCTCGAGCAGGCGCTCCCGACCTACAGTGGTGGGCTCGGCGTGCTCGCCGGCGATACCCTCCGCGCCGCTGCCGACCTCGAGCTGCCGATGGTCGGTATCACCCTCCTGCACCGGAAAGGCTACTTCACCCAGCACCTCGACGCCGCCGGGAATCAGACGGAGAGCGCGGTCGCCTGGCGACCCGAGGATCTGCTCACCCTCCTCCCCGCCGAGGCGACTGTCGAGGTCGAGGGGCGGCCCGTGAAGGTGCACGCCTGGCGCTATATCGTCCGCGGGGTGACGGGGCACGAGGTGCCGGTCTACCTGCTCGACACGGCGCTCCCGGAGAACTCGCCCTGGGACCAGCACCTCACCGACTCGCTCTATGGCGGCGACAATCACTACCGCCTCTGCCAGGAGGTGATCCTCGGTATGGGGGGCGCGGAGATCCTGCGCGCGCTCGGCCACGAGGAGGTCTGCTTCCACATCAACGAGGGGCACGCGGCGCTGCTCCTCCTCACGCTGCTCGAGCGGCGGCTCTCCGGCCGCGCGCCCTGGGACCTGATGGAGGCCGACGTGGACGCGGTGCGGGCGCAGGCCGTGTTCACGACGCACACGCCGGTTCCCGCCGGGCATGACCGATTCCCCCTCGACCTCGCGGCGCGCGTGCTCGGCCCGCTGCGCGTGGGCGTGCTCGAGGCCGCGCGCGCGCTCGAGCATGGGGAGCTCAACATGACGAACCTCGCCCTCCGCTGCACGCGATTCGTCAATGCGGTCGCGCTCCGGCACAAGGAAGTCTCAGAGGAGATGTTCCCCGACTACCCGATCCACGCGATCACGAACGGCGTGCACGCGCTCACCTGGACGTCCGCCCCCTTCCGCGACCTGTTCGACCGGCACATCCCGGAGTGGCGCCACGACAACGGCTACCTTCGCTACGCATCGTGCATTCCGCTCGAGGAGATCCGCGCGGCGCACGGGCTCGCGAAGCGGGCGCTGCTCGACGCCGTGGCGCGCCGCACCGGTGTGAAGCTCGATCCAACCGTCATGACTGTCGGCTTCGCACGCCGCTCGACGCCGTACAAGCGCGCGGATCTCATCTTCAGCGACCTCGCGCGCCTCGAAGCGATCTCGAAGAAGGTTGGGCGGCTCCAGATCATCTTCGGTGGCAAGTCGCACCCTCGCGACGAGCCAGGCAAGGCGCTCATCCGCAAGGTGTACCAGGCGGCGCATGCCCTCGGGAGCGACATTCCGGTCGTCTACCTCGACAACTACGAGATGACGCTCGGCGCCCTCATGACGAGCGGTGTGGATGTCTGGCTCAACAATCCGCTCCGTCCGCTGGAGGCCTCGGGCACGAGTGGGATGAAGGCGGCCCTGAACGCCGTCCCTTCGCTCAGCGTCCTCGATGGCTGGTGGGTCGAGGGGTACGTGGAGGGGGTCACTGGGTGGGCCATTGGCGACGAGCCCGGCGTCGTCGCCGATCCGGCACGCGACGCCGAGGATCTGTACGTCAAGCTGGAACGCGACATCCTCCCGGCCTTCTACGCGCGCCCTCTCGAGTACGCCGAGGTGATGCGGCACGCGATCGCGCTCAATGGATCGTTCTTCAATACTCAGCGGATGGTCGCGCAGTACGCCCGGAACGCGTACTTCCCGGGCGGTGCCGCGCCAGCGCCCGGCGCCGCGATGGCCATGCGGTAGCCGGCCATGCGCCGCCTGCTCCCTCCATGCTCCGTCGCCGCATGTATGGCGATGCTCGCCGCCGCCGCCACCTCCGCGACCTCGGTCGCCGCCGCACAGGCCGCGGCGCGAGGTGCTCCGCCGGCCAGGGAGCGCGCGCGCGAGATGGGGCTGAGTATCCTCATCGGCGGTACGGCGGGCGCGCTCGACGCGATCACGGATGTCGCCGGCGTCGAGGTCGGGCACACGACGCTCATCACCGGCAGCGGGAGGCTCGTCGTGGGCACGGGGCCCGTGCGCACGGGCGTGACGGTGATCCACCCGCGCGGCAAGGGGAGCGCGGACCCGGTGTTCGGCGCGTGGTTCACGCTGAACGGGAACGGCGAGATGACCGGGACGACGTGGCTCCAGGAGTCTGGCGTCCTCGAGGGCCCGGTCGCGATCACGAACACGCACAGTGTCGGCGTCGTGCGTGACGCCATCCTCCAGTGGCAGGTGTCGCGCCCCGGGCTCCAGCCCTGGGGTCTGCCGGTGGTGGCCGAGACGTATGACGGGGCGCTCAACGACATCAACGGGTTTCACGTGAAGCCGGTGCACGTGCTCGCCGCGCTCGACGGTGCGGCTGGCGGCCGGGTGGTGGAAGGAAACGTCGGCGGCGGAACGGGAATGCGCTGCCACGGCTTCAAGGGCGGCATCGGCACGGCGTCGCGCAAGCTCGACGCGGCACAGGGCGGCTACACGGTGGGCGTTCTCGTGCAGTGCAACTACGGCGCGCGCCGCGAGCTGCGTGTGGCCGGCGTTCCGGTGGGTGAAGAGATCCCCGATCTCCTCGCGTGCATCGCGTCGCGCGACACGACCGTCCGCCGCGGGCTGCCACGATGCGGAGACGCGTCCCCGCCTGCCCGCCCGTCCGGCCCTGGCACCGCGGACGACGGCGCGGGCTCGATCATCATCGTCGTCGCGACCGATGCGCCGCTCCTCCCGCACCAGCTCAAGCGTCTCGTCACGCGTGCGGCACTGGGCGTCGGCCGGATGGGAGGGAAGGGGGAGAACTCGTCTGGCGACATCTTCGTCGCCTTCTCCACCGCGAACCCCCGCTCGGCGGCGGACACGGGTGTCGCGCGCGTGGAGATGCTCCCGAACCCCCGCATCAACCCGCTCTTCTACGCCACCGTGCAGGCGACGGAGGAGGCGATCCTCAACGCCATGCTCGCCGCCGAGACAATGACCGGGGCTGACGATCTGCGCATCTTCGCGCTGCCGCACGACCGGCTGCTCGCGGCGATGCGGAAGTACGGCCGGGCGGTGAAGTAGCGGGACGCTACCCCCGCCCCTTGATCTCCCGATCCCGCCGGTACGTTTCCCGATACGCGTGCGGCGCGTCCAGCGCGCCACGCAGCTCCGCCAACAGGAGCGACATCGGCATCGCCTCCCGTCCGAGTAGCCGCTTGATCGGGCGCTCCACCAGCCAGCGTGCCCACACGCGGACCGCATACTGTGCGGTCTTGTGGCGTGGGATTTGGCGGCGATACCAGATCGTCAGCAGGAACACCCCGAAGGCTCGCCCATTGTCGCGGAGTTGGCGGCGCAGCCCCGCCATATCCTGCCGGTGGCGGTGCCACACCAGCGCGCTCGGCTCGTAGCGCAGCGTCGTGCCTGCGGCCACCACGCGGTGGAACATGTCCAGGTCCCCACCCCCGTGCGAAGGCGTGCCGACGTCGAGCGCGGTGTCGAACCCGCCCGCCGCCTCGAGCACGGAACGCCGGAACGCCATGTTCGCGCCTACCCCCATGTGGTGCGCGCCGACGAGCGAGAAGGCGCGCATCGTGTCGCCGCGGAAGTGCCGCGCCTGCTTCCCCTTCCCCATCCCGCCGTAGACGAGCTCGAAGATCTGCTGCGCCTCGGTCTCCAGCTCCGCCGGCGCCACGTGCCCGGTCACCGCACCGACCGAGGGGTCGGCGAACGCGCGCGCGATGCCGCGCAGCCAGCCTACGTCGGCGCGCGCGTCATCATCCGTGAAGGCGATGATGTCGTGACGTGCCTCCGTGATCCCGCGGTTGCGCGCCCAGTCGAGCCCCGGCCGGCCCTCACGCACGTAGCGCACGCCGGGGTATTCGGCCACCAGGCGCGCCGTCTCGTCCGTGCGCGGGGCGTTGTCCACGACGATGACTTCGTGCTCGGGATAATCGAGCGCGGCGAGCGCGCCGAGGCACCCCTCCATCTCCTCTGTCCGATCACGCGTGCACACGACGATGCTCACGGGCGGGAGTGCCACAGCCGGCTTGGTTCCGATCCGCTCCGCGAGGAATGGCGTCACCAGGGCGGGCCCCAGCTGCGTCGCGATCGCCTCGCGCACTCGCTCCGCCGGCACGCACGCCGCGTCCGGCTCGGCGATCGTCAGCCAGCCGATCGGGTGGCCGCGCCGGCGAACCAACGCGTGCACCGCGATGTACCCGGCGCACCCATCGATGTCGGTGAGCCCGTGGGCCAGCTCGACGTCAATGACTTTGATCGGCGCGTCCAGCGCACCCCGAAGCGCCGCCGGGCGCGCGGGCGTGGCGGGTCGCGGGGATTCGGCGAACGCTCCGGCAGGTTCATACAAGATGCCCACCGCCGCGGCTGGCCGCGTGGGGGGGACGACGTCCATCCCGCTCACACTCTCCGGAGCCAGAGGCTGCTCCCGGGGCCGCGGAGGCAGAGGGGCATCCGCTCGCCGAGCAGCTCGCGGTGGAACGTACCGAAGAACGAGTTGAAGAACGCGACCTGATATTCTCGGTTGTACTGGAGGAAGGCGCGCATCACGTACGCCTCGTTCCAGGCCCGACCCTGGTACACCCACTCGCGCGGGTACTCGAAGGGGTAGTACACGTCATGGAAGTGGACGTAGACGCCGCGCTGCAGCGTCGGGAGCACCCGGAAGACGATGTGGTTCACGTCGCTGCCGACCTTGGCGACGTGCGTCGAGTCCACGAACAGGATGTCGCCAGCCTCGAGCCCCGCGAATACCTCGGGGTCCACGTCCTGCACCGGCTTCGCGATCACCCGGAGTCGCGCGAACTCGTCGTCTCCGACGAGCGAACGAAGGAGGTCGGGGTACGGCTCGATGAACGTGCACGCGACCGCGCCGCCCAGAAAGCGCTCAACGGTGTCTAGCATCGCGCATGACGAGTGCCCACTCCCGATCTCGACGATGCGGCGGGGGCGGAGATGGCGCATCATCGCGTAGAGGATGAGCGCCTCGCCGTACGTGTACATCGGGTTCTCGAAGAAGTAGCGCCCGCCCTCGCGGCGGTGATCAGGGAACGGCTGCTCGTCGTAGTACGGCGCGAGCGCCGCGAACAGTGCGAGCTGCTCGCCCTCGTTGAGGTCCACACCTGGTATCTCCCGCGGCACACGGAAGATCTCGGCCTCGCGCCGCGACACCTCCGCCAGCGACGGGATGGGAGAATAGAAGTGGCCGGGCGGCCAACCGCGCTCATACTCGGCGAGCTGCCGGCGGAGTTGCTCCATCTCGGGGTCCACACTCGCGGGACCGCCGGCCAGCCGGTGCAGCCATCGCCGCGCCGCGCCGAGCGCGGCCCGTGGGGCCGTCATGCCCGCAAGTCCGTCGGCACGTTTGGCGAAGCGGCGAGTCCGTCCCACGCCGCGCGCTCCGCGCGGGAGGCGCGTGAGCGTCCGGCCACGGTGCGCCGATTCTCCGGCGCGACGCCGGCAATCATGGGGATCGTTCCCTCGACGGCGAGCGCAAGGAGGAGCTGGTGGGAGAGGTCGGTGGCGAGCGCGCGGCGGACGTGGATGCCACGGAGGGGCTCGGCGCCCGGGCGCGGCGGGATGCGGCCCACGGGTTGGTCTCCGTAGAAGAGGCGCGCGCCCGACGGGCGCTCCACGTCGACCAGCCGCTCCGCCGCGCCCATTCCCGCGCTCAGATCGACATCAATTTCCCTGTCCGAGATGCCGGCGCCGATCGCGGCCGCCAGCAGTGATCCCAGCGCCTGGCGCGTCCCAACTCCCGCCGCGACGCCGCGCCAGTACCAGTAGACTTTCCCGGCGATGCTGAGGCGACGCCACGACCGGCGTAGGCGGAGCGACTCGAGCGGGCGGAGTAGGGCGCGCGCAAGCGCCGCGATCAGATCGCCGGCAGCTGGCCACCGGAACGCGAGCCAACAGAGCATGCCGAACACCGATGTTGGCCGGTGCCCGACGTGGGAGAGTTGGAGCGTGCGAACGAGCGCCGGATGTCGCCGGGCGAGCGACACGTCGGCGTGCCCCTCGGCACGGGCACGACGGTACCACCGGTCCAGGTCCGTCGCATCGTGGTGGACCGCCGCCGCGTCGGGCGCGAACGTGATCTCCGCGCCCGCGTCCACGGCTCGGACTCCGAGCTCGAAGTCGTCGCGGCAGCTCTCGGGGAGTGTCGCGTCGAAGCCACCGAGGCGCGCGAACAGTGCCGCAGGGAGGGAGCAGTTGCCCGTGAACAGGTCCTGGTAGCTGAAGCGATGGCCCGGGCGGCTCATCTCGTAGAACTGGTCGTCCCACCATGCCCACAGCGTCGTCTGGAACAGGTCGGGGCGCACCGAGCGCGCCGGGCGGCACGCGCCTACCACCACGCGAGCGGCGCGATCGCGCCGCTCGCGCCGATGCGCCTCGAGGTGGGCCTCGACCAGCGTCGGTCCGGGCTCGATGTCGTCGTCCAGGAAGACGAGGAGCGCGCCGGTGGCGTGCGCCGCACCGAGGTTCCGGGCCGCCGCCGCGCCGCGTCCCGGGAACTGCTCCAGCACGCGCACGGGGAAGGAGAAGGCCACGCCGTGGAGCGCCGCTACCGTATCGTCGGTGCAGCCGTCGGCGACCACCACCGCTTCGAGCGTATCCGCGGCGCGCGGCTGGCGTTCCAGCGCCGCCAGCAGCCGCAGCACGGAGTCGCGGCGGTTATGCGTCGGGACGACGACGCTGACGGCCGGCGCCATCACGCCGAGCGGGTGGTGGCGCGGAGTAGCCGCCGCGACGTGAAGTAGGCCCGTGGGCCCGCGGCGCACCCGCGCAGCTCGGCGAGGACGAGGTCGAGCGGCACGCTCTCCGGGCGGCGGAGCAGGGCGCGGACGAGCGCGGGCAGTTGCGTGTGCCGCAGCCACCCGAGCGCGACGCGCGGCGCGTTCAGCTCGCCTCCTACCACCAGCGCACGTGTCAGCTCGGCGTATACCCCGACCCCGTATCCGTAGAGCGCCTTTCGCAACGAGTGCCAGTCTCGGCGATGGCGGTGCCACACCAGCGCCGCCGGCTCGTAGATGATCTTGTAGCCGGACGCCAGGATACGCGTGAACATCTCGTGATCCCCACCCGACTGCGTCGGCGTCCCGGCGTCGAGCGCTTCATCGAACGGGCCAATAGCCTCCACCGCGCTCCGGCGGAGCGCCATGTTGACGCCGGCCCCGATTCGTGCCACGGCGAGCGTGCTGTGCACGGTACCGTCGTAGGTCGCGCGCCAGAACCCCCGGCCGAACGAGCTGGTGCGTTCGAACCACTCCTGTGCCTCCGTCTCCAACTCGAGCGGCATCGTGAGCCCGGTGACGCAGAGCGTGCGCGGGTCGCCAAAGTTTCGGAGGAGTGCGCGGAGCCAGCCGGGGTCGGCCGCTGCGTCGTCGTCGGTGAAGGCAACCACGTCGCCGCGCGCTTCGTGGAGCGCGCGGTTGCGCGCAATGTCGAGCCCCGCGCGTTCCTCGCGCACGTAGCGCACACCGGGGTAGCGCGCCACGAGATCTCGCGTCGCGTCCGACGACGGGCAATTGTCCACCACCAGCACTTCCTGCCCATCGTCCGGGAGGGTCCGGAGCGCGTCGAGGCAACGGCGCAGGTCGTCGGTCCTGTCGCGCGTGCACACCGCGACGGTCGCGGTGGGCGGCACGCTCGCGGCCTCATTCCAGCCGAGGAAGTCGTGGACCCACCGCTCGCGGAGCCGGCTCTGCGCGGCGGCGAGCGCGCGCTCGCGTAGCTCCCCGGCCGAGACGCGCCCGCGCGTGACGTGCACCATCATCTGCCCCACCGGCTCGCCGCGCCAGCGGACGAGTACGAGCGCGCGCGCGTACTCCGTCAGCCCCACCAGGTCAGCGGGCGGATCGTCGAGCTCGAGGGTGCGAATGGCCGTCGGCATGAGGCGGATGTGAGTGCGCTCCGGATGCCGCGGCTAGGCAGGCGTGCTGCTGAGCGCGGCGGCACGGGCGCGCACGAGCCAGCGTAGCTCGTCGGCGTCCCGCGCTTCCTCGCGCACCCCGTGCCAGTAGTATGCCGCGCGCGTGGCGCCGACCGCCCACTTCCAGGCATGCCCGCCGCGCCCGTTCAGCGCCAATACCGCGCGCTCGCCGAGGGCGACGGCGGCCGGTACCCAGGGCACGGCGGGGAAGCGGACGAGCGTCATCACTTCGCCGGCGATCTCCGGGTGCGTGCGCGCGAAGATGACGTCGGCCCGGCCGTAGGTGCGCCACATCCGGAGCCACTCCACGGGCGACTTCCGGTAGAGATGCAGCCCGATGGCGCGTGGCTCGTGCACGAAGCGCAGGCCGGCGCGCTGTAGGCGATAGCCCAGCTCGTAGTCTTCGCGCCCGCACCCCGCGAAGCGGATGTCGAAGCCGCCTACCTCGAGTAGTCGCTCGCGCGGCACAGAGACGTTTCCCGTGACGAAGTCCCGGAAGGACGAGCGGTGCCCGGCCGACGCTTTCTCCGCGAGCGTACGCTCCCACCAGGTACGAAGTGCACGCTGGTGCGCCGGCTCCTCTCCCACCACCTGGATCGGAAGCGCACCGGAGACCACCGTGTCCCCTCGCCCCGCGTGGTGCCTCGCATGCTCGGCCACGAGCTGCGGCTCGGCGACGATGTCGTCATCGAGCATGAGGATCACGCGCCCCGCTGCGTGCGCGATTCCCGCGTTCCGCGCGGCGGCCGCGCCCCCGCGAGGCTGGAGGAGGGCGGCCGTGCGGCAGGAGAGCCGGCCGAGCTCTGCCTCGACGATCGCGAGCGTCGCCGCGTCCGCGCCGTCGGCGACGATGACCACCTCCATGTGCGCCGGGTCGAATCGCTGGCGGGCGAGCGCGGCCAGGACTTCGCGGAGCGTCGCCACCCGGCCAGTCGTGGGGATGACGACGCTGATGTCCACGCTCGCATCCGACTCGGGCCTGGTCATCGCGCCGGAGCGAGCCCGCGGCTCGCGCAGATCGCGGCACGTGGCGCCGCGCGCTCGGCGGGGTAGCACTTAACGGCGGCGTGCTCCGAACGGTCAACCCTGTGGACACTTCCCAACGGCGGCGTCTGGATCACTGTGTCGAACCATCGGAACGGGTGAAGCGAGATGAAAGAATATAGACGGTCCCTCCGGGGGCTGGCACTCTCATTGGCAGTGTCCGCGGCATGGCTCGCTGTGGCGACTGTGCTCACTCCAACACGCGGTCTAGCGCAGTCGGGGCACTCGCACGGCGCGCCGCCCGCGACATCCGCGCCGGCCACGCGCCCGCGCCAGGGGAGCGAGTCTCCCGCCGATCGGCATGCCGCGACCGCGGTGAACGAGTCCATGGCCGACCACATGACCGGTGGCGCGCATCTCGACCTCACGCCGACGCGTACGGCCACCCCCTCAGACTCGGCGCGCGCGGCGCGCGTGCTCGAGGAGTTGCGGCGTGGCATTGCCAGGTACACCGATGTACGCGTGGCGGAAGCGGCCGGCTACCGTGTGTTCCGCCCCGACATTCCGCAGAAAGTCTACCACCTCACGAGCTACCAGCGCTCGTTTGGCGAGGCCTTCGCGTTCGACGCCGCGCGGCCCAGCTCGCTGCTCTACGAGAAGGCGGCGGATGGGCGGTTCACGCTCGTCGGAGCGATGTACCACGCGCCGCGTACGATGTCCGCCGAGCAGCTCGACGCGCGCGTGCCGCTGGGTATTGCCCGGTGGCACCGCCACGTCAACCTCTGCGTCCCGCCGCGCCGGGATACCGGACGCTGGAGCGAGACGCAGAACGGGGTGCTACGCTTCGGACCGCGCGGGAGCATCGCGACCGAAGGAGAGTGCGCGGCCGCGAAGGGCCGTTGGATCCCGCAGCTCTTCGGCTGGATGGTGCACGTCAATGCCTACGCCGCGGATCCGGCGGCGGTGTGGGGGAGCGAGCACGCGGGGCACTGAAGGTGGGAAGTGGGGCCGGGGCGGTCTCCTGCGACCCGCTGTCGACCTACTGCGGTAACAGGATGAGCGCGCTCGCCAGCGCGCCGAGGACCGCGGCGCCGGTGACCGCGGCGATCGCCATGCGCTTGCGGCGCTCGCGCCGCTGGCGAGCGCTCATCCGCGAGCCAGGCGCGGCGGTCTTCCTGAGGCCCGATCGCTTCTCCGCGGGACGTGCCTTGGGAATGAGTACCGGAATCGCCCCGGTCGCCATCCGCGGGCGAACGACCGCTAGCTGCGTCCCACGCTCGGTGACGTCATCAGTACTGTAGTTCTTCCACGGCGTCACGGTGCGCTTGCGCCCGTCCGGGAGCACGCCGCCCTCGTCCACCACCTCGTAGAAGGGGAGGAACGGGCTCCGCAGGTCGCCGCCCGCGCCAGCGCGGAACACGCCCCCGGTGGGCCGCTCGCCGGTCGGCGCGACCACGATCCCCACCTGCCACGGCTCCGTGAAGTGCACGGCGTGCGATCGGAGGTCGCGGGGGTCGGGCTCGGGCCACACGAAGGGCGCGCTGTGGTACCAGCCGAGGAGGACGAGCTTGCGGCGGCGCGCCTCCAGGTACGCCGCGTGTAGCGCATCGTCGCCGATCTGCTCGGCCCCATCCTCGGCCAGCACGTAGGAGCTCTGCGTGGTGGACGTCACGAGCAGATGCCGCGCGCCCGTGTGTGACGACTGTACGTGCTCCCCCAGGAGGAAGCCGAGCACTTCCTGCTCGGGGGCGGTCCAGATGTGGCGGCCGATCTCGCGGAGTGCGCCCTGCGTGATGAACACCGCCTCCCCGGTGGCCGCATCAGTATCCGGCGCGTCTGGCGCGTCAGTGGGGCGCCAGAGAATGGACCGCGCGACGGGTGGTGGGCGGACCGGTAGCGGCGCCGGCGCGCGCGCGGCGCGATCCCGGCTTACCCTGCGTGTGCGCGGTGCTTCACCTGCCGGCAACGAAGGAGGCGTGGGCGACGCAGGAGCCACAGGAGCCCCAGGTGACGTGGACGGTGCGAGCGATGCGAGTGGCGCGGGCGGCGCATACGCGACGTCCGGCGGGGCAGCCTCCAGATCGCGCACGTCGCGCCGCACGGTCATGTGCGGGCGCCACTGGCGGCGGCGCGTAGCATCGGGCGGGAGGAGGCGGTCTGCCGGGTCATACCCGAAAGACGGTTTCCCCGCCGGCCTGGTCACTCTTCGCGTACGGCCTCCAGCTCGCTGATGGCGGGACCGTTGACCACCTTGCCATACGGATCGAATCGCGATCCGTGACACGGGCAGTCCCAGCTCCGTTCGGTCGAGTTCCAGGCCACGATGCAGCCGAGGTGCGTGCAGACGGCGGAGCGCTCGTGGATCGTGCCGCCTTCATCGCGGTAGACGGCCACCTTCCGCACGCCGCGCCGGATCACCGCGCCGTGCCCCGCCTCGACCTCATCGGGCGACGACACCTCGCCCGGCGTGACGAGATCCTTGTACTGGGCGGCGACGTTGAGGTTCTCCTTCGCGAACTCGAGGGTGGCGCGCAAGGTAACCCGGCTCGGGTCGTACAGCGCCTCCCAGGGATTCTCGCGGCCGAGGATCAGGTCCGTGAGCAGGATACCGGCGATCGTGCCATGCGTCATGCCCTGTCCGGAGTCGCCGGTGCAGATGTAGACGGCAGGCTCGTTTGCCGGGTCGCGGCCAATGAACCCCATGAGATCCACCGGCTCCAGCACCTGCCCCGACCAGCGATACTCGGTACGCTCGGCCACTGGGAAGCGCTCGCGCGTCCACGCCTCGAGTCGCGCGAAGCGCTCGTCGGCATCGTCCTTCTGGCCCGTCTTGTGGTCCTCTCCGCCGACGATGAGCACGTCGTGACCGGCCACGGGATGCACGCGCACGTAGTGATAGGGGTCCCCGGTATCCCAGTAGAGGCCCGCCGGGACGGATCCGCTCGGGACACGCGCCCCGATCACGAAGGTGCGGTAGGGCGCCTGCTTCGTGTGCATGGTGACGTAATCGCTGATCGGCGAGTTCGTCGCGACGACGATCGCGTTCGCGGTGATCGTCTTCCCATCGTCTGTCTTGGCCTGCGGGCGGCGCGGCTTCGCTTCCACACCCTTGATGTGCGTACCGCTGTAGATCGCCCCGCCATCGCGGACGATGCAGCGCGCGAGCGCCGCCAGGTAACGCAGTGGGTGGAACTGGGCCTGGCGCCCGAAGCGCAGGCATGGGCCGCCGAGCGAGGCGACAGGCGTGGTGGTCTCGAGCGAGACGTCGGCTAGCCCGGCCCGGTGTGCTGCCTCCAGCTCGTGGTCGAGGAGGTCCGCGTCGTCCCCGGGCGCGAGGAAGAGGTAGCCTGGGAGCCGGACGAAATCACACGCGATCTCCTCGTCGGCGACGATGCGCTCGATGCGGTCGATGGCCGCGGCATGGCTCTCGGCGGCGATCCGCGCGCCGCGCTCGCCGTGGTATTTCTCGATGCGGAGGAAGCGGTCGTCGAGCGCGCTGGCAAGATGCGCGGTGGTCCGGCCGCTCTCCCCACCGCCGACCGGCCCGTCATCGACCACAATGACACGCTGCCCCTCGCGCGCGAGCAGGTACGCCGTGCTCAGCCCGGCGATCCCCGCGCCGATGACGCAGACGTCCGCGCTCGCATCCCCTTCGAGCGGCGCGAACTGCGGGACGTCCGCCGTCGCCATCCAGACGGACGTGGTATGCCCAGAATCACTTTGCATGGTAACCTAAATAATGGGTTCCAATCGAGCGCCAGACCAGTTCGTGCGGGTGTCGGGCCGGTGACGGGACGGATCCGCCGCGCCCCGCATCACTAGAGCGCCGAGCGCGGCGAAATGGTACCGCCACGCTCGGCGCGTCGGGTGAGCTTGTGATCGGGGGGGCGGCGGATCGTGCATGCCGGCACCCTGACTCTCCGTCTGACACTCCGTCCGCGGCCGCCCGTCCTGCACGGCCGCGGATCTGCCGTCTTCGGAGTGACTAGTCGCCCTGCGCTGCGATCTGCTCCCGGAAGTCGTCTCTGCCGCCGTTCCCCATGCCGCCATTCGCGCGCGACTCCGCACCGTCTCGCGACGCGAGCGAGATGCGGCGTGCCTCGGCGCCCCGACGGCCAATGTTGGCCATGTGCTCGCGGTTCCCACTCACCGCCACCCCGCCCTTCCGGCCCGCCGCGCGCGCTTCGTCCGCATTGAACTCGTGCGCGGTGCCCTTCTGGTGCGCGGCCCGCCCACCCTCGCTCGCGATCGCCCGCTGCCGCTCACGGTCCATGGCCGCGAACCCACGATTGCGCTTCTCCCGCTCTTCATCCATCTGACCCCCCCAGTGTCGATTTTGTGAGATGGCCGGTCACGCGAACCACACCGCAACGCGCCGGACATCAGGCGGCGGCCTCTGGTGCAAAGGGCGCGCCTCGACTTCAGATGTCGCTCTCCGATTGCGAATGGGACGCCATTTATCGCGCGCCGCCGCGCTTGTTGCGCGCGAAATGCGCTTCCGGCGGCGATTGGATTGCGATGCTGCGACATTGCCGGCGCGATCTGCTGCGTTTCGACACGCCTGGTGCATGTCCGTGCACGCTCTGCTGGACTACCGTCGCTGGCGACACCGGGCACCAACGCCTCCGCGCGGCCGCGCGTATCGGAAGGTGGCGCGGCCGCCGTCCTCTCGGCGCGCATCGTCACACCAATCGGAGACACACATGCATTTTCGTCCGCAGCCGCTTGCGACGCACGCGTGGCGCATCCGCCGAGTCGTTACCGCGTCTGCCATCGCCTTCGCGCTCGCCTCGTCCTCGCTCGCCGCACAGTCGGCCGCGCGCCCCATGGCGCAGGCGGCTGGCGAGCGGCTCGACACGCTCGCAATCGCCCGCATCAAGGACGAGGGGACGAACCGCTCGCAGGTGATGGAAACGATGAGCTGGCTCACGGACGTCTACGGGCCGCGGCTCACGAACTCCCCCAACTACCGCGCGGCGGGGAATTGGGCCGTGAAGACGCTTCAGAGCTATGGCCTCGTGAACGCCCGCCTCGAGCCGTGGGGCCCGTTCGGGCGTGGATGGAGCAACGAGCGCTTCACGTTGCAGGCGCTCACGCCACAGGCCTATCCGATCTTCGCCTACCCGCAGGCGTGGAGCGTCGGGACGAAGGGCCCCGCACGTGGCGAGGTCGTGATGGCCATGATCGACAGCGCGCCGGACCTCGAGAAGTACCGCGGCAAGCTGCGCGGCAAGTTCGTGATGACCGCGCCGGCGCGCGAGGTGCGCCCGAGCTTCACCGCGCTCGGCAGCCGCTACACGGATGAGGAGCTGACGGCGCTCTCGCAGCCCGAGCCCGAGCGGCCGGCGGGCGGGCGGGGTGGCGGCGGGCGCGGCAACTTCGCGGGGGCGGCCGAGTTCAACCGCCAGCGCCAGCAGTTCTACGTGGACGAGGGGGTGCTCGCGCTCCTCTCGCCCGGCCGCGGTGATGGGGGCACGATCTTCGTGAGCGGCGGCGGCGCGCGCGAGCCGAACGCGCCGCCGGACGTACCGAAGGTGACATTGGCGGTCGAGCATTACGGCCGCATCGCGCGCACGGTCGCCAAGGGCCTCCCCGTGACGCTCGAGCTGAACGCGGAGAACAAGTTCTACGACGCCGACCTCAACTCCTTCAACGTGGTGGCCGAGATTCCCGGCTCGGACCCCAAGCTGAAGGATGAGGTGGTGATGCTGGGCGGCCACTTCGACTCGTGGCACACCGGCACCGGCGCCACGGACAATGCCGCCGGTTCGGCCGTCATGATGGAAGCGCTGCGCATCATCAAGGCGGCGGGACTCAAGTCGCGCCGGACCATTCGCATCGCGCTCTGGGGCGGGGAAGAGCAGGGGCTCCTCGGCTCACGCGCCTACGTGGCCCAGCACTTCGCCGAGCGGCCGGCAGCGGTGCCCGGTGCGGCGGGGCAGCCCGGTGGGGCTGGAGCCGGCGGCGGGCGTGGCGGTCCGGGTGGCGCGCCCGCGGGCCCGCTCACGCTCAAGCCGGAGCACGCGAAGTTCGCCGGGTATTTCAACGTGGACAACGGAACGGGGAAGATCCGGGGCGTCTACCTGCAGGGGAATCAGGCGGTGGCGCCGATCTTCCAGGCCTGGATGGAGCCGTTCCGCGGCGTGGGCATGACGACGCTCACCCCGCGCAACACAGGTGGAACGGACCACCTCGCCTTCGATGGGGTGGGGCTCCCGGGCTTCCAGTTCATCCAGGACGAGGTGGAGTACAGCTCGCGGACGCACCACTCCAACATGGATGTCTACGAGCGCGTCCAGTCGGACGACATGAAGCACAACTCGGTGGTCGTGGCGACGTTCGTCTACCAGGCCGCGAACCGCGACGAGAAGCTGCCGCGCAAGCCGATGGCGCGGCCGACGCCGCCGCGCACGTAGGTTCGGGCCAGGCGAGTCACGCTCGCGACGGCGAGGGCTCGCGCGTCGCAATCCGTTACTGGAGATCAACGATCCGCGTCCGGTTTTGTGTAGCCGGATGCGGGTCGTTCGGCTGGCAGCGTGTGAAGGGAGCCTGGAAGCAGCGTGACCGCGCAGCGGGCGTGCTTGAGGAATGCGGGCAGTGCCGATAGCTTCCGGCGACTGCACGGCGCCGTAGCCAAGTGGTAAGGCTCGAGACTGCAAATCTCGCATCGTCGGTTCGATTCCGACCGGCGCCTCTCAGCCCAGACGATCCCGCGGATGCCCGGCTATTGGCCGGGCATTCGTGCTTCCGGCGACGTCAGCGCGGCCCGCCCGACACACGCGTCGGCGCCCGGTATGTCCCCCCGTGGGGTCATGGCGTAGGTAGACGCCGGAGCCCTTCTATTTCACCGCGCCCGACGGCGTGACCTACCGCGTCCGGGACGTGCACTACGGGCCTCCTCACGCGCGGCCTTTCAGCTAACGCGTCTTCTCGCTCGGCGACCCGCGCGCCACGTGCCGACTCTTCACGCCGCGCAACCCGAAGGCGATGCGCCGTCCGTACACGTTCAAGCCCGGGGACTCGCGCGAGCTCGCCGCGGAGGTCCTGATGCTGCAGCTCCGGGGCGCGGCCTACGCGTCGCGCGAGCGCCCCGACGCCCTGACGCTGCCGGCGCCGGGGCCGACGTGGGGTGCGGGACGGTAGGAGGCCGCCCCCGCGCCGAGGGCAGTCCACTCAGGCAGCGGCTGCTACCTCGTGAGCCCGGCAGGGGGGCGAGCCAGCGACGACCTGATCGGATCCGAACAGGCGGATCGGACGACCAGCTATCGCCGTTCGAAGTATTGGTCGCACGTCCCCTGAACGGAGGAATACTCGTTACTCGGCCGCCGCTGAGCCGGTGCCGAGCGCTCGGACCCGCGCGATGCCTGACGTGGCCGCGCGCTCGCGCGAGCGCGGCGCCCCTGCTGGCGATTCTCCCTCCGCGTTGCGGCGACGCAGCGAGAACGCAGGAAGTCAGAACGCTTCAGAGCGCTGCGGCCCGGACTCCCCGGAGTCGGCACTCCAGCAGGTCCGCGCGACCGGCGGGGACCGCGCCGAAGCTTGGCACAGTAAGCGGGCGATCGACTCCCGAACAATAGTCCTCGACGAAGAGCTGCAAGTGCGCCGCGATGCGGGCGACCTCGGCATCCGCCGGCAGGTACTCGAGGAGTGCGTCGCTCGCAACGACCACGTACTTTTGGCGCGCCCTGGTGAGCGAGACATTGAACCGGCGCGGGTCGAGAATGAATTCCTCCTCGGCACGCACGAAGTCGCGGTCGGCCACGGCGTAGCTGGCCAGGATGACATCGCGGCCCTGCCCCTGGAACGCGTCCACGGTGGCGACGCGCGGCCGCGCGAAGAGGCCTGTGTCACGAAGGAGTTGGCTGATACGGGCGGCTTGCGCGCGGTGCGGCGTCACGATGCCTAGCCGCCGACGCCAGAACGTGGCTTCATCCTCCGTCTCCCCGCGCGCCAGGCGAAGGAGGCACGCCAGCGCCGCCACGACACCGGCCTCGAAGGGGTTCGCCTGGGTGTACCCGCTCGCGGCGTACGTGAGCGTGGCGACCGGGAGCTCGGGGTCGAGCAACACCGGCCAGGCGTCGCTCCACGGCAGCGCCGCAGGCCACCCGCTCGGCGCCGACCGCGGCACCGCGACCTCCAGCCGCTGGTTAGGGAAGTGTGCCTCGTACTCATTGTCGTAGAACCGCACCTTGGGCCAGCCGGCGATCTCGGCGTTCGTCCGGTAGTTCACGACGAGCTTCGTGGTGGCGACGGCGAGCCGCTCGGACCGTAGGTACGTGAACGCGCAGTCGAGAAGGCCGTCGAAAGTCTCCTGCGCCTTGAACTCATGCACCGGGCCGAGCTGCCGGTCATCCCCCCCGAGCACGACGTGCGCGCCCTCGCGGAGCAGCAGGAAGTACGCGGCCGCCGCCGCCGTCTTCACTTGGCTGGCCTCATCTAGCACCAGCAGATCCAACCAGCGGGCGGTCGGGTGGCCCTTGCGGTCCTTGCCGGCGAGTTTACTCAGCTGCTGCCACGTTCCGGCGATCACCACCGACCGCGACGGGTTGGCCATTTCCCGCGCCAGGGCGCCAGCGCGGGCGGACGTGCGGGGGACATCCTCAACAGCGATTTCGGGCGAGGGTGGGTCACCGTGGTCACTCCGGACGCGGGAGATGAGCACTGGCGCCGCGGCGCCGCGCGCGGAGCGCCGGCTGACCAGATCGAGGACCTCCCCGAGCAGATTGTCGATCGCCGTCCAGTTGCTCGAGCCGATCCCGATCACAACCGGGCGCCCGACCCGCTCCGCGTGCGCTAGCCAGCCGAGTACCACGGCGGCGAGGACCGTCGTCTTGCCCGTGCCCGGGGGCCCCCACACAAGGGACATGCGCCGGTCGAACGACCGGCGAAACGCGTCGGCCTGCTCCGGGTTGAGCGCCTCTGGCAGCAGCGGGAGTACCGTCCGGAGCGTCACCTCGGCACCGTCCGCACGCTCGCGTGCGGGCTTCAGCTTCGCCGGGCGGAACATGAATGAGAACGCCGGCTCGGTGCGGCGCGGCACTGTGCCCGCTGCGCCAGCGCCAACGCCGGCCGCGCTCCCCCCACCGGCCCCGATCGCTCCGCCGCCGGAGGTCCCGGGAGCTGCAGTCATGGCCGGCGCCCTGCCGCTGGCCGTGGCGCCGCCCCCGCTGGCCGAACCAGCTGGCCGGGGGCGGCCGCGACGCCCGGTGCGGGTCGCGCCGGAGCGCCACCGAGTTCCAGGAGCACGCGCTTCACCTGCGACGTCTCAAAGTCCCGGTGGACCGGGTCCAGGACCAGTGGATGCTCCAAGCTCACCAGCCCATGCCGGACGGCAAAGTCGAAGGCGTCCGGGTTGTTGAAGGCAAGAACTACGACGGGCTCCGACGCTGTCGCGTCGAGGCGCGCCACCTCAACCTCTAGGAGCTGACTGAGCGCGGCCTCCGCGGCCCGATAGAGCACGGGCTCGATCCCCTCGTCGCGGGCCAACGCTTTGGCGTCGGGGTACGAAAGGCCAAGGTGGACCCGCCATGGTACATCAATGGCGAAGGGCTCCGCGCCCGGGTCTCCGGGCCGACCTTCGTTCGACAGGGCGAGGGTGAAGTCGCCCTCGTTGATCCGGGCGTCGCGGGAGCCCGGCGAGAAGCGGAACGCCTCGAGCCGCTTACCCCGGTAGCGCGGCTTCTCAGACAGCAGCGTCGCGAACTCGGTGGCGTATGCTCCCGCTGGGAGAGGGCGAAGGCCGCGCAGTGAGTGGAAGCGCGCCTCACGCTCATCGACCGGGAGCGCATGTAGCGCCCGGTGCTCGATCTCCTTGCTGATGGCCTCGAGCTGCTGGAACGCCCAGAGTCGGCGGCTCGGCGCCGGCGCGTCGAGCGGCGGCGCGAGCGGCGCTGCATAGAATGGGGCCTTCTTGAGGGTGAGCACCTCTGGGTGGTGCCGCCGGAACTCCCTGTCGACGTGCTCCAGCGCGGCCAATCTCATTCGGACCGCGTACCGGATGCCGTCGATCACCTCGGCGCGCTGGTAGCGGCGGCCGTGGGTCTGCCCTGGGGCTGGTCGATGCCGGAGCATGTAGCCCTCGGGATCGTCGAGCCAGAGCTCATGCGCGCGCTCAAAGGGGATCTGGTCGCTCATCGGCGCGGCGAAGCCCCACGGCACGCCGAACCGCACCGGCCTGCCCGTCCGCGCGCTGAGACGGGTAGGCGGGTGGAAGGCGTTGGCGACCTCAAACAGCGTGTAGTCGTGCGGGATCGGGAGGCCGACGAGGACACGCACCACGTCCTTCACGACGGTCCCAGGTTGCGACCGGAACGAGTCCGGGTCCGGGAGCACCTCGTCGGGCGGGAACATCCGCACGAACTCTTCAGCCGCCTGCATCACGGCCGGGTCCTCCATGTGCCGCGCGAACGTGCGCCGGAGTTGCCGGAGCTCGAGGGCATCCCACACGTAGATGTGGGCGCGAACCTTTCCAAAGGCCGAGTCCCTCTGGCCGCGGGCCTTCCGATCGTCTGTGATCTGCCGGTTTCCCGCGTCCGCCTCCCGGAGCCACCGCGTGACCGTCTGCGCGAAATCGAGCAGCCGTGCCCGCTCCGACGCCGGCATGTCAGTCCGGTCCACCTTGTCGACGATGGCCGGAGCCATTTCCTCGACGTCCGGCGGCGCGCCCTGGGGCGCACCGGGCCGGTAGTAGACGCGCTTCGCGCCGAACGCGAAGGTGATGCCGGTCGAGAAGTCGAAGTGGACCGTGACGTAGATCCGCATGTCGGCGTACGCCGGCATGGCAGCGGTCTTCCGCCCCGCGGCGAGCACCGCCCGCCCCGTCGTGAGCGCTTCCGCGCGGGCCAGCAAGATCGCCTCCTCGGCGCGTAGCTGCGGGCTATCCGCCTTGACGCCGCGCCAGCCGTCGGTCTGCCGCGCGATGGCGTCGTAGAGTGCGGCCACCGTGCGGATGCCGTGTTGCCGCAGCAGGTCCGCTTGGCCGCGCGTCAGCCACGCGATGCGCGACAGGTGGTCGGTCTCGTGCGCGGTCCGCTCGCAGTATGGCAGGTAGTCGCAGAGCTGGCAGGTCGGCGACACGTGGTACTCGACGCCGGCGAGGTCCGTGCCGAGCACGCGCAGTAGGCGGCCGTCGAAGAACTGGCGCACGTGGACCCGGTAGACCTCGTAGGGGACCGGGACGAGTGTCTCGCCGAGGGCGAGCCGGACGGGGTCCGGCTCCCCGGCATATCTGAGGTCGCGGACGCGCGAACGGAATGCACCGACCTCGTGGGTGCCGGGCCACACGAGTCCCTGGGCGCTCACCGCGAAGCGGTCGTCCAGCCCGTGGCGCTCAAGCCACCTCTCGAGCGCCATCGCGTAGAACGTGACTTCGGTGAAGTGCCGGAGCGAGGGCTCAGCACTGTACTTCACGTCGATGACGTGAATCTCGAAGGGGGGCCGGCCGGGGACCCGGCGGCGCCCGGGCGGCGTCATGAGCGGCGTTGAGGCGCTCGCCCGCCGGATCCAGAGGATGTCAGGTCGCGCCCTCACGGGATCGAGGCGGTGGTCGGCGTGCGCCCGGCGGAGCCCCTCGGTGATGTCGTCGGGGACAAGGAACTCGGCCTCGATGACCGCATCGGGCGGGGTGAAGCGCCCCAAGACCTGTAGCAACTCCTGTTCGCCGACCGCGAGGAAGCGCCGCCGCTTCACCTGCCGGTGCACCCGCGACGACCGGCGGTGGTGAACGCGGTCACGGCCGACAGCGTCGATCAGGTCCTCGAACTTGAGGATCTCCCAGCCGGCGCCCGCGGCCTTGGCCAGCCCGAGTCCCGGGCGGAGCACATGCGGGCGCGCGTGCGGCCGGCCGCGCCCGTCGGTCACGACCTTGAGCGCGCCAATCCGGCCGAGCGTCTCCTCGGACGTCAGGCGGAACTTGAGGAACCGGTCCGAGTCGTACCGGAATGTCAGGGCGAGCGTGCTCTTGTCGAGCTTCGGCATGTGGCCTCGGCGATCACCTCCCGGCCACGGAGCGCACCGGTGCGGGGGGGGGAAATATATGGCGCACCGCTGACGGCGGCGATGCGCTCGCCGCCGTGCGTCACCACGCTCAAGCCGTTCGCGGTGATTCCTGGCGAGGTGTTGTCGCGCGGGCGCAGGCCCTAGCGCTGGGCAGCAGCGCGGCCGTCGCCGCGCCGGATCGGCGTCGCGGGCTACCCCGTCCTTGCGGCGGGCACGGGGCGAGGCGGTGCGGCCGCCGTGGCCGGCAGCGCGAGGCCGGACGCATCCGGGCGCAGGTCGCTGCCGATCGCCGCGCGGCCGAGCGCGGCCGCGACGCGCGGCGTCGTCATAGTCCCCGCGAAGGGATCCAGCACGATGCCCGCCCGCATGGGCTCGCGGCACCGGCACAGAGTGAACCCCACGGTTTTGGGCCGGGCGAACGTGAACTCTCGAAAGTAGCCTTTGAGCGCAGCCTTGGCTTCCGCCGCGAGGCGCTGGACCTCCGGCACGTTGCGACCGGCGCCGACCTGCCAGCGCCGGGCCTTCCCTGCGTCCGAGATGCCGGTCGCCCGGATCGCGGCCAGGTGTGCGTCCGTCAGCCTGGCTTGTTTCGCAAGTTGAATCGCGCGGCGGGCCTGTGGGCGCGTGAGGTCGAGCGTGCGCCCCCGCCGCACGAGACGCCGCCGCGGCTCGCCGCAGGCCGGGCAGACCTCGGCGGGACAGCCGAGAAGGACGGCGCGCTCGACCAGCTCGTCGGGGAACGGCGCCGGGTGGTCGCCCAAGTCCCGCGACACGCGGATCGACCAGACGTCGCCCTCGGCGGCCCACTCGGCGCGGTGCTCAGCGTAGCCGGTGAGGTCGTAGTACGTCACCCGCCTCGTCCGCGGTGCGAGGTGGAGGACGTACTCGTATCGGGTTGGCAGCCGGGTCTTGGCCGCCGAGGGCACGCCCCCGCGCTTCGACCAGACGATACGGTTGCGCAGCCGCCAGCCGGCGGCCCACGCGGCGGCCTCGACGTGCGCGGGGACATTGACGAGATGCGTGCGTCGGTACGTGTCTCCCACGTTGAGGAACGCCGAGCCGGTCGGCGTGATCACGCGGCGCCACTCCCGCAGCACGCGGCCCATCGAGGCGAGGTAGCCGGCGAGCGTCCGCTCCTGCCCGATCTGCAGCGCGTGGTTGTAATCCCGCTTCCGCCAGTAGGGAATGCTCGTCACGATGCAGTCCACGCTGGCGTCGCCAAGCGGGAGGTGGCCTGCCTCCGCCGCCACCATTAGGGCTTGCCCGGCACCCAGTGGCGCGCCAGTGGCCCGTGCGGCGCGCTGCCCGGCGGGCGGGCAGCGCCTCCTACCGCCGTTACGACGCACTTGGCCACGCCGCCGACCCTCGCGCTCGCCCATGACCCGGCCCCCGGGAATTTGCGGTGATCAGTGACGCGCCGCCGGAGCCTCCCGGTCGGCGCAGGTCAAGGTCCAATGTGGCACCTGTGGGCGGTCTCGTCGAGCCCTCGGGCTGTCGTGTCGAGTGACAGCCTGTGTTCGCGGTGCCCGCCGTCGGCGGCCGGGCCACAGTGCGGATGGCCGGGGCCCCCGACATGGGGCCTCGCCCTTGCGGTCGCCCAGGCGCTGCGCGCGTTCCGCGCTTGCGCTGAGCGATGGGGAACATGACGCGCGGCGGCTAGCGAGCGTAGATCCAGCCGGCCCGGCATTCCGCGCCGCGGCCGGTGGCCGCTGCTACCGCGTAGTCGCCGCGTGCGCGACCGACCTCTCGCTCCGCTCGACTCGGCGAGGCGCTCGGTGTGGGGACGACAGCAGGCCGGGTGATTCTCCTACGCGCCAACTGTAAGAGTGGGCAGCCCGCCATTGCGCCCAGTGCTCGCGATCGTTTGAATCACCGTCGGCTCGTTCGTGGCGCTGGGCAGATGCATGTGTTGCCGATACTCCGACGTATTCGAGGGAGGGACCCACGAAATGGAGTGGTCCGCAGCTGTCCGAGAGTACTTCACACAGGTAGCGATTGAGCGGGGCGCGCAGAGTCCGATCGGCGAGTTCATCGCGCTCCTAGCCAGCGGCCAGGCTGCGCCCGGGCTCTACTCCGAGGTCGTCGAGCGTCATGGATTGCTCCGCGAGCACTGGTTCCGGAATGACCGGCTCGACCTCGTCCTCGGCTACGTTCGTGCGGCACTCGAAGCGGGTCCGCTCGACCGAGAGCGCCAGCGAGATGTCACACACCTGAAGGAATGGCTGGAGATTGCCGAGGGCGAGTTCGCGACTCACCGCCCTGTGGAGGTGGCGACTCTGCTTCAAGGTCAGCTCGAAGTCATCCTCGACGACCGGGAGATCAGCGAAGCAGAGGACCTCTACCAGGTTGAGCTGCAGCGCGCATTCGACCTCGGGTACGATCAGTATCTCGCGTTCACGCGCACCGTCCTGGAGCGCGTTCGGTCCGACCTGTCGATGGTCAATGCCGACGCGTTGGCCGGCCCGGCGCGAGCTAGGTTGCGACGACAGCGGGCGGCCCTAGAACCGCTCTATTGTCTCGCGGTCGCCCAGCCGCGAACTCTCGGCGCGCTGTACTAGGCGATTCCCACTCGTACGCTGCGTCCACGCCCTGTGATGGCGAGGTTCGGAGTCGTCGAGGCCAAGTAGCCCGGCGGAGCAGGCTACGCGAGCAAGGTGCGCACGCTGCGGTGGAGCGTCGCCGCTGACGTACGGGCTAGGGTGTGTTTGCCAAGTTCACCTGCAAGTACAGCTCGAGGATGCCGAGCATG
>JBBJNN010000035.1:41715-42724 GCA_037720885.1 Gemmatimonadaceae bacterium | reverse complement strand
GCGCCATGCGCGACCAGCACCGCGGCACCCGCCAACAACCGTAACACGCTCTAGCACGCACTGGCCCTTGCGCGATAGGTTGTAGCGCTCGTGCACTAGAGCAGCGATCCCACCAGCGGTGGCGGCGGCGTACCACGGACCATCGAGTACTTGCGGAGTACCCGAGCCAGGGTACAGCACCGGTAGATGCTCGAATGCCGCCGCAAAAGCGACCTGCCGGCCCCGCGCCGAAAGCGGAGCGTATCGCGGACCGCTATTGCAAATCGAGCCGCCGCTGAAGCTCGCGCAGCCAAAGCCGCCCACGGCCGCTACCCCGGGTAGGCGCGCGGGATAGGTCACAGAATCATCCGAGGCCGCAGTTATGCCCGCGCCGGAGACGATGAGGAGGCCAGCGGCGGTCGCACTGAGTACTGCGTCGCGCTCTCCTGCACACTGGGCCTCGTACGCCTGCTGATCCGCCAGTGTCTGCGCGGTCCTGTAGTGCCCAGTGATGATGATCGAGACGTCGGGCAGGTTATAGTTGATATAGTCGAATGCCTGTGCGGCGCTCAGGCAGTTGTTGGCGATCTTTACTGCATAGAGCGAAACGCGGGGCGCGATACCGCGGATACCAAAGCTATTGTTAGCTTCCGCGAGCAGCAGACTAGCCATTCCCGTGGTCCCGCCGACTGGGTCGTAAAAAGGATCTCCGGCCCCTGAGAAGTCGACTCCCCCGGCGCAGGGCTGGATGAAGTCGGGCTGGTTGACGCAGTTGATCCCGTTCGCGATGATCGCCACGCCAACGCCGCTCCCATTGGGTTGGCCGTACGTCGCGATAGCGTTCGCGATGCTCTCCCCAAAGCTGTAGAGGTTAAAGTGCCAACCGACGGTCTCGGTCGTGCTCGGCGGTGGGGGCGGTGGGGGCTCACAGTCCGGGTCGTCCGGCGAGCATATCTGGATGGTGACGCCGCCGCGGCGGTGGCGGTCGGACGTCACAGCGGCGGAACTGGTCTCCGCCTGCGGCATGAGC
>JBBJNN010000035.1:11733-41705 GCA_037720885.1 Gemmatimonadaceae bacterium | reverse complement strand
AGCACCTCCAGTCCTGGACTCGCGTACCGCACGCGGGCGCTGGCACGCAACATGGCGAGGACCGAACCGACGATTCTCGGCGGAACCGGAACGACGAGCGCCGGGAAGGTGTGGAACTCGTATGTCGGCTCGCGTTGCGCCAGTGAAGCGAGTAGTGCGCGGTCCGCAGCCGTGATGACGTCGTGGAACGCGACGAGGACATTTATCTCGTCCGCATCGGATGCGCTGATTTGCGCGGTCGCGGCGCCGGAAGAGCCGCCCGGTGCGGCGGTAGGTGAGTCGGCGCAGACGAGCGCGCTGGCGAGAGCAGCGAGGACGAGTAAAGCTTGCGTACCGGCCTGGCGTCTCATAGCGTGACCTTTTGGCGAGCGAAGGGTCGCTTCCGGACAGAATGATGTGCGCGTTCAGGATAGAGTCCGCCAATGCGTCGCGCAATGCTGCGCCCGGGCATGCGCCACGAGGTTAGGGCGGACTCATGTGAGACAAGACTGCCCCCGCAAACGCCCCACCCCACCCGCGAACTAATCGGCATTTCCGCTAGAGTGCTCCCTTCGACCGCTGGAAGATCGCGTCGTACGCGGCGAGCAGCGGGGGCACCGAGTACTCCCACGCCAGCTCCTCGCGGACGCGCTCCTGGCCGCGCCTGGAGAGTTGGTCCCGCCGCGCGGGATCGTCGAGCAGGGCGGCGATCTGTTCCGCCAGATCCCGCTCGTCGCTGGCCCGGGCGTAGACGGCCGCGTCCTGCGCGCTCCAGCGGTTCTCGCGCAGGTCGAACCCCACGACGGGCAGCCCGAAGTACATGTACTCCATCACCTTGTTCATGGTGCTCTGGTCCGAGTACGGGGTCTTCGGGTCGGGGATCACGCCCACGTCCGCCGACGACAGGATCCGGCACAGCTCATCCGCGTCGTTCACCCGGCCGGTGAAGGTGCAGAGGTCCGAGACGCCAAGTGTGTCGGCGTACTCGCGGATCGTCCCCTGATGGGGCCCGCCGCCGACGAGCACGGTGTGGAAATCGTCGCGGCCGAGGCCATCACGCAAGTGCTTGATCGCCCGGATCAGGTAATCAACTCCGTCCTGCTCGCCGATCTCCCCGAGGTACACGAGCAGATGCCGCTTGGCGTTCCTCCACGATGGCTCGGGTGGGCAGAGCCGGAAGCGCTGCAGGTCCGGCCCCGAGCGCACGACGAAGACATCATCTGGTGATACGCCCCCGCGCTCGACCGCGATCCGCTTGTAGCTCTCGTTCGTGGCAATCACGACGTCGGCGGTCTCGAAGGTTTTCCGCTCGAGGAAGAGGAGGCCGCGGTACAGGAGGCCGCCGTTCCGCCCGAACTTCGCCGCGTACATCTCCGGCGACAGGTCGTGATGGTCGAACAGGAAGCGCTTGCCGGCGAGCCGCCAGAGCCGCGCGAGTACCCAGTAGATTTCGGGCGGGTTGCACGCATGGATCACATCGAATCCTGGTCCCCGCACCGCGACCCGCACGCTCTTGAGGAGCGTGCACGCGAAGCACCACGCGAACTCGGCGATGAAGCCGAGGCGGCCCCGGGCGTCTATCGGGAGATGATAGCGGTGGATGTGGACGCCCTCGAGCAGCTCGAAGGACTTCGTGTAGCCCCTGGCCTTCGGGCAGATGACGCTCACCTCGTAGCCGGCACGCTGCAACGCCGTCGCCTCGAGCCACACTCGGCGGTCGAACGGGACGGGCAGGTTCTGGACGACGATCAGAACGCGCCGCTTACGCACGCGATCGGGCGGGCGAGGGGCGCGGTGCGTCTGGTGCCTCCGGCACTTCCGTTCGCGTCACGAACTTTCGGTGCCAGAGCTCGAAGACGAGCAGGTTGAAGAGCTGGCGGCGGTAGTCCTCGCGTCCGGAGATGTGGCGGTCGAGCAACCTCGCGACCACGCCCGCGTCGAAGTACTGCGGGCATGCGGAATCGGGGGAGAGGAGCGCGCGCCGCACGAACGGCGCGAGATCGCCGCGGAACCAACGGTCCGTAGGCGCCTCGAAGCTGCGCTTCGGGCGGGCGATCACCTCCGGCGGCAGCCACCTGGCGACGACCTTCTTGTAGAGGTACTTGCGACGCAGCCCCCGGATGCGGAGCCGTGGCGGCAGCCCCTCCGCCGTCGCCATCAGCTCCAGGTCGAGGAACGGCACGCGCGCCTCCACGGACGACGCCATCGCCATCTTGTCGCCATAGATCAGGTAGTCGTCCGCGAGTGAGAGGCGGCTGTCCACGTACCCCATCTGCAGGAGCGGGTCGAGGTCCTCCACGCCGTGGCGCCAGTAGTCCACAGCGTCACGCGCGAGCCGATCGTGAGCGGCGGGGCGCCGGTCAGCGCGCCAGAGCCTCGCTTTGAGACCCTGTGGAAAGACGGCGTACGCATCGGCGAAGCGGGCGGTGACGTCGCTCCCGCCCATACTCCGGGCGGCGCGCTTCGCGCGCTCCTGGCGCGGCAACATGCCGGCGAGCGGCTCCACCAGATGGTGCCGGAGCCCTTCCGGCAGGTGCCGGTAGAGCGCCCCGTAGCGCTCCCCGAGGTAGCGGACGTACCCGCCGAACGGCTCGTCCGCGCCCTGTCCGGTGAGCACGACCTTCACATGCTCGCGCACGCGGCGGCAGAGCAGGTAGAGGGAGAGCGGGGCGGTGCTGCTGATCGGCTCCTCGAGGCACTCGATCGCGTGGGAGAGGCCATCGACGAAGTCCTGGCTTGCGAGGGCGACCTCGTGATGCTCGGTCCCGAAGAGGCGCGCGGTAGCGCGCGCGTCCGCCAGCTCGTTCAGCGGGCCGCCATCCGTGAAGCCCACCGAGAAGGTACGAACCGGCGCCTCGCTCACTCGGCTCATGATCGCGACGACCACTGCGGAATCGATGCCGCCACTCAAGAGCGCGCCGATGGGGACGTCGCTCACCATCTGCCGCTCCACCGCCGCCTGGAGCCGCGTGCGCAGGAGCTCGACGTACTCCGATTCGGTGAGGCGCGTCTCGGTACGGGGGTGCGGCTGCCAGTAGCGCTCGACCCGGACGCCGCTCCCATCGGCGACGAGGCGGTGCCCGGGAGCGAGCTTCTTGATCCCCGCGAAGAGGGTGCGCGGCGAGGGGACGAACCGGAACGTCAGGTAGAGATCGAGGGCGTCCGTGTCCACCTCGCGTGGAACCGCCGGGTCGAGGAGGAGCGCCTTGAGCTCCGAGCTCCATCGCAGCCGGCGGCCATCGTCGTGATAGTACAGCGGCTTGACGCCGAAGTGATCGCGCGCGAGCAGGAGCCGCCGCGCCCGACCGTCCCACACCGCGAACGCGAACATGCCATTGAAGCGGAGCACGCAGTCGTCGCCCCACTCCTCGTAGCCGTGAACGATCACCTCCGTGTCTGTTCGCGTGCGGAACACGTGGCCCTTCGCCTCGAGCTCCCGACGCAGCTCGCGGAAGTTGTAGATCTCGCCGTTGAAGACGACCCAGACCGTCCCGTCCTCGTTGTGGATGGGTTGGTGGCCGCCCTCCACGTCGATGATGCTGAGCCGGCGAAATCCGAGGCCGAGGCCACGGCTCACGTAGTGCCCGGCGTCGTCGGGCCCGCGATGCGCGAGGCTGTCGGTCATCGCGCCGAGCAGGTGGCCGTCGGCCGGCTCGGAGAGGCCGTCAGCGCCGCTGCTAGCGTCGCCGTAGGAATAGAGTCCGCAGATGCCGCACATGCGCCGCTCGCGCCTCCGGTGCGCTACCCGCGCCCGTCGGCCGAGCGGCCGATTGGGATGGCGCCGCCCGGATCGAAGTAGCCTTTGCCGTAGCCCGTGCCGCCTCGCTCCGCGTTCCACGCATGGGTCAGCGCCAGCGCCATCGGCGCTTGCCCCCACCGGACGTAGGGCGTCCGGTTCACGATCCAGGGGCGGCGCGTCGCGGCGAAGTACCCGCCGCCCTGCTCATCGGGCAGGAAGAGCTCGCGCACCACCGCGGTCACCGTTCGCTCGAGTAGGCCCAAGCTCACGTCGCCACGCGGCGCGAGGCGCGCGATCGTCTGGATGGCCTGCGCGCAGTTCTGCACGTCAATTGGGTAGCGCGAGTGATCGAAGTACTTCGGGCAACCGTCGTCATCGATCAGGCGATCGGCGAAGTAGCGAAGGCCGACCCGGACCGGCTCCTCGACGGTCGCACCCAGCGACGAGGCGAGAAAGTAGCCGATTGCTTCGATCACGTACCCCGTGTGGTAGCCGTCCACCCACTGGCCGGACTCGTGCGCGGCGTAGGGCCACGCGCCGTCCGGCCGCTGCCCGCGGAGCACGAATGCGAGCAGGTCTTCGGCGCGCTGGCGGTGGGTATCTACCGCACCGATTCCGAGATCGGCGAGCCGGCAGCAGGCCGCGGAGAAGAGGGCGTTGACGTTGTAGACGGGCACGTCCACCCCCGGATAGTACCGCATGTAGAGCCCCCCCCCCGTCGGCGCGGTCAGGAAGCCCAGCCGGGCCACGCAATCGTGCGCGGCCTGGGTCGCGACCTCGGCGAGCGCGCGGTCCCCGACGACCTGGTAGGCGTCGAGCAGGCCATGGATCGCGTTGCTAGTCTGGAAAAGGTTGGGCGTGGACGGGGTGGCCCGCACGAACCGCGCGCTGAACATCAACTTCTGCCCCCAGAGGTACACGCCGCCCGGTCCGAGGCTGTCGGCGATGAGAAGATGCGCGGCGTTGCGCACCATCTCCTCGGTCGTACCTTTCCACCCCGACGCGTACTGCCAGGCGCGCGCGCTGCAGAGGAGCGCCAGCGTCTGCGAGGAGACGTGCGGGGTGATCCCCAGGAGCGGACGGATGTTGAACGGGAAGTGCTTGCCGAACTGGATCGCCACGCGCTCGGCCAGGTGACGTCGGAACGTGAGCGCCCGCACGATCGGCGACCGGAGGATGTCCGCGAAGTCGTACGAGGCGAGCCCGTGCCGGTCGAGCCAGACGAGGAGCCGCGTGAGGGTGTCTTCGACTACCACGTCATTCCCCGGGGCGCATCATCGCGAACGTCTGTGACGCATGGCGATGAGATCGCGTTCAACGTCCGCGCGCACGATCGTGTCTCGGCGGCGTACGAGGCGATACACGGCGAGATCTTCAACGCGGTCGAGCAGGACCGGCTCCGGCATGCCGTGGCGAGGGCGGTCGACGGCATCCAGACGGGCAGCTCACCCACGATCGCGCTCGACTTCGGCTGCGGAACGGGCAACCTCACCGGCCATCTGCTCGCCTTCGGCCTTCGGGTCGTCTCCGCCGATGTGGCGACGCGCTTTCTCGATCTCGTTCGCGAGCGCTACGGAGCGACCGGCAGGCTGGAGCTCCTGGTCCTCAATGGGCGCGATCTGCGCGACGTCACGAACGAGCGGTTCGACTTCGTGGCCGCGTACTCCGTGCTCCACCACATCCCCGATTACCTCGCCGCGGTCGAGGAGCTCATCCGCGTCACGAAGCCCGGAGGTGTCGTGTACCTCGATCACGAGGTCAACGACACGTACTGGTCGATGCCGCCCGTGTACGCTGAGTGGCTGGAGCAGGCTCCCAAGCCCACGGGGCGCTGGCGCCGGTTCTTTCGCCCACAGGCGTACGTGCGCCGCGTTCGGGAATTCCTCAATCCGCGGTATCAACCCGAAGGCGACATCCACACGTGGCCCGACGATCACATCGAGTGGCACCGGATCCGCGCGCTCTTCCTCCAGCACGAGTTCGAGATCCTGATCGAGGAAGACTATCTGCTCTACCGGGCCGGCTACGAGCTCGAGGTGTATCGGCACTACAGTGGCCGCTGCGCCGACATGCGGCTCGTGGCCGCGCGCAAGCCGCGCTGACCTCTGCGCGGCGGCTGGCGGACGACGTCAGTGAGCGCCGCCAGGTAGTCCCGGCCCACGACGGCGGGCGCGAACTTTTCGACAGCCTCGCGGTTGGCGGCGGCCATGCTCGCGCGGAGCGACGCATCCCCCAGCACGCGGCGCAACGCATCGCGGAGCGCGTCCCGGTCGCGGGGCGGAACGAACACGGCGTTGACACCATCCTTCAGGTGATCCGCGATGCCGCGGATGGGCGTGGTAACGATCGGCAGCCCCGCGCCCATGGCTTCGGCGATCACCGTGGGGAACCCCTCCATCCACCACGTGGGCAGCGCGAACACGGTCGCCGCCCGGTACGCCGCGTCGAGCGCGTCGCCACGGAGATAGCCCGCGAGTGTCACCCGACCCTCCAACCCGAGCGCACGCACCCGCTCGGCCACTCGCGCGCCCGCCTCGCCCTCTCCCGCGACGAGTAGGTGCCAGGGGGTGGATGCGTCCAGCTCGGCGACCGCATCGAGGAGCCCGAAGATGCCCTTGCCGGGGATGAGCCGCCCCACGAAGAGCAGGAGTGGCGCGCCGGGCGGGACGCCGGCGAGCGCCCGGGATACGTCGGGGGCGTCGCCGGCGGGTTTCTGCGGCGCCCCGACGAATGGATTGGCCACGACGACGAACTTACCCTCGGGGTAGAACTGCTCCCACTGGCGCCGCTCGTCGGACGACAGGAGCATGACCGCGTCGCAGAGGCTCAGCAGCCGGCGGGAGAAGCCTGCGAAGAGCCGCTGTCCCGCGCGCGTGAGCGTCTCGGGCTGGCTGCCGTGCATCTGCACCACGATCCGCGGGGCTCGCGCGCCAGCCACCAGGAGGAGCGGCACGTCGCGGAGCAGCGTGTTCCAGTCGTGCGACGTCTTCACCACGAGCACGTCCGGCCGCTCGCGGTGGAGTGCGCGCCGGACGCGCCAGATGTCTCCGACCCGCCCGAACACCTTCGTCCCGAGCGACTCCACGTCGTGGTGACGACCCCATACCTCCGTGACGACCTCGCAGCCGAGCGCGCGCAATGCCGCGACGAGATGCGGGGTGTGCTTGGGCAGCGGACCCTTGAGGTGCGGCGGCGGGGCGAGCATCAGGATCTTCATCTTCACCGCGCGTCGCTCCCCGGCGTGTCCTTCGTCACCAGCCAGTCGCCAAGCGCAAGGTACTTGAGTCCCGAGCGCTCCAGCACGTCGAGCGCGTCGCTGGGCGTGTGGACGATCGGCAGGCCATGCAGGTTGAACGACGTGTTGAGGATCGCCCCCCGCCCGGTCAGCCGCTCGAACTCCCTGAGCAGCCGGTGGAATCCCGGGTTCCACGCCTCGTCCACCACCATGGGCCTCGCCGTGAGGTCGTACGGGTGCACCGCCGCGCGCAGATCGCCGACCGCACCCGTCGTGTCGAACGACAGGATCATGTACGGCGCCGGCAGGTTCTTGGGGTTGACGAAGTAATCGCCAGCCCGCTCGGCCAGGATCGCGGGTGCGAAGGGCATCCAGAAATCGCGACTCTTGATCATGTCGTTGATGACCCGCACGACATCCGTTCGGGAGCTGTCGGCGAGGATGGAGCGGTTGCCGAGCGCCCGGGCGCCGAACTCGGCCCGCCCCGCGTACCGGGCGACGACCTCGCCGCGGGCGAGCAGCTCGGCGACCGCGTCGTCGATGTCCGGGACTCTCGCCGACGTCCACGGGCCGCGCCGGGCAGCGAGCGCGCGCGCGATCTCCGCGTCATCGTGCGATGGACCCCAGTAGACATCCTCGAGCGCGGGAATGTGGCTCCCCGCGCTCCCGCCCCGGGCCTCGACCCAGTACGCGGCGCCGATGGCATTCGTCTCGTCGCCACACGAGGGGAAGACGAAGAGATCGGCGACCTCGGGGAGCTCGCTGATGACCTTGTTCGCCTTCACGTTCATGAAGACGCCGCCGCTCAGCGCCAGCGTGCGGACGCCGGTCGCGCGGATGCAGTTCCCGGCCCACTGGGCCAGCATCTCCTCGGACCATGCCTGCAGGCCCGCGCAGATCCAGTCGAAGCGCTTCCGCTCCAGGTGGCGCCGGAGAAACTCGTAGCTGTAGTAGGTTTCCGGCACACCCCGCGCGCGCCCCCACCGCATCGCGTCTGGCGGGGTGAAGTGCATCAGCCGCCGCAGCTCGGCGAGCACCGCATCGCGGCCACCGTCGGGAGCGTATGGCGCCATACCCATGAGCTTGTACTCGTGCTCCAGCGGCACCATGCCCATCATGAAAGTGACCACCGCGTAGAGATTGCCGATGGAGTCGCCCTCGGGAATGGTGGCCACCGGGGCCTCGAGCGTGCCACCACGCCCCACCCGCACGGACGCGCAGAGTCCGTCACCGCTCCCGTCGTTCGTGAGCACGAGCACGGGCTCGTTGTACCGGCCGAACCCGTAATACGCTGCCGCCGCGTGCGCCGTGTGATGCTCCACGAACTGCACCCGGTCCGCGGGAACGCCGAGCGCCACGACCTCGCCCAGGCGCTCGCGCCGCCGGCGCGCCCGATGCGCCGCGCGCAGCGGAGAGTTGCGGGCGATCCGCCGCACGCGCATGGGCAGCGTCCCGGTCGTGCGATACTCCTCGAGCAGCGCCTGGCGATCCTTCGGATACGGCATGTGGTACCCGTTCATCGCCACCGCGTCGAGATCGCCGACGTTCATGTTCGCGTAGCGGAGCACCCAGGCGATGGCGTGCGTCGGGAGGCCGGACCAGTTCTTCTCCCGGCGAAATCGCTCCTCCTGCGCGGCCGCGACGACGCGGCCGTCCACCACTAACGCCGCTGCCGCGTTGTGCCCGTCGTGGATTCCCAGGACGCGCACCGCTAGCTCCCACACGCGAGCACTTTGTCTTGCTTGCGCCACTCATCGTAGATCATTCGTCCCCATCGAGCGTTCGGGTCGCGCACATCGCGTACCCCCTCCACATCACTGCCACTTAGCCAGTAGGCGAGCGGCGCGTTGAAGCCGCGCTTCCTCCCGCGGAGAATCTCCGCCGGCAGGTACGGGCGGAGCGCCGCCCGGAGCAACCACTTCGATTGCCAGTAGCGGAAGCGGGTCTCCGCGGGAATCGTGGCGACGTACTCCACAAACTCGTGATCGAGAAACGGCACCCGCACCTCGAGCGAGTGCGCCATGCTCGTGCGGTCCACCTTCGTCAGCATGTCATCCGGCAGCGACATCTTGAGCTGCAGGTACGCGATGCGGTCGAGGAAGCTCCGGGCGTCCCCCTTCCGCAGCAGGGAGTCGAACAGCGCCTCCACGGGCGCCAGGTCCGCGCTCGTGCCCGCGTCGGCGAGGGCGGCGCGGAACGAGTCCGGAAACGTCGTGTTCTTCGATCGCACACGTTCGGCGGGGGGGAGGCTCGCATCCCGTAATCGCTTCCCCATGGCCAGGACTACGCGGTCCGCCCGGCCGCCCCCGGACCAGCGGAGCCGGAGCACCGCGGCCTCGATGCCCCGGCGCACGCGCGCGGGGAGGAGCCGGTACACCTCGGAGATCTGGTGCCCCAGATTGATCGTGTAGCCGCAGAACAGCTCGTCGCCGCCGTCGCCCGAGAGCGCGACTTTCACGTACTGGCGGGTCATCTCCGAGAGGTAGTACGACGGGATCGCGGAGCTATCGGCGAACGGCTCGCCGAAGTGGCGCACGAGGGTGGGCGCGATGTCCACCGCGCGGGCCGTCGGACGGAACTCTCGATGCTCCGTGCCGTAGCGCCGCGCCACGAGCTGCGCCCGCGGCGTCTCGTCGAACTCGCGCTCGCGGAAGCCGATCGAGAAGGTGTTGACCGGCCGCTCGGACGCGCGGGCCATGAGCGCCACGACCGCGCCGGAATCGATGCCGCCGCTCAGGAACGCGCCGAGCGGCACGTCGCTCACCATCTGCGCCGCGACCGAGGCGCCCAGCCGCTGTGGAATTTCCCGCATCAGCGTGGCTATCGGGCGCCGCTCCTTGCGCGCGAAGTCCACGTCCCAGTACTGGCGCGTGGTCAGGGTGCTTCCGCGCAGCCGCAGCCAGTGGCCGGGCTCCAGCTTCCGGATCTCGCAGTACGCGGTGTACGGCGCGGGGATGTAGCCGAGCGTGCCGTAGAAGGTGAGCGCGGTGGGGTCGAGGGTGAGCCGGTCGCGGAGCATCTCGGCCAGGCCGCGGAGCTCGGACGAGAACGCCAGCACGCGGCCGTCCCAGTAGTAATGGAGCGGCTTGATGCCAAGTCGGTCGCGCGCGGCGAAGAGCTCCTGCCGCCGCTCATCCCACACCGCGAACGCGAACATCCCGTTCAATTCCGCCAGGCACTCGGCGCCCCACTCCTCGTAGGCGTGAAGCAGCACCTCCGTGTCGCCTGTGGAGTGGATGTGGTGCCCCTTCGCCTCGAGCTTCGCAGCGACCGCCCGGTAGTTGTAGATCTCCCCGTTGTACGTGAGCCAGACCCCGCGCTCGGCGCTCCCGATCGGCTGGTGTGCCGCCGCCGAGGGATCGAGGATGGCGAGCCGCCGATGCACGAGACCGACCGAGCACCGCTCGCCTTGGCGAATCATGACCCCGGAGTCGTCCGGCCCGCGGTGCTCCACCGCGGCGCTCAGCATGTCGAGCGCGCCCTCGGACACCGCGGTGCCCCCGGTCGAGACGATCCCGCCGATACCGCACATCGTCAGGCCACCTCGCGGGACACGCCGTCGCCGAGCACGTCGTCGTAGACCTGCTCCAGCGCCCGCGTCGTAGTCGCCGGCGCGAAGTCCTCGGCCCGGCCCGGCCCCGCGCGGGCGAGTGCCTGCCGCCGCTCCGGGTCGTGCATGAGCGCAGCGATCGCTCCCGCGCAGCTCTCGGCGTTCCCCGCCTCGAAGTAGGCGCCGAACTGGCCGTACCCGATGAGCTCCATGAGTGGCGGGATGTCGGACACCAGCACGGGCACGCCGCACGCCATCGCCTCGAGCACCGCGATCCCGAACGTGTCGGCGAGCGACGTGAACGCGAACAGGTCGAAGCCCCGCAGCCACTCCGCGTCCACCACCCGCTCACCCCAGAGCGTGACGCGGGCGCTCATTCCCGCGGCGGCCACGTGAGCCTCGAACTCGGTCTTGAGGTGGGTGTCGCCCTCGCCGGCAATGTGTAGCTCGACGGCGATGCCCCGGGCCTCGAGGAGCTCGAGGGCGCGGAGCAGCGTGGCGGGATCCCGCGCCCAGCGAAAATGCGCGACCGAGACGATCCGGAAGGGCCGGCCGGGCTCGGGGCACGCGATGTCTTCCGCCGGCGGCCGGAAGCCGGCGTCACACGAGTTGGGGACGACGGCCAACTTGCTCCAGGGGATGCCCATCCTGAAGAAGTCCAACCGCATCGAGCGGCTCACGCAGATGATCCGCTCGAAGTGCCGCAGGACGCGCAGGTTCACCGCGTGTCGCCAGGTGTGATCGTACCCGTGGACCGTCGCTACCTTCCGGACGCGCAATCGCCGGCAGGCCAGCAGCACGTACAGCGAGTCGAGCCACTGGTTCGTGTTGACGATGGCGATCGCATGCTGCACCACGTACGTGCGCAGCCGGCGCACGGCGCGTGGATCGAGGCCGCCCGCGCGGCGCACACACGCGAAGTGCTCGGCCCTCTCCTGCGCGGCAGCGAGCAGCCGGCCTTCGGCTCTCAGCGTCACGAGATGCACGTCGAAGCGGCGTCGGTCGAGACACTCCAGCCGCCGCAGCAGCACGTTCTCCGCACCGCCGAGCGGGAGACTGTCCTCGGTGAACAGGATACTCGTGCGCTTCGCGCTCACGCGCCGCTCGCTGCGCCGGGCCGATCGCTCACTGACCACTCACCGGTACGCCGGCGCCGGGTAGCCCACCGCCGCCTCCGCGTCCGCATCGTCGTCCACCTCCGCGTCGTCGGACGAACCGTGGAGCGCCTCCTCGGCGGTCGCCAGGGCAGCGGTGACGAGTGGCGGTAGAGCGAAGAAGATGAAAGCCAGCGGCAAGTCCAGCGTGAGGTTCGTGATCAGGAGGGTGACGAGCATGGCGCCGCACGCCACTGCGCTCCGGCTCCCCTCGAAGCGTACGCGGCCGAGCAGCGCGGCGAACCATGCGAGGTAGAGGGCGCAGAAGATCGCGCCGTTCTCGTAGAGGACGGTGAGGTAGCCATTGTGTGACGTGTACAGATCAGTGGTGTTGTACCAGGAGTTCGCCAGGTATTCCTCGACGGTGCCCGTGCCGTGGCCGAGCCACGGACTCGCGGCGATCCCCCTCGCCAGCGTCTCGTAAATCGTGAGCCGCAGGAACCAGTTTTCCGGGTTGGCGAGGCGCTGCTCGTAGAACGACGTGCCGCGCAGCACGTACCAGAGCATCACGACGGCGCACAGCCCCAGCAGGGACGTCGTCACGAGCTTGAAGGCGAGGCGGGGGAGCCTCGGGCGCCGCGTTTCCGCGAAGCGGAGGCACACGACCGCGGCCGCGAACGCGAGCCAGATCCCCCGGTAGAGCGCGGCGATCGTGCCGAGCAACAGCACGGCTGCCCATCCGTAGAGCGCGTTCGCCCGCAGCGTTCCCCGCCAGTAGAGGAGGAGTGCGACGAAGAAGGTGAGCGCGCCGGAGGCCCCCAGGTTCTCGGGACCCCGGAAGACCGAGTTCGCCCGGTAGCCCTGCTCGATAAAGAAGCGCGGGTCCGCGTACCCGAACAGGTCGCGCCCCGTCACGCTCTCCACGAGACCCGGGAGCGCGAGGAGGACGCCGGCGTACAGCAGCGTCCTGAGCACCCGATCGGCCTCCTCCGGGCGTGCCACGAACACCTTCTTGTAGTAGAAGTATCCGGCCGTCAGGAACAGGCCATCGCCCGTGCCCCCGAACGTGAAGCGCAGCACGAAGTCCGGCCGTAGAAAGTCCACCACCACGCGTCCGATGTAGAAGGCCAGAAGCGTGTACTCCCACGGCCGCGTCCTGAATCCCCCCACGCGCCCCATGACGACGAATGACGCGCCAAAGATGAGCGAGCAGTAGTTCTTGAGAAGGTTCGGGGGCACGTGCAGCCGGTCGCAGACGTAGAGCCCCACGCTCGCGGCCAGTGCCGTCACCACGGTGATGGCCACGGGCGACCGCGAGAGAATCAGGAGCGCGGTGGACGTGAGGCCCAGCGCGAGCGCGGGCAGCAGGAACGGAGCGTAGTCCATCATCTGCGTCATCATTCGCGCGCTACCGCGGCCCGCCCGCGAGCAGGCGCTCGTGCGGGGCGGGGGCGTCCGCCGCGCCGGCCACGTGGCTCCCGCCGATTCGCCGGTACACGCAGAGCAGGAAGTAGGCGTTTAGCACGAGGTGGGTGAGCACCTGCACGCCGGCCGCGCCCACGCCGCCGTAGCGAGGCGTGATGAGGAGATGCCCCGCGATGTTCAGGGCCGCCACGACGACGCTCCCCATGGCCAGCGCCACGAACTCCTCGAGCGCGACGAGCGCCATCGCCGCCGGTGACAGCATGGTACTGGTCGCGGCTCCCACCATGAAGACCTGGAGGATGGGAGTCGCTGCCGCGTACCGGCCGCCGGCGAAGATGCCGACGAACAGTCCGATGAAGGGGATGCTGAGCAGCCAGAGCACCGAGATCGCCGTTGTTGCGCGGAAGGCGCGCCAGAAGGACCGCGCGAGCACCGCCCGGTCCGAGAGCTCGGAGAAGGTCGGGAGCAGGACGACCCGGACGGCGCTCATCAGCATGAGCGAGATGCCGTAGAGCTTGTACGCGAAGCCGTAGACGCCGATCTCCGCCAGCGGGGAGTGCCGGGTCACGACGAGCATGTGCACCTGCGTCACGAGCCAGAGGCACAGCGTGTAGCAGAGCAGCCATCCGTAGCTGCGGGCCATGCCACCCATGCTGCCCATGCCGGCGAGCGAGGCCGGCTGGGTGGCGCCCGCGGCGGCCCCCGGGCCGGCGTCCGAGACGGCGGCGAGCCGCTTCCGCACGGTGACCAGCGCGAGCACCGAGAAGAGCAGCGGCACGGCGATGTAGGCGACGGCGAGGGGCCGGATCCGCAGCGCGCCGGCCACCAGGAGCGCGGCGACGATGCCCAGGTAGAGCGTGGACTGGGCGACACCGAATGCGGCATCGAGCTTCCATTCCTTGAACGCCTGGAAGAGCGCGCGCCGGTACTCGTACAGGATGGATCCGAGCACGCCGATGCTGCACAGCCGCACGTAGGGCGCGAGCGAGGCATGGTGCAGGAGACGCGTGGCGATGACGTCGGCGGCCAGGAAGAGCGCGGCACCCGCGAAGAGCGCGTACACCACCTCCACCGTCAGCACGCGCCGCGCGATGAGCCATCCATGCCCCGGCTCCCCGCGGGTCGCGGCCACGGACCGGATCATCGACCAGTTGAAGCCGGTGACCAGCAGCCCCCCCGAGATCCCCACCACCGTGTCCAGCACGGCGAACACCCCGTAGTCGGCGGGGCGGAGATGGCGGACCACGACCAGCGTCGTGATGAAGCCGATCGCGCCGGACGACGCCATGCCGCCGAACACGGTGGCCACACTCCGGAAGAGCCCGGACCGCAGCAGCGCGTGGCGTGAGCTAGCGATGGTGATGGGCACCTCGCGGCAGACTGCTCTCGCGCACTACTCCGGCGCGGAGGAGCGTCCCACCGACGACGCGCGCTCCGGGCTCCACGCGCTCGTCACGGCGCGCGTGAGTGCCCGGGCGGCCCGGAGCGTGCGCCGGCCCGATCGGCCGAGGATCATCCCCATGGTGAAGAAGACGGTCTCCAACAAGATAAGCGCATCCAGGATGAGTGATTGATGGTGGAGGTAGTAGAGATCGTACTCGAGGTTCTCGTGGATCTCCGCGTGGCGGTCCACGCTCAACTGCCAGAGGCCGGTAATCCCCGGCTTGACCTGCAGGCGCTGGCGCTCGAGGGGGGTGTACCGGTCCACGATGAACGGCATCTCCGGGCGCGGACCCACCAGACTCATGTCGCCGCGCATCACGTTGAGAATCTGCGGCAGCTCGTCGAAGCCGCCGATGCGCAGGAGCCTGCCGATCCTCGTGATGTGCGGGTGGACGTCGCCCGCCGGCGATGGCGCGTACGGGTCGGCGTCCGCGCTCATCGTGCGGAACTTCCACATCCGGAACCGGCGTCCCCGGAGTCCGACACGATCCTGCACGAAGAACACCGGTCCGGGCGAATCGAGGCGAATCAACACCGCGGCGAGTGCCCAGAGGGGGGCGGTCAGCACGAGCATCACCGACGCCGTGACCAGGTCGAACAGCCGCTTCGCCCCGAGGTAGAAGGAGCGCCTGGACGGCAGGGCGTACGGGCGGAGCACCGGGATCGCGCTGATGTCCTCGACCACGACGTGGTCCGCCCGGATGTCGCCCAGGTGGGGGACCACGCCCAACCGGAGCCCGTGCCTGTGACAGTAGTCCACTGTCTCCCGGAGTCGCGTCCCTCCGAGCGAATGCTCGGCGACGAGCAGCTCATCGGCCCGGTGCTCGCGCGCGACCGCGTCGAGATCCTCGAGGCGGCCGAGTACGGGCGCCCGGAACGGCTCCCGCCCCGTCTGCGCCGCACGGCAGTAGACCGCGCTGCCGGGTGCGGCCGAATCATCGAGGAAGCCGACGATCGTCGAGCCCAGATGCGGCGCCTGAACGATCTTCTTCATGAGCAGCAGCCCCGTCTTCCCCGATCCGTAGATCAGGGTTCGCCGGCCCAGCAGTCCGCGGAGCTGGAGCCGCGACACGAGCGCGGAGAACGTTCGCCGCTGCAGGATCATCACGAATGCCGTGAGGCCGATCGCGCCCACAATGACGAACCGTGAGTACCCTTCCAGCTTCAGCATGAAGAGCAGCGCGAAGGAGAACGCGCCAGCGAGCGCGACGCCCTTCACCGCGGTCTTGAGCTCCCAGAGATTCAGTACCGTGGCGTGCGCCCGGTACAGGCCCAGCCGCCAGAACATGAACAGCACGATGAGCCCGAAGGCCACCGCCATCCGCGTATAGTCCCCGGAGCTCGGAGGCGTCTGACCCGGTATGCGGTCGGGCAAGGCGCGCGCATAGACGTGGTAGATGATCGCGCACGCCCCGAGGACCGTGCCGAAGTCGGCGTACGCACGGATCAGGTTGAAAATGCCGAGGCGGAACCGTGCCGCGCTGCCGGCCGGACGCGACCCCGCGCGCCGGGACGTGGCGGTCACTGACGCCGCTCCCGGCGGATTGGCTTCACTGCTGGCTTCCTCCATGGTGTCACGCGCTACCTCACGAGGGCCTGGGACACGATGAACCCGAGTGCCGAGATCGTCGCGCCGATCACGTATGGCCCGTTGCGGGAGAGCCAGCCGCGTTCCGGGACGGTGATCTGGTCTCCCGAGCGCACCTGCTCCGCCACCAGCGCGCTGCCATCCACGTTCGAGAGGATCTCCCGGCCGCCGCGGAGTATGCGAACGCCCCGCAGCTTGCCATCCTGCGACGCCCCGCCGGCCTGTGCGATGGCGTCGGCCAGCGTCATCGTGGGGTCGACGTGGTAGAGACCCGGGTTCTTGACGGCGCCGAGCACGCGCACGCGTCGGAGCAGGGTGATCTGAACGGCCTGATTTCTCAGCTCACCCGCGTAGTCGGCCAGGAGGCGCTGCTTGAGCTCGGACGCGGGCAGCCCCGTCACCTTCCGGGTCCCGAGGAACGGAAGCGCCACCATGCCCGCCTCGTCCACCGGGAATAGCCCGCCGAGATTCGGCTCGAGCGACACGGAGAGGCGGATTGCATCGCCGGGGGCGAGTGCCGCGGACGCGGGGACCGCGAGCGCCGTGGGCTCGCGCCCGATGCTCGCGGTCCCCGCCTGCTGAGCGCACGCGGTGACGACCGCCACGCTCAGGCAGAGCGCCACGCCACCGCACACTCGCCACGCCCGCCGCGAACGCATCACGAGGACCCGGCGCGCGCGCCGTAGCTGTAGCTGCTGTACCGCGCCGGCAGCCGCACGTCGTTGAGCACGATGCCGGCGACCGGCCCGTCGGCCCGCTCCAGGCGCTCCAGGGTCAGCCGCAGGGCTTCCCGATCCGTCACCCCGCCCCGGACCACCAGGAGCACCGCACCCATGTTCGCGACGACCGTCGCCGCGTCGGCGATGATGTTGAGCGGTGGCGTGTCCACGATGATCAGGTCGAACACGCTCTCGGCCCCGGCCAGCAGCAACTCGAATCTGGGACTCTCGAGCAGACTCGCGGACTGACGGGTGGGAGCGCCGGCCGGCAGGATCCAGAGCTCGCCCGAATCCCGATCCCGAACGCGGAACTCCTGCTGCGCCGCCGAGACGTCGGCGCGTCCGGCCAACACGTCGCTCAACCCGATACCGTCGGGCCGCAATCCGAAGAAGGCGGCCACCCCGCTGGCGCGCAGATCGGCGTCGATGAGCAGTGTGCGCGCGCCCCGCTCCGCCGACGCGAGCGCCAGGTTGCACGCCGTGAACGTCTTGCCTTCCCCCTGGCCCGAGCTCGTGATCATCACCGACTTGAGGGCGCCGCCGTCCGGCCGCCGCGCGATCAGCTTGAGGTCGGTGCCGAGGCTGCGAAACGCCTCGAGTACCACCTCGTGCTCGGGCGATTGCGAGAGCGACGACCGGCGCCGGTGGCGGATCACGCTCGCGCCACCGGCGGCGCCCTCGTCGGAGCGTGGTCCCGGGAGGTGCGCGGCGGCATCGCTCGCCATCGAGACGGGCACCACCGGTACCACCGGCCCCGCGTCCCGCACACTCGGGAGCATGCCCAGAATGGGGAGGCCGGTTTCCTGCTCGAGTGCCTGGCGCTCGTGAATGCGGGTGTCACCGTGCTCGCGGAGAAAGACGAGCGAGACGCCGAGTCCGAGTCCGAGGGCCATGCCGAGCCCGAGATTCAACGGCACGTTCGGCGACGCCGGCTGCAGGGGTCGCGAGGCGGCGTCAATGATGCTGACGTTCGGGAGATTCATTCCCTGTGCCACCTCGGCCTCCTGCAGGCGGGTCTGGAGCACGCGGTGCAGCTCCCCGACGAGCGACGCGCGCCGCTCGAGCCGGGCAGACTGCGCCTGCCTGGTGGGAATACCCGCCAGCCGCCGCCCCGTGCCCTCGAGCGTCCGGTCGAGCGAGGCGACCTGCGCGGCGAGCGCCTGCTCGTAGGTGGTCGCGAACGCGCCAAGCTGGCGCTCGATCGCGGCGATGCGCGCGTCGACCGCCACGAGCTCCGCGTTCTGATCGCCGCGGCGTACCGCCAGGTCGCTCCGGCGGTTCTCCAGGTCGGCGAGATTCCCCAACAGCCCCGTGACGGCCTGGTTCTTCAGAAAGGTCGGGAAGCTCGCGAGATCGTGGTATGCCCTGCCGCGCCCCCCCCCCTGGCCGCTCGCGACATCCCGCTCGACGTCCTTCATGAGCCCCGCCAGCGCGGACCGCTCCGCCTCGAGCTGATCGCGCTGCGCCGACACCTGCGCGAACTGCCGCACTTCTTCCGTCGCCTGCTCATCCAGACGCACCACCCGGTTACGACGGCCAAACGCCTCGACGCTGTCTTCGGCGGCCGTGAGCTGCGCCCCCAACCGGTCCACCTGCTCGCGCAGGAACTGCGCGGTGGAGGACGCCGCTGATCGCGCGAGCTCCGACCGGAGTTGCAGGTAGCTGCTCCCCAATGCACCGCACAGGCTCTGCGCCTCCGCCGCGCTCGCGCCCTCGCACGTCAAGCGGATCAGGTCCGCGTCCCGGTGGAGGAGCGCTGCCTCGGTGCGGCGCTGTACCGCGGCCACGGCTCGCGCCGGCGCCGTGACGATGACCGTGAGCTCGCGAGGCGGCGGCGTGCGCGGGGTCAGCGCCTGGAGGCCGGCAAAGCGGAGTGGCGAGCCAGGCGCGCCCCTCGCGACGAGGCTCTCCGTCTCGGCGTCCCTCACGGTGTAGCCGTCGGCCTCGCGGTACGTGAGCCGGTACGAGCCCGGTCGCGCGTCCGGCGCCGCGCTGAACCCGGGGAAGACGTCCGAGGGACGCTGCTCCTCGCGCCCGTTCTTGACGGTGACGAAGAGATCGAGTGAGTCCACCGCTTCGTCCACGACGCGACGGCTCCGCAGGAGCTCGATCTCGGTCTCGAGCGTGCCGCCGCGACCAACGCGCTCGAGCACGGCCAGCGCGGGGCCGTCGCGCGCTGGCTTCTCGACGATGAACGTCGCCGAGGACTCGTAGCGCCGTGGGGAGAGATAGGTGAGCAGTGCCACGGTGCCCAGCACGGCCGCGAGGGTCGCGAGAATCGTCCCTCGCCGGCGCCGGAGGATGGCGCCGAGCCGAGGCAGGGTCAGCTCCGGCTCATCCCGCCGCCGCGGCGCGCCCGCTCCGCGCGCGCTCAGCGAAGGACGCTGGACAGACGCGGGCCGTGTGGGAGACGGCGTGGACACGACAGCACGTGGCATTGCTCGCGTTCGGTCGATGGACGGCGGGCGGGCCGCGGACGTAATGCGGCGCACCGACAGCTACAGCTCAGCGCCCCTCGCCAAGACGTGTCGCGGGGAGCGAACCTACGAATGCTTTCAGGGGGATGCAAGACGCATACGAGCGCCGGGTGTCATGTGTCATTGCTACTGCAGTGCTACAGTAGCTCCGCGCACCTAATTGCCCACTCCCAGCCGGCGCCCTCGTCCTCGATGCTCCACCATGCAGATAGCACTGCCTGTGCCACTCCCCAACCACGCACCCGCGCGCGGTCGAGGCCAAGCTCGCTCGCGAGTTGATCCACCCGCCAGGCAAGTAGTGCACGCGCGTTCGGCGCGCGCTTCAGCCACTCCGGGTTCCGGAGCAGCGCTCCCACCTCGTACGCCGGCTCGCCGATGATGCCCTTCGGATCGATCGCCAGCCACGGCTCGCGCGCGCCGATTAGGATGTTGTCATGATGGAGGTCGCCGTGCAGGACTACGAGCGCCGACATCGAGGGGATGAGCTCAGCGAACAGCGCCTCCGCTTTCTCGACGAGCTCCCGCGGGAGCGGACCGGTGCCGCCATCGAAGCGCTGCCGCAACCGGCGCAGGCCGTCCGCCCACCCCGCCACGTGTGGGAACGAGTGGTTGCGCGGCGCGGGGCGCCAGAGCCGCCGCATCACCGCGGCGGCGGCCGATGTGGCCGCAGCGTCGTCGTGCACCGCGACGGTGGCGAGTGACGTGCCGGGCTCCGCGCGCTCGAGAAGGAGCACACCCACGTCAGCATCCGCGTCGAGCACGCGCACGCACCCGCGCCCATCGTAGAGCCGCAGCGCGGCGATCTCGGAGGTCAGCTCACGGTTCGGGAGGCCCGCCTTGAGCACCACGCGCGCACCATCCGCGCACAGCGCCGGCGCCACGTAATTGTACGACAGCTTCTCGAACGGCGGCGCGATCGTAACCGACCACCGGCGCTCGCACTCGGCCAGCAGCATAGGAAGATCGCGCAGCCACCGCACGCCGACGTCGCCGTGGAGCGCGGTCACCGTCCGCGCCAACTCAGGCGGCGCGGCGAGTGGCCCCGTCACGCGTCGCCACCGGGAGGGCGGGCCGGCACTAAGGACGCAAAGGTCATACGGATGCTCCGGAAAGGACGGATCAAACGGATCGCTCCCCCTGGCGCACGAGGCCTTCGTGCCACGTCCACAACACATGCTTTGGGGCTTGGCGGGAGAGACTCTCGCGCCATACGGAGCGATCCGTTGTGATCCGTAGTTTCCAGAGCACCCGTATGAACCCTCAGTCCTGGATGCCATTCACGGGATGCGAACCGCGCCACTCGGCTTCGACACGCCGTTCTCGCTGAACGCCTCGATCGCGACCCAGTACGCCTGCCCCACGGTGAGCGCGCGCAGCTCGAGCGAGCTCCCGCGGTCGGCGAATACCTGGTAGGTCTGATACAGCTTGTCTGCCGCGATGCCCCAGAGCGCGTTGTAGCCCACGGCGCCACGCACGGGCCGCCAGGTGATGGCGGCATTTCGAGGATCGGCATCGCGGCGCGCGGTGAGCCCCGCCGGCGTGGCTGGCGGACGGCTGGCGCCGTTCCCGAAGACGCGGAAGTCGCTCACGGCGAGGTTGGGCGCCGCGACGTAGCCGTGCTCGTAGCGCACCCAGCGCGCGCGCACCGGTGTAGGGAGCTCGATGTAGGCGTTCGGGCGGTCGCGCCCCTCGCGCGAGAGGTCGGCGATCGTGCGCCACGTGCGGCCATCGCTCGACGCGGACACGCGGAACTGCGTGTAGACGGCCGAGTCGCTGGCGAAGATGTCAGATCGGTAATCGGCGTAGTTCACCTGCAGCGCCTTCACCTCGAACATAGCGCCGAGATCGAGCGTGATCCATTCGCGCGGCGTGTTCTCGCGCGCCACCCAGAAGGTGCGCGGGTTCTCGTCGGTCACGTTCGCGACCGCGAACGTATCGCGGACGGATGATGCCGTCGCTGGCTTGCGGTAGGAGAGGAGCATCCACCCGGTGAACAGCTCGGCGGGCCTGGTCCACGTGCCGGTGGGGAGATAGTGCGGGAAGTCGCCGAAGCGCGTATCGGCGAACATCTGCCCGTCGCGGTCGAAGCCGGCGGGGAACATCGCGACCCGCCGCTCGAAGTTCCAGTTCACGCCCACCCACGGCGTCCCCGTGCTCCAGAGGTTGCCGTGCCGGTCCTGAAAGGTGTTGCCATGCCCCGCGCCGGTGACGAAGCCGCCGGGTTTGTACGACACCGGGTTGTACGGCGCGTAGGTGAAGGGACCGAGCGGGCTGTCGCCGACGTAGGTGCCGGTGGCGTAGACGTTGTACTCCGTGCCCGGCGCGCCGTATTGCAGGTAGTACCGGCCGCCGTGCTTCGTCATCCACGCGCCCTCCATGTAGGGCGCGATGGTGTCGCGGTGGTCCCGGCCGAAGCGCTCCCACCCATGCTGGTCGGGGTGGAGGGAGAGGAGCTTCGCCGGCCGGGCCCCTTCCTTGTAGGCGAGCCGCCGCGCCGGGTCGAGCTCGATGCCATAGAGCGGGTAGACGTTCGACGAGCCCCAGTACAGGAACCAGCGTCCGTCGTCGTCGCGGAAGAGCGCGGGGTCCCACGGGCCGGGCTGGATCGAGTCCGGATGCACGAGCTGCCCCTCGCGCTCGCTCCCCTCGCGGACGGCGAACGGGAGCGGGGGGAGCATGCGGTTGTAAAACTCCAGGCGCCCCGTCGCCGGCGCGGTCGAGAAGAGGATTGGCCGCGGCGAGAACGCGGACTGCATCAGGAGCAGTGTGTCGCCAACCGAGACCGCTGCCGGCGCCACCACGTCCTCGAACGGCCAGCGGCTCGGGCGCACGAACGTCCAGTGGAGGAGGTCGGGCGAGCGCCAGTACCCGCCCGACACGGTCACGAAGAGGAAGTATTCGCCCCCGTGCGTGACGATGACGGGGTCCGCTCCCGACCGGTACGAGATCCGCTCGTTGCGCTGCTCGAAGTTGTACTTGTAGTCAATGTCGAGCGGATTTACGTAGGTGCGAATCCCGGACGACTGCGCCTCCGCACGCCGGCCGGCGACGGCGCACGCGAGCGCGGCGAGGAGCGAGACGAGTAACCTCACGCGTACTCCGGCTGCATCGACTGGCATCAAGGACGAAGGGGTATACGGATGCTCCGGATCTGTGACGGGTGAGACGGATCTCTCCCGGGTACCTCTGCCCTCATCTTCGCCAACATCAATAACATCACGGGAAGCCTCGGCACAGGGAGGCTCCGATGCACGAGGAGCGATCCGCTGCATCCGGTCCCATCCGAAGCATCCGTATACCCTGCGTCGCTGATGCCGGCTCGTCGCGGATGCCGGCGCGGCAGGCCCCGCCTTCCCCTTGACGGTCGAAAGGAGCGGCTGTATCCTGCTTTCGACCGTCGAAAGGAGACGCGGGTGGCGGAAAAGGAGCGCGGTGATCTGCTGCAGGGAACGCTCGACATGCTCGTGCTCAAGGCGCTGCAGCTCGGTCCCATGCACGGGTGGGGGATCACCGACCGGCTGGAGCACGGCTCCAACCGCGTGCTCCAGGTGGGGCAGGGCTCGCTCTACCCGGCGCTCTATCGCCTGGAGCGGCAGGGCTTCGTCACCTCCGCCTGGCGCGTGACGGAGAACAACCGGCGCGCCCGCTACTATGCCCTCTCCGCCGCGGGGCGCACCCGGCTGGCCGAAGAGCGCGAGAACTGGAAGCGGATGTCGCGCGCCGTGGAGCTCGTGCTCCGGATGTCCGAGGCCTAGCGCGATGCGGCACCTCCTACAGCGCGCTCGCGACGCGCTCGCCCGCCTCGCCGGCGTCCGCCGCCACGCGCACATCGAACAACGCCTCGACGACGAGATGCGCTTCCACATCGACATGCAGACCGAACGGAACGTCAGCGCCGGCATGTCGCCGGCCGACGCGCGGCGGGCGGCCCTCGTCGCGTTCGGTGGGCCCGAGCGATACCGCGAGGCAACGCGAGACGAGTACCGCAGCCGCTTTCTGGACGAGCTCGCACAGGACGTCCGCTACGCCGTCCGCACGCTCCGGCGGGCCCCGGGCTTCGCGGCGGTCGTGGTCGCCACGCTCGCCGTCGGCATCGGCGCGACCACGGCGATCTTCAGCGTCGTGAACGGCGTGCTCCTGCGCCCCCTCCCGTTACGGAGCCCGGAGCGCCTGGCCTGGGCCCTGGAGCGGAGCGGCGACGGCGGCCTGCGTCTCCCGTCGTACCCGACCTACCTCGACTGGCAGGCCCAGGCTCCATCGCTCCGCGGCGCCGTGGAGGGAATGGCGTTCGTGCGCGGCCAGACTGCCACGCTGCGCGGTGAGGCGGGTCCCGATCCGGTCGTCGTCGCGTACATCACGCCCGGATTCTTCGCCCTCACGGGGACGCAGCCACTCGTCGGCCGCGCCTTCGGCGGCGACGAGGAGCGCGCTGGCACCGAGCCCACCGTGGTGATGTCGTACGGGCTGTGGCGGCGGCGTTTCGGCGGCGACCGGTCCGTGATCGGGACCCGCCTCGATCTCAATGGCGTGGCGACCACGGTCATCGGCGTTCTCCCGCCAGACGCCTACCCGACCTTCGGCGAGCTGTGGCAACCGATCGGCGTAATCGAGGCAACGGACCCGGTCCTCCGCCGCCGCGGCGCGCGCGCCGACAGCCGCACCGTCGTCCGCATCGCCGAGGGGGCCGACTCGGCCCGCGCGGCGGCGGCGCTCGCGGCCGTCGGGCGCCGCCTCGCGGCGCAGTACCCGGCGGAGTCCGAGGGGTGGACGTCCGTCGCGCTCACCCCGCTCCGCGCCGAACTGCTTGGCGACGTCCGCCCCACGCTCCTCACCCTCGCCGGCGCCGTCGCGCTCGTGCTCCTCCTCGCCTGCGCCAACGTCGCCAACCTCCTGGCCGTGCGGGCCGCTGGCCGCGGCAGGGAGTTCGCGGTGCGCTCGGCGCTCGGCGCCGGGCGCGGCCGGCTCTCGCGCCAGCTGCTGGCCGAGACGCTCGTCCTCGCCGCGTGCGGCGGTGTCGTGGGCTCGGTGGTGGCGTTGGCGCTCGTCCGCGTCGTCCGGCACGCCGCCGGTAGCCGGTTGCCGCGTGCCGACCAGATCGAGCTGGACGGCCTCGCGCTCCTCTTCTGTCTGGGCATCTCCGTCGTCGCGGCGGTGATCGTCGGCGTGTCGCCGGCACTCCGTGCGGCGCGGACCAACCTCACCGATCGCCTCCGCGCTGGCGCGTCTGGTTCCGTGGGCGGCTCGCGCGAGGCGCGCCTCCGGAGCACGCTCGCCGTCGTGCAGCTCGCGCTCGCGCTGACGCTCCTGATCGGCGCCGGGCTCCTGGCGCAGAGCTTCCGCCGGGTGCTCGACGTCCCGCTCGGGTTCGCGGCCGAGAACCTCGTCGCGATCCGGATTCAGCCGTCGGCCCGCAAGGTCGACGAGCCGGCGCAGGCAGCCGCGCTCTTCGAGCGGGCGCTCGAGGCCGTGCGCGCCGTGCCGGGTGTGAGCGACGCCGCGCTGGTGAACCACGTGCCGGTCGGTGGCGGGAACATCTCCACGCCGGTCGAGGTCGAGGGCACGCGCGAGCGCAGTGCCGGCGCGACCGCGCTCTATCGCACCGCGTCCGAGAGCTACCTCCGCACCATGCGCATGCGTCTCGCGCGTGGTCGCTGGCTCAGCGCGGATGACATCCGCTCGCGCACGCCGGTGTTCGTCGTGAACGAGACGATGGCGAAGCGGTTCTGGCCTGGTCAGGATCCGGTGGGGAGGCGCGTCACGCTACGCCGGACCGCGCCGGGACGGTCCGGCCTCGGCGAGCCGCTGCCCGGTGTGGTGATCGGTGTCGTCGGCGACGTGCACCAGTTCGGGCAGGAGGCCGATGTGGAACCGGAGGTCTACGTGCCATACACGGTGGAGGTCTGGACCTGGATCACCGTGGTGGCGCGCGTGTCGGATCCGGGACTCACGGTGCCCGCGCTGCGGAGCGCGGTGCGGCGGGTGGATCCGGACATCCCGCTCGGTGGCGAGGGGCCCAGTGCCGCCATCCGCACCGCCGAGAGCATGGTATCCACGAACATCGCGCAGCGGCGGTTCGCGGTCTCGCTCGTCGGCGCGTTTTCCGGCGCGGCGCTCCTCCTGGCCGTGCTCGGGTTGTACGGCGTCCTCGCGCACGGCGTCGCGCAGCGGACGCGCGAGATGGGCATCCGCGCCGCGCTCGGCGCGACGGCGGGCGACATCGTCCGCCTGGTGGTCACGGAGGGGGCCAAGCTCGCGCTCCTCGGGGTGGGCGCGGGCGTCGCGTGCGCGGTCGCGCTCGCGCGCTCCATCCGCGCGATGCTGTTCCAGACGGCGCCGGAGGACCCCACGGCGTACCTCATCATGGCGGCGGTATTGATCGCCGCGGCGCTGGCCGCGTCGTACCTGCCGGCCAGGCGCGCCGCGCGCCTCGACCCGACGGCCGCGATCCGCGCGGACTGACGGCGGGCGCCCCGATGAACCCAATGAGCCGGCTCCTGCACCGCCTCCGCGATCTGCTTGCCCGGCTTGGCGGGTCGGCACGGCCCGCCGGCATGGAGCAGCGGCTCGGCGAGGAAATGGCGTTTCATCTCGACATGCAGACGGAACGGAACCTCCGCGCCGGCATGCCGCCGCGCGACGCGCGGCGGGCGGCGCTCGTCGCCTTCGGCGGGCGCGAGCGCTTCGCCGAGGCCGTGCGCGACGAGGCCCGGCACCGCCCGCTCGAGGACTTCGTGCAGGACGTCCGCTACGCCGTCCGGACGCTGCGCCGCTCGCCCGCGTTCACCGCGGCCGCCGTGCTCACGCTCACCCTCGGCCTCGGCGCCACGACCGTCATCTTCTCGCTCGTCGACCATATCGTGCTGCGGCCGCTGCCCTATGCCGACCCCGACCGGCTCGTGGTCGTGCGCGAGGTCGTCGGTGAAGTCCGCGACGTGTACCCGAGCCTGCCGGCGAACGCCAGCCATTTCCTCGAGTGGCGGCGTGGGTGCGGTGCCTGCGAGGGGCTCGCTGCGATCAAGCGCTCCGCCGTCACGCTCATCGCCGACGGAGACCCCCAGCGGCTCGGCGCTGCCCGCGTCTCGGCGAACCTGTTCTCCCTCCTCGGCGTACGCCCGGCGCTCGGGCGTGGGTTCCGCGAGGAGGAGGATCGACCGGGCCAGGACCGGGTCGTGGTACTGAGTGACGCGGTCTGGCGGCGACAGTTCGGGGCGGACCCGTCGGTCGTCGGCCGCGCCATCACGTTGAATAGTGCGCGATTCGAGGTCATCGGCGTCCTGCCCCCGACCTTCGTGCTGCCCGGAGGCGACGCACTTGGCGCGTTCGCCGGGCTTCCGCGCGAGCTCGACGTGTACCGACCCCTGGCGCTCACCGATCACGAGAGGACGGCGGGGGGCGAGCACGACTTCGTGGTGCTCGCGCGTCTGCGCTCCGGTGCGACGGCGGACCAGGCGCGCGCCCAGCTCGACGCCATCGAGGCCGTCTTCGCCGAGCGGGCCGGGGGGGGATCCACGCTCCGCGCTGTCGTCGTGCCCCTGCACGCGCAGGTGGTCGGTACCGCTGGCCGCCCTCTGCTCCTGCTCCTCGCCGCCGTGGGCGCGGTGCTGCTCATCGTCTGCGTCAATCTCGCCAACCTCTCACTCGCGCGGAACACTGGCCGGCAGCGCGAGTCCGCGGTCCGCGTGGCACTCGGTGCCGGGCGCGGGCGGCTCGCGCGCCTCGCACTCGCGGAGAGCCTGGTGGTGGCACTCGCCGGCGGGGGCGTGGGCCTGCTGCTCGCCCACTGGGGGCTTGGCGCGCTCGTTGCGCTTGCGCCGGCGACGCTGCCGCGCGTCACCGAGGTGCAACTGGACGGCCGGGTGTTCGGCGCGGCGGCGCTCCTGACGGCCTTGGTCGGCGTGATCGTGGGTGCGCTCCCCGCGATCCGCGCGGGCCGAGCCGACCCGGGCGAGGCACTCAAGGCGGGCGGCCGGACGGCGACCGGAAGCCGGGCCGCCACGCGCCGACGTGCGCTCTTCATCGCGGCGCAGGTGGCGTGCAGCACCGTGCTGCTCGTCGGCACGGGTCTCTTTCTCACGAGCTTCGTACGCGTGCTGCGTGTGGACCGCGGCTTCGACACAGATCGCGTCCTGGCGCTCGATGTGGCGCTGCCCGGTGTTACGTACGCATCGGACGCGCGCCGCACACAGTTCTACGAGCGGGCGTTGGCCGAGCTAGCTGCGGTTCCGGGTGTTGTCGAGGTGGCGGCGGCGAGTGCGCTGCCACTCGAAGGAGAGACCTGGATAGACGGGATCGTCGCGGACGGCGATACGCGCGCGGCTCGCGAGCAGCCGCCCGCCAACTTTCGCTTCGTGACCCCGCGGTATTTCGCTGCCGTCGGCACGCCGGTGCGCCGAGGCCGGACCTTCGCAGAGAGTGACCGGGAGCGTCTGGTCGCGGTCATCTCCGAGCGTGCCGCGCGCACCCTCTGGCCGGGCGAGGACGCGGTCGGTAAGCGCCTCAGGATCGGGAGCGCCAAATCCGCGGCGGAGGTCGTGGGCGTCGCGGCGAACGTGCGGACATCGACGTTGGAGCAGGAGGGCAGCCTGGTGGTGTATCTCCCCTCCCGGGTGTCCCCTCCGTCCCAGGGTACGGTGGTCGTGCGCACCACCGCGGATCCGGGCGCCGTCGCCACCGCCGTGCGCGCCGCGCTCCGGCGCGTGGACCCGTCCGTTCCGGTGACGAAGGTTCGGACGATGGCGCAGGTGGTCTCGGCCACCGTCGCCACCCGCCGCTTCCAACTCGGGCTGCTCGCACTCTTCGCGGTCATGGCACTGGTCACGGCGAGCATCGGCATCTATGGCGTGATCTCGCAGTCGCTGGCGAGCCGCACAGGGGAGATCGGCGTGCGGATGGCGCTCGGCGCGCGTCCGGCGGACATCCACCGGCTCGTGATGGGCGAGGGGCTCCGCCCCGTGGTCGCGGGGCTCGTCGTAGGGGTCGCCGCGTCGCTGGCGCTCGGGCGCGTGTTCGGGAGCCTGCTGTTCGAGGTGCGCGCGAGCGACCCGCTTACGCTTCTCGCCGTGGCGGTGCTGCTCGCGACAGTCGCGACAGTCGCGTGCTATGTGCCGGCGCGGCGGGCGACAGCCGCGGGTGCAGCGGCGGCGTTGCGGCTCGTCTGACTGCGCCACGCGCCGCGGCTGGCCAGGGCGACTCAGCGGAACCGCGGCGGCGGCGCTGCGAGGACGAGCGTGTCGCCGGTGACGGTGAAGCGCGCGAGGTGGGACTCATCGGCCGAGCTGGTGCCGGCGTACAGGGTGAACGTGCCGGGCTCCACGATGCGGCGCAGCGCGCCGTCGTAGAACGCCAGGTCGTCGGGGCCGAGCGTCCAGCGCACGGTCCGCGACTCGCCGGGTTCGAGCGTGATGCGCTCGAAGCGGCGTAGCTCCTTCACCGGCCGCGCGACGCTCGCGACGTCGTCGCGCAGGTAGAGTTGCACGACTTCGTCGCCCGCTCGGCGGCCCGAGTTCGTGACGGTCACCGAGACCCTGAGCGAGTCTGTGGCGCGCATCGTGGGTGACGAGAGGTGCAGGTCGCGGTAGGCGAAGGTTGTGTAGCTCAGCCCGTGCCCGAACGGGTAGAGCGGCGTCCACGGGAGGTCGGCATACTTCGACGTGTACTTCTCGGCGGCCTCGGGCGGGCGCCCGGTGTTCCGGTGATTGTAGTAGATCGGCACCTGCCCGGTGGCGCGCGGTACGGAGACCGGGAGCTTGCCGCCGGGGTTCGCGTCGCCGAAGAGCACGTCGGCCACGGCCACTCCGTGCTGCACGCCGAGGAGCCACGTCTCGAGGAGCGCGGGCACGCTGTCCGCGAGCCAGGGGGTGGCGAGCGGGCGCCCATTCACGAGCACGGCGACGACCGGCTTGCTCGCGCCCGCGCGCGACGCTCGCGCCGCGCGGACGACCGCCTGCGCGAGCCCGAGCTGCGCGCCCGCCAGCTCGAGCGACGCCCGGCTCGCCGCCTCGGCGCTCATGTCCTCGCGCTCGCCGAGCACGAGGATCACGGCGTCGGCCTCGCGCGCGATGCGCACGGCATCGGCGAAGCCGGCGGTGCTCGCGGTATCCACGGGCGCACCGCGCGCGTAGAGCACGCGCGTGCCGGGCTCCACCGCCCGGCGGATGCCGGCGAGCACCGTGACCGCATCCTCCGGCCGTCCGATCGCGGCCCAGTTTCCGAGCATCGAGCGCGCGTCGTCGGCGAGCGGGCCGATCACGGCCAGGGAGCGGAGCGTCTTCGGGAGGGGGAGGGTACCGTTCGCGTTCGCGAGCAGGACGATCGCCCGCCGTGCACTCTCGCGCGCCGCGGCGATGTGCGCGGGCGTGAGGGTCGCCGCGCGCTCGCGCTCCACGGTGACGCCGCGGTAGGGATCGCGAAAGAGGCCGAGCGCGAACTTCGTGCGGAGCACGCGCGTCACCGCGGTGTCGATCACCGATTCCGCCAGCCGGCCCGCGCGGACGGCGGCGGCGAGCGAGTCGGTGTAGACGCCGTCGGCCATGTCCACGTCCACGCCGGCGCGAAGCGCGCGGATGCCGGCGTCCCCGAGCGAGGCCGCGACGCCGTGCGCGGTGAGCTGTTCGATGCCCGCCCAGTCGCTCACCACGATGCCGCCGAAGCCCCAACGCTCGCGCAGCACGGTCCGGAGGAGCCAGTCGCTCGCGTGTGCGGGCGTGCCGCCGATGTCATTGAA
>JBBJNN010000035.1:0-11723 GCA_037720885.1 Gemmatimonadaceae bacterium | reverse complement strand
GGCGGCCATGAGCGAGCCGGCGCCGGCGCGCACGGCCGCGTGGAAGGGAGGCAGGTACGTCTCCCAGAGCGCGCGCTCCGATGCTTCCACCGTGTTGTAATCGCGTCCGCCCTCGGCGCCGCCATACGCGGCGAAGTGCTTGGCGGTCGCCATGAGCGCGGTGGGTGCCGCGAGGTCGGCCCCTTGAAAGCCGCGCACGCGCGCGGCGGCCATCACGGAGCCCAGGTACGGGTCCTCGCCCGAGCCCTCGACTATCCGCCCCCACCGCGGGTCGCGCGCGATGTCCACCATCGGCGCGAACGTCCAGTGGATGCCCGCGGCCGTCGCCTCCACCGCCGCGATGCGTGCAGCGCGCTCCGCGCCCGCGGGGTCGAAGCTCGCCGCCTCGGCGACCGGGACGGGAAAGATGGTGCGCCAGCCGTGGATGACGTCCCACGCGAAGAGCAGAGGGATCTTGAGCCGCGACTCCTCGACCGCGATGCGCTGGAGCGCGCGCGTGCGCTCCACACCGCCGACGCCGAGGAAGGATCCGATGCGGCCGGCGCGCACCTGCCCCTCGTTGCCCCCGGCGGCGCGTGGCCCCGTCTGCCCCTCGAGGCTCGGCGACTGCGCGAGCTGGCCGAGCTTCTCGTCGAGCGTCATCAGCGCGAGGAGCGAGTCCGCGAGTCGCGTGGCGGCGGGGGAGACGAATGGCGCGAGGACGGCGGGGAGTGGCTCGCCGCGCGCGGTGGAGGCTCCGCCGCTGGCTGGCGAGTCGGAGCGCGTGCAGGCGGCCGCGAGGGTGAGTAGCGAGGCGGCGCCTGTCTGCGCCCACGCAGGGTGCAGCATGCGAGACATCGGGGCACGGACGACGGACTGCGGAGCCATCACGGCGTTCGGTTGCCCGGCTGTGTGAAGCTGTGTGAACAAGTATTGCCGCTTGTTCGTCACAACAAAATCCTGCAACACCGCCAGCAGAACCCCAAGGCCGTCGCTGAGGGCAAGTCCGACGTCGGTCACGTATTTCTCGAGCTTCGGGTAGGATCCTCGCGCGTAGCTACGCCGTGCTCGCCAGATCGGCCCCGCGCCGTGCGCGATACGACTACGAACATCATAGAACTTCGAGAGCCAGTAGGCGCGCTCGCTCGGCCGGCCAAGTTTTGCCTCGATTCTCGGGCGTATGACGCGGAGAACTCCGTCTCGGCGGCTGCCGAAAAGGCTCTCGAGGGCCAGCGCGACCGATACTACGTTCGCGGAATCGAGGGGAGCGCGCTGCGAGACCTGGAGTAACGTGACGAGCGCGATTTCGACGGGAGTCTCCGCAACTTCAAGATCGTAGACCATGTCCCGATGGAGCCATTCCCATACATCGCCGAAGGGCAAGGGACGCAACCGCGGCCAGGCACGTTCTATTGCGGCCACGTACGCAATGCCCAGTACATGCGCATCCAGTTTAGGCGGCTCGTCGTGATCCAGAGTGGACGCAGTGTACTCTGCCTCTGCCAGGTCCAGCGCTCCCGGGACCGCAAGATTGAAGGCGAGCCAAAGTTGATCCAGGAACTTGTCTAGTACGTGTGGAGGAAGATCTGCCTCCGGATCGCGTGGATCGTGGATCTGGATGTCGACATCCGCATCGGCAGGGGACATCTCATATGTTCTCGAAATTCTGCGTACCGCGTTGCTCACTCCGTCTGGGATCGAGCGATCCCTCGCCCTGCGCAAAGCACTCAAATACGTCGGCGGCATCGATGCGAACCGAGTACCACCATCTCGCGTTGTCGTCCGTGAGCAGTGGCTTGCCAGCGTGTGCAGTGAAGTAATCGACAGCCTGATGCCAGAGCAGCCGCAAGTCGCGAGTAAGCGGTCGTTTGACGTCGGGAAACTTGCCAGTGGGACTGGGGATGACCGGATCGATCACTGGCAGGACGAGACGTACACAGTAGCTCATTGCGATTGTGTTACAGGCGTATCCATTCGCGCAGCGACCGGGAACGTGAAATGCTACGTGGAACTGCCGACCTCGTGGTGCCAAGTGCATTTCACCCTACATGCCTGAGCGCCAACGATACGGGCGCCGGTGCTCTACGATGGCCTCGTGACGCGAGTGTTCCGCGACAAGCTGCACAGAGCGGAAGAGAACCGCATCCTTTTCTCTATCCGCGGTAAATCGGACCGCAACCTGGCACTCGCCCGCGCAATTGCAGCAGCAAAGCAGAACTTCGAGCGGAGGTGGGGCAAGAGTCCCGATCGTCCAGCATCATTGCTGGCGCGCATCCCTCGCAGTCCGGGGGGCTGCAAGTCATCGACTACTATCTGTGGGCGCTCCAGCGGATGTACGAGCGTGGGGAAGACAGATTCTTCGAGTCGCTCGCGGCAGGTTATCGCTTGATCATGGACTGCGATGACACGCGACAGCACGACTATGGCCAGTACTTCACGCAGTCCGATCGACTGACCCTGGAAAAGATGAAACCCGTCACCGAGGCTAGGTTCGGGAACAATCCCGGACACACGGCATGAAGCCGGCGTTCGCCTAGATGACGGGCATCTGATTCAAGTATCACGGCCAGCCGCAGGAAGGTCAAGACACGCGACTGGCACGCCTCAGCCAACGGGCCCACGTTCCGCCATGCTCCGCCGCGCGTTTGCCCTTCCCCTCGTTCTCCTGTGCCCTTACGCTGCGCTCGGCTGCACGTCGCACGTCCGCGACGCCCTACGTCGGCTGGAGCAGCCCGGTCACGCCGTCGTGGCGACGACCGCCGGCCCGAATGCGAGCATGATCTACCTCGCCCGCGTGGATTCCGGCGTCATTGTGATTGATCTCGGTTGGGTCGGCGCCGAGCGGGCGCTCAGGGCCGGTGTGCGACGCCTCGGCGGGCCGCCTGACCGCATCGTCGCCGTCTTTCTGACCCACAGCCACCGCGACCATCTCGGGGCGTGGCGCGCCGTAGCGCACGCGCCGTTCTACGTGAGCGCGGCCGAGGTGGCCCGGCTGGAGGGCCGCGTCGGTCACGCCGGATGGATCCCGCGGCTCGCCGAACAGGTGCAACCGACGCGCGGGCCGCGTCCCGGCGCTGTGGCCATCCGTGCCTTCAGCCGGGACACGGCGTTCGCGATCGGTAATGACACCGTGCACGCGTTCCTGGTACCAGGGCACACGGCGGGAAGCGCGGCGTACCTCTTTCGGGGTGTCCTGTTCGCGGGCGACGCGATCTCGCACACAGCGCGAGGGCGGCTGCGCTCGGCGCGGGCGGGCTACTCTGATGACGCCACCGCGGCGCGGCGGAGCCTCACTCGGCTCTGGTCTACCTTGGAGTCGTACGACGTGCGGTTCGTGTGTACGGCACACGCACGGTGTGCAGCATATACACCCGAGCTCCGCCGCGAGCTGTCCGCCCCCTGACGCATCGGTTCATAGTCGTTTGGAGCCCGGCTCACGCTCGCGAAAAATTGCGGCCCGACTCTGGAGCCCCAGGCCGTGACCTCGCTTCAGCGCCGCACGGGCGCCGGCGACTTCTTGTACGCGAGCTGCAGCGTCCAGCGTTTGCGCGTGGGGTCGGCGGGGTCGGGCTGCAACATGAAGTTCCACGCGTCGTAGCCGGGCGACGTCAGGGCCAGGCCGCCCAGGTCCGCCATGCGCCACCCGCTCGCGTCGTGCGGGGCCTCGCGCGTGAAGTTGCCATGCGCGTCCGGCGTGTAGACCGTGAAGCTATCGAGGAGCACGTCGTCGCCTGTGGGGAAGCGGTACACGTCCACGGCGTAGAGCCAGCCGTGCGCCATGTACTCCATCTCCGCGCCCACGGTGAGATGGTCCGTCCGCTCCCTGCGGCTCAGCAGACTGCTCACGAAGTTCGTAGGGCGCTTGCGCAAGCGCGTGTCGAGCGCCACGCGCGCGGTGAAGCGGTGCTCGCCGTTCGCGTCGGTGACGAACCGGTGGCCGGTGCCAGCGCTCCGCCATCGTGGGTCCGAGCCGAAGACGAGGCGCACGGTGGCGCCCGAGAGTGGTTTGTAGTCGAGGTCCGTCAGCTTGAAGCGCACATCGAGCGACACCGGCTCGGCGCCGCCCGCGGCGTTGCCCGCGCCAACGTTCGCCGTGGCGAGCAGCGCCAGCCCGCCGAGCACGGTGCCGATCGCCAGGTGGTGCCGCGGCGACATGCCGTGTGCCCGCCGCGCCCCGTTACCCGGGGAGCTTGGCGGCGAGCACGTCTACCTGCTCGATCGTGGGCGGCTGCGAGAACAGGTCGGGGGCCTTCGCCATGAGCGCCGCGGCGACCTGTCCGTCGAGGTGCGCCTGCCGCCCCGCCTCGTCCGGGAACGCGTCGAAGATCCCGAACGTCGTGGGGCCCATGCGGATCGCGAACCACGCGGTCGTCGCCGGCTCCCCTTCGACGATCGCCAGCCCGCCACGCAGAAAGCTCTCGACCTCCGCCTCCTTGCCCCGCTTGGCCTCTAGCCGAACCAGCAATGCCACCTTGACCATGTCGTGCCTCCTCAAGTGAAGTCGAATCGTACCGCGCCCAGATGCCGGTAGCGAGGCCACTGCGACCGTCGCGAATCAGGCCTCGGCGCCCCGGCGGCCGGCAGTCAGATTGTATTCGGCGCGCGTCAGCTCGTACGCGATCGCCTCGGGCTCCTGCGGATCGGCCCCCGGTCCGGTGAAGCTGAAGCCGGCGGAGCGCAGCACGGCGATCGAGGGGACGAGATCCGGGAGCGTATGCGCGATGACCCGTGCCACCCGCGCATCCGCGAACGCCCGGTCCAGCAACCCGTCCACGGCTTCCCGCGCGTAGCCGCGCCGCCGATGCTCCGGAAGAATCCCATAGCCGATCTCAACGGTCCCATGGGTATCTGGCGGGCCCTTGTAGCCGCTGGCCCCGATGAGCAGCGGACGATCCGCGCCGGCTGCGGGCTGTAACGCGACGTAGTAGAAGCCCCAGTCCGCCGCGGCCGGCTCGCGCTCGAGCGCGTCCAGCATCCAGCGGACGGCCCCCTCATCATAGAGCTCCGGCGGCCAATTGCCCGGTACCTCGACGCCGAGCACCTGCGCGAGCGCGGCCGCGGATTCGAGCTCGGCGCGCAGGATCGCCGGTGTCGCGGGAACGAGGAGGAGGCGAGCGGTGTGGATCACCGGCACGAGAGGCGCTCGTGCGGCTCGTGCAACGCGGAGCTCGTCACGCGCTCGGTCCGTCGTCCCGCGGCTCCTCTCGATCCAGCGCCTCCGGCGTAGGTTCATGGGTCGCCAGGAGACGAGCGGCCCGCTCGCCGAGGTGGACGGGCTCCGCTTGCGCCATGTACGCCACGAGCTCGGCCTCGGTCGCATCGGCCCAGCCCGGAGGGATCGGGCTGAGGCGCCGCTTGTCCTCGCCGCCACTCGTGGACGTCATGAACGTCAGCCACCCGCCCTCACGACCCGGCCCGAAGCGGCGGTTGGGCAGGACCGCCGCCCCGGGCTCGTCGTCAGTGGCACGGCGCTCGGCGTCGGCCTGGAGACGCGTGCTCTGGCGGAAGATCTGTTCCTCGTGCGCTGTCTCGGGCACGGTGTCCCAGACCTGCCACGTACGCCCGGCCGTATCAGTGAATTCGCGCAGTGCCATGCATCCTCCTCCCGCCGTCTCCTGCCGTGTCGCCCGCACGCATCGCATGCGTGGGGAACCGGCGACATGACGCACCCACCGTACCGGCGCGCCATCGGACCCTCGAACGCGTGCGCTAGAACTCGAAGCCCGTCGCCAGGTTGAGGTGGTCGTTGCTCACCTTGCCGCTCGCGTATGTCGTCTCCTGCCGGCGGTACGCGAGGCCGAATATCAACGGACCACCTGGGCGCGCGGTTGCATGCGCCTCACATGATACGTTGCGCCGGCGCCCGAGTGGCAGGCCCGCGTCCTCCGGGTCGAGCACGCCGCACCCGGTTCCGAGCTCGAGGAGCGACGAGGGCTTCACGATGAGCTGCGCCCATCCACCGCGGTCGCGTATCGCGGCGCCGCCCGTCGTGAGGAGCTGGCCAATGCCGCCGCCGCCGAGCCCGCGCACCGCGCGTCCCACGTAGGCCTCGCCGCGCAGCTCCACCATGCGGCCGAGCGCGATCCGTACATCGGCGGCGACCGCCTCGCTCGCGACACGCGAGCCATCGTCGCGGCGGATCGAGCCCCGGTGCACGCCGATGCCGATCTCACCCGCGGGCTCCGTGCCTGCTCCCTCGCCCGTTCCCCACTGCGCGCGCAGCCGCGCCTGGAGGAAGGGGCGCTTCGACCGCTCGGCGCGATCCACATCCGTGTCGAACGGGCCGAGTGGGTCGCCGCTCGCGGGCGCGAGTACCGCGCCCTGCAGGCCGATGCGCACGGCACCCCCGGCGGCGCCGACCTCGCCCGTGACGCGGAGCTGGGGGAGCCATTGCCAGAGATTGCCGGCGGCGGTGAAGTCCGGGTAACCGAACGCGGCAAGGCTCGCGGGACTCACACCCGCGACGAGCGGCGACTCCTGTCCGAACAGCAGCTCCGCGTGCCGCCACCGCACGGTGCCGTATGCCGTGCGGAGTCGCACGAGCGGGCGATGGCGGCCGCCGGAGCTCGCCACCTGGCCACCAAAGAAGTCGAGGTGGAGATCGCCGGCGAAGTCGCCACCGAGCACGCGCGGCACGGCGACCGCGAGGCCGAGCGATGTCTGGCGGATGGTGGCGCCGGCACCGCCGCTGGCCGAGCCGGTGTCAGGGAGCGCGAAGAGCGGGACGTCCGCGTTGTTCACGGACCCGCGGTTCGAGAAGGCATTCATCATCACGCGCCCGTACAGCTCGACCTGCACGCGGGAGGCGGACTGCACGCTCGACGCCGCCTGCGCCGCGAGCTGCTCGCGCAGGAGCGCGATCGCCTCCTCGGCGCGTCGCAGCCGCTCGGCCAGGGAGTCCGCCGCCACGCGCGTGGTGTCCTGCGCGGCGAGCGATGGCGCAAGCGATGGGGCGAGCGCCACGGACCACGCGATGGAGCAGGCGAGGGTGAGCACGAGCGCGCTTGACGCTCGCGCGCGTGGAGCGATAGTGTACGAGCCGCGGCGGACGCTGGCATTCATTCTCATCGGAGCACCTGTGTTCACCTCACAGTCGAGGGCTGCGCTGGGCATGGCGCTCGGCGTCATGCTCGGCGCCGCGGCCGGGGTGACGACCCTCGCCTCCCCGCGCGCACTCCGCGCGCAGGGGAGCGTGAGTGGGCGCATCACCATCCAGGAGCGCACGGACGCGAGGACCCCCGACCTCGCATCCGCCGTCGTCTATCTCGAGCCCGCGGCCGGTGCCGCCACCCCGCGCGCGGCCGAGCCGGTGACCGCGCAGATCGCCATGGAGTCGCGGACGTTCATCCCGCGCGTGCGCGTCGTCCCCGTCGGGAGCACGGTCGAGTTCCCCAACCAGGACCCGTTCCGCCACAACGTCTTCTCGAACTCCGGGCCCACCGAGTTCGACCTCGGGCTCTACGGCCGCGGGGAGAGCAAGGGTGTCGCGCTCCGGAAGCCGGGCGTCTTCACGATCTTCTGTAACATCCACGCGCGGATGTCGGCGTTCGTGGTCGCCGTCTCCACGCCGCACTTCACGCAGGCTGGCGCCGATGGGCGGTTCACGCTCGCCGGTGTCCCCGCGGGCCGGTACACGCTCCATGTGTGGCATGACCGGGGCGGCGCGGAGACGCGGGCGATCGACGTGCCCGCCGGCGGGGTGCAGGATGCGGAGGTGCGGCTCGACGCTCGCGGCTACAAGGTCGCCACCCACAAGAACAAGTTCGGGCAGGAATATACGGCCACGGGACGTGACCGCTACTAGCGGCACGCGCGGCACGAGTCTCACCTGGAAGATCTTCCTCACCACCGCGGGCGTCGTCGCGGCGGTGCTCGTGGCGACGCTCGTGCTCACCTCGCTGTCCGCGGAGCGCGCGGCCGACGATGCCGTCGCTCGCGGGCTTGGCCTGACGCGTCGTCTCGTCACGGCGATCCTGAACGGACGCGAGCGCCGGATCGCGAGCGCGGCGCTCGTCTTCGTGCAGAGCCCGAGCCCGGCGTTCCGCAAGCTGCTCGTCGAGAAGCGACCCGAGGATCTGCACGATCAGGCGACCGAGGCCGTCGAGCGCATCGGCGCCGCGTGGGTGCAGTTCACCGACGCGGAGGGCGTGCGGCTCGCGCGGAGCGACGATCCCGCCGCGCCCGCCGATACGTTGACCGGCTCGGCGCTCATCGCTGCGGCGCTCGCGGGCGACGTCGCATCGGGCGCGGGGACCACGGGCGACTCCGCCATCTTCCAGGCGGTCGCCGTGCCGATCGTCACCGACCGGCTGGTTGGCGTGCTCATGGCGGTCGAGATGCTCGACTCCGCGCTCGCCGACTCCGTGAAGCGGCTCACGGGGAGCGACGTCGTCTTCTACGTCGCCGACAGCGCCGGCCGGCCGCACATCGCGGCCTCGACGCTCGGGCGCGGCGAGGCCGTCGCCCGTTTCGTCGAGCGCCACTGGGCCACCCCCACCGCGGCCTCCGATCTCGCGCTCGGCGACGAGCGCTACGTCGGGCAGGGGCAGCCGCTCCGCTCCGCCGGCGGCGACGTGCTCGGCGGCTTCATCGCGCTCCGGTCGCGCGATGCGGAGATGGCGCCCTTCGTAACGCTCCGTCGCAATACGTTCCTGGCCGGTGCGCTCGGGCTCGCGCTCGCTTTCGTCCTCTCCTACGCGATGGCGCAGCGCATCACGCACCCCATCCTCGCGCTCGCCGGCGCCGCGCGGCGCGTGGCGGAAGGAGATTATTCGGCCGACGTCTCCGTGCAGACGGGCGACGAGATCGGCACGTTGGCCGACGCCGTGCGCACGATGCTCGCCGACCTCCGCGAGAAGCAGTCGCTCGTGGAGTTCCTCGCGACTTCCGGCAACGCGGCCGGCGCGGGCGGCGGAGCCGCGCTCACCACGCCGCGCGATACCGCCGCCCGCCACGCGATCACCGCGCCGATGGCGGCGGTGGGCGGGGCGACCGTCACCGTCGGCACCGTCCTGGCTGGGCGCTACGAGATCACCGGTTCGCTCGGCTCCGGCGGCGCGGGCACGGTCTACAAGGCCACCGACCGCGACCTCGGCGAGACGATCGCGATCAAGACGCTCAAGCCCGAGGCGCTGTGGGAAGATCCGGCCGCACTCGAGCGGCTGAAGAGCGAGATCCGGCTCGCGCGCCGCATCTCCCATCGCAATGTCGTCCGCACGCACGACTTCGGTGAGGCGGAGGGTGTCTACTTCCTCACGATGGAGTTCGTCGCCGGCACGCCGCTCGACCAGCTCATCGCGCGGAGCGGGCGCGTGCCCATCCCGGTCACCTTCTCCGTCGGCAAGCAGCTCTGCCGCGCGTTGGAGGTGGCGCACGAAGCGGGGATCATCCACCGCGACATCAAGCCGCAGAACCTCATGGTGCAACCGGATGGCGTACTCAAGGTGATGGACTTCGGCGTCGCGCGCCTGGCCCGCCGCACCGCCGGCCTCACGCGCGCCGGCACCGTCGTCGGCACGCTCGCCTACATGTCGCCCGAGCAGCTCCTCGACGAGGACGTGGACCCCCGCGCCGACATCTACTCGGCCGGCGTCGTGATGTACGAGTGTCTCACGGGACGCCGCCCGCTCGAGGCGAGCTCACCGGTCGCGCTCATCGGCCGGCTGCTCGCCGAACGGCCGCCCGCGCCGCGCGAGGTGAATGGGGAGGTGCCGCTGCCACTCTCCGATCTCGTGTCACGCGCGATCGCCACCGACCGCGATGCGCGCCCGCGCTCGGCCGCCGCGCTGCACGAGCTGCTCATCGCGGCGGAGGGTGATGGGCGCGGCGGCGCGCTCCCGGCGACCCAGGGTGTAAAGCAGTCGTAGTGCGGGCCTGGTCGGCATCACTGACGAGGAGCCATGCGGATGCTCCGGATGGGAGCCGGCCGAACGCCCGCTGCCACTACTTCGGTGGCTTTTCATTGGCCGTCGGGAACTTCGGCCCGGGGTACGGGCCGATCTTCTCGACCGTGTACTCGCTTGCCCAGAAGTCGGGTGGACCCTCGCTATCCGCCACCTTGTTGCTCACCGGCTTGAGGCCGCGCTTGAGGTACGCGGCGATGTCGCGCAGCTCCGGGTCAGACATGTAGCGGAACGCCGGCCACGGCATCGGGGGGGCGAGGTACTTCGGGTTCGCCGGGAAGTTCCCCTGGCCGGGCGCGCTGGACGTGATCACGACGTCGGGCGTCTCGCCTGGGCGCAGCCCGTAGCGGAGCGAGTTGAAGATCTGGCGCTCGCTGAACCGGCCCAGCCCCGTGGTATTGTCCGGCGTCAGATTCCGAGGCCGAGTCGTCCAACACGGTTGCGCGCCCGGGGTCAGCGCGCACGGCCCGATCTTGAACTCCTGGTCGGGGCCCCGCACGCCGACGAGCCACCCGTCTGCCGCCGGATTCGCGATGCCGCCGTGGCAGCCGCCGCAGTCGTGGTTGATGACCAGCGCCCGGCCACGGAGCACCTGCTGTTGTGTCCCCTGACTCTCCGGCTCGTCGCCTGCCGGCACGTCCGCGCGGCCAGCGGTCGCCGCGAACACCATGAGCGCGGCGGCCGCGAGGATGGGGAGAACCACGCCGATGTAGCGCTTCGAAGTACTCGACGGTCGCGTCACGGTCGTCTCCTTGAAGGTTTGACTTCCATTACGCCCATCATCCCATGGTCCTCGTGGTCCAGGATGTGGCAGTGGTACATCCACTTCCCCGGGAAGTCGTCGTACCGCACGATGAAGCGCGCCGACTGGTGCTTGGGGACGTTCACTACGTCCTTCCAGCTCCGATACGACTCCGCCACGCCATTGCGGTCCAGCACCTGGAACTGGAAGCCGTGCAGGTGGAACGGGTGGTCCATGCCGACCAGGTTCTCGACTTCCCAGATCTCCGTCGCGCCGAGCGTCGCGGACACGTCCACGCGCGCCATGTCCATCCCTTTGCCGTTGATCAGGTGTTGGGTCAAGACCATCACCCGGGTGGCTGTCGCCCGCGCCGTATCCAGCGCCGGAACCGCGCGCAGGCGGTCGGGTAGCGCGACGGGAGCCACCGGCGGCTCGTTCGTATACTGCAGCGACAGCAGATCGCGCGGCATGTTCCAATCCCTGGGCCGCGTCTGGGGGATGTAGCGATCGTACGGGAGCGCTTGCAGCACGCTCCGGGAGCCCGGCACCCCCGTGCCGCGCACCAGCAGCTCCGCGCGCTCGCCGGGGGCGAGCAGGATCTCCTCGACGTTCAGCGGGCGCTCGAACAGGCCGCCATCACTCCCGACGTGCAGGACGCTGTGGTCCGCGAGCGCCAGGCGATAGATGCGCGCGGCGGACGCGTTGACCACCCGCCAACGTTGGACTTCCCCGCTGCGGATCTCGAGCGTCGGCATGACCTCGCCGTTGACGAACAGCACATCTCCCTCACGGCCGTTCTCGGCATCCAACCGTCCCTGCGGAGAGCGTGGATCGGGGAGGTCGATGGACCCGTCTGGCAGGAAGCGGTTGTCGGAGAGGATCAGCAGCCGCTCGCGCAGGGACGCGGGGAGTGGATCATCGGGCGCCCGGACGATGATGGCCCCGTACAGACCTCTGGCCACCTGGTCGCCGGTGCGATGGTGCGGATGGGGGTGATACCAGTAGGTGCCAGCGGTACCGGGAGGGACGGTGAAGACGTAGTCGTGCTGCGCCCCGGGCGCGATGGGATCGAATGGGCTGCCATCGGCGGCGGCGGGGCC
>JBBJNN010000150.1:0-10089 GCA_037720885.1 Gemmatimonadaceae bacterium | reverse complement strand
GCGACGAGGTCGCTCGAGTTGCGGTGCGGGGGCTGGGAGCCCAGGAGCGACGCCGAGTCTGGGTGGTTGCGCCCGATCATGTCGCCGTTGAGCACCGCCACGACCTGCGCGAGGGGCACGACCGGGTGCGCGGCGTGATACCGCGAGCCGAGGAGCCCGCGCTCCTCCGCGCCGTGGTGGATGAAGAGCACGGAGCGCCTCCCCGGCTGCCGCACGAAGGCCCGCGCCGCCGCGAGGATGGCGGCGCTCACCGAGGCGTTGTCGTCGGCGCCTGCGTGCACGGAGTCCCCCTCCAACGTGAAGCGTACCCCGTTGGCATCCTGGTGCGAGCTGAACACCACGTACTCGTCGCGCAGCGCGGGATCGGTACCGCGAACCGCCCCGATGACGTTCACCGACGGTGACGTGAACCGCTCCAGCCGGATGGAGAGCTCCACCTGCGGCTGCCGCGCGAGCGTCTCGCGCATCGCCGCGCGCACGAGGTAGGCGGGCGTCGGGCCGCTCCCCAGCGCGGGCGGGGGCGCGATGCGCTCCGAGCCGTTCGCCGCGCGCGGCACGGCGCGATCCACGTCGTAGACGCCGCGCACGCGCATGGCGGACACCGCCTCGAAGGCGCTGTCCACGGGCCCATTCGCGACCAGCAGGACGGCCGCCGCCCCTCTGCGCGCGAAGCGGGCGAGGGTGCCGGCGATGGCGGCGTCGGCGTAGCGGACGGGGCGGGGATAGCTGGTCGGGCGGATGGCCGCCGACGCGGGCGCGAGCAGCGGGGTCGCGACGATCCGCCCGCGCACGTCGGCGGTGGTGTCGGCCGCATCCGGGACCCAGAGCACCGCCCCCGAGGCCTCGGCCGGCACGACGCCGAGCGGGATGACGTCGCGGAACAGTGTCATCGCCTGACCGCCGATGCTCGCCCGGCTCGCGGGGACCGAGACGCGCGTGCGCGTCATGTCGAACCACTGGAACCAGGTCCCGTCCTCCCCCATCGGCTTCAGCCCGATGCGGCGGTACTGCTCCGCCACCCACGTGGAGGCCCGCATCTCGTCGAGCGTGCCCCCCTCGCGGCCGCGCATCGCGGGCGACGCCATCTCGCCGACGTCGCGCCGAAGGTCCGCCTCGCGAACGGCGGTGTACGCGGCGGGGATCTCGGCGCGCCGCGCGGCGGAGCTCGCAGCGGAGCGCACGCCGGATTGCGCAGCGACGGGGGCGGCGGGGAGGGAGATGAGCGCGCCGGCGAGGAGGAGACGAGTGGTAAGCGGTATGCGCATGGCGGACAGTGGCGGCCGGACGGTGGCGGGCGGACGCGCCGGGATGCGCGCTCAGCGCCCTATATGACGCCCGGACGACGCGGCGGCAAGCGAGCGGACCCGGGGGCCCGTCCCGAGCTGCCGCGCTGGCGCCCGGCGCGGCCTGCCGATAGCGTACACGCCTGGTCCTCCCACTCCCCCGAAGGAGCCTCGCCACGTGACGACGTCTTCGGCGCGCGCCGCGACCGCCATATTCCTCTTCTCCGCGTTCTCCGCGCTCGGCGCCGGCTGCTCGACGCGCGTGCAGGTACCTGAGGAGCCGACGCCGGCACCGGCGCCCGTGCCTGCCGCGGCCGAGCATCACCACATGGCCGATTCGGCGGGCATGGCTGGCATGGCCGGCATGTCGACGCCGGTCAGGATTCCCGAGGGCGCGCTGTACACCGAGGCGGACGTGCGCTTCATGCAGGGCATGATCGCCCATCACGCCCAGGCCATCTTCATGTCGAGACTCGCCGCATCGCGAGGCGCCAATCCGCGGCTGCTCAAGTTCGCGACCAAGATCGACCAGTCGCAGGTGGCGGAGATCCGGCTCATGCAGGAGTGGCTGCGCGCGAACGGGCAGGCGGCCCCCGACACGTCATCGTGGCGCGGGATGTCCATGCCGGGGATGCTGAGCGCGGCGCAGCTCGCGCAGCTCGACGCGGCGCGGGGGTCGGAGTTCGACCGGCAGTTCCTCACCCTCATGATCCGGCACCACCAGGGCGCCCTGCGAATGGTGGCTGAGCTGCTGGCCACGCCACGGGCGGCGCAGGACGTCGACGTGTCGGTGCTCGCCAACGACGTCGAGACCGTGCAGACCGCCGAGATCGCCGTGATGCAGCAGATGCTCGCCGACCTCTGACCCTACCGACACTACTACGGAGCCTTGTCCGATGAGAAACGCACGCAGGATTCGCGCGGCCGCGCTGGCCTTCGCCCTCGGCGCCGCGCCGGCGCTGTACGCGCAGACGTACCCGACCGGCAACGATCCCCGGAACGGGCTGAAGACTGGCCTGCTCGACGCGGGGATGGCGTCGCGTAACATGCGGCTCGTTTCGTTCGCCCCCAAGCCCGCCCAATTCGACTCCGTGCGCGGCCTCACCTTCGTGAACTCCGACCTGGCCTTCCGCGGCCACTTCGTCTACCAGGGGAACTTCGCGGGCTTCTCGATCTGGGACGTGAGCAACCCCGCGAAGCCGGTAAACGTCGCGGTTGTGTCCTGCATCACGTCGCAGGGCGACCCGACGATCTACGGCAACCTGCTCTTCATCTCCGCCGAGGGCGCCGGCAACCGCAACGATTGCGCGAAGGGCGGTGTGGAGATTCCGGCCGATCACATGGCCGGCGTGCGGATCTACGACGTCTCCGACCCGAAGCAACCGCGGCTGGTCACGAACGTGCAGACGTGCAAGGGATCGCACACGCACACGCTGATCCCGAGTTCCACGGACAAGGGCGTCGTCTACATCTACGTCTCGGGCAACCAGGGGGCCCGGCCCGACACCGAGCTGGCGGGCTGCAGGAGCGGGACGGATCCGGCCGACGAGACAAACTCCCTGTTCCGGCTCGACGTCATCAAGGTGCCGGTGGCGGACCCCGCCCGCGCCGAGGTCGTGACGGGCGCGCGCATCTTCACGAACATGACGCCGGCGCCGATGCGCGCCGGCCGCGCGGGACGCGGAGGGCGCGGGGGCGCGGGCGGGGCGGACGCGCCGCCGACGGGTCCGAGGAACTGTCACGACGTGACGGCGTATCCGGCGATGAACCTGCTCGCCGGCGCGTGCTCCAGCTACGGTCTCCTCGTCGACATCTCCAACCCGGAACGGCCGGTACGCCTGGACGCCGCGGCCGACACGAACTTCTCGCTCTGGCACACGGCGGTATTCAGCAACGACGGCTCGAAGGTCGTGTTCACCGACGAGTGGGGCGGCGGGACCTCGCCGAACTGCCAGGGGACCAACATGCTCGAGATGGGCGGCAACACCTTCCTGACCATCAGCGCCGACCGGAAGTTCACCCAGCGCGCGTACTTCAAGATCCCGAGCGCGCAGACCGCGCAGGAGAACTGCGTCTCGCACAACGGCTCGCTCGTCCCTGTGCCCGGCCGCGACATCATGGTGCAGGGGTGGTACCAGGGCGGCGTGGACGTCATCGACTTTACCGATCCCGACCACCCGGTCGAGATCGCGTTCTTCGATCGCGGACCGGTGGACCCGCCGCCCGCACCTGGCGACACGACGGGCGGCGCGATCAGCCGCACGCGTGGAACGATCGGCGGCTCGTGGGGCGCGTACTGGTACAACGGGCTGATCTACTCGTCGGAGATGGCGCGCGGCCTCGACGTGCTCGAGCTGCTGCCCAGCGACCAGCTCTCGGCGAACGAGATCGCCGCCGCGAAGCTCGTCACGATGGCGGAGTTCAACCCGCAGAGTCAGCCGAAGGTGGTGTGGCCGGCGGCGTTCCCCGTGGTGCGGTCGTATCTCGATCAACTGGTGCGCGGCAACGGGCTCTCGACCGCGCGTACCAGCGTGATCGCGACCGCGCTCACCACGGCCGAGCGCCAGACCGGCGCTGCGCGGGGCCGGACCCTGACGCAGCTTGCGACGCAGGTCGCCGCCGACGTCGGCGGCGCGAAGGATCCGGCGCGCGTGCGTGCGATGGCTACAGCGATCCGGGCGCTGGCGGCAGCGCGGTGAGCCGCTAGCGCCCGGAGGACGTGCTGACGAACGGATGGTGACCACGTCAGCCGTCTCACCGATACTCAGCGGTTGGCGCACTGCCCACGCACGCGGGCCATCAGTCGCCTACTGCCGGTGGTAGCTCAGCCCTGCGGCGTGCGCCTGCTCGACCGCCACGACCATGCCGGGGATCAGCTCGACACCCGGGAGGATGTTCGCCTTGAGGTCGGCGTACACCGCGTCGGACTCGAGCCCCCGCGCCTTCGCCAGCAACCCCGCGAAGATCCCGAGCGCGTTGTTGCAGAAGATGAACGTCGCGCCGCGCCGCTGGAGCGTCTCGATGCCCGCCTGCGGCAGCGTCATCCCGAGGACGACGGGCTTCGCGCGCCACGGGTTCGCCGCCGCGGGCTTCCCGGTCGCCGGGTCTCGTGGCCCCGGCACTCGCCCGGCTGCACGAGCGTCCGTCGCACCCGTGGACGCTGGCCGACCTGGCGCGCGCGGTCGCGACGTCGCGCACCGTGCTCGCCGAGCGCTTCTCGCAGCTGGTGGGCGTTCCGCCGATGCAGTACCTCACGCAGTGGCGCCTACAGCTCGCGGCCGCGCAGCTCGCGCGCAGCTCGGCCAAGGTCGCGGCGATCGGCGCCCGCGTGGGGTACGAGTCCGAGGCCGCGTTCAGCCGCGCGTTCAAGCGGGCGACCGGCCAGGCCCCGGCGGTCTGGAGGCGGACGCGCCAGCCAGGATAGCGGCGACGGCCCGCCGCACGGTTCCTACTGTGGCAACGTCGAGGTCCTGGCACTCACCACGCGAGAACCTGCAGTCCAGCGACGTCCGCGAAGTCCCCCGCGTTCCGCGTGACGAGCGTGGCGCGGTGCACGATCGCCTGCGCGGCGATCATGCGGTCGAGCAGCCTCCGCCGCGAGTAGCCAGCGCGCGCGACGATGGCGCCGTAGGCCTCGGCCGCCGCGTCGTCGAAGGCCAGCGTCGGGATCGCGGCGAGCATCGTGTCCAGCCGTGCGCGCCGGACAGCCGTGTGCGCGGGCTCCCGGTGTACCCCACCCTCGAGCTCCACATGCGTGACGATGGACATGACCACTGCCCCGTCGAGCGCCGCGACGCGCGTGGTCACGACGACGTCGCCATCGCGCAGATGGATTGCGACGTTCGTATCGAGCAAGAACGCCACGGGCTAGAGGCCCTGGCGCTCGGGCAACTCGTCCACATCGCGCGCCTCGATCGCCGGCGGGGCGGGCAATGCACGGAGCCGGGCAATCATCTCGGGAATCGTCGTCGCCGCCGGGTAGATCGTCATCACGTCCCCGGACCGGATGATCATGAGCTCGACGTCCTCACCGAACGCCACGTCCTTGGGCAGGCGGACCGCCTCGCTGTTCCCACTGCGAAAGGTGCGACTTCGCGCCACGGGCATCCTGGCTTCCTGGAGGGATATACCTGTATATACGCTGGTGCCAGCCAGAGCGCAACGGTCGCTCCCGCCCGGAGTTGCGGCCCCCGGATCACCGGGCCACACCCGGCCCAAGGCACAGCCGCTCCATGAGGGCCGGGACGTTCTGGATGATCATAATCCGCGTCGCCGGGCCGGGCGGCCGGTACTATCGCCGCCGCCGCAGATGTCTGCATCGTGGACGGTGAGAAACGTTGGCTGGACCGGACCGCTCAACGCCGACGGAGGACCCGATGCGCTGGATTACCTCGATGGTGCTGTTGGCCACGGTCGCCACCGCCGCGACCGGGCAGGGGACAACCTACGACCTCGTCGTCGCCAACGGGCGCGTCATGGACCCCGCCTCTGGGCTCGATGCCGTTCGGCATGTCGGGATCACTGGAGGACGGATTGCGGTGGTCTCCGAGCGACCGCTTCGAGGCAGGCGCGTCATTGACGCGGCACGTCTCGTCGTCGCTCCGGGCTTCGTCGACCTCCACGAGCACGGACAGCGGGAGGAGGCGTACCGCTTGATGGTCCGCGACGGCGTCACCTCTGCGCTCGAGCTGGAGGTCGGTACCGGCGACGTCGCGAAGTGGTACGCCGAACGCAAGTCCGGCCAGCTCGTGAACTACGGCGCGAGCGTCGGCCACATCCCGGCGCGCATGAAGGTCCTCGGCGACCCGAGCAGGGACCTCCTGCCGTCGGGCGTCGGGGGCTCCGGGCGCGCGACCGAGGCGCAGGTCGCGGCGATGGAGGCGCTCCTGCGCAAGGGGCTGGCCGAGGGGGCGGTGGCAGTCGGGCTTGGCAGCGCGTACACGCCCGGGGCTTCGATGGACGAGATCCGGCGGATGTTCAAGGTCGCCGCGGAGGGAAACGCGTCGGCGCACATCCACATGAGGAACGGCGTCGCCGGCCTGGATTCCACGATCGCCGCGGCGAAGGCGGTCGGCGCGAAGCTCCACGTCGTGCACGTGAACTCGAGCGCGGACACGAGTCTCGTGGCGTTCCTCACACGGATTCAGGCCGCGCGCGACGGCGGCCAGGACGTGACGACCGAGGCGTATCCCTACGGCGCCGGGATGACGTCGATCCAGTCCGCCCTGTTCGACGACTGGACGACGTGGCCCGACGAGCGGTTCGCGCTCCACCAGCTCGTCTCGACGGGGGAGCGCCTGACGCGGAAGACGTTCGAGGAGGCGCGGGCCAAGGGCGGTACGGTGATCATCCACGGGCGGAGTGAGGAGCAGACGCGCGCGGCGATCGTGAGTCCCCTGGCGATGATCGCGAGCGACGGCTTCATCGAGAACGGGCGCGGGCATCCGCGCACGTCGGGCACCTACTCCAAGGTGCTGGGGAAGTACGTGCGCGACGAGCGCGGGTTGGCGCTCATGGAGGCGTTGCGCAAGATGACGATCGAGCCGGCGCGCCGGCTCGAGGCGCGCGTCCCGGCGATGGCCGCGAAGGGGCGCATCACGGTTGGCGCGGATGCCGACCTGACGATCTTCGATCCGTCGACTGTGATCGACCGGTCGACCTACGAGGACGCGACTCGTCCCGCAGCGGGCATCCCGTTCGTGATCGTCGGTGGTCAGGTGGTGGTTGATCGCGGGCAGGTCACCGCGGCGCGCCCGGGGCGGGCGATTCGGGCGCCGGTGCGGTGACGGGCGGCGTACCCAGAAACGTCCGGCTCACTTCAGCCCCGCCGCGATGCACTCGATCTCGACCTTCGCGCCTGGGCTCACGAGCGCGGCGACGACCACAGTCGAGCGCGCGGGCGGTGCCTTGGGAAAGAACTTCACGTACGCCTCGTTCATCCCTCGAAACTCGGCCACGTTCGTGAGGAACACGGTGCACTTCGCGATGTGCTCCATCGTCGCCCCCGCCGCCTCGACGACCCGCTTGAGGTTCTCGAGCGCGCGCGTCGTTTGCCCCTGAATAGTGGTGTCCGGGGACTCGCGCGACATGCCGAGCTGGCCGGAGAGATACAGGACATTTCCCACGCGGATCGCGGGCGAGAGCGTGGCCGATGGCGTGGCGCCCGCCGGCGCGACGACCTGACGGCCAGCCGGTTGAGCGGCAGCGTGCGGCGCCAGCGCCAGACTGACGGCGACGGCGAGCGCGGCCGCATACAGAACGAGAGCTCGGGACATTGAGTGCGGTCTCCGGATCAAGTAGATAGGTCCCACGATGGACGGCGCGAGAGCCGGCCGCCGCTCACCGCCGCGGCCACACCACGCCCTGATTCTTCGCCACCCGCGCGACGCCCCTGTACGCGAACCGCTGCACGCGCTTCCCCTCGTAGGTCTCCGTCGTATAGAGGTTCCCGCGCGAGTCCGTGGCGATGCTGTGCACGGCGAAGAACTGCCCCGGCTGGCGGCCGCCGTCGCCGAACGTCGTGAGGATCGCGAGCGACTGCCGGTCCATGACATAGATCCGCTCGTTCTTCCCGTCGGCCAGGTAGAGGTACTTCTGCCCCGCGTCGCGCGAGAACGCGATGTCCCACACCGAGCCGTCGCCGAGCGTGCGCGGCGCGATCCGCTGCTCCTTCACGAACGAGCCGTCCCGGCGGAAGACCTGAATGCGGTCGTTCGGGCGGTCGCAGACGTAGACCAGGCCGTCGTTCGTCGGCTCGGCGCAGTGCACAGGGGTGCGAAACTGCTTGATGAGGGGGGCGTCCGGGTCGTAGCGGCCGAGATTCGAGTCGCTCGGCACGTTGCCGTAGGCGCCCCAGAAGCGCTTGATCTTTCCGGTCGTCGCGTCGATCACGGCCACGCGCTTGTTGCCGTAGCCGTCGGCCACGAACGCCTCGTTCGCCTTCGGGTCGAAGGAGATCTTGGCGACGCGGCCGAAGTGCTCGGTGCTCCTGCTGTCCACTGCCTGGAGGGGCTGGCCGATCTGCATCAGGAACTTGCCGTCGTGCGTGAACTTGAGGATGTGCGAGTCGCGCGCCCCGTTCCCGCCGATCCACACGTTGTCCTTGTCGTCCACCGTGATCCCGTGGTTGGACGTGGGCCACTCGTACCCCTCGCCCGGCCCACCCCACGCCTTCACCAGATTCCCCTCGGGATCGAACTCGATGACGGGGGGCGCCGTACGGCAGCACTCCCCGATCGGCGGGGTGGCGTTCGCGCCGGCCTCGGTCCGCTGGTTGAGCGTCGAGTCGCCGCGGTGGATGATGAAGACGTGGTCCTTCGAGTCGATGCCGACGCCGATCGCGGAGCCGAGGACCCAGTGGTTCGGCAGCGGCTTCGGCCACATCGGATCGACCTCGAAGCGCGGCGCCTCCACGGTCTGGGTCTCGGTCGCCGAGAGGATCGCCTGCCCGGCCGCCAGCGCGCCGACCAGCACGAGCGCGGTGCTGCCGAAAACCCGGGTACGCCGCTGCATCGAGCGCCTCCTGTGAGGGCGGCGCGGGGTGCCTGCGCGCGCCACGTGCGGAGTGTAAGTTCGCTGGCGAGATGGCACCGATTCTATCCCCGGGCGCTCGACCGCGTCCAGTAGGGCGCGCCGAGGGAGGCGCCGAGGGACGCGCCCCGGGCCTCCGACTCGGTCTCGCCGCCGCGCTCGCGTGTGCGCTCGTCCTCGCCGCGCTCGCGCCCCTCCGCGGGCACGAGATCCCGCCGAGCGTCACGGTGCTCGCCTTCGTGAAGCCGGAGGGGGGGGTGCTCCGCGTCCTGATGCGCGTGCCGGTCGAGGCGTTGCGCGACGTCGAGCTCCCGCTCCGTGCGGGCGTCTACCTCGACGTCGCGCGAGCGGAGCCACTCCTGCACGACGCGGCGCGGATCTGGCTCGCGGATTACATCGCGCTCTACGAGGACGGCGCCCGGCTCGCCCCCCCGCGCCTCGCCGCCGCCCGCGTGTCGCTCCCGTCGGACCGGGCATTCGCGCGGTACGAGACGGCGCTGGTCAGCGTCCGCGCCCCACCGCTCGCCTCGACGGTGGACCTGCCCTGGAAGCAGGCGATGCTGGACGTGGCGCTCGAGTATTCGATCCGCTCGGAGCGCGCGCGGTTCGACGTCCGGCCGGCGCTCGCCCACCTCGGCATCCGCACCGCGACCGTGCTCCGGTTCCTCCCGCCGGGCGGGGCCGAGCGCGCGTTCCAGCTCGTGGGCGATCCCGGGCTCGTGCGGCTAGACCCGCGGTGGCACCAGGCCGCGGCGCGCTTCGTCGCCCTGGGGTTCCGGCACATCCTCGATGGGATCGACCACCTGCTGTTCGTCCTCTGCCTGGTGATCCCCGTCCGGCGGCTCCGCCCGCTCGTCGCCATCGTCACGTCCTTCACCGTCGCGCACTCCATCACCCTCGCCGCGTCGGCGCTCGGCCTCGCGCCGGGCGGGCTCTGGTTCCCGCCGCTCGTCGAGGTGCTCGTCGCCGTCTCGATCGTGTACATGGCGCTCGAGAACATCGTCGGCGCGCGCGTCGAGCGGCGCTGGATCCTCGCGTTCGGGTTCGGGCTCGTGCACGGCTTCGCTTTCTCCTTCGCGCTCCGCGAGTCGATGCAGTTCGCCGGGGCGCACCTCGCTACGGCGCTCCTCGCCTTCAACGCGGGCGTCGAGCTGGCGCAACTCGCGGTGGTCGCGCTCGCCGTCCCGGCACTCGCGCTCCTCTTCCGGCGCGTGGTAGCCGAACGGATGGGAACGATCATCGCGTCGGCAATCGTTGCGCACACGGCATGGCACTG
>JBBJNN010000034.1:0-43377 GCA_037720885.1 Gemmatimonadaceae bacterium | reverse complement strand
CATCGCCTCGCGCGCCACCTCGGCCGTGATGCGACCACCGGTGCCGACGTGCGACGCGGCTGCGTCCAGTACGGTGAGTGCCCGGCGCGCATCACCGTCGGCCTCGGTCGCAATGATCGCGACGGCATCATCGTCGATCGCGAGCGCTTGACGGCCAAGCCCACGCTCCTCGTCCGCGAGCGCACGCGCGATCAGGCCTGCGAGATTGTCTGCGGTCAGCGGCCGAAGGACGAACACGCGAACGCGCGAGAGCAGCGCGCCGATGATCTCGAACGATGGATTCTCCGTCGTCGCACCGATCAACGTGATCGTCCCCCGCTCGACATGTGGGAGGAACGCGTCCTGCTGCCCCTTGTTCAACCGATGGATCTCATCGGCAAAGAGAATCGTCCCCCGGCTCTCCTCGGCCAGCCGCGCCTCGGCGCCCGCGACGATTTCCCTGATGCGCGGAACGCCCTCCGTGACGGCGGAGAATGGGACGAACGCGCGGTCGGTGTACTGCGCGACGAGATGTGCGAGCGTCGTCTTGCCCGTGCCTGGCGGTCCCCAGAGCACGAGCGACCCGATCGAGCCACGCTCGATGGCCTCGCGCAGCGGTTTCCCCTTGGCCAGCAGGTGCTCCTGCCCCACGAACTGGTCGAGCGTGCCAGGCCGCATGCGCGCGGCAAGGGGCTGTGCCGCGAGCGGTACAGTCGGCGGCGGAGCCAGGTCCCGCGCAGCGCTCGGCGCTCGTGGCGGACGCTTAGGCACGTGGCGAGCGCCTGGTAGTGCCGGCCGAAGAATTACCCGCGTCCACGTCGATCACAGGCCGGCCGCGGTGCGCGCGGCGACGTACGCACCGCACCCTGTGAAGAACGCCATCGGCAATCTCCAATCGTGTTTCGCCTGGAACTCTGGAACGAGATTGGACGCGCCGACATACAGCGTGACACCAGCCGAAGCGGCGAGCCCATAGGTGTGCAGAAACCCGACCGCACCGGTGAGCGTAGCACCAGCGATCGTCGCGACACCGAGCGCCATCGCGGCGTACAATGCGCGCGCGCGGCCGGCTCCAGCCGCGAGAAACAGGCTCGAGATCGCCAACCCCTCCGGAAATTTGTGCAGGAGAATGGCGAGGAACACCACAGTGCCGAGCTCCGCGCTCACGCTCGCGCTGCTCGCGATGGCGACGCCGTCCACGAACGTGTGCAGCATGAGGCCGGCGAGGGCGGAGACGCTGACCGCGCGCGATACCTCGTGCGTCTCTTCACCGAAGTGAAAGTGCGGCGCCAGCGTGTGCTGCGTGAGGTGCACGAGCAAGTATCCCAGCAGCGCCGCGGTCGCGGCTCGCGGCCCTCCACGCGCGATCGCTTCGGGAAAGATGTCGAGCATGGACGCGGAGATCATGAATCCGGCGGCGAGCGCGACCATCGCGTCGAGCGCCCGGACGCTCCACCGGGCCCGCCAGGTGATCGCGGCGGCCCCTACTACGTTCGCGAGAGCGGCGATGAGCGCGAGGAGGAGCGCCGCCCGCGTCACGCGGGCGAGAGGCCCAACGTCGCGGCGGTCGCCGCCACAGCGTCGCCAAGCTCCGGCGCAGGCGGATACTCGTGTCGTTGCAGCTTCCAGCTCTTGGTGCGCACCGCGCGGCGCTCCTCGAGGCCCTTCCCCTTGAGCACGTACAGCCACTGATCGGTGCGCGCGTAGATGAACAGCTCGAGCACCGGGTTCAGCGTGATCTGGTCCTCGCTCGTATACACCGAGATCTCCACGCCGCCGACCGTGGCGAGCGGCGTCTTGAGCCGGGCGACCGCGTCACGCACGTCGGGCAGCGGCAGGCTCTCGCCTTTCCACGCGCGCTTGCCCCGGGCGTCCTCGATCGCGACGTCCACCGCCGGTGGCATGTGCTGGAGCAGCAAGTGGAAGAGGTCTACCACGCGCTCCGCGTTCGCGACGACGTGCGCGGCGTAGAACTCGGGCTCCTTCGTGAACGAGAAGCCATCGGTCGACGTCCGGAAGCGACGCCAGACCGCGCCATCGGTTTGCCGCCCGCGAAAGAACATGACGTCCTATGCCCCCCTCGCTCAGCGCGAGTCTCGCAGATCTTCATAGAGCGCGGCGGCGCGCGCGAGCAACCAATCGCGCGTGTTCCGCGACGGCTCCTCGACTACCTCGTCGAGCAGCTGTCCCAGAATCTGCCCGAGTAGCCGGCCTGCGGGAACGCCGGCCGCGCGGAGGTCGTCGCCATCCACGGCTAGATCGGCAAGCTCCACCGGATCGCGCGCCGCCGAGAGCAGGGCGCGCCGGTACAGCGAATGTACCGGGCCCCACCCGCCTGGCGCGACCCCCGCATCGCGCTCGAGCGACGCCGCGTGTCGGGCCGCGGCGAGGCGCCAGACGGCGGGGACTCGAAGCCGCCCGACGCTCGCGACCCACCGTCGCACCAGTCCGGGCGTGGCCTCCACGCCGGCCATCGCCCGCGCGAGATCGTCGCTCACGCCCTGCCACTTCGCGAGCGTCTGTGCAATCCAGGTGACTTCCACATTGGAGAATCGAAGCGCCCGCAGCGATCGCTCGGCCTCCTTCGCCGGGACATCGGCGAAGAGCGCCGTCAGACGATGCACTCGCCGGCGATCGTGCACCGTCCGGAGTGGGCGCGGAAGGACGTCGAGCGACCGGAGCGTCACGTCAGACACCGCGGCGAGAGGTGGAATGAGGGTCGCCAGCGCGCCACTCTCCCGCCAGAGTTGCAGCGCGCGGCCTGCCTTGTTCGCTTGCCTCATCGTCTTGTCGAGCTCCTGCTGCACGCGCTCGGGAGAGAGTCTCCCGAGATGCGGCGCGCTTCGAACGATCGCATCCCAGGTGGCGCCCTCGATGCGAAAGCCGAATCGAGCGGCGAACCGAATCGCCCGGAGCGCCCGAAGCCGGTCCTCGCGCATGCGCTGGTCCGGATCGCCCACCGCCCGGATCACCCCGCGCTCCAGGTCCGCGCGTCCCTCGAATGGATCGCGGAGCTCGCCGGTGTGCGGCTCGTACGCGATGGCGTTGACGGTGAAGTCGCGTCGCGCGAGGTCGTCATCGAGCGATCCGCCGAACTCGACCTCGGCATGACGGCCGTCCGTGCGCACGTCGCGCCGGAACGTCGTGACCTCATGCATCACGCCCTCGTCGTCCAGTACACCGACGGTCCCGAACTCCACGCCAACCGGCACGGTGCGGCGAAACAGCGACTGCACTTCCGCGGGCGTCGCCCGCGTCGCGAGATCCCAGTCCAGGTGCGGCTGGCCGAGCAATGCGTCGCGGACGGCGCCGCCGACGCACCAGGTCTCGAAGCCCGCTTCGCGTAACCGGCGCGCGATCGACAGGATGGCGCGCGGTGGCCGAAGGGGGTGCCTTTCGATACTCACCTGTTTAGATTCCGCCGCTTATGGAATTGACTGCCCTTCTCGCCGCCTCGTCTGCATCGGACGCCTTCAAGGCCGACGTCCGGCACTATGCCGCGCGCGGCTCGGCGCCCCGCATTCGACTCACCCGCTATGCGCCACCCGTCAAGGTGTTGCGATTGCTCTCGCAATTGCTGACGGCGGAGCAGGCGCTCGCCGTCGAACACATCACGGTCGATGCATACTCCGGCTGCTCGGACTTCGCGGGTAGCATCCAGGTAGAAGCGGGCGACCAGTCTCGCCGCATCGAGTTCATCTGGGATTGCCGGTGGCGTGCCGAACAGCAGGGCTGGCGCGACTACTTCGGTTTCCCCGATCAGATGCGCGCGGCGCACGAGTTCGGGTGGCGGTGCTTCGAGCGCTGGGAAGCCACCAGCACCCGCGCCGCCTCGTCCCAACCGCAGCTCGAGGTCGCCACCTAGCCCTCGAACAGCTCACGTAGCTTGGCAGCGCCGAGGCCGGCGCCGAGTGCGAGCATGAGGTCGATGCGCGCCTGCTGCGGCCGGCGTGAGCCGCCCAGTAGCGCGCCCAGCTCACCCAGGCGGCGCGCCCCGCCGGGATAGCCATACGTGCGCCCCACACGTCCCCGCCCCGCACGGGACGTGATCACGATCGGCTTCCCGTCGGCCACCCACCGCCCCACGCCAGGCACCATCGCGGGTGGGATGTTGCCTCGACCCAGGCCTGCGAGCACGAGCCCGCGCGCCACGAGTCGCGATGCATCGAGGAGTCGCTCGTCCGCCCCGGCCCACGCGAACACGATGTCCACGGGAGCGCCCAGTCGCTCGGGACAGAGCACGGCCGGCTGGTCGGGCAGCGCGCGGCGGAAGATCACCGCGCCGTCGTCGATCACTCCGACCGGCCCGAGACCCGGGCTCTCGAACGCGTCGAGCATGTGAGTGTGCGCTTTCGTCACGTCGATCCCCGCGTACACACGGCCCGACATCACGACCAGCACGCCGTAACCGCGCGACTCCGCGCTCGCCGCGACGCGGACAGCGTCGAGCAGGTTCGCCGGACCGTCCCATCCAAGATCACTCGCCGTCCGCATCGCGCCAGTGAAGATGACGGGCTTCTCCGATTGGACGGAGCGTGCGGTCAGGTACGCCGATTCTTCGAGCGTATCGGTTCCATGCGTGACGACGACGCCGTCGACCTCGGCGCGCGCCAGGTGCTCCTCGATCCGGTTGCGCAGCGACCAGATGAGCTCCGTCGTCATGTGCGGCCCGGGGTGCCGGCCCCATTCCTCCACCTCCACCTCGGCGACCTCGCCGATCCCGCGCGTCGCGGCGAGAATCTCCGCGCCCGAGAGCGCGGGCACCGCGCCGCCCAGTGTCCGGTCGTGGCGCATCGAGATGGTGCCGCCGGTGAAGAGCAGAGGGATCACGCGCGCCCGGTCAGCCGCACAACACGCTGCCACCGTTCACGTTCACGACTTCCCCGGTGATATGTCGGGCGAGATCCGAACAGAGAAACACGATTGGGCCGGCGACGTCGCGCGCCGTCGCGATCCGGCCAATCGGGATCGTGGCCGCAATGCGCTCCTTCCCGCCATCGGCATATGGCAGGGCCGACATCTCGGTGTCCACCCAACCAGGCGCCACGCAATTGACGGTCACCTCGCGCCTGGCAAGCTCGATGGCGAGCGATTTCACCAGGGAGATCGCCGCACCCTTCGTCGCGGCATAGTCGGCGTGGAACGCCTCGCCTCGCTGCCCCGCCGTGCTCGAGACGATCACGATTCTGCCGCCGTTCGCGACTAGGCGGCACGCGCTCCGCGTGGTGTGGAAGATGGAGTCGAGGTTCTGGAGCATGGTCTCGCGCCATCGCGCGGCGTCCATGTCCTTGAGCGCTACGTCCTGCGTCGGCCAGATCCCCGCATTTCCGACGAAGAAGTCCAGGCCGCCGAGCTCGCGCTCGACGCGCTCGAAGAGGGAGTCGGTGCCCTCGGCACTCGTGATGTCGGCGGCGTGCGCGAACGCCCGCACGCCACGGTCGGCCATCTGGCGCACGATCGCGGCGGCATCGTCCTCCCGGCTCCGGTAGCCGATGCCGACGTCGGCGCCACACTCGGCCAACAGGAGCGCAGTCGCCGCTCCGATGCCGCGCGAGCCACCGGTCACGAGCGCTCGCTTCCCACGAAGTGAGATCACAGTTCTTCCTCGACGATCTCGCAGATGAGGTGTTCGACGCACAGGTGAATCTCCTGCGCGCGATCCGTCCGTTCGGTCGGTACGATCACGACGTGATCCGCCACCGCGGCCAGCGCCCCTCCGTCGCGCGCCGAGAAGGCGAGGACGGCGACTCCGCGCGCACGCGCGGCCTCGGCGGCGCGGAGCACGTTCCCCGACGTTCCACTGGTGGAATGCACGATGAGCAGATCGCCCCGCCGCGCCAGCGCCTCCACCTGCCGCGCGAACACATACTCGAACCCGAGGTCGTTCGCAGCCGCAGTGAGGAGCGAGGTGTCCGTCGTCAACGCCACGGCCGGATACGCCCGGCGCGCTCTCATGTAGCGTACCATGTACTCGGCCGCCAGGTGTTGCGCGTCCGCGGCGCTGCCACCGTTCCCGCAGAAAAAGAGAGTGCCGCCTCGCCGCACCGTATCGCGGACCATCTCGAGCGCCTGGCCAAGCTGGGGCGCGAGCGTGTCCGCCGTACGGCGCGCCAGTTCCGCGAGATCGTTCAATCCGCGGACGAGGCGATCGGACGTCACGCGCCGCCCATCACGAGCGGCGCGCGCGGCGGCCCATCAAGAGTGCCTTCAGCCGCGCGACCATTCCTCCGTCCACGGGTCGAGTCGGCGCGACGGGAAGCGTCCGCTCTCCCTGGAGCAAGCGTTCGGCGTTCGTGTGCGTGAGCAGGCGCGCCTGCTCCGGGGCGCCTGTCTCCTCGAGCCACTGCCGAGCCGTGGCGACGGAGCGTGCGTCGCCGTGATTGTCGCTGGCGATGCAATCCGCCAATCCTCCCTCGAGCATCGCTCTTGCCAGCTCGCCATGCGGCCCGCCCGCGGCGAGCATCGAGGCGGAGAGCTGGATGACCGCACCGGCAGCGCGCCATTCGCGCACCTTCTCGAGCGAACAGCCCCAGTAGCGTTCGGGGTGCGCCAGCACCGGCACGACGCCGCTCGCGCGCAGCCGCGCGATTTCTCGCGTGGCGCCAGCCGGTACGTTCATTCGAGGGAACTCGATCAGGATCGCGGTCGACGCGCCCAGTCGGAGATGTAGCGCGCTCAGATCCACGCCCGGCGCATCGAGCATGATCTCCCACCCGCGCAGCAACGCCGGGCGCGGGGGCGCCGCGCGCACGAGCTCGTCCAGTGCGGACTGATACGCCGCGTCATCTACCGTCGCTGCGGCGCTCGCGGCGAGGTGCGGCGTACACACGACGATGTCCACGCCCTCGCCGCCGAAGCGCTCGAGTACTCGCACCGAGGTGTCGAGCGAGCGAGAGCCGTCATCGACACCGGGAAGGAGGTGCGAATGGAGGTCGATCACGCGCGCGCGGCGGCGGCCAGCTCGTGCACGGCGTCGGCGCCACTTTGCTCGATGCGGCTCCCCACGACCACGATGTCGGCGCCCGCGTCTCGCGCTGCACGGACCGCGTCCGGCCCTCGGACGCCGCCGCCGACGAGCAAGGGCGCGCCGGCCGCTCCGATCGCTCGTCGGGCCGCCGAGATGCAGGCCGTCGCGACCGGGCGGCGCGCGCCGCTCCCGGCGTCGAGGTACACCGCGCGCATCCCGATGAGCAGAGCCGCGCGCACGTGGGCGGCGACCAGCTCTGGCTTGTCCGCCGGGAGCGGCCGTGTCTGGCTCACGGACTCTACCGAGGTGATCGTGCCGCCGTCCACCAGACAGTAGGCGGTGGAGATCAGCTCGACTTCCGGATGCCGGTTAGCGAAGGGTACGGCGCGCACGTGCTCCTCGATCAGATACTGCGCGTTCCGTCCCGAGACGAGTGAGAGGAACAGCACGGCGTCGACGCCGGCGAGTAGCTGCGACGCCATCGCCGGAAACTGGAGGAGCGGGAGTGCCGGCGCCGCACGCTTGAGCGTCCCGACGAATTCGGCACCCTCATCCGGCGGTCCGAAGGAGTTGCCGAGGAGGAGCGCGACGACCCCCTCCCCAGCGGCGCGTCGAGCGAGCTCCTCGGCGTCCGAAGCGCTCGTCCGGCCGGGGTCCACGAGCACCGCGAGGCCGCCGCCTCCGGCCGCGAGACCCCGGAGCACGCCCACCGTGAGCCGGCCGGCGCGCGCGCGCCAAGCGACTCCATCGCGTCGAGCGCGAGCGCATCGAGGGAATCTGGCGCGTCGCTCGCCGCTTCGAACGCGTACGTCACCAGCGCATCTACGAGCAAGAGATCGCCGGCTCCGACGCGCGAAGCGCTCTCGACCATCAGGAACGCGTCGAGCCGGTCGCGGGCCAGCGCGAGGAGTATCCTGGGCGCTTCCCGCGCGTCGAGCGCGAGATCGTCGCCCACCGCTGACCGAATCCGCGCGGCAAGTGCTGGCGGCGCGGCCGGCGTGCGCGAGTCGAGCCACTCGCCCAACGTCACGTCGCGTGCGCGAGGAACGGACGGACGAGCCCGGGCGCCTGGCGCAGTGTCTCGGGAATGCGTGCCGCATCGGGAATTCCGGCCTGCGCCATGTGTGCCTTGCCCCCACCCCGGCCACCGGCCGCCGCAGCGATCTCGCGAATGATGAGGTCTGCGCGCACGCCTCGCGCTCGCAGGTCGTCGGTGACGACGACGAGCAAGGAATTCTTCCCCTCGCCGAACGTGGACGCGATGACACCGACGCCACTGCCCATGCGCTCGCGAAGCGCGTCTCCCAGCGCTTGCAGCTCCTTGAGATCCCCCGCGATCACCTGCGCGGCGACCACTTTGCTCCCGTCAACAGCTTCGGCGCGGGCCAGCAAGGCGACGAGCTGATCGCCGCCACCGCGCATTGCCTCGTCGAGCCGGCGCTGCAGCGCCCGGCGCTCCTCGACCAGCGCTTCGACGCGGCGAACGGCGGCATCCACCGGGCTCTTCACGAGCTCCGCGACCCGGTGCAGCGCGCGCTCCTGCTCGCGGATCACCTCGTAGGCACGCGGTCCCGTCACCGCCTCGATCCGCCGCACTCCCGCCTTGACCCCGGTCTCGGCGACGATCTTGAAGAGGGCGATCTGCCCGGTGTTGCGCGCGTGTGTCCCGCCGCACAGCTCCATCGAAAGTCCGGGAATATTCACGACGCGGACGATGTCGGCGTACTTCTCCGTGAACAACGCCATGGCGCCGGCGGCGATCGCCTCCTGATACGACTGCTCCTCGAAGCGAAGGTCTATATCCGCCCAGATCCCACGGTTCACCCACTCCTCGATCGCGGAGAGGTGCTCGACCGTGAGCGGGCCGTGGTGCGTGAAGTCGAAGCGGAGCCGGTCCGGCGCGACGACGGAGCCGGCCTGGTGCACGTGGTCGCCCAGCACCGCACGGAGCGCCGCGTGGAGCAGGTGCGTGCCGGTGTGATTTCGCTCGGTGTTCCGCCGCCGATCGCTCGGCACCCGCGCGGTAACGCGTCCCCAGGAGAATTCGCCCCTCAACCGGCCGACGGCGGCGATTCCCTCCGGCAGCTTGCGCACCTCCTCGACGTCCACCCGCCACCCATCCCCCACGATCTCGCCAACGTCCGAGACCTGCCCGCCCGACTCCGCGTAGAACGGAGTCTCGCGTAGGACCAGCGCGACGCGCTCGTCCGCGAGCCGGCGCAGAAGCACCACCTGCGTCTCGATCTCGATCACGTCGTACCCGACGAAGCGACTTGCCGCCGTGCCCGCCGACTCGCGCGATGCACCGGTCTCCCGCGTCCACGCGCTGGCGTCGGCCAATTCGTCGGCGCTGACAGACAGGTCGCGAGAACGGCGATCCTCGCGCGATTGCTCGCGCTGCGCCGCCAGCGCACGCTCGAACTCCGCGATGTCCACCGTGTAGTGTCGCTCGCGCGCCATGAGCTCGGTGAGGTCGATCGGGAAGCCAAACGTGTCGTAGAGCCGGAATGCGTCCTCCCCGGACACCGTGCCGCGGATCGTGCTCGAGCCTTGCGACGTGTGGAGCGGCGCGATCTCATCGAAGCGAACGAGGCCACCCTCGATCGTCGCCAGGAAGCGCTCCTCCTCGGCGCGCGTCGTGTCGAGGATCTGCTGCCGTCGCCGCCGCAGCTCAGGGTACGCTGCGCCCATCGTCTCGATCGCGGTCTCTACGACGTGATGCAGCGTGGGTGTCCGGCGCCCGAGCAGCCAGGCGTGGCGCACCCCGCGCCGGAGGATGCGGCGCAACACGTAGCCCCGCCCGTCGCTTGCCGGATAGACGCCATCCGCGAGGAGAAACGCCACGCATCGCGCATGGTCGGCGACGACGTGGAACCAGGCGGGATCCACGCGGACGCGCCCATCCCGGACGACATTCGAGTAGTCGGCCGTCCGTCCGCCCGGCTCGAACGTGTGGTCGTACGGCGCGTCCGACTCCACCCCCCGGTAGGGGATGCCGACCACCTCCGTCACGCGCCGGATGAGTGGCGCGAACAAATCGTTGTGGTAGTCCGTCCGTACGCCCTGCAGAGCCGCCCCGATGCGATCGAGCCCCGCCCCGGTATCCACCGACGGTTTCGGTAACGGCGTCAGCGTGCCGTCCTCCGACCGGTCGAACTGCATGAAGACCAGATTCCAGATCTCGAGGAAGCGCCCAGCCTCGGCACCCTCGTAGAACGCCTCGACCGAGAACTCTTCGCGGTCGGTCTCGGTCCATTCGCCACTGGCGCCCGCGGGAAAACGCCAGCCGGGCACGATCTGCACCATATCGACGTAGATCTCCGAGCACGGTCCGCACGGCCCGGTCTCGGCCATCTGCCAGAAGTTGTCCTTCGCGCCGAGCCCGTAGACGCGCGACGGCCGCAGTCCGGCGATCTCCTGCCAGAGAGCGCGAGCCTCATCGTCGGACTCGTAGACCGTCACGCGCAGGTGCTGCGGATCGAACCCGAGCCACTCCCGGCCGGTCACGAATTCCCAGGCGAAGCGGATCGCGTCGCGCTTGAAGTAGTCACCGAACGAGAAGTTGCCGAGCATCTCGAAGAAGGTGTGATGCCGGGCGGTGTGCCCCACCTGCTCGAGATCGTTGTGCTTCCCGCCCGCGCGGACGCACTTCTGCACCGACGCCACGCGCCGCCCGAACGCTGGCTCCTCGAGCCCGAGGAAGACGCGCTTGAAGGGGAGCATCCCCGCCATCGTGAAGAGAACGGTGGGGTCGTCGCCCGGAACGAGCGATGCGCTCGGCAGGCGCACGTGCGCCTGGCGCTCGAAGTAGGTGAGGAATCGCTCGCGTATATCGGCGGTTTGCATATGCCGAACAATATACGGATCGCGTCCGCGGAGCCTCAAGCGGCGCGCGGTCCCAGCACCGCGAGCCAGCTACCCCGTCGCCCCCTCACCGCTCAGCGCTTCTGCATCGTCGGCCGACATCAGGCGCGCGATTGTATCACGAATTGCCGCCGAGTCGTAGCCGCGCCGAGCGAGGAATGCGTAGAGGCGGCGGCGGCTCGTGGCCGCATCGAGCCGCGCGAGCGTGCGTAGCTTCTTCCGCGCGACCCGCTCGATGATCTCAGCCTCGTTCACGTCGTCGTCGGCCAATGCGCCGGCGATCGCACCGTCCGCCACCTCGCGAGATACGCCGGCGCGGAATAGCTCCTGCTGCAACCGACGCTTCGAGTGGCCAGGTCCGAGCACCTTCGATCGCGCGAACTGCTTCGCAAAGTCGGCGTCATTGAGCAACCCGAGCGCGGCGAGCCGGGCAATGGCATCGTCCGCCGCCTCCTCGGTCTCACCCTTCTGCACCAGGCGCCGGCGGAGATCGCGCTCGGAGCGACCTCGGAGCGCGAGCATGTTGAGCGCGCGGTCGAAGGCGGCGAGCATCCGTGACTCCCGCTCGACCGCGGTCGCCAACCCACCCTCGAAGGCAACGCCACTCCGGACTCGCAACCGTTCGACCGCCTCGAGCGTGATCGTCGCCACCGGCGAACCGGCGACGATCACCTCGAATCGGCCTTCACGCCGCGTACTTGGAACGACGGCTGTGATCAAACCACTGAGCTCACTCATCTCGCGTAACACACCACCCGGCGCTGGCCCGCCGCGAAAACCGCACGCTTTCGCGAACGAGCCGGCCGCCGGCCCGTGTTCTGGCCCTGCTCTCCTCGCGCCGAACGATCGCCCTGTGCGATGCGACAGCCGTCGTCAGTCTGCCGGCAATTCGCCCTCGGTCCCGGTGCCGGGCGGTCGGATGCCGAGCACTGCCTTCACCTTCTCCTCGACCTCGGCCATCATCGCCGGGTTGTCCTTCAGGTACATCTTCGCATTCTCGCGACCCTGGCCGATCTTCTGGCCGTTGTAGCTATACCAGGCGCCGGACTTCTCGATGATCCCAGCCTCCGCCCCGATGTCAACCAGCAGCGAGGTGTGGCTGATCCCCTCGGCGTACATGATGTCGAACTCGGCCTGCTTGAACGGCGGCGCGACCTTGTTCTTGACGACTTTCACGCGCACGTGCGATCCGGTGACGTCTTCCTTCTCCTTCACCGGGCCGATGCGGCGAATGTCCAGCCGGACGGAGGCGTAGAACTTGAGCGCCTTGCCCCCAGTCGTCGTCTCCGGGTTGCCGAACATGACGCCGATCTTCTCGCGCAGCTGATTGATGAAGACAACCGACGTCTTCGAGCGCGCGATCGCGCCGGTCAGCTTCCGCAGCGCCTGGCTCATGAGCCGCGCCTGCAGACCGACGTGGGAGTCGCCCATCTCCCCCTCGATCTCCGCCTTCGGTACGAGCGCGGCCACCGAGTCAATGACGACGATATCCACCGCCCCCGACCGCACCAGAATCTCAGCGATCTCGAGCGCCTGCTCGCCCGTATCGGGCTGCGAGACGAGGAGGTTCTCGACGTCGACACCCAGCTTCTTCGCGTACTCCGTATCGAGCGCGTGCTCGGCGTCGATGTACGCCGCGACCCCGCCAGCGCGCTGCGCGTTTGCCACGACGTGGAGGCAGAGCGTGGTCTTGCCGCTCGACTCCGGCCCATAGATCTCCGTCACGCGGCCGCGCGGGATGCCCCCGATACCGATCGCCGCGTCCAGATTGATCGCACCAGTAGAGATCGCCTCCACCCGCACCCGCTCGCCGTCCGCGCCCATCTTCATGATCGAGCCCTTGCCGCAGCTCTTCTCGATCTGCGCGATGGCGAGATTCAACGCCTTGCGCTTGTCGTCCCCCACCGTGGAAATCGCCATTCGTTCGCCCCCGCTGATTCGTGAAAGGCTGCTCCTACCGCTCCCGGCCCGCGTCGCCGTCCGAGAAAAACACCCCGGCACGCGACCCGAATAAAATACGAAGAAATGCCGAATTAATCAACCCGGAATTGGGGTTAGCCGGGTATCGAAAACGCGTTTTCCACGTGGTGCACCCGAACGTCCCCACCACTCACCAGCACGCCGACAACGTCGAACCGGTACGCCTGGCCCGGCCGCCCGAACCGGTCGATCCAGACGCGCGCCGAGCGCGAGAGCTCCCGCTGCTTGCGCCACGTCACTGCCTCCACCGGGCTGCCGTAGTCGCTCCTGGAACGCGCCTTCACCTCCACGAACACCACGGTATCCTGACATTCGACGACGAGATCGATGTCGCGGTGCCCATTCCGGAAGCGCTTCCCTATCAGTCGCCATCCCTTTCGCCGCATCCACCGTTCGGCGATACGCTCGCCGAGGGCGCCGAGTTCCTGCGTCGCGGTGGTCATGCGCACGAAGATGGTCGGCCGCCGCCGCCATGCCCCACCGAATCAGCGTAGCCCGTACCAATTCGTTGCGATAGCCCGGTCAGGTCAGCGCGGTCCGCAGATCGCGTCGAGCTGCTCGAGGCCGACGAGCACCTCGCGAGGCTTGGATGCGTCCGGCGGGCCCAGTACGCCGGCTTCGTAGAGCTGATCTATGATGCGGGCAGCGCGACCGTATCCGACCTTCAGGCGCCGCTGGAGCAGCGAGGTCGAGCCTTGCTGATGCTGGATCACCACCTCCGCCGCCTCGCGGAACAGCCTGTCCCGCTCGCCACCGTCGGCCGCATCGCCCGAGCTGGCGGCGCCCGCCTCCATCGCCTCGCGCTGGCGGATCGCCTCCAATATGTCGGGCTCGGCCGCCACCGGCTCTTCCGGGATCAAGCCCTGCGCCTCGAACGCGATACGCTTTGCTTCGCGCCGCTCGGCATACCACGCCATGAGGCGCTCGGTATCCTCGCTCGCGATAAACGCACCCTGGAGCCTGGCAGGCTCCGACTTACCCGGCGGGATGAAGAGCATGTCGCCATTGCCGAGCAGCGACTCGGCGCCGATGCCATCGAGAATGGTACGGCTGTCCACCTGCGAGGCGACACGGAAGGCGATTCGGCTCGAGAAGTTCGCCTTGATCAATCCGGTAATCACGTTCACGCTCGGGCGCTGCGTCGCGAGGATCATGTGCAGACCGATCGCGCGCGCCTTCTGCGCGAGCATCGCGAGCGGCGTCTCGATCTCGCCCTGCACCGTCATCATGAGATCGGCCAGCTCGTCGATCACGACCACGATGTACGGGAGGACGTCGCCCCGATACGTCAGATCCTCGAACGCGACATCCGACCGTTTCGGCAGCGTGACCGGGACGCCGCTCGACACGCGACGATTGAAGTCCTGGATGTTCCGGCATCCATTCGCGGCGAGGAGCTCGTACCGGTCCTGCATCTCGAGCACCGCCCACTTGAGAACTGCGGCCGCGTCGCGATTGTCGGTGATCACCTTGTGCCGCAGGTGCGGGAGCGTGTTGTAGACCGACAGCTCCACCATCTTGGGGTCTACCATCAAGAAGCGGAGCGTCCGCGGCGTGTGCCGGTAGATAAGGCTCGTGATCAGCGTGTTCACGCACACGGACTTGCCCGACCCCGTCGCCCCCGCGATGAGTAGGTGCGGCATCTTCGCCAGGTCCGCGATCACGGGGCGCCCCTCGAGATCCTTCCCGAGCGCAATGGGCAGTGCCGCGCGAGCACCCCGGAATTCGGGCGCCTCGAGGAGCTCGCGGAAGGCCACCATCTCGGCCGTCGGGTTCGGCACCTCGACCCCGACGGCGCCCCGGCCGGGAATTGGAGCCACGATCCGGATGCTCGCGGCCCGCATCGCGAGCGCCAGATCGTTCGAGAGGTTCGCGATCTGGCGCACCTTCACGCCAGGCGCCGGTTCCACCTCGAACTGCGTCACGACCGGGCCGGTCGTCCGCCCGACGATCTCGGCCTCCACTTTGAAGGTGCGGAGGGCGTCCTTCAGCTTCACCGCCATCGCGTCCAGCTCGCGGCGCCCGTGGTCGGGGTGGCGCGGCGGAGGCGGCGTCAGCAGATCGGGATGAGGCAGCTCCTCCGTGCTCGGCTCCGGGCTCTCCGTCGCCTGAATCTCGGCGGCGATCCGATCGGCACGCTCGGCGGCTGCACCAGCCTTGCTCTTCCGGTCGCGCCCGCGTTTCCCCTGTTCCCCTCTGCCTTCGCTGTCGGAATCCTCCGCGGCGGCGCCGTCCAGCGAGCCCGGCGCGAAGCCCGGCATCTCTTCCGGGCGCGGCTCGTTGAGGAGGGTGGGCGTCGCCGCATCGCCCTGCCGGCCGCGGTGGCGACGCCGCGCGCGTGATGTGTCGGGCGCTTCCGTCTCGGCGACGGTTTCGCTCGCTGCAGCGCGCCGCGGCGCACCGCCGACGAGAACGCGGATGGGATTCCAGGCGAGTGTGATCACGGTAAGCGCCGATGCCGCCAGGACCAGGATGATCCAGGCTCCGCCCGTGCCAAAGGCCCGGGGGAGATACACGCCCACGAAGTTGCCCCAGAGCCCGGTCCGGAGGTCGTTGCTCGGCACCCCGTCGGCGATCGAGAGGCCGATCGCAACCGGCAGGAGCAGTACGACTCCCACGAGCAACGTTACCCACTTCCGGTCGCCGGACGCGCCCAGACGGCCGAAGAGGCGCAGCGAGTGAACGGCTGGCAGCAGCGGCAGCAGGAGTGCCGCAGGAAGGCCGACCGCCGAGAGCATGGCCGCGCGAAGACACGCGCCAACCGGCCCGAAGAGGCCGCGCGCGGTACCGCAGGACGATGTCGCGGGAGCGGCCCCGCCGGCGAGGAGCGAGGCTGTGAAGAAGACAGCGAGCAGCAGCAGCGCGACGCCTGCCAGCTCGCGCCGAAGCTCGGCACGACTCACGCCGCTACCGTTCCCGGTCGGGCCCGATCTTCGTGATCGCGCGGTCCTGGTAGACGGGGATGACGCGGTGTGAATCGAGCGCGGCGCACGTCGCCAGGTCCTGTTCGAACCCTGCTTCGATCAGTGCCCGGCCGTGGGCCGAGTCGGCGAACAATCGGTCCACTCGCTCACCGTACCGGCGATCGAGGAGAATGGCCGCGCGCGCCGCGTCGTTCAGCTGGACGTTCGTCGCGCGCCGCGCGAGGTGCCGCGCGAATCGACCGGCGCACGCAGCGTCCTCCAGCGAGAACTGCCGCTCGCGCCCGGCGCAGAGGAGCGCGACATCGGTGCCACCGTTCAACGCCGTCCGCAACAACGCGACGACAGGGCCGAAGTTGACGTACGAGGCGACGATCACCTCCCGTGCACCCTGGATCGAAGCCAACGCGCCCGTGCCGTTGGTTGTGGACAGGAGCACAGTCTTCCCCTCGACCACGTCCGGAGCGAACTCGGCCGGCGAATTCCCCAGGTCGAAGCCATCGATCGGGAGCATCCGGCGCTCGCCGGCGAGAAGCACCTCGGACCGCTCGAAGCTCTTCGCGCGGCGAATGACCTCGTCGGCGCTGTCGAACGGCACCACCGCCTTCGCGCCGTTGGCCAGCGCGACCGCGACGGTTGTCGAAGCGCGCAGGATGTCCAGCACGGCGACGACGCGACCGCTCAATTGCGCCGGCGTCGCTTCCGCTGGCGTGAAGAAGACGTCGATGCGCATCACGATTCCCGCAGCAGTTCCGGGTGCCGCTCCAGGAACTTCGTGTCCACCGCTCCACTCTGAAAGGTCTTGTTCCGCATCACGCGGCTGAGGAAGGAGATCGTGGTCGGCACTCCCTCGACGATGAATGAATCGAGCGCGGTCTCCATGCGGCGGATCGCCTCCTGGCGATCACGTCCCTGGCAGATGAGTTTCGCGAGCAGCGAGTCGTAGTACGGCGGCACGGTGTAACCCGCGTAGACGTGCGTGTCGAGACGCACGCCCGTACCACCGGGTGGATGGAAGACATCGATCCGGCCAGGCGCCGGCTGAAAGCTACGCGAGGGATCCTCGGCGTTCACCCGGCATTCGATCACGTGGCCGCGTAGCGCCGGCAGCTCGAGCACGGAGAGGGGCTCGCCGGCCGCCACACGAATCTGCTCCTTCACCAGGTCGACGCCGGTCAGCATCTCGGTCACGGGATGCTCGACCTGGATGCGCGTGTTCATCTCCATGAAGTAGAACGACCCGTCCTCATCGAGCAGCATCTCGATCGTCCCCGCGCCCACGTACTCGATCGCCTTCGCGCCCCGCACCGCCGCGTCTCCCATCCGCGCGCGCAGATCAGGCGTCATGGCGGGGCTCGGCGCTTCCTCGATGAGCTTCTGGTGCCGCCGCTGCACGGAGCAGTCCCGCTCGCCCAAGTGGATGCAGTGACCGTGACGGTCGCCCATGATCTGGAACTCGATGTGCCGCGGGCGCGCCAGGTACTTCTCGACGTACACATCGCCGTTGCCGAACGCCGAGAGCGCCTCCGAGCGCGCGAGCTGGAACGCGCGCAGGAAATCGTCGGGATCGTTCGACACGCGCATGCCCTTGCCGCCGCCACCGGCCGCCGCCTTGATGATCACCGGGAACCCGATCTCCCGCGCGAAACCCAGCGCCTCGTCCGGATCCTCGACCGGCCCTGTCGTGCCAGGGATGACCGGTACCCCGACGGCGGTCATCGCCTTTCGCGCGGCCGCCTTGTCGCCCATCGTGCGGATCTGCTCCGGCGTCGGGCCAATGAACGAGATGTTCGACGCCGCGCACGTCTCGGCGAACTCCGCGTTCTCGGCGAGAAAGCCGTACCCGGGATGGATGGCGTCAGCGCCCGTGATCTCTGCGGCGGCGATGATCCGGGGGATGCGGAGGTAGGAGTCGCGCGCCGGAGCCGGTCCGATGCAGACGTCGTCGTCCGCGAAGCGGACGTGCAGCGACTCCCGGTCCGCCTCCGAATAGACGGCGACCGTCTGGATTCCGAGCTCCCGGCACGCGCGGATGACGCGGAGCGCGATCTCCCCGCGATTGGCGATCAGGACTTTCGTGAACATGGGAGCGTGGGGTCGGCCGAGGCGCGACGTCAGGCGTTCGAGTTACGCTGGAAGCCGTCCCAGGTGTTGTCGCTTGCACCCTCCACGCCCTGAATGCGCAGCGCGAACTCCGTCGGGTTGGTCGCGTAGAAGAGGGCATTGTCGTACGAGATGATGCCCTGTTGATAGAGCGACATGAGCGCCTGGTCGAACGTCTGCATCCCGTACTGCACGGTGCCTTCGCGTATGAGATCCGGAATGTTCAGCGACTTCGTCATGTCGCGGATCTGATCGCGCACGGCGGGCGTGTTCATCAGAATCTCGACGGCGGGAATACGGCCCGGCCGGTCGCTCCGCGGTATCAGGCGCAGCGAGATGACGGCGTTGAGTGCCGTCGCGAGCATGAAGCGAACCTCGCTCTGCTGGTGCGGCGGGTAGAACGACGTGATGCGGTTGATCGTCTGAGCCGCGTCGGTCGTATGGAGGGTTGAGAAGACGAGGTGCCCGGTGTCTGCGGCCTTGAGCGCGACCTCGAGCGTCTCGAGATCGCGAATCTCGCCGATCTGGATGACGTCCGGGTCCTGCCGGAGCACGCGACGGAGCGCCTGCGCGAAGCTGCCCGTGTCGTTCCCGACCTCGCGCTGATTGATGTTGCTCCGGTTGTCCCGATGCAGGAACTCGATCGGATCCTCGATCGTGATGATGTTCGCGCTCCGGTTCTCGTTGATGTGCTGGATCATCGCCGCGAGCGCGGTGGACTTGCCGCTTCCCGTAATTCCCGTGACGAGCACGAGGCCACGCGGGCGGAGCGCGATGTCCTGGACGACGAGCGGAAGGTTCAGCTCGTCGACGGTGCGCACCTGTACCGGCACGGCGCGGAGCGCGTACGCCGCGCTGCCGCGCTGCTGGTACACGTTCACGCGGAAGCGGCCGATTCCGGGAATGCTGAACGCGAAATCGGCTTCCTTCGTATCGGAATATTCCTTCACTTGCGGCGGCGGCATGATCAGCTCAGCGAGCTGCTTCAGATCTTCCGGGCGCAGGGGCGGCACGTCGAGCGTCACGAGCTCGCCATGGACGCGGAGGACGGGCGGCCGCCCGACCTTGAGATGCAGATCCGAGGCGCCGCGCTGAACCATCTGGTGCAGCACCGCCTTGAAGTTGAACCCCGCCTGCGGCGGTCCCGCGCGAGCCCCTTCGGTCGGCGGGACGGCGGGACGGCTAGCCATTCGGCTCGACCCGGAAGAGCACCTGACCGTACTCGACGGGGTGCGCATCGGCCGCGGACACCTCGCGCACTACGCCGGAAAACTCGGACTCGATCTCGTTCATGATCTTCATCGCCTCGATGATGCAGACGATCTGACCTTTCTCGATCCGCGAACCCTCGGTCACGTACGGTGCCGCCTCGGGTTCCGGCGCCCGGTAGAACGTGCCGACCATCGGCGATTTCACCTCGAGCTGCTTCGCTTTCGGTGGCTCCACGCGCGCGGGCACCTCCTCGGGCGCCACCGCCGGAACGCCATTCGCCGACGTCAGGCTCGACGCCGGGAGTGGAGCCGCGACCGGCGCCGGGATGAGCGTCGGCATCGCGACCTGAGACGCCACCTGCATCCCGCCGCGCTGCTGCGGGGTCTTCGAGATGCGGAGCTTCATTCCCTTCTCGGAGGAGATCTCGATCGAATCCACCGAGGATTGGTCGAGCAGCTCGACCAGCTTCTTGACGTAGCGCAGGTCGATCATGGGGGTAGTCACTGAGCTCTCCGATGGGGAAGTCACACGAGCTCGATCAGCTCGCGCGAAAAGGCCGTCAGCACGCGCGGGCCTGCGGGGCCGAGGAACACATCATCCTCGATACGCACCCCGCCCCAGCCCGCGACGTAGATCCCCGGCTCGATGGTGACGACGGCGTCGGGGGGGAGCGGGCCGTCGGCGGACTTGGCGAGACGAGGGGCTTCATGAACCTCCAGCCCGATGCCATGCCCGAGGCTGTGTCCGAACGCGTCGCCGTATCCGCGCTCACCAATGTAATGCCGAGCCACGGCGTCGGCATCCCGGCCGAGCATGCCCGCGCGTACCGCTCGCGAGGCCATCGCGTTCGCGTCGCGCACCACCGCGTAAACCTCGCGCTGGCGGTCGCTGGCCCGTCCGACCGTGACGGTCCGCGTCACGTCCGCACAGTAGCCGTCGATGATCGCGCCGAAATCGATCAGGAGGAAATCACCCTGCTCCACGACCCGGCTCGATGAGCGCGCATGCGGGAGCGCAGACCGCGGCCCCGCCGCCACGATCGTGGGAAATGGGAACCCCTCGCTTCCGCCGTCGCGTAGCAGCGCTTCGAGTGTACCGGCAATTTGCACTTCGGTCATGCCGGCATGCACCCGGGGAAGCAGCTCGCCCAGCGCGCCAGTCGCCACGGCGGCGGCCCGCTCGATGAGCGCAAGCTCGCCCGGATCCTTGCGCTCCCGGAGCCCCTCGACCAGGTCGAAGGTGGGGCGCCAATGCCAGGGCTCGCCCGCATCGAGCAGACGCTGGTAGTCGCGGTGAAGGAGCTGCGCGGACTCGAACCCGAGCTCGACGACGGCTGGCAGCTCGTTCAGCTTCCGCCAGAGCCCGGTCCAGAGGCTGAGCGGCTCCACGGTGACACGCGCCAGCTCCCCCACTTCCTCAGCCACCTGCGTGGCGTAGCGGAAGTCCGTGATCAGAACCGGCTGCCCCGACGTCACGAGGACGAGCGCGTTCGAGCCGGAGAATCCGGTGAGGTAGCGGATGTTCGGCAGGCTCGTGACGAGCAGCGCATCCAGCCGAGCCCCCGCGAGCCGCTCGGCGAGCCGCGCGATACGTCCGGGCCGGACGTCAGGCACGCGGCGTCAGCGAGCGCACGAGACCGCGGAGGGCCAGGTCGTATCCATACGCGCCGAACCCACACAGCATGCCCACCGCGATGCCGGCGAGGGCGGAACGGTGGCGCTCCGGCTCACGCGCGAAGATGTTCGACAGGTGCACTTCGACGAATGGTACGCTCACCGCGGCGAGCGCGTCACGAATCGCGAGGGAGCTGTGCGAATAGGCGCCCGCGTTCACCAACGCTCCGTCCACGCGCCCGCGTAGGGCGTGAATGCAATCAATGAGCTCGCCCTCACCATTCCGCTGCGCAAATTCGAGGGTGACGCCCAATTCGCTCGCGGAGCGGAGGAGCGCGCGCTCGATGTCCTCGAGCGTCTCGGTCCCGTACACCAACGGTTCACGCACGCCGAGCAGGTTGAGGCTCGGCCCGTTGAGCACGGCGATGTGCACTAGTCCTTGAGCCCCGCCAGCCAGGCGTTGAACGCCTCGAGCTCGGCGACGCTCCGCCGATCCGCGGGCTCCGCCGCGGAAGACGCGGCGGCTGCGCCAGCGCTGGCCGACACGAGCTCACGCGCCGACTCCCGATCAACGCCCGACGCGGCACTCGCGCCGACCAGGCGGTCGAGCGACATCGCGCCATCGGCGGCTCGGGCAGGAACCCCCGCAGCGGGCGATTCATCCTCGCGGGCCTCCTCTGCGTCCATGGACGACGCGGCCGGCTCGGCCGTACTGCCGGAGGCCGGAAGCGCCGGATGCTGTCCGTCCGCGAGGTCGGCCGTATCGGTCGGCTCGGTCCCGTCGGCCGACTGGCCGCGCGCCGGAGATTCGAGCGGCGTGGTGGACGCGGCGGGCGGTCGTCGCTGCGCCAACACGGCGAACAAGGCGCGCACGGTGCGCGGCCGCTCCGAGACGTCGGCCGCAGGCGCGGATTCGGTAAACGGGAGCGGCTCGCTCTCGATCTCAGCTAACCGCTGCTGTAGGGCGGCGTCTGACGGCCGATCCGCGGACAGCCGCCTGTATACCTGCAGCGCCTTGTCACGGAAGCCCTGCTGGAGGTACAGCTCGGCTATCGTCTCCGTCACGAAAGGCGCGGGCGCGGCACCGCTCGGCCCGAGATCCAGATCGTCGGTGGCGCGCCCGGCGGTCGCCGGCGTCGGCGCGGCTTCCCTCGCCCCCTCGCGAATAGCGCTCTCGCGTTCCGTGCTCATGTCCCGCATCTCGACCGCGGGCGTCGCGCTGAACTCCGCGTCTGGCGTGAATGGCGCGTCGGCGCTGACCATGTCGTCATCCGTGCGCGCCGATTCGGTGCGATCCCCAGCGGGAACGTCGCCCACGTCCGTTAGGGCGCGCTCTGGCGCGCCGTCGCGATGCGTCGCTGCCAGCGGGGCCGGCGCCGCAGGCATCAGATCCATATCGAGGAGCCCAAACGCGGGCGCGTCACCCAAGTCCGGAATGGACGGCTCGACATCGAAGAGTCGGTCGCCTCCCGGCTCGTGCACCTCAGCAACGCTCGACTCGCCCGGCTCGCTTCTCTCCCCCTCCCCTTCGCTGCCCCACGCGGCGTCATCTTCGAGCTCGGCGCTCCATGAATCGTTCGCGCGAGCGCCAATCGAATCGCCCGGGAACGCCTCGAGCGTGTCGCCGGTCGTCGGACGTTCGTGGCTAAGCAAGAAGGCGTCGGAGCTTTCGGCCTCGTCGCCGAACTGCGCGAGGAGCGGATCGCGCTCCACCGCGGACTCCATATCGAGCGGCTCGAGCTCGGCGCCGGCGTCACCGAAGTTGGCGACGCCGGCGGTGCCGGTACGAGGCGATTGCGCCGGTTCGAACTCGACGATCAGCTCGTCGTCCTGCGCGCCATCCCCGAACGACGAGATCCCGACCGCTGGCGCGACCCACTCGAGTGCCTCGTCTGCACCGCCCGGTCGGCGACCGAACGTTGCTCCGTCGGCCCTCGGCATCGCGTCGCCGTTGTGCCGGGTATCCTCCGCCCGATCGCCGTTCGCGTCGGCGGCGCTCGGCGCCGCGACCACCGTGGGCGCAAGGAGCGCAAGCTGTGCCGTCACATCCTCGTTCCCCGGGTCGACTTCGAGCAGGCGCTCCCAATAGCGACGCGCTTCGGGACCGTCCTCCTGCCTGCCGGCGATGTCTCCAAGCTGCCGGAGCGCAATCAGATTCTCGGGGTCGAGCGCGAGCGCGTTCGAGAAGGTGCGCCGCGCGTCATCGAGCTCGCCGCGATCGTAGAGGGCCTGACCGAGCACGATGTGGCCGCTGATGTAGCCCGGCTGCTGCGGAACGTGGGCCCGGCAGATCTCGATCGCGCTGTCCAGATCACCGGCCTTGCGATACTCGTTGGCGAGCCTGGCGAAGTAGCGTCGTGGGTTGTCGCGGAACTGTCGCTCGAGCTCTTCGAGCAAGGCAGTGGTGGTCATGCGAGAGAGCCCTCGGGTGTGCCGCAAGGGGCGGGCGACAGGGAGCGGGAAGATACCATATTCTGACGATTCAAGTCAATCGGAAGTGACATACTCACTTGCTTTTATCCTTCGTCGGCGGGTAGATTCCCGATCCGCAAAACCGCCCGTTCTCCCCCTGATTTTTTGAGGAGTCACGCCCCGTGCTGCAATCGATGCGGAGCTCCGCGAAGTACATCTGGTTCATCATCGTGTTCGCGTTCGTCGGAGTGTTCATCTTCGCGCAAACGTCGGGGCTGACGGACCGGAACGTGACGCGCGGCACGACCGTCGGGAAGGTGAACGGCGAGCCCATTAGCGTAGACGAGTTCGACAGGGCCGTGCGCAACCTCAGCGAGCAGGCGCAACGGCAAGGCGGCTCGTCATCCATGGACGATCAGCACCGCTACGAGCAAATGGCTTTCGACCAGCTCGTGGACGACGTCCTGCTTCGCGAGGAGCTCAGGCGGCGCGGAATCGGGGTCTCCGACGCCGAGATCCAGCAGGCGGCGGCCTCATACCCTCCTCCGGAGATTCTCCGCGCGCCCGACCTCCAGACCGAGGGCAAGTTCGATCCGGAGAAGTATCAGCGGTATCTGCGGAGCCCCGGGGCCCGCCAGTCGGGCATTCTCCAATATCTCGAGGGGTATTACCGGTCCGAGATTCCGAAGCAGAAGCTCGCCGAGCAGCTCGTCACAGGCGTGTACGTGTCCGACGCGCAGCTCTGGAACCTGTGGCAGAACGACCACGACTCCGCCCAGGTCTCCTATGTGTCCTTGACGCCAGAATCGGTGCCGGATTCGACGGTCAAGGTCTCGGATGCCGAGGTGCGGAGCTACTTCGACAGGAACGCGAAGCAGTTCGGCGAGCAGCCCGGCCGTGCCGTCATCTCGCTCATCTCACTGCCGCGCCCGGTCACTGCTGCTGATTCGGCCGCCGTTCGCGCACGGCTCCTCGCGTTGCGCGACGAGATTGCGAATGGCGCGAAGTTCGAGGACGTCGCCAAGCGGGAGTCTGCCGACTCGGTGTCGGCCGAACGAGGAGGCGATTTGGGCCGGGCCGGGCCGACGACCTTCGTGCAGGAGTTCTCCAAGGCGGCCTACGCGCTGACACCGGGCCAGCTCTCCGAGCCGGTGCTCTCGCCGTTCGGCTACCACCTGATCCGGGTTGACGAGAAGAAAGGCGACACGCTCTCGGTACGGCACATCCTCCTCCGCATCCAACAGAGCGACTCCTCCGCTGCGCGCACCGATCGCCGCGCCGACGAGCTCGCTCAGTTGGCGGCGGAGTCCGAACAGCCCGCGCGATTCGACAGCGCGGCGCGCTCGCTTGGCCTTCCCGTCACGCGCGTCACCGCATTCGAGGGCGAGGCCACTTCACTGGCGGGCCGGCCCGTACCCGACGTGAGCGGGTGGGCTTTTCGCGGCGCGCGGGTGGGCGAGACCAGTCCCCTCATCTCGGCCGACGACGCCTACTACCTCGCGCGACTCGACTCCATCGTGCCGGGCGGCAAGCCCGGATTCGCGCAGATTCGCGAGGATCTCCGGCAGATCGTGCTGCGTGAGAAAAAGGTCGACGCGCTCGCTCCGCGCGCCAGGGCGCTCGCCAGCGCCGTAGCACGCGGCAGCACGCTCGAACAGGCGGCGCAGGCAAACGGACTGCGAGTGGAGCAGACGCCGATGTTCACCCGTGCTTCCCCGGTTTCCGGTCTCGGGCGGCTCAACGAAGCGGTCGGCGCTGCCTTCGCGCTCCCTGTGGGTGCCATCAGCGAGCCAATAAAGACACGCACAGGAGTGTTCATTCTCCGCGTGGAGCGGCGCCAGCTGGCGGACCAGGCGGCGTGGGAGGCACAGAAACAGGTGCAGCGGACCGCTCTCACCGGCCGCTTACGCGAGCAGCGCGTTCAGCAGTTCATGAGCAACCTTCGCGAGGAAGCGAAGATCGTGGACGACCGGCGCAAGATTCGCTCGCTCCGTTCGGAGCCGACCGCCTCGAGCTGAGCGTCAGCCTGCCGGTCCCGGGATCTTGCCGGCATTTTCGGATGCATACACAGAGAGGCCGCCCCCCGCGGGGGGCGGCCTCTCTGTATCCGGCGTGCGCTGGCGGCAGAGCCGCGATGCGCTACGGCCGCCTCCGCCCGCCCCTCAGCTCAACAGCCTCTTCGGCTCCGGCTGCGCCGCCTCATCGTCGGCGCGGGCGGATGCGACGGGCGCCTCGGCCGGACGGATGCGCTCGTCCCGATCCGGCTCGCGGATGGAGCGATCCACATCGGTGAGGCTCTTCTTGAACTCCTTGATCCCCTTGCCGAAGGATCCGGCGATTTCCGGGATTCGCCGCGCTCCGAACAGCAAGAGCACGATGAGCAGGATGATAACGATCTCGCCGAAGCCAAGGTTGCCGAAGTTCATATCCGTCTCCTAGAAGAGCGACCGCGCGATCAGGTACGCGATGAGCACTCCCACCAAGCTCAACAGCGTTACGTCGAGCGCGACTGGCCCGATCGCCAACTTGATGATCACGAGGTCGAGTTGTAATGGCCCCACCGACGGCGTGACCCCCGTCGTCAAGAATTCCTTCACCGCGCCCGCCGGAAGGAAGCGACGCGCGAACATGGTCATGAACCCGCCGACCACGAAACCAGTTGCCAGGACCAAAGCATGAAACCCCGGACGACGCCTGGACGATCCGCGGACGATCACGAGCGCCGGTCCAGCGCATACGCAACCGCGTCGTGGAGCGCCCCGACGGCGGGTGTATCAGGCAGTCCGTCGAGCGCCGCCTCGGCGTCCGCGGCAAAGTGCTCGCCCCGCCGACGCGCGTACTCGAACCCGCCGCTGTCAGCAACGATCTCGACCACGCGCGCAATGCCCGGCTCGTCCGGCTCCGGGTCCGCGAACAAATCCTCGACTTCTCGTCGAGCGGCCGGCGACATGGATCGCATCGCCGCGATCAGTGGAAGCGTCACCTTGTGCTCGCGCAGATCCGATCCGCTCGGCTTCCCCGTCACGACCTCGTCCGCGGTGTAATCGAGCAAGTCGTCAGCCACCTGGAATGCCATCCCCAGGCTCGCTCCATAGCGCGCCATCTCGCGTTGATGACGTTCTGCCCCAGCCAGGGCCCCGATCTCACAGGCCGCGGCGAGAAGCGAGGCGGTCTTCGCGCGAATGAGCGCGTCGTAATCGTCCTCCGAGAACTGCAAGACTTCGACCGCGGCGAGCTGCCGCATCTCACCCACGGTCATCGCGTTCGTGGCATCCGCCAGGATCCGGAGCACGCGGAGGTCGCCCAGTGTCGCGAGCTCGACGACGGCGCGTGAATAGAGAAAATCCCCCATGATCACCGAGATCTGGTGACTGAACAGGGAATTCACGGTCGGCATCCCGCGGCGGAGCGCGGAGTGGTCCACCGAATCGTCGTGGACGAGCGTCGCGAGGTGGACTAGTTCGACGACGGCGGCGAGCGTCGACGCGGAGGGGTCTGGTCGCTCGTCGACCGCGCTCGCGAGCAGCGTCAACGTCGGCCGGAACATCTTTCCCCTCATCAGCAGCAGGTGGCCACTGACGGCCTCGACCAACGGGAAGTCGGCAACCACGATTCGCTTGAGCTCGCCACTCACCTGCTCGAGCCGGTCGCGGACCGGCGCCTGGATGTCCCGCAGCGCCGGCGTGAGTGGGGATCGGGCGGGGAGTGCGCTCATGTTGCGCCGCACTCCAGCGTACGGAGCCGCTCGCGCACGTCCTTGAACGTGATGTCCACGGCGAACACACGGGCGAAGTGCGCGCGCGCCTCCTCGCTCAATCCGAGCGCCTGCTCGGCCGAGCCGAGGAGGTAGAGCACGCCGACTAGCGTGTCGTCGCCCCGCGAGCCATCAGCGAGCGCGCGCGACAGGAGCGACGCTGCAATCTGGAACTGTCCCTTGTCCACGAAACACCGGCCAAGCGCCTCATACGTCCGCACGCGGTCGCCTGGCGCGCGCAGCGCTTTCTGGAACTCCGCGATCGCCTCGTCGAGCAACCCCATCTCGCGGTACGCGATTCCGAGGTCGTAATGACTCTGTCCATCCGAATCCTCGATGTTGGCGGCGACGCCCTGCTTGAACCGCTCGAGCATGTCGGTGAAGTCGGCCTGCCGGGTACCCGGGACCGGATCGGCCACCCCGTGCGCGATCATCCTCGTCGAGCGGGGCTGGTCATCCTCGCGCAGCCAGTCGCCCAGGTTCACGAACGAGTTCTCCGTCGTGCCGTTCCCGCCCGATGATCCCCACTCGGCGAAGCGCTTCGCGGGCGGTCGAGCGCCGTTCGTATCACGCACACCCGAGACCCCGTCACTTTGCATTGGCGTCGGACGGCCGACGGCGGCGGCACCGATGCTGTCGAGCGCGGCGCGCGGCCGAGGATCGTGCGGCGCGAGATCGAGCACGCGGGTGTAGAGCGCCCGCGCCTTGTCGGGCTGGCCGTCGCGCAGCAAGCAATCCGCCAGCTCGAGGTACGCCTCGACAAGTCGCGGTTGGTCGCTCGCGCGAAAGGCGAATTCGACGCGTTTCTGGTGGTGCGCGACCGAGTCTGGCGTCACACGGAGGATCTCGTCGGCGATCGAGCGGGCGCCGGAAAAATCCCGCGCCGCCTCGAGGCCCCCCAGCGCCAGGTCGAGCTCTCGAAGCCCACCATCGCGGTCTCCGGCCTCGAGCAGCGACTCGCCGAACGACCGCCGGAGTTGCCAGTTCTGCGGCTCTTCCGCCACCCGCGCGCGCAGCACCTCGGTGTGGCGAACCGCTCGCCACGTACCCGACTCGCCCAGGTGGCGCGAAGGCTGTGCGGGTTCCCGTGCATCAGCTTCGTTTAGCGATCCGTCAGCTCTGCCGCGCTCCTCACCGTGACGGCCGCCTGGCAAGCACGCGGCGCCGCGGTCGGGTTCCTCGAACTCCGGCAGCCTTGCCAGCGCGCCCGACCGTGCATGCGGCGTTGGGCCCGACCGGGGAATCGGGTCATCCGGCAGGATGAGCGGCAGGTCGGAGAACCGCGGAAGGCCTCTCGACTCGCGCGCGCCGACCTCGGCGTCGGACCCCTCCGATTCCTGACGCACGGCCCTGTCGGGCATGGGCGGAGGGAGATCGGCCACGTCCAGCTCGGTCGGCGTTGCCACGGCGGGAAGCCGATCGCCTTGTGCAGCATCCTCGCCCGTCAGCTCCGGGAAATCGTCGGCCTCGATCGGTTCGGCATTGACGGGCGGATCGAGCAGCCCGAGAGAGAGGTCACCATTGGCGCCAAGCCCCTCCACTCCGGGCTCCGCGGCCGACAGCTCGGGGATCTCGATCGAACCGACGGATTCGGCTGCCGGATCTGCGTCGGGGCCCGGCTCCGTGTCGCTCGTCGCGCTCGTCGCGAGGAAAACGAGCTCCGAATGGTCCAGCCCATCAGGGAGCGCGGTCGGGTCGATCGCGCGCAGCTTATCGAGAGTCGCGCGCGCGGCCAGCACGCGGCCTTCCGCGCTGAGCTGCTGGTAGAGCACTTGCAGCTGCGCGACCGCCTCAGGCTTGCGGTCACTCCGTGACAGGTGATCGGCGATGAGCAGCCTGACGTCGTCCTGATCGGGGCAGAGGTCCGCGAATTCCGTGAGTGCCCGGAATGCCTCGTCGAGCTCGCCGCTGCGCCGCATGCGGTCCGCATACTCGAGGAAATTCTGCTTCGCGTCACCGAGGAACCCTTTCTTGGCGCTGATCTTACCGAGCTTGTAGTAGATCGAGCTGCGGCCGGGCGCGTTGCGCAGAATCTTGTTGCAGAGCGCGATCGCATTGTTGAAAAAGCCGCCGTCGGCGTAGTAGTCTACAGCCTTCTCGTAGTACCCAACGGCCTCAGCCACGGCGCCCTGCCGCAGGAGGATGTCGCCTACCCGGTTGTACAGGGCGACGTCCGCCTCCTCCTGCGCCTCTTCGGACTCGCGCAGTACCTGCACGTACTTCGCGAGCGCCTTGTCGTACTGACGCTTCTGCTCGAATTCGGCCGCCTGTTTCTTGAGCTTGGGGATGTTGGACATCAGGGCGGCATGCGCTCCGTAGGCGGGACGCGGCGCGGCAGATTGCGGCGGCGACCCGGTTAACTTACCCGCAAGTCATACGGGTGACAAGTTTTACCCCTCACCCACGACCCTCGGCAACGACGGTCTCCGTACCAGTACGGAAGCTCCCGAATGTCCTCTCCCTCGAACAGTGACAGGTCCGCCGAATAACCCGGCGCAATCTGTCCGACACGTGCCGCCAAGCCGAGCGCCGCGGCGCCGTTCACCGTGGCGGCGATCATCACTTCCGCCACGCTCATTCGCAGTTGGCTCACTCCTAACGAGAGGATGAGCGGGAAGTTCACAGTCGGCGATGTGCCGGGATTGAAGTCGGTCGCGAGCGCCACAGCCGCCCCTGCATCGATCAGCTCCCGCGCCGGCGCCTGCTTCGGTCTCCCCAGGAACAGCATGGTACCCGGGAGCAACGTCGCCACGGTGCCCGAGTCCGCGAGCGCCCGGATCCCCGGGCTAGAGATGGCCGCCAGATGGTCGGCCGAGATCGCACCCAGCGATGCCGCCAGCTCCGCGCCGCCGCCCGGCTCGAGCTCGTCGGCGTGAAGCTTGATTCCGAGACCCGCCGCTTGTGCCGCGCTCAGGATCGTCTGTGACTCGCGCAGCGTATAGACGCCCGGCTCACAGAAAACGTCAGCAAACCGCGCGAGCCGCTCGGCGACAACGGAAGTGAGCATTGAATTCACCAATTCTGCGACATAACTGGCGCGCGCTGCCGCTGACTCCCTCCGCTCGAGCGGGATCTCGTGTGCGCCGAGCCACGTGGGTATCACCCGGAGTGGAAGCGCGCCGGCGAGCCGCGCGATGACTCGCAGCAACTTCAGCTCGCTCTCCGACGACAGCCCGTAACCCGACTTCACCTCCACCGTGGTCGTGCCGTACGACGCCAGGCGTCGCAGCCGGTCGGCGGCGAGCGCGAAGAGGTCCCCCTCGTCACGCGCCCTGACATCGCGGACGGAGGAGTGAATACCTCCGCCACGCCGCGCGATCTCCATGTAGTCCACGCCGGCCGCGCGGAGCTCCTGCTCCTCGTATCGCGGCCGCCCGAACACCGCGTGTGTATGCGAATCCACCAGCCCGGGCGTCAGGACGCACCCGGCACACTCCACCCGCTCGGCATCCGGGAACGCGCCCGCCAACCGGTCCTCCGGACCCACCGCCGCGATCGTGTCTCCAGTGAGAGCGACCGCGATGCCGCGCAGCACGCCCGCATCGCGCATTTCCGCGCCGCGCCGCGCCCGGCCCGGACCCGCGCACGTCACCACCTGCTCCGCGCCCGTGAACAGAAGCGGCCGCATGCTAGGCCGAGACGTCACGAACGCGCGACAGCGTGAGTGGGGCCTGCGCCTCGCCGCGACACGCGTAATAGCAGGCGTTGCACTCGATGGGCTCGTACCGGCGAAACGCCGTCCAGTGGAAGTCGTCCGGAAAATCCGGGCACCGGCGCACCTGCCCGGCAGGGCTCACATGGATTGTTCGCTGGCCGGAGAGGCACGCGCCGGTGAGCTCGCCGCGGAAATACTTCGGAACCTGCCGCAAGTAATGGTCGGAGCTCGTGATCACACCGCGGTGGCGTCGCTTGAACTCGAGCAGCTCGGCGATCACCCCATCCAGCTCACCCACGCGATCGGCTGGGAGGAGGTAATCGCGGTTCCCGTTCTTGAGATCGGTGTACGTGCTGAACCCGACCCCGATACCCAGCTCTTTCGCGCGGCGCGCGATCGGGAGAATCTGATCGAGGTTGCCATCCTTGATCACCGTGTTGAAGCGAATGTTGTCCACGCCCAGCTCGCGCAGCCGGGGAATGGTGCGGAAGATCTTCGCGGTGAGGCCAGGGACGCGACGCGCCTCGTCGTGCCGCTCGTCGAGGTAATCGAGCGAGATGGAGATCTGGTTGAGCCCCGCGTCCCAGAGCGACTTCCCTCGCTCCGGCGTGAGCATCCCCCCGTGCGTGACGACACTCAGGTACTTGAGTCGTACCGCGCGGTCCACGGCGGCGACGATGTCCTCGAGGTCGCGGCGGAGCGTGGGCTCGCCCCCCGTGAACATGATCATGATCGGATTGAAGAAACGCGCGGCCTCAGCGAAGCTCGCCAGCTCCGTTGCCTTCGCCTCCTGCGGCGTCTTCCAGTAGTCGCAGAAGCCGCAGCCCGCGTTGCAGCGCATCGTGACCTCGAAGTGCACGAGCACCGGGAATCGGCGGACGTGCAGATACCCGTACTTGGCTGCGAAGAGCGGAACGTGCCAGGGCCGGAAGTGGCCGGAGAGCATTGAGAGTGACGGCGCGGGAAGCGATGCGATGGTGCGTGCGGAGAGCGACGCGGAACGTCCGGGTTGCCTACATGATCGATCGCTCCATGGGCAGCATGGGCAGATCGATCCCGTGGCGGCGCGCCGACTCCGTCGCCGCCTCGTAGCCAGCATCGGCGTGTCGCGCGACACCGATGCCCGGGTCGTTCGTCAGCACGCGCTCGAGGCGCTCGCGCATCTCGGCCGTCCCATCCGCGACGATCACCTGGCCCGCATGGAGCGAATTGCCGATACCGACCCCGCCGCCGTGGTGGAACGATACCCAGCTCGCGCCGCTCGCCACGTTGAGCAGTGCGTTGAGGATGGCCCAGTCAGCGATCGCATCGCTACCGTCCAGCATCGCCTCGGTCTCGCGAAATGGCGATGCGACGCTGCCGGTATCGAGGTGATCGCGCCCGATCACGATCGGGGCCGAGAGCTCGCCCGAGGCCACCAGATCATTGAGCGCGACACCGAAGCGCGCGCGCGCTCCCTGCCCGAGCCAGCAGATGCGGGCCGGTAGTCCCTGGAACCGAACCTTTTCCCGCGCGAGCGTGATCCAGCGGCGCAGATGTTCGTCGTCTGGAAAGAGCTCGAGGACCAGCTCATCGGTGCGATAGATGTCGGCCGGATCACCAGAGAGCGCCACCCACCGAAACGGCCCCTTCCCCTCGCAGAAGAGCGGCCGCACGTACGCCGGCACGAAGCCGGGGAAATCGAACGCCTCGCGCAGCCCGGCATCGAAGGCGACCGTGCGCAGATTGTTGCCGTAATCGAAGGTGATCGCCCCGCGCGCCTTGAGCGCCAGCATCGCCTGCACATGCGTGACCGCCGTTTCAGTCGCGCGCGCCACGTACGCCGTCGGATTGGCCCGGCGGAGCTCCGCCGCCTGCTCGAGCGTGAGCCCGGCTGGCACGTAGCCATGCAACATGTCGTGCGCGCTCGTCTGGTCCGTGACCACGTCCGGCGTCACGCCGCGTCGCACGAGCTCCCGAAGCACATCGGCCGCGTTACCGACGAGGCCGACGGACAGCGCCGAGCGCGACCCGGTCGCTGTGGCGAGCCAGCGAAGCGCCTCGTCCAGATCGGTGGTCTTGCGATCGCAATAGCCCGACGCGACTCGCTTGTCGATGCGGGCCTCATCCACCTCGACGCCGAGGAACGCGGCACCGGCCATGGTCGCGGCGAGTGGCTGCGCGCCGCCCATTCCGCCCAGGCCGGCCGATAGGACGAAGCGGCCGGCGAGCGAGCCGCCGAAATGAGCGCGCGCCACGGCACCGAACGTCTCGTACGTGCCCTGCAGAATTCCCTGCGAGCCAATGTAGATCCACGAGCCCGCCGTCATCTGCCCGTACATCGTGAGCCCGCGTCGCTCCAGATCGCGAAACACATCCCACGTGGCCCAACGGCCGACGAGATTGCTGTTCGCAATGAGCACGCGCGGCGCGGAACGGTGCGTTCGGAAGACGGCGACCGGCTTGCCGCTCTGCACGATCAACGTCTCATCACCCTCGAGAGTACGCAACGCGGAGACGATCGCGTCGTAGCACGCCCAGTCGCGTGCTGCCTTCCCCGTACCACCGTACACAACCAGATCCTCGGGCCGCTCGGCGACGTCGGGATCCAGGTTGTTCATCAGCATCCGGAGCGCCGCCTCCTGCTGCCAGCCCTTGCAGCTCAACGTCGTTCCCCGGGGCGCGGGCCCGGTAGCACGTTGGCCACCCGCCACGGAAAGGTCGCCGCGCTCAACCGGCGCGCTCGTCGGGGCGCTCACGGAAGTGGTCACGCTGCGACCGGCGTCGCCTCGACTTCCAACGCTCCAGCCGCGAGCGCGGCCGCGAGCGCCGAGATGTCGCCGCCCAGCACTCGGTCGCGCTCGAGCGGCGGCACGATGGCTCGGACACGACGGTGGACATCGGCGACGCCCGCACCCGGACGCAGCGGCGCGCGGTAATCCACACCCTGCGCCGCGCACATGAGCTCGATGGCGAGCACGTGCTGCACGTTCCGCACGATCCGTCGGACCTTCCACGCTGCGCCCATCGCCATCGGGACGATGTCCTCCTTGCTCCCATCGGTCGGAATCGTGTCCACGCTGGCCGGGTGCGCGAGCACCTTGCACTCGCTGGCCAGCGCCGCCGCGCTTACCTGCACCATCATGTACCCCGAGTTGACGCCGGCGTCGCGAGTCAGGAACGGGGGCAACCCCTGGTTGAGATCGGGATGTACCAGCCGATCCGTCCGCCGCTCCGAGATCGTCGCGAGATTGGTGAGGGCGATTGCCATCACGTCGAGCGCGAGGGCGACCGCCTGGCCATGAAAGTTGCCGCCACTCAACATCTCGCCATCCGGAAACACGAGCGGATTGTCCGTGGCGGCGTTGAGCTCACGCGAGATCAGCGACTCCGCGAAGCGGAGGGCATCGAGCACGGGGCCGTGTACCTGCGGCATACAGCGGATGGCGTAGGCGTCCTGTACGCGCGGATCGCCATGCCGGTGCGACTCCCGTATCTCACTGCCGGCGAGTAGCGCCCTCAGCACCGCCGCGGACTCCTTCTGTCCGACCTGCCCACGCGCCTCGTGAATGCGTGGGTCGAACGCGACGGGTGTGCCGAGCAGTGCCTCGAGGGACATGGCGCCGGCTGCGTGGGCCGTGCGCCAGAGTCGCATTGCGTCGTGCAGCGCGAGCGCTGCTATGGCGGTATGTGCCTGCGTCCCGTTGATGAGCGCGAGCCCCTCCTTCGGACCGAGCGATACGGGCTCCAACGCTTCAGCACGCAGCATCTCGGCGGCGGGCCCGGCACGAGTCCGCCCGGTGAGCGTTCCCTCGCCGATAAGCGCGAGCGCCAGATGTGCGAGCGGGGCGAGGTCGCCACTCGCCCCGACGCTTCCCTGCTCCGGCACCGGTGGATACAGCCCCGAGTTGAGCATGCTCGTCAGCAGGTCTATGAGCTCGGCGCGGGCTCCCGAATAGCCCTTGGCGAGCACATTTGCGCGCAGCAGCATCATCGCGCGCGTCTCGCGCTCGGGGAGCGCGTCGCCCACACCGGCCGCATGGCTTCGGACGAGATTCTCCTGCAGCTCCGCCAGGCGATCGTGCGGAATCGCGATGTCGGACAGCTTGCCGAAGCCGGTCGTCACACCGTACGCGACCGTCCCGCGGCGGACCACATCATCGACGACGCGTCGCGTCCTCGTGACGCGTTCCCGTGCGGCGGGCGAAAGGGCGACCGGCGCATGCCCAGCGGCGACCGCGAAGACGTCCGCTATGGTCAGCGACTCACCATCGAGCAGAAGGGCGGCGGCCATGAGACGATAATCCCACGGCCGCGCCCTCAGGGCAAGGCCCGCGCGTTCATCATACTCGTACGCGGCAACCGCATCCCATCATTGTGAAGCGACCGTGCCTCCCGCGCGTACCCGCTTCAACTCCGGATTGCCCGGATCGCTCTGATATGCCCAGTCGAAGACGACATAGTCGCGCGTGACATGCGTGACGCGAAGTGCACCGTAGTGCAGGCCGTCGCTCGCGAGCGTCTCGAACACGTAGGCGTAGCCGGGCAACGCCTCGATCGCGCCAGTGGAGAAGCCCGTCTCGGGCGCCACGTCGACGGATGTGAGATCGGTGACGATCTTGGTGCCATAGAGCGCTACGCGTGCGCCAGCGCGCACCGGCTTGAGCCAGAGCGACCCATCGGCGCGCCGCTCCACGCGGAAGTCCAGGTCGTTCCGGTCGCCGGGAAGGACCGTTCCGAAGGTCGCGGAGCTCGGCAAGAAGAACCGGAAGCCGCTCTGCGACATCGTGGCATCCGTGGCGAATACGACCGAGTTCCGGGCGTCGTACCGCGGCGTGTCGGCCCGCGGCCGGGCCCACGCGCTCTCATGACCGTCCACGCTCACCGCACTCGTCGCGAAGCAGCGCGGTGCGCCGTTTGCGATGCCGGTGACGAGAAAGTCCTCGGACACCGTGCTCCCCTCGAGCGCCCAGTTCACGTCGTCGCAGAGATCCTTGTCCAGATCGTAGGGCGTCGAGTAGACGCGGTAGTACGAGAAGACCGACGCATGACCCTCGCGCGCGTTCGCGGCCCAGGAGAGCTGTACGGCGCGGTCGAGGGAGACCGAGGTCAGCGCCGTGGGCGCCGCGAGCGCGTTCCGCTCGTCCACGGTCACCGTATTCGACGCGCGGCTCTCGTACCCGAACTCATCCTCCGACGTCACATAATATTGCAGGTGCGGGATGCCGCTGTCGTGGAACGAGCTCGACGTCGTCTCGCCCCGGCGACTCCACTCTCCGGAAGCCGACCCGCGCGAATAGACGACGAAGTTGGCGATTCGCTCGTCGCCCGGATCCGTCCAGCGCAGCAGGATGCCATCCGGCGAGCTTGGATTGCCGCTCGGCACCAGCTGGTAGCGGAGCTCGCTCGGCGCCGCGAGGTCGTCGTCCTCGGGGCCGGTGATCCCGTCGTCATAGCGGGTGCACGCCGCGAACGAGGCGGCGGCGAGGAACACGAGTGCGTAGCGCATGGTCACTCCGGTCAGGGTGTCGCCATGGTGGCAACGCACCAGGCGGACCGGACCACCGCGCACAATCAACGGGCGCCGTAGCAATACCTTACGGGAATGGGCTGGAAAACTTCGGCGCGCCGCTGTCCACGGCGGCGGACACGAGTGTCAGCGGGCTGGTAGACAAGCGGGGCACCGGCCCAACGCCGGGCCTACCCCCGGGCGAGCACCGGGTACTACTGCTGCGCCTGCGGCCGATACGTGCGGCGGTTGTAATCGAACTTGAGGTCGGGCTCCGCCTTCAGCGCGATGAAGAAGTTGAAGGCGAAGTTGCCGTTCGGCGCCTGTGTGAACGCGAAGATAGCACGGAAGTCGTGCAGGTCGCGCTGAAGCGTGACGATGTGGTCCGCGAACTCCTCACGCCGGAAATCGTAGCCGGTGCCCCACTGGACGGCCCACCGCGGCGTGATGCTGAAGGTGAAGTTCGCGCGCAAGGTCGCCTGCGGTGGGAACTGGAAGACCTGGCCGCCTTCCACGGTCGTCGTGATCGAATCGCGTTGCTGGAGCTGATTGAGCTCGCATTGCCGGAAGATGATCGGATCGTTTCGGAACTGCGTGCATCGTGCGGCGGGGTCGAACTCCACGATCCCGGTACCAACGACGGGGCGGCTCCGGCTCGCGGAGAAGTTGAATTGCGCCTCCCAGCCCTGTGTGTTCGAGATGCCGAGGGGGTTCCGGCCTCCGACCGCGCCCGCGATCGCGGCCGACTGGAGCGCCGAGTTCCGGGACTCGTTCTCGGGAACTCGTGTGCGGACATCGGCGGCGGTGTCCTGCGATGGCACCGCCTTCGAGAAGACGCGGGTGAGCATCGCGAACGGGTTCCGGTCGCGACCGAGCGACAGCGTGGCCGACACGTCGGTGCGGAATGGCTTGAAGCGCGCCGAATCATTCGCCGGGTTGCCCTGAAAGAGCGAGTAGCCGACGCCGAAGTCGAAGCCGGGGAGGAGATCCGACGTCGCGTTATAGCGGAACGACGTCGTGGTGATCCCGCTCGCGCGCTTCGCGCGCTCGAAGTCGTACGAGATGGGGCTGAAGTTGAGGGACAGGAGCTTGATCTTGCGTCCGCCATCTGGCGCGGTGTCGCCCGGCACGCGGATCTTCGCCTCGAAGTTCTGCGTGAGGCCGAACGTGAGGAGATTCTGGCGCAGGTCGCCCAGGTAGCCGACGCGCGTGCGACCGAGTGCGCCGAGGAACTCGTTGTCCACCTGTCCCTTCGGCGCGAATGTCCACGAGACCGAGGGCTGGATCGAGTGCCGGATCCGGGTGATCGGACCGATGCCCGGAAAGAACGCGAACAGTGTCGGCGCGGCGCTCATCCCGTACTCGAGACGCTTGGATTGCCGCACGTAGTCGCCGCCGGTGCGCTCTGTCCGCACGGCGAACGGCGCCGAGCGATCGGTGTTCACGATGTTCACGAGCGGCACGAGGTTCCAGCTTCCGCGGAACAACGACGGCAGCGAGATGCCCGTTTGCCAATCCACGTCCGTCCGGAAGGTTCGGTCGTAGACGCGCACCGTCTTCTGCGACGTGTCTTCGACGCCGACGATCACGAACGACTGGGGGAAGTCGTTCTCGACGTCGCGAACCGAGATCGAGTTGCGCCACTCGAAGCCGAAGATCCGAAACGGCGTATCGAACGTGAGACCGCTGTTCCGCGTATCGCGTCGCACACGCGAGCTATCGAGCGAGCCGGCGGCGCTCGCGGAGTAGCGGTAGGCGAGCGTGCCGCCGGCCTGGTCGAGATTGAAGGTCTGGCTGTTGTTCACGGACAGGCCGGGCGACCAGACGAGCCAGCGTCCGAGCTCCACCGGTTTCGTCGAGACGGAGATGTTCGGGAAATCCTGCTGCACCTGATCGCGCCCCGGGTATTGCGTGCGCGAGCCACCGATGTTGAACGACGCCGGCCCTATGCCCTGCTGAAAGTTCACCTGGGAGGCGATCGTCGCGAGTGCCTGCGCAACGGTGAGCGCCTGGCGCTGCGTGAGCTGCGTACTGGTGACGTAATTCAGGTTGGCGCTCAGGCGGCTACGCTGCGAGAAGTCCTGGTTGTGCGACAACGAGAGCCTTGTGTTCGTCCTCCCGTTGTCCCAGTTCTCGTAGCTCGCGGCCACCCGGCCGCCGAGAAAACGGTCGAGCCAGCGATACTGCCACTCGCCGTTGTAGCGGAGCCACCCCGGATCCTGGTCCGTCCCGCGCGCGCCGCTACGCCAGTCGAGCGAGACGAGCGCGTCCATGTAATCGCTGATCGCGAAGTAGTAGCCGAGGTTCTCGACCTGGCGCCGGTACGACGGTGTGTTCCGGACGATGTCGCTGATGCCGACCCGCGGTGACAGGATCCCGCTCCGGCGGCCGGAGCGCATGTCCTGGAAGATGAATGGCAGCCAGAGGACGGGAATGTCCGCGACGTAGAAGACGGCCGGCCGCGCGACCATGATGTTCTTGCTGACGACCTTCATCTCCCTCGACGCGAAATGGTAATGCGGCTCGGTGAGATCGCAGCTGGTGATCGTTCCATTGTGGGCGTAGAACACCGTGCGCCCACGTCCGGTCGTGTCGGCGCGAAAGTTCGCCATCGCGCCCGCCACGTACCATTTCTGATTGCTCTCCGCGATGGCGGTCGAGAGCGCGGACACAGTCCCCTCGCGCCGCGCGACGTCGTAGCAGATACCGGTGGAGACCAGGTCCGACGTTTGCTGCGACGGGTCACGGAGTATGACGGTGTCGCCGCGCGCGCAGATGATGCGCGTCGAGTCGTTGAACGCGATGCTGTCCCCGACGAGAATGGTCTCGTCGCGCTGGATGGCGGCGTCCCCCCGAACCAGGAGCTGTCGCCCCTGCGCATCGAAGACCACGTCCTGCCCCTGATAACGCGTCCTGGTATAGCCTTCGCGCGCGAGTAGCGCCTGCATCACGGAGTCAGCGTCGGCCCACTTCACGAGCTCGCGCCGCGTGGTATCCGTGCCGGCGCTGTCGCGGCGCGCGAGCGTATCGCGCCGCGGGATGGTATCGCCCCGCTGGCCAGTGACCGGCACGCGGATCGGCGGACGCGGAGGGTTCTGGGCGCTGACCGTGCCCGTGCCCAACACGCCGAGTGCTGTCAGCACCGCGATCAGCAGAAGGGCGATGACGAGCGCGGGCGGCGTCCTGACCATGGATCCGTCATCGCCGTCCGACGCCTTCCCCGTCGCGAGGGAGGCGAGACTTCGTGGGCCTCCGGTCTCCCGATCGTCAGACGCCGCGCGCGCCGCTTCGGCCGCCGCTTCTGCCGCTGCCTCGGCGGCACTTTCGGCCTCCTGGCGGGCAATCCGCTTCTCCCGGCGGCGATGAACGCCGTACGACAGGATGATGCTGAACTCGAACAGGAAGTAGAGCGGCACCGCCATCGCGAGGAGCGAGGTCAGATCCGCGCCCGGCGTGATGAAGGCCGCGCCGACCGTGCAGAGCACCAGTGCGTGGCGCCGGTACTTCGTGAGCAGCTGCGGCGTGACGATCCCCAACGCGGTGAGCATCAAGATCACGATCGGCATCTCGAACGTCGCGCCGAACGCGAGCGACATGTTGATCGCGAATCCGAAGTACTCCGACGCCGATATCATCGGCTGGATGGATGTCGCCTGGAGGCTGAGCAGGAAGCTCAGGGTGAAGGGCAGGACGACGAAGTAGGCTAGTGACGCGCCGCCCAGGAAAAGGAGCACCGCACCGAAGATCACGGGGATCACGACGCGCTTCTCGTGCTGGTGCAGGGCCGGCGCGAGAAACGACCAGACCTGATAGAGAATTACGGGGAGCGCGAATACGACGCCGATCCCGAGCGCCGCCTTCATGATGATGCCGAAGGTCGCCGCGGGGTGCGTCGTGATGAGCTTCTGCCCGTGCAGCAAGGGCAGAATTGGCCGCGCGAGCAGTCCGATCACGTCGAAGCGCAAGACGACCACGACACCGATCGAGATCCCGACGATCAGCGCGCCGATGCACCAGAACAAGCGCCAGCGCAGTTCCTCGAGGTGATCGAGGAACGGCATCTCCGCGGACTTTTTTTTCTCTGCCATCTGCTACGACTCCCGCGACCCGCGCGACCGGCGCGGCGCTATTTGGGCGTGCCGAGGCGCTCTCGCGCGAGCGAGGCCTCATCGGAGCGGGGGTAGCTCGCGACGAGCTGCGTGAGCAACGCGCGCGACTCCGCGGCACGACCAGCTCCCTCGAGCGACATGGCGCGCTTGTACAGAGCGGTCGGCGCACGGGGCGATGACGGGTACTTCGCCACGACCGCCGCGTACGCTGAGTCCGCCGCCGCCTGATTCCGCTCGGCGCTGAGCGCTTCCGCAATGTAAAACTGCGCATCGGGCGCGACATCGGCCGCGGGATACTGCCGGAGCAGTTCCTCGAACCCGCTGCGCGCGGCACCCGCGCTTCCGCGGCGTAACTGGTCGAGCGAGAGCTGAAACAGGGTGTTGGGGCCGGGCGCCCCCGGTAACATGGAGGGCGCCTGCGTCGTGGTCGCCGTCGGTGCCGCCGCGCCGCCCGGAGGTGCCGGGCTCACCGGCTGCATCGCGCGCTCCGCGCTCCGCTGCTCGAGCGAGGCGCGCAGCTCCTGCACGCGCGCCTGGCTCTGGCCCGTCAGCTCCTGGATCTGGATGAGCTGCTGTCCGATCGCGAAGAGATCGCCGCGGATGTCACCCTGCAGCTTGGTAAGCCGGCCGCCCAGGGTCATCATCGAGTCGTTGACGACCGCGAGCGTCGCGGCGAGACGCCCGAGCTCGCCGTGAACGACCGAGTCCGCCCGCGCCTGCTGTGCCCGCGTGACCGTAAGGTCCGTCTGGAGCAGGCGAAGATCTTCCCGCGTCGCGCAGCCGAGCGCGATCGCGGCCAGCGCTGCCAGCGCGGTGAGACGCGCCACCCGGCGTGCGCTCACGAGCCCGATGTTCCCGGCTGCCCGCCGCCCGCGGTGATCTCGAACTCCGCGCGGCGGTTCTGGCGCCATACCGACTCGTCCGCGCCCTGCTCGGCAGGCCGTTCCTCACCGTAGCTGATGATCTCGATGCGCGCGTCCGCGATGCCGCGCTGGGCGAGATAACGCTTCGCCGCCGCCGCGCGCCGTTGGCCGAGCGCGAGGTTGTATTCGTCGGAGCCGCGCTCGTCCGCGTGCCCGGCGATGCGAAGGCGCATGGCCTGATCGGCGCTCAGGAACGGGAGCTTGGCGTCGAGCTTCGAGCGCGCGTCCTCGCTCAGCGCGTCGCTGTCATAGTCGAAATAGATCGGCGACATGACGGCCGAGCGCATGGCTTCCGTGCGCATCGACGCCATGCGTGAGACGCTGTCCGCGGCAGCTTGGACGCGGGCCAGCGAATCTCGTCGCGCCTGATCCACGCGCGCGAGGGAGTCGGTCCGTGCCCGCGCCGCCGCATCGATGCTGTCCCGGTTCGCCACCGCGGGCGCCGGTACGGGAACCGCGACTGCCCGCCTGCGGTTGCATGCGCCGCTCACGATCGCGGCTGCGGCGAGGAACAGGACGGCGGCGAGGCGGAACGGACGCGGCATGGCTGATCTCCGATGGAATTGGCGGTTCACTGGCATGTGCTACGGCGACGAACCGAGGATGCGGGACCAGGCGGCCAGCCGGGCGCCGCCAGAAGACCGAGTGAGTTGACGGCTCCGCCCCGTCTCGAGGTCGAGGATCCAGAGCTGCTTCACCCCGGAGCGGCTCGACGTGAAGACGAGGTGCCGTCCATCGGGCGCCCACGACGGATCTTCGTTCGCTCCCTCGCTCGTGAGTTGCTTCATGCTTCGATCGCGGAGCGCGATCGTCGCGACCTGGAACTCTCCGTCGCCTCGTGTCTGGAACGCCACGACGCGCCCGTCCGGCGACCATGAGGGACTCGAACGGTAGCTCGGACGCCCGAATTGGAACGGCGTCAGTAGCTCCGCGTTCGCGCCGTCAGTGTCCGCGATGTACACCTCCGGATGCCCCGACCTCCCCGACGTGAACGCGAGCCGCCGGCCGTCAGGGCTGAACGACGGCGACGTATTGTCCGTACCCTTCCCCACCGTGATCCGTCGCGCCCCGGCGCCGTCGCCGAACGCCGCAGCCAGCACGAGGTCGGCGCCGTTCTCCTGCCCATGCGCGTACGCGATGCTCTGTCCATCGGGCGACCATTCCGGCGTGATGTTGAGCCCCGATGCCGTCGCGAGGCGCCGCGACGTCCCATCGCGCAGGTCGCGCACGTGGATCTCCGTGCCGCGCGCGCCGAACGTGCTGTACGCGATGTACCGCCCGCTCGGGTGCCACGACGGGGACAGTGCGGTGGCACCCTGGGTCAACGCGCGCTCGCCCGCCCCGTCACTGTCTATAACGTAAACCTGCCTGTTTCGCACGTACAGGATGCGCGATTGCGCCGCCCCCCTCGTCCCGGTGATCCAGCGCTCGATCTCGTCGCTCACCCCGTGGACAGCCATCCGCCATTCCTCGCCGGTCGCGGGCCCCGACAGCGCGAATTCGCGGGTCTCGGCTACCCGCGCGCGCGCGACGTCGTGAATCGATACAGTGACGCCGGTACCGTTCGCGGTGCCCTGGATGACCGCCGCGGCACCAAGGGTTTTCCACAGCCCGTAGTTCGGGGGCCGCGTTCCGCCTCCGGAAGCCGCCTCGTAGGCGCCGATGGCAGCCGCCGGCTCCACCTCGATGCGGTCACTGAAGTCGAGATCGCGGCCGATCATCACGCGCAGGCTGTCGCCATGCTGGCCGGCGAAGGGAAGCACCGCGACGCGGGGCCGTACGCCGCGCTCGTAGGTCAGCCCGATGCGCACGCCCTTCTGCGTCGTGTCCTGCGCCTGCACCGCCGTGGCGCCGACGAGGAACGCCGCGACGAGGGCACGGGGGTGGAGCGACGTCAACGGATTGTTCTCGGGTCGAAGCTGAAGATGACGGGCAGCGCATCGTCGGCAAATCGATCCGGCAGCGGCCCGAATGCGCGCGCGTTCGCCGCCGCTTCGATCGCCGCCTGCGCTTCCTGATCGAACGCGAAGACACCCGATCGCGTCACGAATTGCACGATAGTCGCTGAGCCGTCGCGGCGGATGAGGAACTTGATCTCCGCACGCACGCCGCCGGCGTTCTTCGGCGGATCGAAGCGGAGTGCGATCTGCCGCACGATGTTCTCGAGATACCCGGGGTATGGGAATTCGATTCCCTCCGTGCGCACCGTGGCGACGTCGGCCCCGCGGTCGCCGACATCGCCACCTCCGGCTCGCGCCGCGGTCGGAGGATCGGCACGCGCCGGGAGCGGCTCGGCGCGTGGCAGCGTGGGCGTCGCCGCTGGCGTCGGGGGCCGGCGAGGCGCATTCGGCATTGGCATTGCCGCCGAGGAGCGCGGCGGGACGGGAAGCGCGGGCG
>JBBJNN010000033.1:5692-43393 GCA_037720885.1 Gemmatimonadaceae bacterium | reverse complement strand
GACGAGGCCCGCGAACTGTGGGCGGAGGTCTACCCGGAGCTGTCGGCCGACCGCACAGAGAACGCGGTGCCAAGATCACGGATCACCGCGCCAGCCGCGCGGACGACGAACGGCCGCGCCGCGTCGTGCCGCACCTCGAAGAGCGCCTCGCCGTCGAGGCGTACCTCGCGCCGGTCGCCGCCGTACCCTTCGGTCGTCTGGAGCGAGCTGCCCGGTCCGAGCAGTACGCGGCTTCCGTCCGCGAGAACCGTGGAATCGCGCGTGCCGACCGGCGTCGAGAACGTACGCGCGGCGACCGCGGGGCCCTCGTCCCCCCCGTGCGTACCACGCCAGACGAGCGAGCCGGCGGCGACGAGCGCCACGGTCGCCGCCGCTCTGAGTGCGCCTGTGCGCCAACCCGTGCGCCAGGCCGGTCGCGGGAGCGGACGCACCGCGGGACGCGGCGCGGACAGCGGCAGCACGACCGGCTCGTCGAGGCGCTCGGCCACACGCCGCCAGGCGTCGTCCACGCTCGGGTCGCGCGTGCCCGCCGCACCGACATCCGCCGTTTCCGCCGGCATTTGCACGTCGAGCCGGCCGACCAGCCCATCGAGCGCGGCGAGCGCGCTCGACTCGCGCGGGTGCTCGAAGAGCCAGCGACGGATCGTCTCCGCCTCCGGCTCCGGGCTCTCGCCGGAGAAGAATCGGGCGAGCGCCTCCCAATCAGCGGAGTCGTTCGGCGGCCGAATGTCGGTCGTCATGGCGGTCAGCCCTCGGTGGTCATACCGGTACAGACACGCGAGCCGCACTATACCCTGACGCCGGTCGTTCCGCGACCACGCGGCGGCACGCTGGCGCACCCCGAGCCCGCACTCTCTCCCGCGGCATGGCAGTTCCAATGCGCCCTGCCGTGTGCGAATATGCACCCTCCCGATTCCGCAGAGCGCGCCGGCCGCCGGCCGCGCCTCCCGCACCGCACGCCGCACTCTTGCACGATCTCGATCTCCTCGACCGAATCGCCCGCGGCGACCGCTCCGCGTTCGAGACGCTCTTTCGCTCACACTATCCGGCGCTCGTCGGCTTCGCCGAGGGGCTGCTGCGCTCGCACCAGGTCGCCGAGGACGTGGTGCAGGACGTGATGCTCAACGTGTGGCGGCAGCGCGAGACGTTGCGGGTGGAGGATTGCGCGCGCGCGTATCTATACCGAGCCGTGCGGAATCGCGCGTTCAACCATCTGCGCCACGAGCGCGTCCGTCGCGATGCCGCGCCGCAGCTCGTGCGCGAGTCGCCACTCGCCCCCTCGGGCGACGCGCTCCTCGCCGAGCAGGAGCTGGAGGCTGCCGTGCGCGCCGCGGTGAGCGAGCTGCCGGAGCGATGCCGCGAGGTGTTCGAGCTGAGCCGCGTGCGCGGGCTGCGGTACACGGAGATCGCCACGACGCTCGGCATCTCGGTGAAGACGGTGGAGACGCAGATGGGGCGAGCGCTGAAGAGCCTGAGGGAGAGTCTGGCGGAGTATCTGTAGGCACTCGGCACTGGGGTCATCGGTCATCGGTCATCGGTCATCGGTCATCGGTCATCGGCTGTGGGTTCACACGCGGCGTGACCACGACCGACGCTCACAGCAGCGCCGAGCGCCGAGCGCCGAGCGCCGAGTGCCGAGTGCCGAGTGCCGAGTGCCGAGTGCCGAGTCCCGAGGTCAGGGTACCTCCCCCCACGCGTGTCTCTCACCTGAAGTTCGGCACGCGCTCGAAACGGGTCGAGCGGCCGGCGGACCCACAGATACGGAGACACCACCCATGTTCACCCGCACACGATCGGCCGTCGCCGCGAGCCTCGCCGCGCTCGCGCTCGGCGCGTGTTCCGACGGAACCAACTCGGGCGCGAATACGAGCGACCTGAGCCTCCTGAACGCGGCATTCAACTCGACTCCCGCCGCGTTCACGAACGTCGAGAGCTCGTTCCAGGGCGGCGCGGCGGACGGCTTCTTCGGCCCGCTCGCCGACAGCGTCGGCCGGCGCGGCGGAGAGTTCGGTCATGGCGGCGGACATCGCGGGCCGGGTGGACCGGGCAGCCGGGGCCATGGCCACGACGACCTGCTCGGCGGGCTCGGGCTCGGCTCGCTCGGCTTCGGACCGGGGCCCGGCTTCGGTGGGCTCATGGGAGGCGGCGTCCTGCACGGGCTCGGCGGATTCAAGGGCGGCGGCCGGCTTGGCGCCGCCGATCTCACCGGATGCACGCTCGCGGCAAGCGGCCGGGTCACCTGCCCCGACACCACGCGGAACGGGCTCACCATCTCGCGCTCCTTCGCGTTCACCACGGCGAGCGGTCAGGCACAAGCGGCGCGCGATTCGCTGACCACGAACACGATCAACGCGCAGGTGACGGTGAGCGGTACGACCACCGGCCGGCACAACGCCACGAGCACCGTGAGCCACACGAGCACCAGCACCATCACCGGACTCGCCGCGGGCAGCACGCAGCGCACGCTCAACGCGACGGCTCAGGGCACCGAGAAGACCGTCTTCGCGACGGACTCCGGCACGGTCACCGTGGAGCACGCGGCGAACAACGCGATCGTCGGCGTCGTCGTGCCGGTTGGCACCGATGCGTATCCGACCGCGGGCAAGGTCACGCGCTCGATGACCGTGAAGATCACGCGCGAGGGGCAAGCGTCGGAAACCTCGACGCGCACCGAGGTGATCACCTACGATGGCTCCGCTACGGCGGCCGCCGTGATCACGGTGGACGGGACGACGAAGACGTGCTCGCTCCCCCTCCCCCGCGGGCGCCCGACCTGCCAGTAGGAGAGTGATCGCGAGGCGGCCAGGCAGCATGCGGCCGCCCCGCTCTACGAGGGCGACCGGACCGTTCCCGGCCGCCCTCGTCTCATGTAGCCAGTGCCGCCCGGCTGATCCGAACATCCGGAGCGGCCGGCTCTCCATGCAGTGTGACGCAGGCCCGCGACATCTCTCGTCCGAGCTCGATGAGCTACGGGACCAGGCCGATGAGGCGGCAATGTCGCGTCTCTACGGAGGAATTCACTACCGCTTCGACAGCGACGTAGGGCTCCGCATGGGGCGCGCGATTGCCGCGCTCGCCGTCGCTGCCGAGCGCGCACGCGGAGCGACGCCGTTCTTCCGCGTGGGGCGGGCGGGAATGCTGGCAAGCGGAGGACAGTAGCAAGAAGTCGGAGACTCGGGACCGGGCGTCTGACCCGAGCGCCCAACCCTACGCCGGCGGCCGCCCCCGCTGGTCGCGCCGCTCCCCCTGGCGCTCCTGACGCTGCGGCGAGCCTGGCCCGCGCGGGAGGCGCGGGTTCCGCACCTCCTCCGGCACGCGCAGCCACTGCTCGGGTGTCAGCACGCCCTCCGCCGCCTTGATCGCGGCGAGGTAGTTGTCGCGCGCCTTCTGGAGCTGCGGTTGGAGCGAGCGGAACACGGTCCCCAGGTCGCTCGCGCCACGTTGCACCTTCGCCAGCGTGTCGGCGAGCATCTTCGCCAGCGCGTCGTTCTTGACGGCGAGCGAATCGCCGATCGCCTTGAGCTGCCGCCCCTGCTCGCCCGTGAGGTTGAGCGAGTCGCCGAGCTGGAGGATGAGCGTGGCCGGGTTCGGGGCCACGCGCTCGATCATCGAGCGGATGTCGAAGCCACCGCGCCCGCCGCCGGGCCCACCCGGCCCGCCCGGCCCGCCCCGCCCACCAAGCGCGCCGAGCGCGCCCATGATCATTTCGCGCTGGCGGTCGGGGCCGATCTGGAAGCGCGCCTGCACGCCGATCTGGAACGGGTTGCGGATCGCGGTACGCGCGCCGCGCGTGTCGCCGAAGCGTTCGTTCACCTGATAGATGTAGCGCCGCGACGCGGGATCGAATCCGCGTACCTGGAGCAGGGTCGCATCCGGGCGGCTCTGCTGTCCCCAGCCGCGCAGACCGTCATTCCCGTGGAAGAGCTGATCGAGGCCCGCGAGCGGGTTGATGAGGCTCACGTTCAGCGTGAGTCGCCGCCCGATCGCGGAACCGAGGTTCGGACGCAGGTTCGCCTGGAAATCCAGTGTCGGCGTCCAGCCGCTCGAACACGAGTTACGGCCGGCGATCTGTCCGAGCTGGTCGCGCAGGCAGTCGCGCGCGCGCTCCGGCGCGCCATCGAGGAGTCGCGCCATCCCGTTCGCCAGCGCGGTGTCTGGTGCCGACGAAGGATCGAAGATGAACGCGCGGTCGTTCCGTGAGCCATCGCCATTGATGTCACCCCCAACGCGAGGGGTAAACGGCGCGCCGGAGGAGAGTCGCATGACCGAGGTGATGTCGAGCCACGGCTTCACGAACCAGTTGAGCGAGCCGGTGAGCGAGTGGCGGCGCTCGAGATCGCTCTTCCCCCACTCGATCGCGTTGGGATTCCCGCCAGTCGTAGACGATCCAACGCCGAAGCCGAACGACCCGAACCCTCCACCCCCGCCGCCGCCGCCCGCCGAGAAGGCGGTCTGGTCGGTGGAGCGCATGACGGTGTACGACAGGTTCCAGATCATGTTGCGGCGGGCGACGCCGTTGACCCCCATCGTAACCTGCGTCGTGCGCGAGTGGAGGTCCGACGCGGCCTCCACGACCTGCGCGAACTGCGGCTCCAGGCGTGACGTCAGCAGGCTCGTCGCCCCGGTCGTCGTCACGATGGCGGACGCCGGCACGAAGATCGGGCGGTTCCCTTCCGACGCGAGCGTGAAGCGCGGCGTCGCATTCAGGTTGAGGTCGCGCGCGCCATAGAGGTTGGTGCCGCGCGAGTATGATGCGTCCACGTTCACCCCGTAGCGCTCCGTCAGCCGGCGCGTCACGCCGAGCGACCCGCGCCACGAGCGTGGCGCCCCGAAATCCGGATCGAACACAGTGACGTTCGGGCGCCGGTTGGCTCCCGGCGTGGTGCCCACCCCACCATTCGCGCACTCCGCGGGGATCGCGCCCAGATCGAGGATGTACGCTGCCCAATCCGGTGTCGGCACCGCGCTCCCGATGCAGACGAGCTGTTGCTCGCCGCCCGGCAATCCCGTCGCATCGATGGCGGACGCGAAGATCTGCGTCGGCGCCCGACCGCGGAACTCGCCGACCCCGCCGCGGATCACTGTGAGGTTGGAGGCGTTGCCCCCACCCCCGCCGAATCCGCCGCCACCACCACCACCCCCACGCCCGCCTCCGCCACCGCGGCCGCCGAATCCCCCGCCGAAGCCGCCACCTTCGCCGCCGCGCCCGCCCTGACCGCGGCCGTTGCCCCGGTCCTCGGCGCCGATCGTCCACGTGAAGCCGACCCGCGGGCTGGCGTGCAGCTCGGTGGGGAACTCGTCCGTGCGCCGGCCGAAGAGCCGCTCGATCTCCGGATTGTACGCCGGTTCCTGCAGGAACGCCGAGTGCTCGAGTCGCATCCCATAGGTGAGCTGCAAGGCGCGGCTCTGCCGCCAGACATCGCCCAGGTAGAGGGCGCTGTTCGTCGCCCCGCCCTCGCGCACGCGCGGCGTGAGCGAGCGCGTGAACGATGCCGGCTGATTCTCGGCCAGGTCCTCGAGCGAGTTGAAGGTGAACGAGCCGTAGCGGTTGTTGCCGCTGGCGGTCGAGAACTTGGTGTAGTTGAACAGGCCGCCGAGCTTGAAGCGGTGTCCGCCCCCCGAGGAGATCCACGACAGCTCGTCGGTGACCTCGAGCTGCGCATCGTCCCCTGACGATGGCAGCCCCGTGTTCCCACCGAAGCCGAGCGTCGTGATACCGGTCGTGCCATTCTCCAGGTTCGAGCTGAGCCGCACGCGCCCCTCGGGGAGGAGCACATACGGGTCGCCGCTGCGATCGCTCTTCGAGTAGAAGGCGCGCGCTTCGTTCAGGAAGTTGCCGAGCACGGAGGACAGCGTGACCATCCCTCCACCGCCCGAGCTCTTCTGCTCGCCACCGGCGCTGGGCACGCTCAGGGCACTCGTGCGAAAGCCTTCCTGCACCGTGCCCTGGAAGTTGCCGCGGAACATGAGCGAGTGATTCTCGCTCACGTGATAGTCGAGCCGCAGAATGCTGCTCAGATTGTCCGAGAGGCGGTCGTCAGGGACGGCGGCCACGGTGAGCGGGAGCCCGTAATCGGCGAGAAGTCCCTTGAACCGTTCGGTCGAGTCGGAGCTCGCGCCGAGGCGCGCGAGCGTCAGCGCGTCGATGCCGAGCAGCGACTGCAGCGGGTCGAGTCGCCGGCGAAATTGCACGGACCCGAACCAGAACACCTTGTCCTTCACGATGGGGCCGCCGAGGCCTCCCGAGAACTGGTGCTGGGTGTACGCCTGCGTGAGCGTCGTCCCCTGGCCGTCCCCCTCCTCGTCCGCGAACTGGAGGCTCGGGTCGCGAAGCGAGTAGCCGAGGGAGCCGGTGAGCTGGTTCGTGCCGCCGCGCGTCGTGGTCTGCACGATGCCGCCAGTGAACTGGCCGCGTGCGATGTCGTACGTGCTCGTGACGACCCGCGTGCTGCGCACCGCTTCCTGCGGCACAGCCGCATCGGCGCCGATCGTCAACCCGTCGAGCGTGACCTGGTTCTGGTCGGGGCGCTGGCCCGCGACGGAGAAGCCCGCCGCCGTGGTGTCCGATGCGGTGATCGCGACGACGCCTGGCGAGAGCAGCGCGATCGCGTTGGGGTCGCTCGGGTCGATCGGCAGCCGGGCGAGCTGCTCGCCGGTCAGCGTACGCGCGGTGGAGCCCGGCGTCGGGCGCTCGTCGCCGCGCCGCGGCGCGCCCCGATTGGCCTGTACCTGCACCGTGGCGAGCTGCGTGGGCGCGTCGGAGAGCTGCGCGCTCGCCACCAGCCGGTCCTCGTCCGACTGCCGCACGAGCGCGATCTCCCTCGGCGCCATCCCGAGGTAGCGGATCGTCACACGGTACTGCCCGCCCCCGTCCGGGAAGAGGAGCGTGTACTGCCCCTTGTCGTTCGTCGAGCGCGAGCGGGTGATCCCCGTCTCGATCGATGTGACCTGCACGCGCGCGCCGGCGAGCGGCGTGCCCCCGGGCCCCGTGACGGTTCCGGTGATGATGTCGGTCGTTCCTCCGACCTGCGCCGGAAGAGCGCCCGGTACCGCGGCCGCCGCGAGGGCACTCACCGCGAGGGCGAGCGCTGCGAAGCGGGCAACGCCGATGGCGAGCGCGCGGGCACGCGAGCGCACCGCGAAGGGGAACGACATGCAGATCTCCGGACGACGGATCGGTTCAAGTGTAGGTGGCGCGGCGCCGCGGCCGGGGCCACGCACGCGCCAGTGCACAGATTCAGCCGCGGTCACGGCTCGCGGCCCCGGCCGCGGCGGGGGCCGCCATCGTGGCGAGGGCCGCGACCGTCGAACCCATCGCGGCTCCGGCCACCCATCTCGCGGCCACGCATCTCGCGGCCACGCATGCCGCGTCCGCCCTTCTCGTGCTCTCGGCTCTCCATCTCGCGCCTCGCGCGAAACTGCTCGCGCTGCTGGGGGGTGAGCACGCTATCGATACGACCGCGCGTGGCCTCTACGATGGCGCGGATACGCGGCTCCATCGCGGAGCGCGCAGCCTCGATCTCGCGGAACTGCCCCGAGACGATCGAATCGATCGCGCGCGCCTGCCTTTCGGTGAGCCCCAGATCGGCGCGCATGCGGTCGCCGAGCCGGCGCCGACCTTCATCTGGCGATGGCGCGGAGTAAGGCGGCCGCCGCGAGCGATCCCCCCCGAACGACGGACGCCTGTCGAGCGCGGTACGATCGAGCGCGATTCCCCCGACGACGCCCAGCAGCCCGGTGGCGACGAGCGCCAGCCCGGCGACAAGACGCTGCGGCGCGCCGCCGCCACCCTGATCCCCATGCCCATCATGACCGCCGCCGTCGCCGGTCTCGACCGCCCCCGACGGCAGCCCGCCGGGGCGCTCCTCCCACCTGGGCGTCATCGCTCACCTCCCGCCACGGCCTCGAGCAGCCAAGCGCTGTCCACCGGTCCCACCACGGCGTCCACGAATCCACGCTCGGCCACGTTCCGGGTGACGGCGCTCTCCAGCGCATCGCGGGCCGCGCTCGCGCCCGCTGGCGCGGACGCCACGGCGCTCGACGGAGCGACGGACTGCGAGTCCGAGGAGTCGTTGCCACGGGCAAGCACGGCGGCGAGGAGGATACCGGCTGCGACCGCGGCTGGCACCGCGGTTCGCGCCCAACCGGCCGCGTACTCCCACCAGGCGCGACCGCGCCGCAGGCGGGCGAGCGGGAGCGCCGCGCGCTCGGCCGCCGTGCGCCGCATCGCCGCCCAGTCTACCCGCTCGAGCGGTAGGTCCCCTTCCACCCGCCGTAGCTCGGCCGAGAGACGGGGATCACGCATCGGATCGTCACTCATCGTCATCGTCCCCATGTAAGGGCGCGAGCGCTTCCCGGAGCGCCCTGCGCGCCCGGTGGAGGTGCCACCGCACCGTCCCATCCGACAGATCCAGCATCCCGGCGATCTCCAGGCTCGAGAACCCCTCGAGCTCGAACAGCCGCACGATCACCCGCTGCCGCTCGGGCAGCGCGGCGAGCGCCACCTCGAACCGGTCGCGGATCTCGGCCCGCTCCGCCTCTCCCTGCGGCGATGCGCCGGGTGCGCTGGCACCGGGCGGCACGGCCTCCGTGCGGCGGACCGCCCGCGCCTTCCGCGCGTTGAGACCGCGGTTGACGATGATCCGGAAGAGCCACGGGCCGAAGGGACGCGCCACGTCGAAGCGCTCGATGTTCGCGAGCGCCGCCACGAACGCGTCCTGCACGAGGTCCTCGGCGTCCTCGCGGTGGCCGAGGACGCGATACGCCACCGCGAAGGCGCGCCCCATGTAGCGCCGCACCAGCTCGTCAAACGCTGCCGCGTCGCCGCGCTGGACGCGCGTGGCGAGCGCGCCATCGCTCGCGGACGACTCGGCGTCGCTCGGCGACTCCGGCTCCGGCTCCGCGACCACGGTCAGCCGCGGACGCTGGTGGGCCGGCTCATGGGATCTCGCTGCCTGTCGTGGACTCACTTGGCCGGGTGTCGTGTTCGCTGGGAGATACACCCGGTGCGCGCGAATCGTTGGATTGCGATCGCGCGGCGCGCTGATCGGCCGTGCCGCTACCGGTCAGGCACCGGCTGCGCGGGACGGGGCGCGGGGCGGGAGCGATCCTCGTACGGGCGGAGCCACCAGTCGAAGAAGGCCCAGGTGCGGTTCCACGAGTCCCGCTGCTCCGGCGAGTCCTCACGTTCGAGCGTCGTGCGGTTCACACGGCGGCTAAAGGTGTGGCCCCCACCCGCCGCGCCCGGCGGCGGGTCCACGTAGATCTTGGTCTCCGCGAGCTCGGGTTTCCGCGCGCGGAGCGCGTCGATCATCATCCGATCCTCCACGAAGTTCACATCGGTGTCGTTCGTGGCGACGTGCACGAGGATCGGTACGCGCAGGCTGTCCACGCCGTAGAGCGGCGACCGCTTGATGTACTCCTCCGGCTTCTCGAAGGGGAGTCCGCGCAGTCCCGACTGCGTGGAGAACGAACGCTGGTAGCTCGGCCCCTTGTAGCCCAGGCGGAAGACGAGGTTCGTCACCGGGACGATCGCCGCACCCGCCTTGAACGGCGTCGCGCCGCGGAAGAGCAGGTGCGAGGTGATGTAGCCGCCGTGGCTCCACCCCATGATCCCGAGCCGGTCGGGGTCGACGTAGGGGAGCGTCTTCAGGTAGTCCACGGCCGAGAGCACGTCGTCCACCTCGCCCCCGCCGTAATCGATCGCGTTGTAGAGCGCCGGCCCGTGTCCCGTGCTGCCGCGGTAATCGGGCGTGATGATCACGTACCCGCGCTCCACGGCCTCCTTGATGAACGGGAGGTACATCTGGTCCATGTCCCCATGCACGCCGCCGTGCACCCAGATCATCGCCGCGTGCCCGCGCGCACCGCGCTTCTCGATCGGCGCGAAGAGGTACGCCGGAATCTCCAGCCCATCGACCGTGCTCTTGTAGGTCACCTTCCGGAACTCCATCTGGCCCCGGCTCCGTGCGGCCAGGATGCTGTCCGTCGCCGCCTTGGCCGTCATCTGCCGCGCGAAGTCGGCCTGCGGGTGGTCCTCCGGCCGGTTGCTGACGTAGAGCTGCGCGGCGCGCGCCGAGTCTATCTTCACCACCTGGCGCGGGCGGCCGGCGCCGGGCGCGCGGGCGGGTGGAGTTTGCACCGGCGGGTTCTGCGCGGCTGCGGCCGCGGTGCAGAGCACGAGCGGCGCGAGCACCGCGGCGACACGCGCGGGGGTGAACAAGGTCGGAAGCATAGGCCCTCGCGGCGGCGTACGTAGCGTCTTCACCAGGCGCCGGGCCACTCGGCCCGACCGGTCGCGAGCGAATCTACCCCGCGGCGCAATCGCGGCGCCAGCGGAGCCCATCGGTCCACGGGTGCTCCGGCATCAGGGTCCGGCGCGCGCCGTTCGTGCTCACTCGCCACGCAGCACGCTCATCGGGTCCACACGTGCCGCGCGCCGCGCCGGAACGTACGACGCGCGCAGCACGACGCCGGCCAGTAGCGCGCTCACGGCGACGAAGGAGACGGGGTCGGTCGTGCTCACGCCATAGAGGAAGCGCGCGAGCAATCGCGAGCCGGCCAGTGCCACCGCCGCGCCGACCGCAATCCCGATGAGTGCGAGCGACGCCCCTTGCCGGAGGACGAGCCGCAGCACATCGCTCGTATGCGCACCGAGCGCGACGCGGAGCCCGATCTCCTTGCGGCGCTGCGTCACGAGGAAGGAGATCACGCTGTACACGCCGAGCGTGGCGAGGAGGAGCGCGGCGCCGCCGAACACGCCCACGAGGAGCAGCATGAAGCGCCGGTCGGCCACGGAGTCCGCCACCACCGTCTCGAGCGTGCGGAAGCGCGGCGGCACGTCCGGCGCCAGCTCGCGGACGACCGCGCGGGCCGCCGCGATGACCGGCGCCGGATCGCCCGCGCTTCCGATCACGATGTTGAACGTACCCGTGCGCACGGGGCGCTGCCGGTACGACGCGTAAAAGGTCGGTCGCGGCTCCGACGCGAGGCTCGCCTCCCGCACGTCGCCGACGACGCCGACGATCGTGAATGGGCGCAGATCGCCATCCATGTTGCCGAACTGGATGGTCTTCCCGAGCGGGTCATCGCCCGGCCACCGCTCCTTCGCCAGCGCGGCGCTGATCACGGCGACGTGCGGCGCATCTGGCGCATCGCGTTCCTCGAACAGGCGACCGCGCACGAGTGGGATGTTCATCACGCGGAAGTACTCTCCGCTCGCGACGCGGAACTCCGCCTGCCCGGTCCGTGTCGCGTCCTGCATGATCCGCTCGAAGTCGGCCGGATTGATCTTCTCGTCGCGGCCCGTCATCACGAGGAAGGTACCGTTCCCGAGGTTCCCGCCGGCGAGCGGGAACGCGTTGGCGCCGCCGACCCCGGTCACGCCGGGAATCCCCCGCACTCGCGCCATGAGCTCGTCGTACAGGCGCACTCGCCGCGCCATGTCCGCCGAGCCCTGCGCCTCGGGCACCGAGAGATCGAGGACGATTGCCCGCTCCGTCCGGTAGCCGGGGTTCACGCTCACCAGCCGCATGAAGCTGCGGCCCAGGAGCCCCGCTCCTACCAGGAGCACGAGCGTCAGCGCGACCTGCGCGACCACGAGCGTGCTCCGGATCCGGTAGCTCGAGCCGGCGCCCGCCTGCGTCCGCTGCGACTCCGCCATCGCTCCGCGCAGATCGCCCCGCGTTCCGCGGAGCGCCGTGAGCAGTCCGAGCACGACCGCCGTCCCGAGCGAGACGCCGAACGCGAAGAGCAGCACCGACCAATCGAGCCGCACCTCGGCCATGCGCGGCAGCGTGCCGGCATCGCCGGCATCGAGCCCGACGAGCGCACGCACACCGAGCGCCGCGAGCACTACGCCGAGCGCGCCACCAACGAGCGCCAAAACCAGCGCCTCGGCCAGGAACTGGCGGGCGAGCCACCACCGGCCGGCACCGAGCGCGAGGCGCACCGCCAGCTCGCCCTGCCGCGCGGCCGTGCGGGCGACGAGGAGATTGACGACGTTCGCGCAGGCGATGAGCAGGAGGAACGCGGATGCCGCGACGAGCACGAGGAGGGCCGCCCGCGTGCGCCCGACCATCTGCTCCCGGAGCGGGACGAGCTCTGCATCGGACATCCATGTGTCGTCGCCGTAGCGCCCCTTCAGCTGCCGGGAGATCGCGCTCATCTCGCGCTGCGCACCGGCCAGCGTCACGCCGGCCTCGAGGCGCCCGATCACCTCCCAGTTGTGCGCCGTGCGGCTCGGCGTCCGCGGCTCCAGCTCGCGCGGCACCCACAGCTCGGCACCGACCGGGTAGTCCACCTCCGGCGGCATCACGCCGATCACGGAGTAGACGCGTCCGTCGAAGGTAAGCGTCGTTCCCTCGAGCGAGGGCCGCGCGCCGAGATAGCGCTGCCAGTAGCCGTGGCTCACGAGAATGGCGGGCGCACCGCCCACACGTTGCTCCTCGGGCGCCCAGGCGCGGCCGCGGACTGGGCGGATACCGAGCGCGGAGAGGAAGTCGCGCGAGACGGCCGCGGCCTGCACGCGTGCCGGCTCGCCCGCGCCCGATACCGAGACGACGCCCCCGTCGCGCACCTCGGCCAGCGCGGCGAAGCTCCGGCTCGCCGACCGCCAGTCCTCGAAGTTCGGATCCGAGACGTTGTTCCGCCCTCCATTCGCCCCGATCTGCCAGACGCGCACGATCCGGTCGGCATCGGGATATGGGAGCGGCCGGAGGAGCACGCCGGCGATGACGCTGAAGATCGCCGTCGTGGCACCAATCCCGAGTGCGAGCGTGAGGACGGTGACCGCGAAGAAGCCTGGACTTCGGAAGAGCGAGCGGGTCACGTAGCGAAGATCCCGGACGAGCGTTTCCATGGAAGCACCCGGTGTGGGTTGCGTGCGGGGAGCGCGCTGCGACGATAGCCGTACGCCCTGTGCGCGGCCGGGTTTCGCCGGCGCGGAACGGCGAGCCGCGGATTATCTTGCGCGTCCGCGCCTAACTTGCGCGTCCGCGCGCGGCCGTCCAGGTGCCACGCCGGCTCCCACCAGACGAGGCCACTCATGCCGACGCGCCCCGCGAGACGCTCGCCCGCCCGCATCGCCCCCCGCTCCGTCGTCCTCCTCCTCGCTACCTTCGCGGTGGCGTTGCCCGCCGCGGCAACGCGCGCGCAGGACCGGCTCAAGACCATGCCGGGCTACGAGCGCTACCAGCAGGTAGCGAAGGAGATTCCGGGGTCCGTGCGCCTCGGGATGCTCTCCACGTCGTGGGCTGACAGCGGAAAGACGCTCCTGTATCAGATGGACGGCAAGCGCTACCGCTACAGCGTGGAAGCGCGGAAGGCCGCGCAAGACACCGCCACCGATGCGCGGCAGCAGGGAAGCGGGCTCGGTGGACGTGGGCGTGCGGGCAGCGCGCCGGCGCGCGGTCGCCAGGTCGACGCCGCCCTGTCGCCCGACGGCAAGCGTCGCGCGTTCTACCGCGATCGCAATCTCTGGCTGGGCGATTCCGCCGGAGCCAACGCCGTCGCGATCACCACCGATGGGAGCGAGACGGCGCGGGTCAAGTACGGGACGGCGAGCTGGGTGTACGGCGAGGAGCTCGATCAGACGACCGCGATCTGGTGGTCGCCGCGCGGCGACAAGGTCGCGTACTACCGCTTCGACGAGAGCCCGGTGCCGGACTATTACCTGCAGCTCGATCAGACGAAGCTACAGAGCACCGTGGACACGGAGGCCTACCCCAAGGCCGGCGTCCCGAACCCGGTCGTGGATCTCTTCGTCTACGATGTGGCGACGCAGAAGTCGGTGAAGCTCGACGTGCGCGATGGCAAGCCGTTCGCCAACGACGTGGTGGGTCACTACGCGTACCACGTGGGATGGACGCCCGACGGGAGCGAGCTGACGTTCAACCGGGCGAACCGGCGGCAGAACATCGTGGAGCTCACCGCGTGCAGCCCCGAGACGGGCAAGTGCCGCGGGATCGTGCGCGAGGAATGGCCCGCGAGCTGGGTGACCAACTCGCCCACGATGCAGTACCTGAATGACGGGAAGCGGTTCATCTGGGCATCGGAGCGGACCGGGTTCCGCAATTACTACCTGTACGATCTGACGGGCAAGCTGCTCGCACCGCTGACGAGCCACCGCTTCGAGGTCGGGAACATCGTGCAGGTGGACGAGAAGGCGGGCGTGCTCTGGTACATGGCGCGCGACGGCGACAACTACATGAAGATGCAGCTTCACCGCGTGGGACTGACCGGGAAGGGCGATCGCCGCCTCACCGATCCGGCCTTCAATCACACGGTGAGTCTCGCGCCGAACGGGCGTACCTTCGTGGACGTCGCGCAAACGCACGATACGCCGCCCGTGACGCGCCTCATGGCCGCCGAGGGCAAGCTCATTTCCGAGCTGGCCAAGAGCGACATGACGAAGTTCGGGCAGCTCGGGCTCAAGCCGGTCGAGCTGTTCACCTTCAAGGCGGCGGACGGCGCGACGGAGCTGCACGGGATGCTCCACCGTCCCTCGAACTTCGATCCGGCGAAGAAGTACCCCGTGCTCGTCACCGTCTATGCGGGGCCGGCGACGAACGGCGCGCGTGAGACGTTCACGGCGCCGAGCGCGCTCACGGAGTACGGGTTCCTCGTCCTCTCGCTCGACGCGCGGAGCGCCGGCGGGCGCGGCAAGCGCTTTCTCGACGCGATCTACGAGAAGCTCGGGCAGACGGAGATCGACGATCTCGCGGCCGGCGTGAAGGCATTGTGGGACCGGCCCTACGTGGCGAAGGACCGCGTGGGGATCTACGGCACCTCGTACGGCGGCTATGCGTCGGCGATGGCGCTGTTCCGCTACCCCGACGTCTTCGCGGCCGCATCGGCGTCGTCGCCAGTGACGGATTGGCGGCACTACGACACGATCTACACCGAGCGCTACATGTGGCTGCCGCAGGAGAACAAGGCGGGCTACGACGCGGGGAGCACGATCACCCATGCGCCGAAGCTGAAGGGGCGCCTCATGCTCTACTACGGCACGGCCGACAATAACGTGCACCCGTCGAACATGATGCAGCTCGTCCAGGCGCTGCAGCAGGCGGGGAAGAGCTTCGAGCTGCAGGTCGGGCCCGACCGCGGGCACTCCGGCATCAACCAGGACCGGATGATGGAGTTCTTCATCGAGAATCTGGTGATGAAGAGCGCGGCGACGTCCGCGACGTTCTAGCCGCCCGGCCGAGCGGGGCGTCTACCTCACGAAGATCCGCTTGGGGATCATCACGTGGACGCCCATCGTGCCGTCCACGAGCTGCGTGATCGTGACATCACCCGCGACGCTCGTCAGCATGTAGGCGTCGTCGCGGGTGAGGCCCTTCGCGGTGACGAGGAATTCGATTGCCTGGCGCACGGCGATCTTCGTCGCCGCGGTGAGGTCCTTATCGATTCCCATCGCGATGTAGTGCGTGGGCGTCTCCGCCCTGGGCCACGTGAGGTGCAGGTCCTTCCGGACGATGAAGCGGAGGCGCCCCGTGAGCGAGGTCTCGAGCCCGGTGATGTCCACCTCGCCATTCCCCTGCCCCGCGTGTCCGTCGCCGACCTCGAACAATGCGCCGCGCACGTGCACGGGAATGAATAAGGTGGTGCCAGCGACGAGCTCCTTGTTGTCGAGGTTCCCGGCGTGGATGCCGGGCGGCGCCGAGTTGACGCGCCCCATCGATGGCGGCGGGGCGACACCCATGCTCCCGAAAAAGGGGCGGAGCGGAATCTCGATCCCCGGCGCGAAGCGGGCGACCATCCGCGCGCGGTCGAGCGGGATGATCTTCATCTTCGCGTAGCCGAAGTCCTCGGGCAGGAAGCCGCTCCGCCCGCCGAAGGCATTGTAGGCGTACGGGATCGCGAGGTCCACGCGCTCGATCCGCACCTCCAGCACGTCGCCCGAGTCCGCGCCCTCCACGTAGATTGGCCCGGTGAGGATGTGCCCTCCCGGTCCCTTGTCCGTGACCTTCGCGTGGATCTCCCGCAGTGCGGGCTCCACGTCGGCCGGCGCGACGCCCGCGCCTTCGAGGCGCGTAGGGCTCGACGTGAGAAGCGTGCCGACGTCCACCGCATCACCGCTGGCGATGCGAAGTACGGGCACGGCGTCGGCCGAGTAGAAGCCCCACGCGACGGTGGTCGGCGAGGGCATGAGGCGATGGAGCCGCCCGGTCGCGGGAGCCACCGCGGGCGCGTTCGGCGCCCCGCTAGAGCCTCCGACCGTCGCCCGTTGGCCGCTCCCGGCCACGCACCCCACCGCGACGAGCGACGCGGCGCTCGCGATCCCACGAGTTGTCATTCGTCCCACGGTCCCTCCCGATATCCGCACTCGCGTCGGCGGCGCCGACCAGTTCACTCCTCGCGGAGCGCGACCGTGGGGTCGAGCCCCGCGGCCCGCTGCGCCGGGAGCCAGCACGCCACCGCCGCGATCACCACGAAGAGGAGTGCGATTGCAGCGAAAGTGGCGGGATCGGTTGGCGCCACGCCGACCAGCATGCTCCGCATCACGCGCGTGAGCGCGAGCGCGCCCGCGAGGCCGAGCGCGATGCCCGTCGCGCTCAGCCGAAGTCCCTGCCCGATCACGAGCCCGAAGATGCGCGATTTCTGCGCGCCGAACGCCATCCGCAGGCCAATCTCCGCCGTCCGCTGGCGCACCACGCTCGACAGCACGCCGTAGAGCCCTACCGCCGCGAGGATGGCAGCGATGGCCGCGAACACGCCGATCAGCACCAGCGCGAACCGCGTCGGGGCCGCCGCCCGGTCCACCAGCATCTGCATCGGCTGCACCTCCGCGAGCGGCACCAGTGGGTAGGCGCGCCCGAGATCAGCTCGTACGACGGCCGCGAGTCGCGCCGGGTCGCCCGAGGTGCGCACCGCCCATCGCGTCGCCCGGCCGTGCCCCATCTCGCCGTCCGTCAGGAAGAGCGCCTCGCGCCCCGGCGCGGCCAGCGTCTCGTGCCGCTGGTGAGCGACCACGCCGATCACCTCGAGCCATTCCGGCTCGTTCGACCGAACGCGCGCGAGCACCCGCTTCCCCACCGCGCTCGTTCCGGGGAACGCTTTCGCCGCCAGCCGGTCGTCAATGACGACGACCGTCGCTGCGGGTACGTTGTCCGCCTCGGTGAACACGCGCCCCGCGAGCAGCCGCGTGCGAAGTGCGTCGAAGTAGCCGGGCAGGACTACATGGAGGTTGGCCTGCTGAAACGAAGTCGGGTCGGTGAGCGCGCGTTCCGTCCCCCAGCGAGCATTGCCGACGCCTCCATCGAGGGGGAGCGGACCGGCCGCGGTCACGGCGGTCACGCCGGGTAGCGCGCGCAGCCGCTCGCTCACCTCGCGCGCGAACACGGCGCGCTCCTCGGGTTCGCGCGCACGCGGGTTCGCGAAGGCGAAGGTGAGCACGCCTCGCGGGTCGAATCCGGGATTCACCTGCTGCATCGCCCGGAAGCTGCGGAACATGAGCCCCGAGCCCACGAGCAGCACGAAGGAGAGCGCGACCTCCGTCACCACGACGATGCTCGTCAGCATGCGGCCGCGCTGCAGTCCCGCGGTCCGGCCGCCGGCACGTAGCACGTCGGCCACGTCCGTGCGCGATGCGCGGAGCGCCGGCACCGTGCCGAACACCGCGGCCGACACGAGGCCGGCGAGCGCCGCGTAGGCGAGCACCGTCGGATCGATCGCGACGGCATTCACGCGCGGCAGGCTCTCGGGCGCGATCGTCGCGAGCAGCCGGGTTCCGAGCCACGCGAGGCCCACGCCTAGCAGCACCCCCGCTCCGGCGAGCACCAAACTCTCGGCCAGCATCTGACGCACCAGGCGCCACCGGGTGCCGCCGAGCGCCGAGCGAACGGCCAGCTCGCGCTCACGCCGCCCGGCGCGGACGAGCAGCAGGTTCGCGACGTTCGCGCACGCGATGAGGAGCACGAACGTCACCGCGCCCATCAGCGCGAGGATCGCCGGCCGCACGTCGGCGACCAGGTCCTGCGCCATCGGCTCGAGCCGGATGCGAAGTCCGCCCGTCTCCTTGATCGGGAAGCGGCGCCGCAGATCCACCGCGAGCCGGTCCATCTGACCCTGCGCCTGCGCGATCGTCGCGCCGGGCTCGAGGCGCGCGATAACGCGGAGAAAGACGTTGATGCGGGAGGCCCGCGCGTAGTCCACGCGCAGCGCGGTCCAGAGCTCGGGCGCGCGGTCCACGTTCGTGCCGGGCGGGAAGAGCAGTTCCACGCCCGGCTCGAGCACCCCGACGATCTCCGCACGTCCATCGCCCAGATCGAGACTCTGCCCGATGACGGCGCGGTCGCCGCCGAAGCGCCGCTGCCAGAAGTCGTAGCTCAGGATCGCCATGTCCGGCAGCTCGGGCACGTCGGCGCGCGCGCCTGCCGCGGGGGGCGGGCCGGGCGCGGCAGCCGGCGCTTCGGGCTGTGGCGCCCCGTCCGCTTCCACGAAGTTGCGGCCGAGCGCGACGCGCGCGCCGAGCAGCGACAACAGATTGGTCGTCACGCCCGCCACGCTCACCTGCTCCGGCTCGGCGTCGCCCCCGCTCACCGCTTGGCGGAAGGTGGACACCGCGGCCACATCCTGGAACAACGTCCCCTGCTCGCGCAGATCGGGAAAGTCGCCTGGAGGGAAGGGGAAGTCGCGGACGTCCCGGTTGGTCAGGTCGCCCCAGACGAGCACCAGTCGTCCGGCATCAGCGTACGGGAGCGGCCGGAGAAGTACGGCGTGCATCACGCTGAAGATCGCCGTGCTCGCGCCGATGCCGAGGGCGAGGGTGAGCACCGCGCTCAGCGCGAATCCCGGGCTCTTTCGCAGGGAGCGACCGGCGTAGCGCAGGTCCTTCATCAGTGTACCCATGTGTGTTCTCCCAGCCCGCTGCCAGGTGACGGCGGCGGGCACGGCGCCCGCATCGAGGCCTTGCCCGCGATGGTACGGTCCGGGCGCCACGGGGGCAACGGTCGCGCGTGTATGCGTTTTGTGACGCCTTACGGCAGCGAAGTTGGGTGTCGTCGCTCGCGGGCCTCGCTCGCCGCAGACGAAACCATCCCGTCCATCGCGCCATCCAACGGGCATCCCGTACCGCGGGCTGCGTGGCTAGCAAGGCGTGCGGGGCGGTGGTCCGCGGCTTCCTCTTGACGGCCTACAGGAAGGGTGTATCTTCTCCTCTAGCCCGTCTACACGAGATACTGCGTGGCTGACTCTCGCTCCGAGATCCTTCAGGGCACGCTCGAGATGCTCGTCCTCAAGACGCTCTCGCTCGAGCCCATGCACGGTTGGGGGATCTCGCTCCGCATCCGCCAGATCTCCGGCGAGGTCTTCGAGGTCAACCAGGGATCGCTCTATCCCGCGCTCCAGCGCATGCTGCGGCGCGGGCTCATCCGATCCGCCTGGCGGACCACCGAGCACAATCGGCGGGCGCGCTACTACGAGATCACACGCGAGGGAACGGGCCGGCTCGAGGCGCAGGTGGCCGAGTGGGACCGCTCGTCCGGCGCGGTGAATCGCGTGCTCCGATTCGCGTTCCAGGGAGGGTGAGATGGCCTGGTTCCACCACATCGGCTCGGCGCTGCCCGCACTGCTCCGCCGCAAGGAAGTCGAACGCGAGATGGACGACGAGATGCGCTTCCACCTGGACATGGAGGCGAAGCAGAACGAGCGCGCCGGCATGTCCGCGGACGCCGCCCGACTGAGCGCCGTGCGCGCCTTCGGTGGCGTCGAGCGCTACAAGGAGGCCGTGCGCGACGAGCGCGGCGCCCGCTGGTTCGAGGACCTCGGCCAGGACGCGCGCTACGCGTGGCGGACGCTGCGCCGCCGCGCTGGCTTCACCTTCGTCGCCGCGCTCACGTTCGCGCTGGGCATCGGCGCGACCACCACGCTGTTCAGCGTCGTGAAGGCGGTGCTCCTTACCCCCCTCCCCTATGGCCGGCCCGAGAGCATCGCGATGATCTGGAGCGCCTGGAAGGGCTTCGACCAGACGTGGCTCTCGTACGACGAGTGGGAGGCATACGACTCGGAGATCCGTGCCTTCGCCGATGTCGGCCTGTTCACGGACGGCTCCATCACACTCACCGGCGACGGTGAGCCGGAGCGGCTGCGGGCCGGCTCCGTCCACGCCAACGTCTTCAGCATCCTCGGCGTTCAACCGCTCCTCGGGCGGGGGTTCACGGCGGAAGAAGACCGCCCGAACGGTCCGCCCGTGATCGTCCTGAGCCATGGGCTCTGGCAACGGCGCTTCGGCAGCGATCCGGCGATCATCGGCCGCGCGATCCAGGTCGGTGGGCAAGCGACGACCGTCGTCGGCGTGATGCCGGACGGATTCCGCCTCCCGCTGGACTTCGGCGCGGCCGGCGCCACGGAGGTGTGGCAGCCGCTGGCCACCGACGCGGCGCAGAACGGCGCAGCGCCGGGTCCTGCCTTCAGCCCCGACGGGATGAGCCACGGTTACTATGGCGTCGCGCGTCTCGCGCCAGGCGCTACCGCCGAGGGTGCCGACCGCGAGCTGCGCGCCCTCTTCGCGCACCTCGTGCGCGAGGGCACCTACCCGGCGGAGATGCAGTTCCGCGCCTTCACCGTGCCCGTCGAGCAGCAGGTGACCGGACGCGTCCGCCCCGTGCTGCTCGTGGTGTTCGCGGCGGTGGGCTTCGTCCTCCTCATCGCCTGCGCGAACGTCGCCGGCCTCTTACTCGTGCGCGGCGAGGCCCGGCGCCGCGAGCTCGCCGTCCGCGTGGCGCTCGGCGCAGGCGTGCGGCGCCTCACGCGGCAGCTCCTCACCGAGACCGTCGTGCTCGCCGGCGCCGGCGGCGCGCTCGGCGTGGGGCTCGCGGCGCTCGGTATCGAGCTCGTGCGACGTGCTGCGCCCGCCGGCCTGCCGCGCGTGGCCGAGGCGAAGCTCGATCCCGCCGTGCTCCTGTTCGCGCTGGGGCTGGCCGGATTGGCTGCGCTCCTGTCGGGCGTACTCCCGGCGCTGCAAGCATCCCGCATCGCCCCGTCCTCCGAGCTGAAGGAAGGTGGCCGCTCGGCGAGTGTCGGGCGCGGGCGGCTGCGCTGGCGTCAGACGCTCGTCGCGACGGAAGTGGCGCTCGCGGTCGTGCTCGTGGTGGGCGCAGGGCTCATGATCCGCAGCGTCGCCAACCTGCTCGCCATCGACGCCGGCTTCCGGCCGGACGGCGTGCTGACGATGCGGCTCTCGACGCCCTCCACCTGGTACCCCGACTCGGTGCGCGTCGCCGCCTTCTACGACGATCTCCAACCCCGCATCGATGCGCTCCCTGGCGTGGAGGCCGTCGGTGCCGCACGTCTTCTTCCGCTGAGCAGCGAGATGGGCGATTGGGGTCTCGTGGTGGAGGGATACACGCCGCCGCCGAACGAGGGCACACCCGGCGACTGGCAGGTGGTGACACCGGGCTACTTCGAGGCGATGGGCCTCAAGCGTGTGGCGGGCCGCTTCGTCGAGCAGCGCGACCGTATGGACGCGCCGTTCGTGCTGATCGTCAACCGGCGCTTCACCGAGCGGTATCTCGCCGGCCGTCAGGCGATCGGCGCCCGGGTGAAGATCGGCAACCCGGACAACCCGTGGACCACGATCGTCGGCGTCGTGGAAAACGTACGACACAACGCACTCACCTCCGAGGTCAAGCCGCAGTTCTACGCACCCCTCGCGCAGTTCGCGGTCACGACGGGCAACACGATGCGTGGCATGACGCTCGTTGTGCGCACCTCCGGCGATCCGAAGAGCCTGATCCCGCCCGTGCGCAGCATACTCCGTTCGATCGACCCGCGGCTCCCGGTGTCGGAGGTGCGCACGATGGAGCAGGTCGTCGGGGCCTCCATCGCCGAGCCGCGGTTCGCGATGGAGCTGCTCGGGCTGTTCGGCGTGCTGGCGCTCGTGCTTTCCGCCGTGGGCATCTACGGGATCGTGTCGCAGGTCGTCGCGGCACGCGCTCAGGAGTTCGGCATCCGTGCCGCGCTCGGCGCTTCCCCGCGCGATCTGGTGATGCTGAGTCTGCGCTCCGGCGCCCGCCAGACAGTGGCCGGTCTCGCGCTCGGCACGGGCGTCGCGCTCCTTCTCACCCGTGCGATGACCAAGCTCCTCCACGGCGTGACGCCCACCGATCCGGTGACGTTCGCGGCGGTGGTGGCCGTCACCGCCGCCGTGGCCCTGGCGGCGACGATCGCGCCGGCGCGCCGCGCAGGTCGCGCGGACCCGATGTCCGTATTGCACGAGGGGTGAGTGTCGCCGGTGGGATCGGGCCCACTGACACCTGGCCATCACGCTTGCGCGGTGGATGCGCTCGCCCGTACGATCGCCGGTCTTCGCATCGAGAGATCGTTCATGCCGAGCTTCAGGCAACGCTACCTTTTGTCCGACGCGGTCCCTAGCGCCGAGATCGAGCGGCTCCACGCGATTGATGAACTCATGGGCTCGACGACGGCGCGTCGCATCGAAGAGCGCGGGCTCGCTCGCGGTTGGCGGTGCCTTGAAGTAGGAGCCGGCGCGGGCGGCGTGGCACGGTGGATGGCCGAGCAGGTGGGTCCGTCGGGGCAGGTGACGGCAATAGATCTGGCCCCCCTGTTCGAGAACGACCCGGAACTGCCCCAGCTCGAGATCCGCCGCCACGACATCCTCGCAGCGGGGTTGGAGGCCGACTGGTACGATCTCGTCCACTGCCGCTTACTCCTCGTCAACGTCGGGAACGTGGAGCTCGCGCTACAGCGGATGATGCAGGCGCTCCGTCCAGGCGGATGGCTGATCGTGGAGGAACCCGGGGACAACCGGGTCCCGGGCGTGGGTGAGTCGAGTCCGCGCGTGACGGAGTTCAACCGCCTGCTGGAGGCCTTTCTCCAGTCTGTCCAGGAGCGCACGCGCGCGGTGGAGCTGACGCTCTACCGCCGCCTGCCCGGGCTCTTGGAGGACCTCGGGCTCATCCAGATCGGCGGCGAGATGACGCAAGCGCTCGTGACCGGTCGTGGGCGGTCTGCCCTGCTGGGAACGCTCCAGGCGGTCCGCCCCGTGCTGGCCGAGTCGCCGTTCGTGAAGGAAGGCGCGATCGAGCGCCTCATCGAGCTCGCCTCGGATCCGACGCTGCTGACCGTGGGAGGATCTACCCTGAGCCTCTGGGGTCGGCGCGCACCATTGCCACTGCCCCGCCCGCGCGAGTGAATGTCGCGAGCGCGTGGCGCTACCAACGAGAATGCGCGACTTCCGACGTTTGTGGACTTGTCGTGCCCCGCTCGAGGTCGCAAGATGGGTAGTGAACCTGGATCGCCCACCTGCGCCGTCCCTCTCACCGCGACCCCATGCCCAAGAAGCAGACCCCGAAAGCCAAGCCGCCGGCGGCACAGCGGCGCGGCGGAGCAAAATCCGATGCGCCAGCAAAAGCCGCGGCCCGAAACACCGCCAGCGGCCCGTCCCACCCGTCGTCCGAGGCGACGGGGGACGTGCTCGCCGAGAAAGCCGCCGCGACGGAGGCGCTCGTTGCCTCTGTTCCGCACAACCCGAACAAGCCGGGTGAGTTCGGGCGCGAGAACGCCGTCAACCCGCCAGCAGGCTTCTCCGTCTCACCCACGTCGCCCACCGTCGGCGCGAGCACGGTGAGCGAGGAGAACTCCTCCGCGAAGACCGGCGCTGGCGAGCCCATCGAGGGAGTGAACGCCACCACCGGCTCGCTCGACCGGGTACGAGTGGACGCCACGGGGCGTGTGCTCACGACGAATCAGGGCGTGCCGGTGGGCGACAACCAGAACTCGCTCAAGGCGGGGCTGCGCGGGCCGACGCTGCTCGAGGATTTCATTCTTCGGGAGAAGATCACCCACTTCGACCATGAGCGGATACCGGAGCGCATCGTGCACGCGCGCGGCTCGGCCGCGCACGGCTTCTTCGAGTGCTACGAGCCGCTCACCGAGTACACGCGCGCCGCGCCGTTCCAGGCGGCCGGCAAGCGGACGCCCGTATTCGTCCGCTTCTCCACCGTCGCTGGCGAGCGCGGCTCGGTAGACACCGCGCGCGACGTCCGCGGCTTCGCCGTCAAGTTTTACACGGATGAGGGAAACTGGGACCTCGTGGGCAACAACATCCCAGTGTTCTTCATCCAGGACGCGATGAAGTTTCCGGACCTGATCCACGCCGTGAAGCCCGAGCCGCACCACGGGATGCCGCAGGCGGCCTCGGCGCACGACACGTTCTGGGACTTCATCTCCCTCATGCCCGAGTCCACCCACATGATGATGTGGGCGATGTCGGATCGCGCGATCCCGCGCAGCTACCGCATGATGCAGGGCTTCGGCGTGCACAGCTTCCGGCTCGTCAACGAGGCGGGCGAATCGGTATTCGCGAAGTTCCACTGGACGCCCAAACAGGGGACGCACTCGCTCGTATGGGACGAAGCCGTGAAGATCGCCGGCGCCGATCCCGACTTTCACCGCCGCGACCTGTGGGAGGCGATCGAGGCGGGCGCCTACCCGGAGTGGGAGCTGGGGCTCCAGATCTTCACCGAAGCGGAGGGGGAGCGGTTCAGCTTCGACATCCTCGACTCGACGAAGATCATCCCCGAAGAGCTGGTGCCGGTAACGCCGGTCGGCCGCCTCGTGCTCGACCGCAACCCCGACAACTTCTTCGCCGAGACGGAGCAGGTCGCCTTCTGTACAGCGCACGTGGTGCCGGGCATCGACTTCTCGAACGACCCGCTGCTTGCCGGGCGCATCCACTCCTACGTGGACACGCAAATCTCGCGGCTCGGCGGCCCGAACTTCCACGAGATCCCGATCAACGCGCCAGTCGCGCCGGTGTTCAACAACCAGCGGGACGGGCTACACCGGCAGGCGATTGCCCGCGGGCGCGTCGCCTACGAGCCCAACTCGCTCGCCGGCGGCTGCCCCTACCAGGCGGGCGCCAAGGGATTCGTCTCCTTCCCGCAACCGGTGCGCGAGGACAAGGTGCGCGGAAAGCCGGAGAAGTTCGCCGACCACTACTCGCAGGCCACGCTGTTCTACAACAGCCAGACCGACTGGGAGAAGCGGCACATCGTCGGCGGCTTCCGCTTCGAGCTGAGCAAGGTGACGGTGCCGGCCATCCGGCGCCGAATGCTCGCGTCGCTGCGGAACGTGGACGAGGACCTCGCCGCGCAGGTCGCCAGAGGGATCGGACTCGAGCTACCCGAGCCGCTGCCGCGCGCGCTGGAAGCGCCGGTCCGTCCGGAAGTCGCCATGTCGCCAGCACTCTCGCTCACCGCACGTCCTGGTGACGCCGGCATCCGGACACGCCACGTCGCCATCCTGGTCGCCAATGGCGTCGTCGGCGGATCGCTCACCGCGCTCCACGCCGCGCTCACCGACGCGGGCGCGGTGCCACGCTTCGTCGGCTCGCGCCTCGGCACCTACGCCACGGAAGACGGCGACACTATCGAGGCCGATGCGTCGATGGAGAACTCGGCGCCCGTGCTCTTCGACGGCCTCATCCTCCCGGACGGCGCTGCCGGCGTGAAGTCGCTGGCCACCGACGCCCGCACGATGGAGTTCGTGACCAATCAGTATCGCCACTGCAAGACGATCCTCGCGCTCGGCTCCTCGCGCGCCTTGCTCGAGGCAGCGGGGATCGCCGTGAGGCGTCGCTCGGGCGCCGCCGACCGGGGGCTGCTCATCATGGACGATGGGCAGGACGCCGGCGACGCATTCATGGCGGCCCTGGCCCTGCACCGCCACCCCGAGCGCGAGACGGACCCGCCCGCGGTGTGACGAGCTGACGAGCTGCAGAACGGGGGGGGGTAAGAGGAGGGGCTCGGCGCCGAACGGCCCGCGTCCCTCCTCGCGGCCACCCGCGACAGCCTGCCCTTCTCGAGATCGGCTCGCGCTACTCGCTCAACGGGCGCCAGCCACCACCCGCAGTTCGCCCGCCGAGCGCCAGAGGGTAGCGCGTGGAGCGGTCACGATGACATTGGTCGCCTCGAGCCGGAGGTCGGTGAGCTCCAGCGATCCCTCCACGGCGGGGAGTGCGACCGCTCGGCCGCCAGTCGTGATCCGGATCGATGCCGTGTCCGCGATCACGGTCTGTAGCGTTCCGCGCTCCGTATCGGCGACCACCCCCTGATCGAACTCGGCCAGCGGCTTCCCCTCCACGCACGAGCGCAGCATGCGCGCGTGGAGCACGGTGCCGTCGCCGATGGCCAGCGTGTTCTGCGGGTCGAAACCACAGAGCTGCGGGCGCGGCCCACTCGCGGGGTCCACCGTGAGCCGTAGCCCGGCACGCCCCAGGACGCTATCGCGCTGTGCCACGCGACGCGCACGAAGCGCGGAGATGGCACGCGCCGCGGCGGGCTCGAGGCGCGCCGCGTCCCCGGCGAGGGCCGCTCGCGCGGGCGCGCGAAGCGCGGAGACCCCGTGGTACCCGACCGCCACGCCGAGCGCGCCCTCGAGCGTGCTGTCCGCGCTCGCGATAAGCAACTTCCAGCGCGGCCCCTGCAGGCGATCGAGCAGCCGGCCGATCGTCGAGCCGGTGGCGTAGAAGCGCCGGCGCACGGATCGGTTGGTAGCGGTGATCAGGCTGTCGAGCATGCGTGCCTCGACAGCCTCCTCGCGCGCGGCCGCGCCGGCCCATGGTCCGCGCGCTAGACGCCCGACCTCCCGGAGGCCGCGCAACAACGCGTACTGCGCGAGTCCCTCGTTCATCTCGGCCATCTGCTCGAAGTCGCGCACGGCCGCTTGCGTGCGCGCGGGCAGCGCGGCGCATGTCGCGGACCGCGAGGAAGTCGCGCGCGAGCTGCCTGGCGCGTGGCACGTCGCCGCGCTCCGCCGCACGCACCGCCTCCCCCAACCGCCGCCCCTCCAGCGCCCACGCCGCCTCGGCGCGCTCGTCGAACACCGGATAGTCGACGACGAACGCCGCGTTCTCCCAGCGCCCGAAGCGGCGGCCGGCCCGCGCCGATGCCCGCTCGAAGGAGTGGAATTCCTCGTGGATCGCCGTGCCAAGCGCGAGGCCGGCGGACATGGAGGAATCGGCGAAGGTGAACGCGATCCCGCGCCCGCTCGGGAGCGACACGCTCTCGGGTCCGGCCCACCCCGCGCCGGGGAGCGAGTCGAAGGGCGTGAAGCCGGCCGGGAGCGTGCCGGTCCAGGCGACCAGCAGCTTTCCCCGCCCCGCGATGACATAGAGCGTCGGCACCGTGTCCGGGCGGAACCCCGGCCAGACCGCGGGCCCCAGCTCCGCGCCATGGCGGCGGATGAGCACATGCAGCCGCGCGATGACACGGACGGTGTCGGGCAGCGTGGACTGCGCCGGCAGAGTGGAAGCAAACGAAAGGAGCGCGCCTATGTACGAAGCGCTTCGTAGATAACGGCGTGGCGCGGAGCTGATGATCATGGTGATGAGAGGCTGAGAATGACGGGACGCGCTGGCGCGCTAGGGGCGGCGCGGCATCCAGGTGAAGCCACCATTCGGGTGGAGGCGCACCGCGAACGTCCGGCCGTCGGCGTACGGCAGGAAGACCGAATCGCCGCGCTGGACGATGCGTGCGCTCGAAACGACCGCGCCGTCCACGGTCGCGCCGGTCACGCGGGTGCGCTCGACCCGCAGGGTGAATGGTCCCACGGGGTCGGAGGCGCGGACAGTGTAGATCGGGCCGCCGCTCAGCGGGCCGCCGATCGTGGCCGTGAGCGCCACCGCAGCAGGGAGCGTGATGCGCGCGCCAGCGGCGAGCGCGAGAAGCGTGACGGACGCGGCGCCTACGGCCGCCCGGAGCTCACGCGCGCCGGGCGCAGGGTGAGGCGCCCGCGCCAGGCAAACGCGCTCGACGCGGCGAAGGAGTGTGCCGCCACTCGCCGCGAGCGCCAGGGGCCGCGCGGCGCGCAGCGCCTCGAGGCGGGCGAGCGCGCGCGCGTAGGCGAGCGTGCTCGCGGGCGAGCGGCCGAGCGTGTCGAGCGCGATGTCGTCGCAGCTCGCCTCGCGCTCCTCGCGCGCGAGGCGCGAGACCCACCAGACGGCGGGATGGATCCAGAACACCGCTTCGACGACGCTCTGCGCGAGATTCGCGAGGTAGTCGCGCCGGCGGACGTGCGCGAGCTCGTGCGCGAGCACGCCCTCGATCTCGCGCGCACCCATCTGCCCGAGCGTGCGCGCGGGGAGCAGGATGACCGGTCGCAAGTGGCGGACGACGATCGGCACATCCGTGTCGTCCGTCTCCAGGGCGCTGACGACGCGGACGCCCAGGTGGCGCGCCGTCGCGGTACACGCGGCGCGCCATTCGGCGCGAGCCGGGCGTCCGCGTCGCACCACGAAGCGGCTCACCGTCCACCAGCCGCCGGCGAGTCGGACCAGGAGGAGCGCCGCTACCGTCGCCCACGACAGCGCGAGCCACGGGGTGAGCGGCGCGAGCGCGCGCGACGCGGTCGCGGCGAGCTCCGCCGCCATGCCGCTCGCGCCACCAGGGAGGCCATGTCGGGCGAACGATGCGGCGTCGCCCGCGCCCCCCGCGCCCGGCACGACGCCCAGGACGATGGAGGCGGTGGTAGCGATCGGGAGCGCGGCGAGGGCGATCAGCGTGGCCACTGCCGCGGCGTATCGCCAGCGTGGCGGCGCGTGGGTGCGCGCGAGTAGCCAGCGGAGGCCGAGGGCGACGACGGCCGCCTGCCAGGCGAAGTGGACGACTACCCACCCGGCGACGGCGAGCGTCTCCCGCGCCGATTCGCCGAGCGCGATCCCGATCGAGAGGACGGCGGTCACGCGTCGCCCTCGCGCTCCAGGCGATCGAGAAGCGTCCGAACGGCGCGCAGCTCGTCGGCGCTCGCGGGCGCCGACGAGAGCGCACGCATTGCCAGACGGGCCGCCGAGCCACCAAACGCGCGCTCGGCCAGATCGCTGACCAGGCGGCGCTGCGTATCCTCGGCCGGTATCGCGGCCTCGTAGATGTGAGTGCGCTCCCGCTCGTCGCGGCGTACGAGCCGCTTGCCGTGCATCACCTGCAGGAGTTTGAGCACCGTGGTATAGCCCGTCCGCTCGGCGCCGCCGAGGGCGCTCTGGACCGCGCGCACAGTGCTGGCGCCTCGGGCCCAGAGCACGCGAAGGATCTGGAGCTCCGCGTCCGTGGGGAGGGGAGGCCGCCGGGCAGTCACGGTAAGCGCTGGCGCATGACGGCCAGGATATACGAAGGTCTTCGTATTGGCAAGAGCGCGCTCCCCGCGGGTGGTGCAGCCGCGGACCGCACGAGTATGTTCCGCTTCCCCGGCGTGTGGCGATCCGCCTCGCGCTCACCGGACGTTTCGCGCGCCGGGGGCGTTATCCGTGCGGTTCGCCCGCCACCACCTCCATCCTCCCGAAGGTTCGCGTGACGATATCCCGACGCGAGTTCGTCAAAGCCTCCACCGTCGCTGCCGCCGCGCTGGGCGCCGGCCACGGTACGGCCCGCATCGCCGGCGCGGCTTCGCGCGGCGCGCCCCCACCGGACCTACTGCCGCACCTCGAGGACCCATCGTTCAAGGAGCTCTCGATGAAGGCGCTCCAGGCGGCGAAGTCCGCCGGCGCGTCCTACGCCGACGTCCGCATCAACCGTAACCGGACGCAGAGCATCTTCACGCGCGAGCAGCGCGTGCAGGGACTCGCCGACAACGACACGTTCGGGTTTGGCGTGCGCGTGCTGGTGGATGGCGCCTGGGGCTTCGCCGCGAGCGGCACGCTCACCCCTGACGAGATCGTCCGCGTCGCCCGGCAGGCCGCGGCGCAGGCCCGTGCGAACCGCTCCACACAGATCAGGCCGGTGGTCCTGGCACCCGGCGGACCCGCCGTGCCCGACGGCCGCTGGAAGTCGCCGATCAAGACGGACCCCTTCGACGTGCCGATCGCCGAGAAGGCGGCACTGCTGCTGGCGACGAACGACGCGGCGCTCAAGGTGAAGGGGACGCGCTTCGTGACGTCGAGCATGTTCTTCCTCCGCGAGGAGAAGACGCTGGCGAACACCGATGGCTCCTACATCGTGCAGACGATCTACCGCGCGCTCCCGTCGGTGAGCATCACGGCCGTGTCGAGCGATTTCACCGACTTCCAGTCGCTCAACTCCACGGACATCCCACCGCGCGGGCTCGGCTACGAGTACGTCACCGACTCCAAGCTCCTCGAGAACGCGCCGAAGTGGGCCGCGCAAGCGGTGGAGAAGCTGTCGGCGAAGCCGGTGGAGGTCGGGCGGTACGACCTGATCCTGCACCCGAGCCACCTCTGGCTCACGATCCACGAAGCGTGCGCGCACCCCACGGAGCTCGACCGCGCGCTCGGCTACGAGGCCAATTATGCGGGCACGAGCTTCGTCGCGCCGCCGGAGGCCGTGCTCGGCAAGCTCAAGTTCGGCTCCACGCTCATGAACGTCCGCGGTGATCGCACGCAGGTCGGCTCGCTCTCGGCGTGCGGGTGGGACGACGAGGGGCAGAAGCCGGACGAGTTCATGATCATCAAGGACGGCGTGTTCGTGGACTACCAGACGACGCGCGAGCAGGCGCCCTTTCTCGAGGCGTACTACAAGCGGCTCGGTCGCCCCGTGAAGTCGCACGGCTGCTCGTACGCGCAGTCGTGGGCGGACGTGCAATTCCAGCGGATGCCGAACGTCTCACTCCTCCCCGGCGCGAAGGATCTCGTGTGGGAGGATCTCATCTCGGCGACCGACCGTGGGATCGCGATCATCGGCGATGGCTCCTTCTCCATCGACCAGCAGCGCTTCAACGCACAGTTCGGCGGACAGCTCTACTACGAGATCCGGGGCGGCAAGATCGTGGGCATGCTCAAGGACGTCGCCTATCAGATTCGCACGCCCGAGTTCTGGCAAGCGATGGACATGGTCGGCGGGCCGCGGAGCTACTTCATGGGCGGTGCGTTCGGCGACGCCAAGGGTCAGCCGTCACAGTCGAATGCCGTGACGCACGGATGCGTGCCCACCCGCCACCGCAACATCAACGTGATCAACACCGGGAGGACCGCATGAGCGTGCCCCGCTCGCTCTTCCGTGCTGCCGCCCCCATGCTCTCGAGGGCCGAGGCGGAGGCGGTCGCGAAGAAAGCGCTGTCGTTCGCGACGGCGGAGGAGACGCGTGTCTCGATCCGCAGCGTCACCCGCGCGAATACGCGCTTCGCCGTGAACCAGATCTCGACCGCGGGCGACACCACCGATACGTCGGTCACGGTGCGCAGCGCGTACGGCAAGAAGAGCGCGACGGCGATGGGGAACAGGATGGACGACGCGTCGCTCAAGGCGCTGGTGGCGAGCGCCGAGGCGCTGGCGCAGCTCTCGCCCGACGATCCGGAGGCGATGCCGGAGCTCGGGCCGCAGCAATTCGAGGAGAGCAAGGGGTGGAGCGAGCCGACCGCGCAGCTCGACCCGATGGCGCGCGCCGCCGCGGTGAAGCAGATCACGCAGCCCGCGCGCGCGGCGGGCCTCGTCTCGACCGGATTCGTGGAATCCACGGGGAGCGCGGTCGGAATCGCGAACAACAAGGGACTGTTCGCGTACGCCCGCTCGTCGTCGGCGGTGCTGACGACGACCGTCCGGACGCCCGACGGGCAGGGCTCTGGATGGGGCGGCGGCTCGCATTGGGACTGGGGCAAGATCGACGCGACGGCCATTGGCGCGACGGCGATCCAGAAGGCGAAGGCCTCGCGGAGCCCCGTGGCCGTGGAGCCGGGTCGCTACACCGTGGTGCTCGAGCCGACTGCCGTGGGGAATCTCGTGCAGCTCATCCGCGGCGCCCTGAACGCGCGCGCGGCCGACGAGGGACGGTCGTTCTTCACGAAGCCCGGCGGCGGGACGAAGATCGGGCAGAAGGTGATGGACGAGCGCGTCACGATCGTGTCCGACCCGCTCGATCCGGACCTGTATGACGAGACGTTCTCGGGTGAAGGGCTACCGCAGCGCCGCGTGGTGTGGATCGAGAACGGCGTGCTCAAGAACCTCGCGTACGACCGCTACTGGGCGGCGCAAAAAGGGATCGAGGCAAACACGGGCGGCGGCGGTGGTGGCCGGGGAGGTGGCGGGGGCGGGGGTGGCGGTGGGGCGAATGGAAGCGGCGGCGGCTTCAAGATGTCCGGCGGCGAGCAATCGCTGGACGAGTTGATCGCCGGCACGAACCGGGGCATCCTGGTCACGCGTTTCTGGTACATTCGCCCGGTGGACCAGCGCACGATCCTCTACACCGGCCTCACGCGCGACGGGACGTTCCTGATCGAGGGTGGCAAGATCACGAAGGCGGTGAAGAATCTCCGCTTCAACGAGAGCCCCATCTTCATGCTGAACAACCTGGAGGCGATGGGCCGGCCGGTTCGCGTGAGCGCAAGCGAGAGCGGAAACGCCGGACAGGCGGTGGTGGCGCCGGCGATCCGCACGCGGGATTTCTCGTTCACGAGCCTGAGCGACGCGATCTGAGCGGGGAGCGAGGGGGGCCTATGGCACCACGTCCGCCGCCTTCGCTTCCGGCGGCTTGCTCTTCCCCGCGTTCTTCACGTAGAGGTCGAGCCAGGCCGTCCAGCGCGCCCACTGATCGAGGATCGTCTCCTTCGTCGCGGGTCCGTGGTCCTCGTACGGGTACATGTAGAGCGAGGCGGTTTTGCCCAGGCTCTGGAGCGCGTGCATCATGCGGACCGAGCTCGTGGGGTCGGTGCCCACGTTCTGGTCCTCCAGCGAGTGGTACATCAAGAGTGCGCCCGTGAGCTTGTCGGCCTCGAGGAAGGGCGACATCTCGAGGTAGGTCTGCTGCGCTTCCCAGAAGTCTCGCCGCTCGCTCTGGAAGCCGTTCGGCGTGAGCGTCCGGTTGTACATCCCGTCACCAGCGATGCCCGCCTTGAAGAACGGCGTGTGCACGAGCGCATTGACGGTGCTGAAGGCGCCATACGAGTGCCCGCCGAGGCCGAGGCGGGTGCGGTCGATGTAGCCGAGCCGGTCGAGCTCGTCGATCACGGCGAGGAGATTCTTCTGCAGGTCGGAGATGTAGTTGTCGTTCATCCGGCCCTGCGTTCCCATCACCGGCGGGTTGAAGTTCGCGACCGCGTATCCCTGCGTGACGAGATACTCGATCGTCCGCGGGCCCGCGTTCGGGAACTGATTGATGTTCTGCGTGCGGAGCGTGCGGTCGTACCCGGCCTGGTCCGTGTACTCGTACGGGTAGAACCAGAACATGGCCGGTAGCCGCGTGCCTTCCTTGTAGTCCTGCGGGAGGGTGAGGTCCACCATGAAGCGGAAGCCATCGGCCCGCGTGACCGGCACCTTCCGGCGGATCGCGGCCGTGAACTCCGGCGTGTAGTCCTTGTTGTTCGTGAGCTTCGTGAGCTGGCCGGACTTCATGTCGCGGACGTAGGCGTCGGGCACCAGCTTCGGCGCCTCGCGCTCGACCACGGCGCGCGAGAAGTCGTCATCGAGTGGCGCCGTCACCTGCTCGTAGGCGTCAACGGCGCCGAGGAAGACCGGCGACTTCGCCCCGGTGCGGATCTCGACGCGATCCACGAAGCCGCGGGGCGCCGAGTCGGCCCACGTGCGAGCGTAGCGCGTGCCCTGGAGATACGCAGACTTCCCATCGGTCGAGAGCAGCGCGACCGGGACGCCGGCCGTGCCGCGCTTGGCCATGACCGTGCCGGGGTTCTGGTAGAAGGAGACGGAGTCGTCACCCCCACCGCCGCGCCCACCGCCGCCGCCACCGAATCCGCGCCCGCCGCCGCCGCCCACGGCCGCGTTGAGTGCACGCATGCGCCAGATCGTGTAGCGCTTGCCCGGCTCGTCCAGGTACGTCGCGTACACGTGCCCCATCCCGCTCACGTTCTCGGCGACGAACGCCATCTTCGCGTCGTCCGAGAAGAGCACGCCGGTCATCCGGTTGTCGCTCTCGAGGAGCACCTTCTGGCTCGTGGCGTCGAAGGGCGGCATCCACTGGTAGAGCCGGTCCTTCCGCCGCGCGCCGCCTGAGCCGCCCGCGCCGCGCCCACCGCCGGCGGGCGGTGTGGCGGCGACATCCGGGCCGGCGCTGTCCGCCGCGCCCGCTGCGGCACCGCCGCGACCGGCCGGAGCCGGATCCTGCTTGAGGAAGTACATCCCCTGCCGATTCGGCATCCAGCCGAAGTTGCGCCGCACGGTGTCCTGCCCGCGCGCGGCGGGGGCCGCGCCGGGCGCATCATCGCCAAGCGGCCCGTCGCTCTCGCGAAGCGGGCGCTTCGCCAGATCGGCGACCTTCTTCCCCGTGGCGTCCCAGAGCTGGTCGGTCTGCCCGAAGCTCGTGTACTGCACGATGTACGAGAACGGCTTCTCCATGACCGTCACCCGGAAGAACTGCCCATCGGGCGACGCATCGACCGCGGAGAGCATGGCCGGCGCGCCGATCTTGCGCACGGCGCCAGACCTCACGTCCACGAGCGCGAGCTGCCCGGTGACGTAGTACTCGAGCAGCTCCCTGTCGTACGGATCGCGGAGAAGGCTAGCGTAGGTGCGCGTCCGGTTCTTCTGTCCCTCCGTCAGGCGGACGAGCGGGCCGGACTCGACCCCCGGCCGCTTGGGCTCGGGCTTACGCGCGTCGGGCACGAGCACAGCGACGAGATTGCGGCCGTCCGCCGTCCAGTCCACGTTCGTGACGAGCGTGGCGAGGAGTGCCGCCTGGCCCAGGCGGCGCGACTTTCCGCTGCCGACCTCGGCCACATAGAGCCGCGAGGCGTCGTCGAAGTTGGCGATGTAAGCGAGCCGCGAGCCGTCGGGCGACCATTGCGGGCTGCTCACCGTGGCACCCGCCGGCGTCTCGATCACGCGGTTCTGCCCGGTGGCCGCGTCGATTACCTGGAGGCCGGCGGCGCCGCGCGTGGTGAGCGCGCGGGCGCGGTTCGCCTTGAAATCCACCTGCAGCCCGCCGAAGTAATAGTGCGGCTTCCCGAACGTCCCGATGCTTGGCAGCCCCTCGCTCTGAAGCTTGAGGAAGTGCTTCCGGTCGGGACTCTGGTTGGTGAGGCTGACGTTGTTCTGCCGGGGCGCCGTCACGAGCCGTTCGATCGCGGCGGGTGGGCGGACGTAGGTCTCCTTGGCCAGCACCTCGCGCGACGCACGCTCCCACGCCGGGATCGAATCGCGCTTCATCGCTTGGGGCTCAGGCCGCGCGACGTCCTGCTGCGAGCGCAGAGTGAGTGGCGCCGCGAGAGCGATGAGCGCCGCGGGGGCGAGGAGCAATCGCGCGACAGGACGGCGGAACGGGGTCATGCGGACTCCGGGGGGAGAGGACATGGGTGACGCGACATCCGCGCTCTGGCACCGGTACCCGCGCGCGGACGACTCCCCAACTTACGCCCGACCCGGCCGGAATGCTGCGCGCGCCGGCAGTCGCCACACAGACCGAAAGGGTGAAACACCGCCCGCTACCAGGCCGTACGCCAGCGCACGCGACACCCTTCCACGGAGAGGAGCAATGTCCCGCTGGGTCCAGGAGCTTCGGCAGGTGGCCTGGAAGCTCGCACGCACGCCAGGCTTCACCTTCGTCTCGGTCCTGACGCTCGCCCTCGGTATCGGCGCTACGACCGCGATCTTCACCGTCGTCAACGGCGTGCTGCTGCGGCCGCTGCCGTACCCGGAGCCGGAGCGGCTCGTGGGCCTCTGGCTCGCCGCGCCCGGCATTGGCGTCGAGCAGGTCGGGCAGTCGGACGGGACGTACTTCGTCAACCGGAGCGAAGCCCGGACGCTCGAGGGGATCGGCGTGTACGAGGCGGGCGCCGTGAACCTCACCGGCGGCAGCGAGCCGGAGCGCGTCACGGCGTCCTGGATCACCGCGGGCCTGCTCCCCGTCCTGGGCGTCCGCCCGGCCCAGGGGCGGTGGATCGCGGAGGCCGAGGACCGGCCCGGCGCGCCGCCAGTCGCGCTGATCGGAGCGGCGCTCTGGCGCCGGAAGTTCGGCGCCGATCCCGCGATCGTCGGACGCATCATCCAGGTGGATGGCATCTCGCGCGAGATCGTCGGCGTCATGCCGGATCGCTTCGCGCTCCCCGACGCGGCAACGCAGCTCTGGCTGCCGCTCGCGTTCGACCCAGCGCACGTGCAGGCGTTCAGCTTCAACTACACCGGCGTGGGGCGTCTCCGCCGGGGTGTGAGCATGGAGGACGCCCGGCGCGACCTCCAGCGGCTCCTCCCAGTGCTGCCCGAGCGGTACCCGTCGTTCGTGTCCAAGGACCTGTTCGCCAAGGTCCGGTTCGCCACGCTGGTGCACCCGCTGCGCGATGACGTTGTCGGGGACGTTGGCCGCGTGCTCTGGGTGATCCTCGGCACCGCCGGCGTCGTCCTCCTGATTGCCTGCGCGAACGTGGCGAACCTCTTCCTAGTGCGGGCCGAGGGGCGGCAGAAGGAGATCGCGGTGCGGAGCGCGCTCGGCGCCAGCCAGAGCGACCTCCTCCGGCTCGCGCTCACCGAGAGCCTGCTCCTCGCCGCCGTGGGGGGCGCGCTCGGCGTCACGCTGGCGTGGAGCGGCGTGCGCGCGCTCGTCCGCGCCGCCCCGGTCGCCCTGCCGCGACTCGCCGAGGTGTCGGTGGACGCGCGAACACTCGCGGTGGCCGCGCTCGTCGCGGTGCTCGCGGGGCTCCTATTCAGCGTGCTGCCGATCCTCCGATACCGGGCGATCAGCCTCGCTGGCGCGCTCAAGGAGGGCTCGCGGGGGTCCACGAGCGGGCGCGAGCGGCACCGCGCGCGGAACGCGCTCGTCGTCTCGCAGGTGGCGCTCGCCCTCGTGCTCCTCGCCGGTGCCGGCCTCATGGCTCGGAGCTTCTCGCGTCTCCGTGCCGTAGACCCCGGCTTCGACGCGGCACGGCTGCTGACGGTGCGCCTCGCCCTCCCCAACGCGGCCTACCCGCGCGGCGCGGAGCGTGCGCGCCTGTTCTCGCGCCTCGTGGACCGCCTGCGCGAGACGCCGGGGGTGCGCGCCGCGGCGGCCGTCTCGAAGATGCCGCTCCTCCCCGACGGCCGGAGCAACACGGCGGTGTGGATCGAGAGCCTGCGGGCGGGGCCGAATGACATGCCCCCGGTGCACGATATCGCGATGGCGACCGACGGCTACTTCAAGACGATGGGGATCGCGCTCCGCGAGGGGCGAGACTTCGAGCCCGCCGAACGCGAGCGCGGCACGGACGCGGTGGTCGTGAGCGACGCGCTCGCGCGCCATCACTGGCCCGGGAGGAGCGCGATCGGGCAGCGACTCCGTCCGTCCCCGGCGGGTCCGTGGTACACGGTCGTCGGCGTGGTCGCGAGCGTGCGTGGCGCCGGGCTCGAGCACCCACCGGAAGAGATGGTCTACTTCCCCATGGTCCCGATGGTCCCGGTGGCGGGCGACACCTTCGTCGACGTGAACCACAACATGAGCCTCGCCGTCCGCACCGAGGGCGACCCGCGGTCGGCGATTGCCGCACTGCGCCGCGAAGTCCGCGCGCTCGATGCCGGGTTGCCGCTCTTCAACCTCCGCACGATGGACGATGTCCTCCACGGCTCGACGGTGCGGACCTCGTTCACGCTCCTTCTGCTCGGTGTCGCCTCCGGGGTCGCGCTCCTGCTCGGTGCAGTCGGGATCTACGGCGTGATCTCCTACACGGTGAGTCTCCGCACCCGCGAGGTCGGCGTCCGGATGGCACTCGGCGCCCGCGCGCGCGATGTCGCCTGGATGGTGACGCGGCAGGGGATCGCGCTGGCGCTCCTCGGCGTGGCGCTCGGGCTCGGCGGCGCCGTCGCGCTCACCCGTTCGC
>JBBJNN010000033.1:0-5682 GCA_037720885.1 Gemmatimonadaceae bacterium | reverse complement strand
CTTCGAGGTGAGTCCGGCCGACCCGCTCACGCTCGGCGCGGCGGCGCTCGCGCTCCTGGTCGTCGCCGCGGTCGCGAGCGCGCTCCCCGCGCTACGGGCGGCCAGGGTGGACCCGGTGGAGGCGCTGCGCGGGCGGGAGTGAAGGCGGGCACCCCCGGGCTCGATCTCCGGCCGCGGGTAGCGCCGCGGGGCCGGAGTTCAGGGACGGGGCCGGGCCGCGTCCATCTCCACCTTCTCCACAGGCCGCACGTCGTGGAGCGCACCGAGCTGCCAGAGTGACGGCCAGATACGGGCGACGGCGATGACGACGATGACCGTGCCGATGCCCCCGGCGACGACCGACGCCACAGGACCGATGAGCGCCGCGAGCGCGCCCGACTCGAAGCCGCCGAGCTCGTTCGAGGTGCCGATGAACATGCCGTTGATCGCGCTCACGCGGCCGCGCATCTCGTTCGGCGTGAGGAGCGGCACGAGCGTGGAGCGCACGATGACGCTGATCATGTCGAGCGCGCCGGCAGCCAGGAGCGCCACCATGGAGAGCGCGAACGAGCGCGAGAGCCCGAACGCGATCGTCGCCGCGCCGAAGCCCGCGACGGCCCAGAGGAGCGCTCGGCCGGCGCGCCGCATGGGCGGCCGGCGCGCGAGGACGGCCGCCATCGCGACGGCGCCGAGCGACTGCGCCGCGAGTAGCCAGCCAAGCCCCGTGGGGCCGACGCGGAGGATGTCGCGGGCGAAGACGGGGAGCAGCGTCGTCGCGCCGCCCAGGAGCACGGCGAAGAGATCGAGCGTGATCGTGGCGAGGATGATGTTCGTGCGGCGCACGAAGCGGAGCCCCAACGCGAGCGATGCGAGGGTCATGGCGCCGACGGTGGGGACGTAGGGCCGGCTCTCCGTGCGCGCGAGGAGCGCGACCCAGGCGAGCGCGCCGGCCGCCGCGAGCAGGTACGCGGGGGCGGCGCTGTGCGTCCAGCCGATGACGGCGCCGCCGAGCGCGGGGCCGATCACGGCGGCGAGCTGCCAGCCGCCGCTGCTCCACGTTACCGCGCGGGCGAGGTGCTCGGCCGGTACGATCTGCGGGAGGAGCGCTCCGCGGGCGGCGCCGCTGAAGGTGCGCGCCACGCCACTCAGGAGGAGCGCGGCATAGATGACGAGGATGGGGCCGTGCGCGCGCGAGACCGCGGCCAGCGCGAGCGAGGCAGCCGCGGATGCCGCCAGCGCGAGCATGAGGATGTGCCGCCGGTCGTACCGGTCCACCCAGTGGCCGGCGGGCAGACCGAGCGCGATGATCGGGAGCACCTGCACGAGCCCGACGAGGCCGAGCGCCAGGGTCGAGCGGGTGCGCTCGTAGAGCTCCCACCCGATGGCGACGGACTGCATCTGCCCGCCGATGGTGGACGCGATGTTCCCCGCGAGGTACGACCGGAAGTCCGGGAGGTGAAGCGCCGAGTGGCTGCCCGCGTCTGGCCGAGCGGTGATGTCGGTCACATCAAATCATTGGGGTACGATGCATTGCGAAGCCCGGCGCGGTGCGAGGCGAGAATCCCGCTGTCACGGGGGTCGAGTGGTGCGCGATCTGCAAGTGTATGGAACCCCTAATATTCCAGAGCCCGTCCGCGGCCTGGCAGCCTAGGGCACAGCGGGTACCATACCGGCCGCAACTCACAGAGGGAGCAACGTTTATGAAGCTTCGCAGCATTACGACCCTGATGGCGCTCGGCGCCATGACTGCGGTGGCCGCCTGTGGCGATGACGATGATCCCGTGCAGCCCCCGCAGCAGTTCGCGCAGGTGCGTGTCGTCAACGCTTCCTCGACCGCGAGCGTCGGGCTGTTCGCGAACGGCACCGCGGTCACCGGCTCGACCGTCGCGCTCGCGGCCGGCTCGGCCACGTGCGTGAACGTCCCGATCGGGCGGAGCCTCTCGTTCCGCGCAGCCGGGTCCTCGACCGAGCTGGCGACAATCGCCACGCCCCTGACCGCCAACACCCCGTACACGATCGTGTACTACGGGAACGCGCAGACGGCGGTGCTCAGCGACGCCGGTTTCACCGATCCGACGACCGGCAACAACGGACTCCGCTTCTTCAACGCGACTGGCACGGCGGGCGACATCTTCGTGACCGCGCCCAACGGCACGCTCGGCACGGCGAGCGTCCCGAACCTCGCCGCCGGGACGGCCACCCCGGGCGCCAGCGCCTTCGGGACGTTCCCGACGGCGAGCACGCAGGTGCGCGTGTTCAACGTCGGCACCACCACCGGCACCCCTCGCGTGAACTTCACCCTCCCGGCTCTCACGGGGAATCGCGCGGCCACCGTCTTCCTGACGGGCAACGCGGCGACGCCGGCCTTCGTGGTCCAGCGGTCGTGCAGTTGACCTGACCGCGACTCGGCACCGCCGAGTCGGGCAGCAATGAATCATGGCCCCACAGCGATCATCGTGTGGGGCCATGATTCATCCCGGGCCTGCCGGGTCCTCGACCGCGCCCGGGCGGCTTACTGGCCCGCCGTCGCCGACTGCTTGTTCCAGACGAAGCGCTCGAGGAAGCCGCCGATCCGCTCCCAGGTATCGATCCAGCGGCTGTGGAGCATGGACTCGTGCAGGTCGTCGGGGATGATGATCATCTCGTGGTGGACGTTGTGTGCGCGCAGGAGCTGCACGAGGCCCACCGTCTGCGCGAAGTCCACGTTGCGGTCATCGTCGCCGTGCACGAGGAGGACGGGCGACTTCCAGTTGCCGATCTCCGAGATGGCCGACGACCGATAGGAGAGTGCCGCCGAATCGAGGGCGTTGCCGTAGAGGTGTACGCCGGCGAGGTCCACGCCGGCGACGAAGACGTCCGAGTTGCGCGCCAGCGCCTGCGCGGTGAGCAGCCCGCCGTAGGAGAGTCCCCAGATGCCGACGCGCGCCGGGTCCACGTCAGGGCGGCCTTGCAGGTACTTCGCGGCGGCGAGCACGTCCTGGTACTCGGAGTTCCCGCGAGCGTTCGTGTTCGCAGCGTTGCGGAAGGACCGCCCGTAGCCCACTCCACTGCGGTAGTTCACCGACAGGACCACGTAGCCCTGGCTGGCGAGCCACTGGTTATACCCGTACGCCCAGTGGTAGAACTGCATGTAGTGGTAGCCCGGAAGCATCTGCCGCACGGGGCCGCCGTGCACGAAGATGAGCGCCGGCCGCCGCTCGCCGGCCTTGAGGTCTTTCGGGAGGAAGAGCTGGTTGTGGATGGCGAGGCTGTCGGGCGACTTGACGACGACGATCTGTGGCGTCACGTGCGCGGCGACCGGGAAGTCCTTGGGGAGCGTCGGGAACACGACGCGCGCCTTGCCGCCGGCGGCGGGTACAATCCCCACCGAGGCCGGCTGCGCAACGTCGAAAGAGAGCACGGCGAGCTGCTTCCCCGAAGCGAGCGGCTGCGGGTGCGTCTCGATCGCCTCGCCGGTGGAAATGCGCGTTGGCGTCCCCCCCGCCGTCGGCACCGCCCAGATGTGCCGCCGCTCGATGTCCTCGGCGTTCGTCGAGTAATACAGCGTCTTCCCATCCGGCGAGAGCGCGGCCGACGTCGCATCCTCGATGAGACCGTTCGTCGTCGTGAGGAGCACCGGCGCGGCGGCCGGGTTCGACACGCTCACCGAGTAGTAACGGTCCCACTCGTCGTTCGCCGGCGAGAGCGGGAAGAGGATGTTGTCGCCGCCCCAGAGCAAGCGGTTGATGCCGACGAAGGTCCGCTCGCTCGGCGCATTGTGCCAGAGCTCGCGCGCCTCGCATCCGTAGAGCGCCCGCGTGCACGCCGACACATCCGCGACCATGATGGAGAGCGTATGGCCGCCGGTGAACGTCGCGGCGTAGAGTCCGGGAACCCGGCGCGGACGCGGAGTCGTGTCGCCCTGCGCGTTGCCGCGCCCGCCGCCGCCGCCGAATCCGCCGAGGCCACACCCGCTCACGCGCCGACCGCCCGCGGCGGCCGAGGCGGGACCGGGTGGGTTGCCGATACCGCCACTCCCTTCCTGCGCCTGCGCGCCGAAGGGGACGCCAGGGCGGCGGAGGAAGGCGATACGCTTCCCGTCGGGCGACCAGACGGGGCTCCCATCGCAGTCCACGCCAGGCGCCACGAAGTCCACCTTCCGGGTGCGCACATCGTAGACGCCAACGTAGGCGTGATTCTCCCGGTCGCTGACGAAGGCGATCTTCGAGCCATCCGGCGACCAACGCGGCGCACTCTGCTGCCCCCATTCCTTGATGAACGTGACCGCGCCGGTATCCATCGGCGTGGCGGCGCCCGGTGTCACGCGGGCGCGGTAGATCTGTCCGTCCTTCACATAGAGCACGTGCCGCCCGTCGGGCGAGAGCTCGGGCGCGCCGCCCACGGCGACCCGCCACGCCGGCCCCCCGCTCGTCCGCACCGCCCAGACCGCGCGCTCCGCGCCGGCCGGGTCGTGCGATGGGTTGGCGATCCACCCGGCGCGGTTCGGCGCGGAGCCGCGGACGAAGACGGCGATCGAGCCATCATCGGAGAGCGACACGTCCGAGACGTCGGTGCCGTCATCCTCGAGAAAGCGCGTGAGCCGCACGGGCGCGAAGCCCGGCGCGGCGGCGGTGTACACGTTGCGCATGCCACGCTCGTACACGGTCCACGCGACGCGGTCCGCCTTGCGCGCCGACGTGAGCTCGAGCGGCGAGGCCGCGCCCATGAATTGCGCGATGCTGGGCTTGCCGCGGGCGCTCGCCTGAGACGTCGCCTGCGCGCCGGCCTGGGTAGCGACGAGCGACGCGAGTGCGGTGGCGAGCGCGAACGGTAGTGAGCGCGCGGAGCGGGGAGTGCGGAGCATGGGACCCTCCGATGTCGGTGCCGGCCCGGGTGGGGACGTGTGACTGGGCGCGGATGACGGTAACACCCCGGGCCGGCGAGGGCAAACCCGCCCGGCGCCCCATGCCGCGCGATCGGCGGCGAGTGTCATACAGAGTGCACGGGAATTACCTTGTGGCACCTTCACCGTGGGCCACGTGCAGGCTGATCTTGGTTGACCTGGGCGCCGCGCTCGAGGCAGAGATGGGAGGCGACTACACCGTCGAGCGGGAGCTCGGCGGGGGCGGCATGTCGCGCGTGTTTGTCGCGCTCGACCGGTCCCTCGAACGTCGCGTGGTGGTGAAGGTGCTGCCGTCGAGCCTCGCTGCTACCGTGTCGGTGGAGCGGTTCAAGCGCGAGATCATGATGGCGGCCGGCCTCCAGCATCCGCACATCGTCCCGGTGCTCAGCGCCGGAGAAATCTCGGACCCGCAGCTGGGTACGCGGCTCCCGTACTTCGTCATGCCCTTCATCGAAGGGGAGTCGCTGCGAGCGCGCATCGTGCGCGGCCCGCTCTCGGTTCGCGAGGCGGTGAGCATCATGAAGGATGTCGCCCGCGCGCTCGCGTACGCGCACGGCCGCGGCATCATCCACCGCGACATCAAGCCGGACAACATCCTCCTCGCCGCCAACTCAGCGGTCGTCACCGACTTCGGCGTCGCGAAAGCGCTCTCGGCCTCCCGCGAAGGGAACCCCCGCCCGGCAGCGATGACGATCACCGGCGTCGGCATCTCGCTCGGCACGCCCGCGTACATGGCGCCCGAGCAGGCGGCGGCCGATCCGAAGGCCGACCACCGCGTGGACCTCTACGCGCTCGGCATCGTGCTGTACGAGGTGCTCGTC
>JBBJNN010000032.1:1194-43405 GCA_037720885.1 Gemmatimonadaceae bacterium | reverse complement strand
GGACGATCGTCGCGCGCGAGCCCGTCCGGCTGCGCGGCCTCAACTTCCGCGAGCGGTTCGTCTGGCTCTCGAGCAGCATGCAGGCGGTCGCGCAATCGAAGCCGGACGAGCAGGTTCCGCTCGCTCCGGCCGGCTGGACCTCCGCATGACGCGCGCGGCCGAGGCGCCGCCGGCGCGGCCCGCGCGGCGCGAGAGCCTGGCCACGCCCGCTACGCCAGCCGCGGCCACCACGCCCGCGGCGCCCCGGCTGGCGCGGGGTGGCCGAAGCGGTGACCGGCGCCGGGCACCGGCGCACTGGCGTCCCATGCCAGGACGCACACGCGAGCGTCGCGCTCCCGGGCGTCGCGCTCACCGGTGGCGCGCTCGTCGCCGCGGTCGCGGACGGTGCGGGCTCGGTTCCCTTCGGCGGCGACGGCGCCCGCCTCGCGTCGCAGGCGGCGGTCGCGGCAGCCGCGAGCGTCGCGGCGGAGCTCGCCACGCCCGGAAGCGCTGGCGCTGCGCTCTCCGAAGGAGATGGCGCCGTCGTCACGGATGACGTCCTCCGCACCATCCTCGTCGGCGCGCTCGCCAGCGCGCGCGCGGCGCTCGAGGCCGAGGCCCTCCGCGCCCGCTGCGACATGCGCGATCTCGCGACGACGCTCATCGTCGCCATCGCCGGTGACACCGCCGTCGCCGCCGCGCAGGTCGGCGACGGGGCAGTCATCGTGCGAGACGAGGGGGGCGCGCTCCACGCGCTGACCACTCCCCGTCACGGCGAGTTCATCAACGAGACGATGTTCCTCACCGCACCCGACGCGCTCGAGACCGCGCAGTACGGCCTGTGGCGCGGCGCGGCGACGCATCTCGCCGTCATCTCCGACGGCCTCCAGATGCTCGCCCTCGTGATGCCGGGCGCCGAGCCGCATGCGCCCTTCTTCGCGCCGGTGTTCGCCTTCGCCTCAGGCGCCACCAGCGCGCTCGATGCTGCCGCCGCGGACGCCGCCGCCGCTCAGCTTCGGGCCTTTCTCTCCGGTCCGCGCGTGGGCGCGCGCACGGACGACGACGTCACCCTCCTGCTCGGCGTCCGCCCATGACCCGCCGCGCGCAGGCGATTCACTCACACGCGGGCGCGACGCCGAGCCGGCGCTAGGAATTCAACGTGCATCTCCGACTCCACCACTCCGGGCGGCTCGTGGATCTCACGGATGCCGCGATCCTGGGCGAAGGCGGGCAGGCGCGGGTGCTCGCGCTGTCCGCCGACCACGCCGCGAAGCTCTACCACCGCCCATCGGACGCGCACGCGCGGAAGCTGCTCGCCATGCTGCGCGCCGCGCCGCTCGACACCGCGTCGCCCGGCGGGCACGCCTCGGTCGCCTGGCCGACAGACGTGCTCTGGACCACGGAGAGCGCCACACGCGTCGCGGGGTTCGTGATGCCGCGCGTTCGCGGCATGCGTCCGATGTTCGAGTTCTACAACCCACGGAGCCGCCGCCGGCACTGCCCGCTCTTCACCTACGAATACCTGCACCGCTCCGCCCGGAACGTCGCCGTCGCCGTCGCGGGTGTCCACGCGCGCGGCCACGTGATCGGCGACCTCAACGAGTCGAACGTGCTCGTCGGCGATTCGGCGCTCGCGACGCTCGTGGACACGGATTCGTTCCAGGTGCGCGAAGCGCGCGGCCAGCTGCACCGCTGCCCTGTCGGCAAGGCGGAGTTCACGCCACCCGAGCTGCAGGAGAAGGCGTTCGCGACGGTGGACCGCACACCGGAGCATGACCTGTTCGCGCTCGGCGTGCTCATCTTCCAGCTCCTGATGGAGGGCGCCCACCCCTTCATGGGCGAGTACCAGGAGGACGGCGAGGCGCCGCCGCTCGAGGCCCGCATCGCAGCCGGGCACTTCCCGCATGCCGGCGAGGCGACGATCCCGTACCTGCCGCCGCGTCACGCGCCCCCGTTCGATGCGCTCAACCCCGCGCTCTGCGCCCTGTTCGCACGGTGTTTCCGCGAGGGACACAGCTTGCCTGGCGCGCGGCCGAGCGCGATCGCCTGGCAGGGTGCACTCCGCGAAGCGGAAGCGGCGCTGGTCTCCTGCGCCACTAACCCGCAACACCGCTACGATGGGCACCGCGCCGCATGCCCCTGGTGCGAGCGTGCGGAGCTCCTCGGGGGGCGCGACCCGTTCCCATCGCGCGCCGCGGTGGAGAGCGGCGAGGCCGCCCGGATGGGGCGTCCAGCGCCGGTCGTGCAGATCGCGCTCCCCTCCGCGGGCACGCCGAGCACGCATCTGTTCCTCACACCAACCGCGCAGCCGTCGCCCGCCGCGCAGGCGTACGCGGCGCGCGCCGCCATGCGCATCCGCCGCGCCCGCCCCACGCGGACCGGCGGACGTGCCGCGGCAATCGGCTCGGCACTCCACCGGCAGGCGGCTACCGTTCGCTACGCGCACGTTCCCTGGCTCGCGGTGGCGCTCATCGTCGCGGTCGCGACGCTCGCGGCGTCGTCCGTGCTCGTCGTCCTCGGTGGGGTCGTGGTGGCCCTCTGCTGCGCCGCGACCGGATGGCAGCGCCTCATCGCGCTGCGGCCGGTGGACGTCCGGTCAGCCGCACTCCTCCTCGGCTTCGTCGCGCTCATCTTCAGCATCAAGGTCATCGCGGTCGCGACACACGCGGAGCCCGTGGAGGTGCGCGAGCACCGCTACCTGCCGCCACCTACGGTCTCCTCTCCGGTCTCCGGGTCTGAGCTGCCCGTGGCGGGTGCGAGCGCGGGGGCGGAGCATACGTGCGGCATCGCCGAGAGCGGCCTCGCGTACTGCTGGGGTCGCAACTCCTCGGGCGAGCTCGGACTGGGCGGCCCGGATGGGGAGGCGTATACGTCGCCGACCGAGGTGCGGGATTATCGCGTGCGCTTCCGCTCCGTGAGCGCGGGTATCGGCGCGCACGTGTGTGGTATCGACGTGAGCGGGCTGGTGGAGTGTTGGGGACGGAACGACCACGGCCAGCTCGGCTTCGCCGCCGGCGGCCCGGGTCAGACGATCGCGCTTCATGCCGCGAGCGTCACGACGGGTGGCGCACACACCTGCGCGCTCGCCGACGATGGGGCCGCGATGTGCTTCGGGTCGAACGAATACGGCCAGCTTGGCGACGGCTCGCTGGTGGACAGCGAATCGCCGACCAACCCCGTGTCCGCTGCCGGGAGCTTCACGGCGCTCTCCGCGGGCGAGCGGCACACGTGCGCGCTCACGGCGCGCGGCGAGGCGTACTGCTGGGGCTCGAACGAGTTCGGGCAGCTCGGCTCCCTCGATGCGGCTGACTCGTGCGCGTCCTCGCAGTGCAGCCGCTCGCCCGTCCGCGTGGCGACCGATCTGGCGTTCGCCGCGATCAGCGCCGGCCGAAGCCATACGTGCGCGCTCACGCCAGTGGGCGACGCGTACTGCTGGGGCGCCGACGCGAGCGGCCAGGCGGGCATGATGATTGGCGACCTGGCATGCGGCGACAATTGGCGCGTACCGGCGTGCGTGTCTCGCCCGCGCCCGGTTGTCACGCGCCACCGGTTCGCCACGATCAGTGCGGGCGGCGAGCATACGTGCGCCCTCACGAGCGACGGAGCCGCCTATTGCTGGGGCTCGGACGACCGGAGCCAGCTCGGCACAGCGGAGCCGCGGATGCTTTGCGACAGGGGGAATGACCGGGCGCGGTGCACGCACTCACCCGTCGCGGTGGCGCGCGAGGACCGCTTCGAGTCCATCTCCGCTGGCGCGCGCCACACCTGCGCCGTGCTACGTCGGCAGGTCACGCTATGCTGGGGAGCGAATGGACAGGGGCAGGTGGGGAACGGGGCGATCGGGCGCGTCGCGCATCTCCGCCCGGTCGCGCCAGCGATCGGCGCGGACGCGTTCGCGCAGGTCCCAGCTCAACTGGAGGATTCCTACGCCGCCGGCGCCCCGCTCGCGCCGCGCTCGGTCCGCCTCGACGGCGTACTCACCCGCGTCTACGGCGAGCGCGAGGTAGACATCGCGGCGGTGCCGTTGGCGACGAATCCCGAGCCCGGCTACCCGAGCGCCTTGCGACGCATGGGGATCGAGGGCGACGTCGTAGCCGACGTCGTGATCGACGCGCGCGGCCGCCCGGTGATGGCGACATTCAGCGTCTCGCAGACCTCGCATGCGCGCTTCACGAGCGCCGTGGAGGCCGCGCTGCCGGCCATGCGCTTCGTGCCCGCGACGATCGCGGGGGAGAGCGTCCCGCAGATGGTGCGTCTCCCCTTTCGCTTCCGGCTGCGCGGCCGGTTGCCGGGCCGCGAAGCGTTGTGATGCGGTGAGCGCCGTGACGCGACGCGGCGCTGCGCCGCGTCGCGGCGGGTGCGCTACCGGTAGCCCGCGGCCTGCAGGGAGAAGAGCTCGGCGTAGAGCCCGTCAGCAGCGGCGAGATCGTCGTGCGTGCCGGTCTCCACGACCTCGCCGTTCCGCAGCACGATGATGCGGTCGGCCATGCGAACGGTCGAGAACCGGTGCGAGATGAGCACTGCCGTCCGCCCCGCCATCAGCTCGGCGAAGCGCGAGAACACCTCGTACTCCGCGCGCGCATCGAGCGCAGCCGTGGGCTCGTCGAGGATGAGCACCTGCGCGTCGCGCATGTAGGCGCGGGCCAGCGCGACCTTCTGCCACTCCCCGCCCGAGAGATCCACGCCGTCATCGAAGCGCCGGCCGAGCATCTGCTCGTAACCTCCCGGGAGCCGAGGGAGGAGCGAGGCCGCGAGCGATTGCTCGGCGGCCGATCGCAGGGGAGCCGGGACGGGCACATCGGGCGAAGGCCGAACGGGTGCGAGGTCGTCCGACGCGGGCGCTGGATCGGTACGCACCTCGCCGGATCGATGACCGCTCTGCGGCCCGCCGCCAGTACGTTCCCGGTGGGGGGGCCCCCCCGTGCGAGGCTCCGCGCCAGGCGCCGCCGCCGGGGGCACCGGTCTCGTGTCGAGGTAGCCGCGTACCTCCTCGATCTCCCCCACCCCGATGTTCTCGTCGAAGCGCATGTCGTAGCGCACGAAGTCCTGGAATATGACGCCGATCGCGCGCCGGAGCGACGCGAGATCGTAATCGCGGAGGTCCACCCCATCGAGCGTGATCTTTCCCTCGCTCGGCTCGTAGAGGCGCGCGAGCAGCTTCGTGAGCGTCGTCTTCCCCGCCCCATTCTCGCCGACGAGCGCGACCCGCTCACCCGGCCGGAGCGTGAAGCTCACATGCCGGACGGCCCACCGCTCGCTTCCGGGGTACCGAAAGCCGACGTCGTCGAAGACGAAGCCCTGCCGCATCGGGCGCGGCGCCGGGATCGCGCCAGGCTTGGACGCGATCGTCGGCTTCATCTCGAAGAAGACGAAGAGATCCTTGAGGTAGAGAGCCTGCTCGAAGACGTCGCTCGCGCCGAGCAGGATCCGCTGGATCAGGTCGCGGCTCCGGCTGAACGAGATGGTGAGGAAGGTGAGCGAGCCGATGGAGATCGTCCCGCGCACCGCACGCATGAGGATGAGCGCAGCCGCCGCGTAATAGCCGAGCGTCCCGACCATCGAGAGGCCGGTGCTGACGACGCCTCGCCGGATGGACAGCCGCTTGTTCTCCTCGTAGAAGCGGAGCGACAGCTCCTGGTAGCGCGCCGTGAGCCATGGCGCGAGCCCGAACATCTGCACCTCCTTGGCGGTGCGATCGCTCGCCCCCACGAAGCGGAGGTAGTCGAGCTGGCGACGCTCCGGCGTCCACCGGTAGAGCAGCGAATAGCCAAGGAAGGAAAAGTGCGTCTCGCCGAGGAAGCTCGGCACGATGGCGATGACGAGGAGCAGGAGGAGCCACGCGCTGTACGCGACGAGCGCGGCGCTCAGCGTGACGAGCGTCAGCAGGTCCTGCCCCATCGAGAGGAGTTGGCCGAGGAGTCCGATCCGCCCGGTCGTCTGCCGGCGCGCGCGCTCGAGGTGGTCATAGAACTCCGGATCCTCGAACTGCGCGAGATCGAGCGTCGCCGCGTGGTCCATGAGACGCACGCTCATCCGGTTCGAGAAGAGGTCGCCGAGCAAGCTCTCGACGAGCGCGGAGCCGCGCGCCAGCGCGTCGGAGATGAGGACGATCGCCGCCTCCGTCGCCACGAGCTGCCAGAGCCGCGTCCAGTCGCGTGGCCCGTCGCGCATGGCGACCACGGTGTCGATGATCAGCTTCCCCACCCAGAGCGTCGCGAGCGGCACGAACGCGCGCACCACGCGGAGGATCACCATGGTCGCGGTGTACCCGCGGTGCGTGCCCCACACCATGCGCACGAGGGGCGGCACGTAGCGGAGCGCGGCCACCCGCTCGCGCCACGTGGTCTTCGCCGCGTCCGGAGTCCGGGCGGGCAGGCCGAATCGAATGACCGGGGAGCTCACTGTGTATAATGAATGGTCGCTGCGGCTCGGAGAGGTACGGCCCCGTCGCCCGGGAGCGTCAGGCGCTTAACGGAGGCCACCTGGTGGTCGTCTACCGGGTCGTCACCACCATCCAGCGGAAGATACCATGCCGAAGTTCCCGATCCCCCTGCGCCCCGCGGCGCGCCGCACACTTCGCGTCACCCCGCTCGTGCTCCTCGCGCTCGCCGGCGCTCCCGGCGGCGCCACCGCGCAGCGCCCACCCGCGACGCCGAACGCCACGCTTCGTCCGGACGCTCCACGGGAGCTGACGGCGGATCAGCAGGTCCGCCACGCGCTGAGCCGCCTGACGTTCGGCGCGCGTCCCGGCGACCCGGAGCGCGTGCGCGCGATGGGCGTGGACCGCTGGATCGCCACGCAGCTCGAGCCGGCGCGCATCGACGACCGGGACATGGGGCGCTTCCTCGACCAGTACCGCACGCTGTCGCTCGATTCGCGCACGCTCTACCGCGACTACCCGCCGCCGCAGGAGCTCTTGCAGGCGAAGCGGCGCGAGATGGCGCGCGCCGGTCAGCCGTTGGCGATGAACGACTCGGCCGAGAACAAGCGCGACATCTTCCTGCGGACGCGGGCCGATTCAGTCGCGTATCGGACCGCAGCACTCAGGTCGCAGCGCGTCTTCGGCGAACTGCAGACAGCCAGGGTGGCACGCGCGGTCGCGAGCAACCGGCAGCTCGAGGAAGTGATGGTGGACTTCTGGAGCAACCACTTCAACGTCTTCGCCGGCAAGGGCCAGGAGCGCTACCTCATTGGCGAGTACGAGCGAACCGCCATCCGCCCCAACGCCCTCGGCAAGTTCCGCGACCTGCTCGGCGCCGTGGCGAAGAGCCCGGCCATGCTCTTCTACCTGGACAACTGGCAGAGCGTGGCCGACAGCGGCCGTCCGCGCCTCACCCCCGAGCGGCGCCAGATGGCCGGTGGCCGCCGCATGGCGAGCGGCGCAGGGATCACGCGCGCCGGCCGGCCTGGCCGCAACCTCCCGCCGCTCCCGGCGGGGATGGACGACCGGCGGCGTGATTCGCTGACCCGCCAGCCCGCACAGGCGGCGGGTCGTCGGCCCCGCGGCCTCAACGAGAACTACGGGCGCGAGCTGCTCGAGCTCCACACCCTCGGCGTGGATGGCGGCTACACCCAGCAGGACGTCATCAACGTGGCACGCGCACTCACGGGTTGGACGATTGATGACCCGCGGCAGGGCGGCGACTTCCTCTTCCGCCCCTTCGCGCACGACGCGGGTGAGAAGATCGTGCTCGGTCACCGGCTCCCGGCTGGGCGAGGGATCGAGGACGGCGAGGCGGTGCTCGACATCGTCGCGCGACACCCGGCCACGGCGCGCTACATCGCGACCAAGCTCGCGCGCCGCTTCGTGAGCGACACGCCGCCCGCCTCGCTCGTGGAGCGCGCCGCCGCGACGTTCACGCGCACGGATGGCGACATCCGCGAAGTCGTGCGGACGATCGTCACCTCGCCCGAGTTCTTCGCGCGGAGCGCGTACCGGGCGAAGGTGAAGAGCCCGTTCGAGCTCGTCGTCAGCGCGCTCCGCGCCGTGGATGCGCGGCCTGACAGCACGCCACGAACCTCGCAGATCATCGCGCGGCTGGGGCAGCCGGCATGGGGGCACCAGGCGCCGAACGGCTACCCGGAGACGGGCGAGCAGTGGATCAATACGGGCGCCATCCTCAATCGCATCAACTTCGGCCTCACGGTGGCCGCGGGCCGGGTGCCCGGGGCTACGCTCGCCGGATGGCCGGTGGGCGCGAAGCTCGCCACGTCGCCGCGCGCCGCGCAGGTGGACGGCGTGATCGCGGCGATCCTCGGCGGCGAAGCGTCGCCCGACACGCGGCGCATCCTCGAGCTCGGCACCAACCCGATGCTGGATCGTCCCGGTGCCGATACAAGCGCCGCGAACGCGGTCGCGATGGGCGACACTGCGGCGACGACGATGATGACCGGGGACGAGATGCGCCCGGCCCGGCCGCGCGACATGCGCGGGGATCCGCTGGGCCGGCCCGTTCGGCTCGACGGCTTCGCACAGATCCTGGGGCTCGCGCTCGGCGCTCCCGAATTCCAGCGGAGATAGAGGTCTCTCATGCAACGTCGCGTCTTTCTCAGGTCGGGCGCGCTCGCGCTCGTGACGATCGGGCTCAGCCCCAGCTTCCTGCGCCGCACCGTGTTCGCCACAGAGCTTCGCCGGACGGCGAAGGGGAAGATCCTCATCTGCGTCTTCCAGCGCGGTGCGGCCGACGCGCTCAACATGGTCGTCCCGCACGGGGAGCAGGCGTACTACGCGCTCCGGCCGAACATCGCGATCCCGCGTCCCGGCGGCGCGGGGAGCGGCGCGATTGACCTCGATGGATTCTTCGGCCTGCACCCCTCGCTCGCGCCGTTCAAGCCGCTGTGGGACCGCGGACTGCTTGCGCCGATCCACGCGGTGGGGAGCCCGAGCAGTACGCGCTCCCACTTCGATGCGCAGGACTACATGGAGAGCGGCACGCCCGACGTGAAGGGCACGCCCGATGGGTGGCTCAACCGCTATCTGGCGACGAAGGGTACGTGCGCCGAGTGCGAGGTACCGTCGGCGTCACCACCGTCGCCGTCACCGTTCCGGGCAGTCGCGCTCTCGCAGACGACGCCGCGCGCGCTCCAGGGGCCCGCGCCCACGGTCGCGATGTCGAGCCTTAGCGACTTCACGGTGCGCGCGACCGGCTCGAACGCCGACCGGCTCGAGGCGCTCTACCGCACGGGGACGGCAGACATCGTCCACGGCGCCGGGCGCGAGACCTTCGACGCGGTGAAGATGCTGCGAAGCGCGAACCCGCAGCAGTATGCCCCCTCCCCTGGCGCCGACTACCCGCGGTCGCCGTTCGGCCAGAGCTTGCGGCAGATCGCGCAGCTCATCAAGGCGAACGTCGGCCTCGAGATCGCCTTCGCCGACGTCGGCGGATGGGATACACACGTCAATCAGGGCGCCGTGAACGGCCAGCTCGCGAACCGGCTGGACGACTTCGCGCGCGGTGTCGCGGCGCTCGTCGCCGACCTCGGAGATCGTATGGATGACGTCGTCATCCTCACGATGAGCGAGTTCGGGCGCATGGCCCGCCAGAACGGAAACGGCGGCACCGACCACGGCCACGCGGGCGCCATGTTCGCGATCGGCGGCGCCGTCCATGGGCACAAGGTACATGGCCGCTGGCCGGGCCTCGCGCCGGGGCAGCTCCACGAGGGGCGCGACCTCGCGCTCACCACCGACTTCCGCACGGTGTTCTCCGAGGTGATCACCACGCACCTCGGCGCCGCGGCCAGCGAGCGTGTCTTTCCCGGCTACGCGGCTACGGGACCCCGGCTCGGCGTCCTGTAGATCGCGTCGGCTCTAGCGCCCCGAACCGACGCGCTGTCCGGCGTGCTCCACCACCGGCGCGTCGCCGCGTCCGACGATGGCGAGCGGTGGCATGGCCTCGACGTCCTCGCCCACGAGCGCGCGCAGGCCGGGCAGCGCTCGCCGGATATGGTCGAGCAGCGCATACAGAAAGAGCGTGATTCCGGCGAGCTCCACCGACTCCTCGATCATCACGAGGATGACATAGAGCATGGTCTCGGGGCGCTGGCCGTGGAAGCCGAGCCACGATGTGAACGTCTCCAACCCCACGGCGGCGCCGAGGAAGATGACGGCCGAGACGAGGAAGAGCATGCGGGAGCGGCGGGGCAGCGCCGCCAGGAACTTGATGTAGAACGCGCCAAGGATCGCGATGAGTACGGTGGCGGGGAGCATCCAACGCATGTAGAACGCGTCCGAGTGCGTGAGCAGCCGGAGCGGGCGCGTGATCTTCTCGTGCAGCACGACCGCGTCGTCGAGCGACATGAAGAGGAACCCCCACGCCAGCACCGACCAGTACCCCGTCAAGCCGTCCTTCGCGGCACGTGAGGCGAGCGCGATCACCCAGAGCACCAGGGCGCAGCCCAGCATGAGCCCGGAGGAAAAGAACGTGGGCACGTTGAACTCGCGATCCATGTCGAACATGGGGATCAGCCCCCGGAGCTGATCGTGCCCCAATTCAAAGCGCACGAACTGGCCGGCGAGGTGGGCGAGCGACAGCACCACGATCGCCACGGAGAGCGACCGCGCGATCTTCCGCGGCGAGAGTCTGATATGAATGGAGCCCTCCGGTGCGTCGGAGTGTACGTCGACGCATCATGTCGAAGCAGGTGCCAGATACCTGATCGACAACGCGTCGCGAGCAGATACGCAACATCTGCGCGCGCCGGGGTCAGAACTTGAAGATCTTTCGGAGCGTTTCAGCGAGCCGGTCGGCGAACGAGTCGTCGAGCTCCGGCTCGCGGTGGCGCCGGCAGGGTGTGCGCGGCTCCGTCCCCGGCTTGAACCATTCGGCCTGCGTCACCTCGCACCACTCGCCAGCCAACTCGCCGGTGTACGAGTCCACCACCCGCATGACCATGCCGGGGGGCGCGCGCCACGCGTCGCGGGCCGGCGCCTCGCGCCACCCCTTCGAGTAGAACTCGGCCCAGGCCGGCGCGGCGAGCCGGCCGCCCGAGGCATCGCCCGAGAGGGCGCGCGGGTTGTCGTAGCCGAACCAGAAGCCGGCGACGAGCGTGGGCGTGTAGCCCACGAACCAGACGTCGGCGCCATTGTTCGTCGTACCCGTCTTGCCCGCCACGAGCCCGCGCACACCCCCCTCGCGGATGGCGTGACCGGTGCCGCGGTCAACCACGCCGCGCAGCATGGAGGTGAGCTGATATACGTCGCGCGAGTCGAGCACGCGCACCCGCGGTGCCATCTCCCGGCTCCACAGCACCGTGCCGTCCGAGTCCTCGATGCGCCGCACCAGGCGCGGTCGCACGCGCTCGCCACCGTTCGCGAAGGGTGCGTACGCGGTCACGAGCTCGAGCGGCGTCACCTCGAGCGCGCCGAGCGCGATGGAGGGAACCGCGGCGAGCGGACTCGTGATTCCGGACCGGCGCGCCGCCGCCACGACGTTCCCCTCCCCCACGGCGCGGCTCAGCCGCACGGTCGCCGCGTTCGACGAGCGCATCAGCGCGCGGCGGAGCGTGATCGTCCCCTCGTACTCGCCGCCGAAGTTGGCCGGCGTCCAGACCCGGCCGTCCTGCTCCACCTCCACCGGCTCGTCCTCCACGTAAGTCGCGGGGCTGTAGCCCGCGGCCAACGCCGCGGCGTAGACGAACGGCTTGAAGGCTGAGCCGGGCTGCCGCCGCGCGGCCATCGCGCGGTTGAAGCCGCGCCGCTCGGGGCGACGCCCGCCGACGACCGCGCGCACGTCGCCGGTGCTCGGGTCGAGGGCGACCATCGCGCCCTGCACCTCGCCTTCCCCCACGCCGTACCAGGCGCGCGACTCGGCCTCGATCCGCGCGGCCTGTGTCCGGACCGCGCGCTCGGCCGCACGCTGGGCCTGCGCGTCGATCGTCGTGTACACGGTGACGTCGCCGCGCTCGAGCGCGCCCGGTCCGAGCACAGAGTCTACGAGCGCACGCACCGGGTCCACAGCGGCCGTGTTCTCCGCCGGCGGCCGCCACTCTTCCTCGGCCACGACGAGCGGCTCGGCGGCGGCGAGGCGGGCGCGGCGCTCGTTCACGTAGCCCTCGCGGACCATGAGGGTGAGCACGAGGTTGCGGCGCGTGCGGGCGCGGGCCGGGTAGCGACGCGGCGTGTAGGCCGACGGTCCCTTCGGCAATGCCGCCAGCACCGCGGCCTCGGCGAGCGTCACATCGCGCACGCGCTTTCCGAACAGGTCGCGGCTCGCGGCCTCCACCCCGTACACGCCGTTCCCGAGGTAGATGACGTTCAGGTAGAGCTCGAGGATCTCCGCCTTCGTCAGGTTGCGCTCGATGAGGCGCGCGAGGCGCAGCTCGAGCAGCTTCTTGCGGAGGGAGCGCTCGCGCACGAGGCGCGGCGTGAAGGTGTTTCGCGCCACCTGCATCGTGATCGTGCTGAACCCCTCGCGCACGCCGAGCGCGCGGACGTTACGGATGACCGCGCGCGGGATGGCGCGCCAGTCGAGCCCGTGGTGCTGGAAGAAGCGGCGGTCCTCGGTCGCGACGAAGGCCTGCCGCACGTGCGCCGGCACTTGCGCGAGGGGGACGTTGATGCGGCGCACCGTCGTGAGGCGCCCGAGCGGCCGGCCGGCGCGGTCCACGACGCGACTCCCCTCACTCGGGCGGAAGCCGCGGATGGCGGCGGGTGTCGGGCATCCGACGAAGCCGCAGGTGCCGAGCCAGGCGTCGAACGCGACGGTAGCGAGCGCGAGCAAGGCGAGCCCGGTGAAGTACCGCCACCGCGCGCGAAGCCACCGGCGGGCGGGCACGGCGGGATCCGCGCGAAGGCGCTCGCCAAACGCGCGCAACCAGCGGCGCGCACGCGGCGCCGTGCGTTGCCCCGCGCGTCCCTCAGCAGTCATGGGCCATACGTTGTCACCGGCATCTCACTGGCATGGTTGTACGCCAGCGTGACCCAGGGGTTTCCGGTGGCGCTACGGCCGGGTACTCCGACTACACTTCCGCGCCGGTCGCCACTATCCTTCGCGCCGCTTCCGCGCCCCCCGCGCGCCGCACTCCAGCCCAGACAATCGATGTACCGCCGCCGCATCGCGCTGCTCCTGTCCCTCGTTCTCCCCGCCGCCTGTCGCGCGGGGAACGATCGCACATCAACCTCCGACTCCACCTCCGCGTCCGGGCAGATCGCTTCGGCTGCCACACCTGGCGCACCCACGACGTCCGTTCCCACGACGAGCTCGTCCGCGGCCGAAGGGATGGCCGCACCCCCGCGCGCCCCGAACGAGATGGGCCGCATCCCCATCCTCGAGTACCATCTTGTTGGCGACACCGAGGCGCGGTGGTCGCGCCAGCGCGATCAGTTCCGCCGCGACCTCGAGCTACTCTACGAGCGCGGCTACCGTCCGGTGACAGTGAGCGACCTGGTCGTGAAGCAGCTGGACCTCCCAGCGGGTCTCTCGCCGGTCGCCTTCACCTTCGATGACGCGTCGCCCTCGCAGTTCCGGTACGTGGAGCGGAACGGCCAGTTGGAGATCGACCCGACGAGCGCAATCGGCATCTGGCTCGACTTCGCGAAGACGCATCCGGGTTGGGCGACCAAGGCCACGTTCTGCCTGCTGCCAAGCGCCACGCACGGTCACGCCTTCTTCGGCGACAAGGGGATCGAGGGGCAGAAGACGGAGTGGCGCTACCCGAAGCTCCAGTGGCTCGCGGCGCAGGGCTTCGAGCTCTGCGACCATACGCTCTGGCACGCGAACCTCGCCAAGGTGAGCGACGCAGTGGTGCAGGAGCAGATCGCGCGCGGCGTGATGGCGATCGATTCCGCCGTGCCCGGCTACCGCGTGCGCACGCTCGCGCTCCCACTCGGCGTCTGGCCGAAGAACCGCGTGCTCGCACAGCGCGGCGCATGGCGCGACGCGAAGGGCCGCTCGACGAGCTACGACTTCGACGCGATTCTCGAAGTCTCCGGCACGCCGGTGCCGAGCCCGCACGACCCCGCGTTCGACCCGCTGAGTCTGGATCGCATCCAGGTGATCGGCTCGGCGCTCACGCAGGTGCTCGATCGGCTGGAGAAGAGTGGTACCGCGTACGTGTCGGATGGTGACCCGTCGCGCATTGCGCGGCCACGCCCGGACAGCGTGATCGCGGGGCGTATCGCGCGCGGCACGCGTGCGACCGGGCCGGACACGGGAGCACACGTGGCCGCGCATGGGCGCTTGACGCAGCCGCCTCGCGGCGTACTTTTAAAGCACGATTAAAGTACACTTAGGAGGCTTTTCCATGTTCACCGTGCGCGGCCCGCGAGCAGCCATTGCGACGGCCACCGAGCTGCGGCGCGACGTCAAGGGCACCTTCGCCGAGGCGCGGGAGCGTGACCGGGTCTACGTGACGAGCGATGGCAAGCCGCTCGGCATGATCCTGAGCATCGAGATGGGCCGGTTGTTCGACGAGCTCCTGGAGGAGCGGCGCCTGGCCCGCATCGCCACGGATCGCCTGCGGGCCATCCGAGACGGGACGGACACGCTGCTGGACGAGGACGAGTTCTGGGCAGCCGCGGAACGGCGAGTCGCGGCCGCACATCGCTAGTGGTCAAGGGGCCAAAGCGCACGAAGGCTCGTAAGCTCGGAGGCAGCACCGTCAAGGAAGCGCCGGTACAGGGCCAGCCTGTCGGGCCGAGGGGCGACCGGCCATGGCGCATCCGCTACTCGAGCCGGATTCTGACCGACTATCTTGATGACATCGGGCATGACGCCCTGGCCAGGGCCAGGCGGGCCATCGACAAGAAGCTCAAGGTGAACCCGGAGCAGTACGGCGCACCGCTGCACTCACCGCTCCACGGGGTGTTCAAGCTCAAGGCGAGCCACGTGCGAATCGCCTATCACGTCGAAGCGAAGCGACGCGAGGTATGGGTGCTCATGATCGGCGATCGCCGGGAGATTTGGGAGGACCGTCAAGAGGAGATCCTCGAGCGACTCACACGCATGCCGACCGAGGGCGAGTCGCCGCGTGAACGTCCGGCGACCAGCGTAGACGACCTGTCAGGCCCAAGACCCGCGCGCCGGAAGCGGTAGGCGCCGGCTCGTCCCTTTCGCGGCGCCTCGACCAGGCTGCGCCTCAGTCGGCGCGCAGCACCGTGGCAGGGCTCTGCCGGAGCGCGCGGGCCGTCGGAACGAGCATCGCCACCAGCGCCACGGCCAAGAGGAGCGCGGCAACGCCCGCGATGATCAGCGGGTCGCTGGGCGAGGTCTGGAAGAGCAGCGGCCCGACCCATCGGCTCGCCAGCAGCGCCGCCGCGGCACCGAGCCCCAGGCCGGCGGCGAGCGCGCGGAGGCCGTCGCCCGCGACCACGGCGAGGACGTTGCGCGCTCGCGCGCCGAGGGCCCGGCGGACCGCGATCTCGGCCGAGCGCTGGGCCGCGGTGAAGGCCACGACCGCGTAGAGGCCCACCGCCGCGATCACGAGGGCCACCCCGCCGAAGAGGGAGAACATCGTGGCGGCCAGCCGCCAGGGCTTGAGCTCGGGGTCGAGGGCATCGCGCAGCCGTCGGATGTGGATTGCGGGCAGGTCCGGCCGCGCGCGGAGGAGCGCGGCGCGCACCACCGGGATGATCCGGCCCGGGTCGCCGCTCGTGCGGATGAAGAGGTTGGCCGGCTGGCCGACCCAGGGCGTGCGCTGCGCGAGCGGGATGAAGACGAGCGGCTTGTCGCGGTTCATGACCGACTGATACCAGACGCCGCGGACGACGCCCACCACCGTGAAGCAGCCGCCGCTGGGGCCACCCGATCGCACGGGTTGGTAAACGCATTGGCCCAGCGGGTCCGTTCCGGGCCAGAGGAGCCGGGCGAGCGGCTCGTTCACGATCGTCACGGGCGTCGCGCCGCGCACGTCGGCCGAGGCGAAGTCCCGGCCGCGGATCGAGGCGCCGACCGTGCGAAAGAAGCCGCTGTCCACCGCGGTCTGGATCGCGCGCTGGTCTATCGGTCCCCAGATCTCGTCCTCACTCCGCGTCGGAGTGTGCGCCCCGACGGCGCGGGCGCCGCCTCGGTACGGATCGCGCTCGGCGAGGGCCGCGCGCGTAACGCCCGGGATGCTGCGCACGCCGTCGAGCATCGCTGCGTAGAGGGCGTCGAACTCCGGATTCGACAGCGCCGCGCCGCGCAGGTCGAATTGCACGGCGAGCGTGTGCTCGACGTCTACGCCCAGATCGAGCCCTTGGACCCGGCGCAGGCTCTGAGCGAAGAGGCCGGCGAACACGAGTAGGAGGGTGCCGAGCGCAGCCTGCGCGACGAGCAGGATACTGCGCGCGCGCGAGGTGCGCCCGCCCCCGGCCGCTGCGCCCGTGCGGAGAGCCTCGGTCAGGTCGGGCACGCGCCTCTGCAGGAGCGGCACGAGACTCACCAGCACGGCGGTGCCGAGCGCGACGGCGGCAGTGAAGACGAAGAGCCGCACGTCCACGAAACTACTTTCGGTACCGCTGGGGCCGGCGCCGCGCGGCGCGTTCACGAAGAGCAAGCGCAGGAGGTGTCCGCCCAGCCCGGCCAGGGCGAGCGCGCCGGCGGCGCCGAGGGCGGCGAGTAGAAGTGCTTCAGCGAGCATCTGCCGCGCCAGCCGGCCGAGCCCGGCGCCGAGGGCCAGCCGGACGGCGACCTCGCGCCGCCGCGCGACGGCGCGCGCCAGGAGGAGGTTGGCAACGTTCGCGCAGGCGATCGCCAGGACGAGCGCCGAGACGCCGCCCAGCCACAGGGCGACCTTGACCTCGCGGGGCGCGTCGGGGCCGCGCCCGGGGATCACCGGTGCCAGAAGAAGCTGGGTCTCGGCGTCGAGACTCCGCGGATTGGGCGCGTTGTAGTGGCGCCAAACGCGGGTCGCCCGCTGCTCGACAGCCGCGTGCGAGGCGCCGGGACGCAGGCGCGCCAGAATCGAGACTCCGGCGGCCCCTCGGTCCTCGAGCCAGAACGCCTGGCCCTGGGCGGCGAGCGTGACCGTGATCGGCAGCCACACGTCCGGCGGTTCCGCTTCGACGCCCCGGAAGCCCGGCGGCGCGACGCCGACGATCGTGTACGCGAGCGCGCCGACGCGCACGGGGCGACCTACGGCCGCCGGGTCGCCGCCAAACTGTCGTTGCCAGAAGCCGTGGGCGAGGACGGCAAGCGGCGGCCCGCCGGGCGCGAGCCCCGCCGGGAACGAGTCGTCCGGGCCGAAGAAGCGGCCGCGCACGGGCCGGGCGCCGAGGACGCGAAAGAAGACGGGCGTGACGAGCGAGGCGCGGATCGATGTCGCTTCGGCGCCGACGCCGAGCGAGAGGGGCGAGGTGACGAACCCAGCGACTGCCTCCGCCTCCGGCAACTCGCCCTCGAGGTCACGGAACGCCGGGTAGGAGGCGGCAGCGTTGATCAGCGTCGCGCCGGTGGGTAGGACGCGGCGCACCAGTACCCTCGTGACGCGATCGGGCTCGCTGATGTGGGGCGGCGCGCGGAGCAGGAGCCGGTCGACGGCGCCGGCCATCGTGGCGTTCGCGCCGATCCCGAGGGCGAGCGTCGCGACGATGAGCGCCGTCGGCCCCGGCGCGCGGCGAAGTTGCCGCACGGCGAAGCGGAGGTCCTGGCGGAGATCGCCCAGCCAGGGCGCGGGCCGCGGAGCGCGATCGTGATCAAGCACCGTCCTCATTCGCCCGTCCGTACGGGAGCGGTCAGCATTCGCTCCACGCATTCGCGATCAGGGCGGACCGGAGAGCGGCCACGGCAGCAGGACTACTGGGCGATGCGGATGGCGATCGGAGGACGCTCCGCGACCCCTTTATCGTGCCCGACGCGCCCACGCAGTAAGTATGTGGCGGGGGGCAACACGTTCGGCACGTCGCCAGTTGCGCGGCGTGCATCTCCCGGCCAGGAGTACGTGAACACGAACTGCTCGCCGGGACGGTCACCGCGTCGCCGACGCGGAACGCAGCCGGAGTTACGCTCGTCGTTACCACAACATCATCCGGCGCATCCGACTCCGTCGCGCGAGAGCCGGTACACGCGGTCACCAGCACCACGGCGGCAAGTAGGATCCGCATCTGACCCTCCGTTGCCCATAGGCCCATTACAGAAATCGCGCGACTCGACGATATCGACTCAGCCTGACTTGGGCGGCGCAAACGTAAATCGTTGCGACACGAGCTGCTTCACCTTGCGCTTCTTCACCTCCGCTGGCACGAAGCGCATGTTGGGCAGCGCACTCCGGACGGCCCCGGTGAACAGGTCATGCGTTGACGTCACGACCTTGAACGACGCGGTATCGGGAACGCCGAGCGTATCGACGACGAACCGCGCCTCGACTTGGCCTGCGAGGCCCAGCTTCTTCAGCGGCTGTGGATAGACCGGCCTCGCTGAGTTCGTCGCCTGGCTCACCGGCCTGTCGACCTGGAACTCGAAGTAGGCGTGATCGGCGTTGACCGCCGCGCCACCGGCGCCACCGATCTGAGGCCGCGCTTGTGCGTGCGCGACGCCGGCAATGCCTACGGCGAGAAGAGCAATTAGCCTTTGCATTTCGACCTCCAGACCAGACGTGGTTGCCGCAGTCGCGCCGGTGGCTCAGCGAACTCGCCGTTCCTTGCTCGCCGTGCGCATCAACAGCTCCAGCTTCTCCAGTGGCACCTCGCCGACCAGAAGCTGGTCGGCGACCAACACCGTGGGCGTCGCGGTAATCCCCAGCCGCGTGGCGGCCCTGATGTCTTCGTCCACCCGCGCGCGCGCAGCCGGGCCGGCACGACAGGCGCGGAAGCGCGCGGTGTCCGACACGCCCGCCTGCAGCGCGGCCGCCTCTAGCACCACTCGCGCGAGGGTGTCCTGCGCTGCGAACAGTAACTCCGCAAACGACTCGAAGCGGCCCTGCGCCGCCGCGCACTCGGCGGCGACCGCGGCCGGCAGCGAGTACCCGACGCGCGAGATTGGAAAGTGGCGATAGACGACCGCTACACCCTTCGGGTGACGCGCGCGCAGCTCCGCCAACGTCCGCTGGAACCGCTGGCAGTAGCGACACTCGAAGTCCAAGAACTCGACGACCCTGACAGGAGCCGCAGAATCGCCCACGATGATTCCCGCCTCGGCGATCCGGGCTCCGTCGTTGATGGTTCGCGGCTCGATCGCGTTAATCGTTCGCCGCCCGACCGCGTTTGCCGGTCGGGCAGCGCGCGCGATCTGCTCTCGTGCGAACGCGGCGGTCGCCAGTACGGCGGCGAGCGCGAGCGCGCCCCACAGTGCGTCGACACGGCTGAGCTTCAGCAGGGGCGTCATTCGACGGGAAGGGTCGGCGGGTGCGAAACGCGACGCGTCACTGCGCCCTCCTGTCAGCTCGTGCGGAGGAGTGCGGCCGAGTCGAGTCGCCAGGCGCGCGCGGTCGGGAGCAAGATCGCGACAAACCCCACGCCGAACAACAGCGCCGCGATCGCGAGCATGACGCGAGGATCATTCGCCGACGTCTGGTACAAGAGTGGGCCCACCCACCGCCGGACCGAGAGTGCGCCGGCCGCGCCGATCGCGAGCCCCACCGCGACCGCGCCCAGCCCCTCGCCCGCCACCGCGCGCAGGATGTCGCGCCGCCGGGCGCCCAGCGCCAGCCGGACCGCGAGCTCGAAGGACCGCTGCGCCACCGCAAACGCGACGATGCCATAGAGCCCGACGACCGCGACCACGAGGGCGACCGCGCCGAACAGGCCGAACATCGTCGCCCCCAGGCGCCACGGCCGCATCTCCGCGGCGACCGCGTCCCGCGTCAGCGTCACCCGAACCGCCGGGAGGTCGCTCCGCACGCTCTGCAGCGCGCGCCGGATCTCCTCCACAATCGGCCTCGGCTCGCCGCGCGCGCGGACGAAGATCCCCTGCGGGCGGAAGACGCCGGCGGAGGATATGCGCTGCGCGAGCGGCACGTAGACCATCGGCTTCTCGCGGTTGAGCATGGTCCCGTACCAGACGCCGGACAACACGCCGACGATCGTGACACAGGAGCGACTGCGATCATCCCCGGCTACTGGCAGTACGATGCATTGCCCAAGCGCGTCCTCGCCCGGGTACAGGATCCTGGCGAGCGGCGCGTTGATGACCGCCACCCGCGGGGCGCCGCGCCTGTCGGTGCGCTCGAAATCACGGCCCCGGAGGGAGGTCGCGCCCACGGCCCGGAAGAACCCGTCGCCGACGGCTGCCTCCATGGCGACGTGGGCCACCGTTGGAGGCCAGAAGAAATCCGCGTCGTGTCGAGGGGTGTATGGTCCGACAGCACGCCCCCCAGCATACGGGTCGCTATTCGCGAGCGCCGCGCCCGCCACACCCGGGATCGCCCGCACCCGCCGAAGCATCTCGTCGTACGTGGCTCCCACGGCGTCGTCCGGCAGCAGGAGACGGTCCAGATTCACCAGCGCGCGAAGCGTGTGCTCCACGTCCAGCCCCAGGTCGAGCGCGGCCACGCGCTTCAGGCTGAGCGCGAAGAGGCCCGCACCCACGAGCAGGGCCATGCAGAGGGCGCTCTGGGTCACCAGGAGGCCCAGGCGCACGCGGGCGTTCCACGGGCTACCGGAGGAGACACCCACACGGAGGTCGGTGATCTGTTCACCACGGACGCTCTGCAGCATCGGGGCGAGGCTGATCACGACGCCGGTGCCCAGCGCGATGGCGGCGGCGAAGGCGAACAAGCCCGGGTCGACAAACCGGCCGGCGGCGTCGCCCACGAGGAGCCGGCTCAGGAACGGTCCGCCGAAGGCGGCCACGCACAGCGCAGCGGCGCCACTGACCGCGGCGAGCAGCACGCCCTCGGCGAGCATCTGTCGGGCGAGGCGCCCCCGCCCGGCGCCGAGCGCGAGCCGCACCGCGACCTCGTGCCGGCGCGCGACAGCGCGGCCAAGGAGCAGGTTGGCCACGTTCGCACAGGTGATGAGCAGCACGAAGACGGACACGCCGGCGAGCCACAGCGTCACCTTCACCTCGCGCGGCGCGTCCGGTCCGCGCCCGCGAATCAGCGAGGCGGCCACGACGCGGACCGGGGTGTCCCTGGTCTCCCCACCCACCATCGCGCGCAGGCCCCGCTGCCAGATCGCGGCGGCCTGCTGCTCGGCCAGCGCAGGCGTGGCGGCGGGGTGGAGGCGCGCCACCATGGAGAGCGCGTAGCGCGCGCGGTCAGGGAGGGTGATATAGACGCCCGGGTCGTCAGCCGCCACGGTGATTGGCAGCCACACGTCCGGCGCGTCTGACTCGACGCCACGGAACCCGGCGGGCATGACGCCGACGACCGAATACACGATCGCGCCGATGCGGATCGCGCGGCCCACCACACCCGAATCGCGACCATAGTGCCGCTGCCAGAACCCGTGGCCGAGCACGGCGAGCGGCGGGCCACCGGTCGTCTCCCCCGCCGGATAGCCGTCGGCCGCGGAAAACGTGCGCCCGAGCACCGGCGCGGCGCCAAGCAGGGGGAAGAAGTCGGCCGACACCAGCGCCGCGCGCACGTCTGCTGCATCGGGGCCGATTCCTATCGACATCTGCCGCCAGGTGAAGCCCGCGACGGCCGCGAAGGCCGTCGCCTCCCGCTGCACGTCCAGCAGCATCGGGTAGTTCGCCGCACTGGTGACCGCGCCCCCGCCACGCCCGTCCCGGCTGTCGAGGAGGAGGCGCACGACGCGCTCCGGCTCGCGCACGTACTCGGGGGCCCGGAGGAGCAGCTGCCGGATCGCCCCCACCAGCGTGACGTTGGCGCCGATGCCCACGGCCAGCGTGAGGACGATGAGCGTCGTCATGCCCGGGGCCCGGCGCATCTGACGGACCGTGAGCCGGCCGTCTTGCCGCAGGTCCGCTAGCCAGCGCCGGACGCGGCGTACGGCGCGCGGCGGATCGTTCGAGAGAAGGCGTGCGTGGCTCATCGAAGCGTCTCCACAAATCGCATGTGACCGTCATCCGCAGGCGAAGCCGGCTGAGACCCCGCCGGGCACAGAATCTGACCGGAGGAAGTTCCGCCATCCTGGCTTCGCAAAGCTACCGCTCGCTGCTACGAAGTGCGGTCCCGTTCTGGCTACAACCCGAAGCGCCCCGCAGGCAGTACAGCCGCTTCTGCGGGGCGCCACATTCAACTCTACATTCTTCACGCACCGATCTCGGGATTAGTCACCACCAGGTACATCACACACCGTGGTACAGCGACCTTGGCCAGGGGGAATTTGGATGAACTCGGAGCAGCACCGCTGCTCGCCCGGCATACATACGTCGTAAGGTGCGCAGGTGTATGTGTTCATCTCCATCGACGCAGCCGCCCGGCTCGGCGCGACGGCCAGCCCGGCCAACGCCGCACCAGTCGCGACGGCCATCGTCATCGCAACACTGCGCCACGAGCGTCCAATCTGTTTCGTCATCGGTCGTTCCTCCAGGTGAGAGGTACTGCCACCCCGGACGGCGAGCACCCGGCACGCTTGGCGTGGTAGCCAGCAAGTCCGGCCAACCATCACCCGCCAGTCAGAGGCAGGTAGCAATTTGCGCTCATGAATGGGGAAGTCACCTCCTCGTGGTGGTCGGAACGTGAGCTGCACGAGCGTCCAACACTTCTTGTGCGGGGCTCAGCCTCTTCGATCCTGCCGAGGTAAACGTGAGTGCTGCGAGATCGGCCCCGCCGCGCACCCACTGTACGATCGAACGGGATCCCTGAACGACTTTGACCACCGAGTCCGCACCGTACGTTAACGTCAGCGGCGCGAGCGTTGCCGTCATCGGCCGCGACACGACTATGACCAGCGGCAGCCCCGGCTCGGCGATGCGCTCCCGTCGGATGAGCCGGATAATGTGCTCGTTCTGCCATCCTGATCCAACACTGATCTCGTTGAAGGCATCCGCGCCGATGCTTTCCAGATAGCCGAGTCCCTCCCGCAGGTCCGTGTTCGCGGCGACGCCGACGACGCTGACAGCTTTGTAAGCGCCTGAGCCGATATGGCGCGTCGTCAGAACCTGTCGCAGCGACGCGAGCGCCCGCTTGGTCTCCGGATTCTGGCAGAACCCGCATCGTGAACCGCCGAACACGTACGCCACGAGTTGAGCGCCAGGCCGAATGCCGAGTGCCACGAGTCGTACCGAGTCCGGTGCATCGGCCGGGAAGAGCGGAACCCTCGTCGCGCTGTCGTTCGCCTGGCGCACCCGCGTCGAGAACGCCGCCAAGAACGCTGCACATGCGATGACTGTATAGACGCCGAGCTTTCTCATGCGCGATAGAAGTCGGGGTTCGACGCGAACAGCCAGGTTGTCATTCGACCGCACTCACGAGGCATCATGAAACGCGGGTGGAAAGGGCGATCAGTTCCGACCGTTGCCAGAACCCGCAAGTGGAAGTCACCAAGGACATAAGCGATCAGGTGCCGGCCGGAGACGATGCCTTTCCGCATTCCGCTCTCCAAGACGCGGATCGCGGGAAGTCGCATAGTCGAGTTGACCAATGCAACCACCGGACGAGACCAAACTAGGCGGCAACCACAGGCGCGACAGGTAGCTATTCGGGCAACCAGGGACTGTTTCAGGCAATGGCCGTCACAACACGGACGATGCCACGCGCGAATCGCGACCAAGCGTTTGATTACCGGGCACACTCATTGCGGCCCCAACTGTTCCTACTTGACCCACACGCTCATGCGGTCGCCGCGACGTGCGAGAGGACTCGCGCGACGCGTCGGCCCGAGCCGTGTGGACGATGGGGAGCTGGTCATGCAGGTGCAGCAAGTCGTCGTTGCGCTGGTGTTCGACCGCGAGGGTCGGAGTCGCATTCTCGAAGCGGTGCCGGGCGGTCTCACGGTCGTCTTCTGCGACGACCCACAGTCGCTCTCGAAGACTGTTGACGCGGAGCACGCCGGCGTCGTGCTCGCCGAGCTTCGCGACCGGCGTGGTGCCTCGACGCTCCCCGCGATTCGCGCGCTGCGACACGGCTTCCCCTCCGTGCCAGTCGTCGCCTATTGCTGTCACGACCCGGAGGAGACGCGCGACCTCCTGAAAGCCGGCGCGGCCGGTGTCAGCGCGATCGCCCTTCGCGGCCGCGACGACCTCGGCCGCGTCTTGGCGCGGATGCTCGCGCGCGCGGGGGCAGCCGATGCGCGCCGCTGGGTCGCACGCGCGGTGAAGCGTACCCTTCCGCCCGATGTCTACGCCGTGTTGGAACGCTGCCTGGGGGATGACCAGCGCACTCTGAAGGCCGAGACGCTCGCGGCATCGCTCGGCACGAGCCGGCGGACGTTGGCGCACCGCCTGAAGCGAGCCGGCCTCCCTCCCTTGAGCGACCTGCTCGCCTGGAGTCGGCTCCTGGTCACCGCCCGCCTCCTCGCGGACCCGCATCGCACGATCACGACAGTCGCGGAGGAGGTCGGGTTCGCCTCGCCCGCGGCATTCCGCAGCACGTTGCGGCGCCACAGCGGTCTGCATCCAGCCGAGCTGCATGCGCGAGATAGCCTTCTCCGCGTACTACGTGCGCTGCACGAAACCATCCCGCCGGCGGCCCGCCCGGTCGTCACCGCGCCCCACGCGGACGCGCAGCATATCGAAGAGGCGCGCGACGATCCGTCAGACGAAACTCGCGCCGACAACGCGCCCGACCACCGCAGCCGCGCTCGGCACCACCGCGCCGGGTGAGGCGTTTGTGTCCTAAAACCGCACACCGCTGTCTCAAAAGTGTGCTTGCCGGTTAGGAGCGACGTCCGCAACTTGCGACTCGTTTCATCATGTAGTCGGAACAGCATCGGAACAGCCGTGGAGGCACGCATGGGTCGCGGGCAGGGGACGCTATTGCATCTCCCCTTCTTCGAGGTATTGGGCGGGCTCACGGAGGACGTTCCCGAGTGGCGCGCCACGAAGGCCGGGCTCGTCACACTCCGGCTCTTCGATAGCTGGGTCGCCGACGGGTGGTGCGCGGTCGAGCCGAGCACGTGGACCGCGCGTGCGGTGCGCGAGTCCGTTCGCGAGGTGGAGTCGCCGAGCGTCGTGCGCTCGATCCTGACGAGCGTGCTCGACGCGATGGAGTCGTCGCCCGGCGTCCGGGTCGCCGTCGTGGCGCCGAGGCTCATGGCGTACGGGCGTGCGCTACAGTTCGAGGGGCGCTGGTCGCTCGCCGCGGACGTCTACCGCACCGTCATCGCGCACGCCCATCCGATCGAGGATGCGGATGTCGTCGTTCCGGCGAGCCTGCAGCTCGGCGCGAGCTTGCGTATGCTCGCCGAGTGGACGGAGGCCGCCGAGGCGTACTCGGCCGCCGGCGAGATCGCGGCGTTGACGGGTGACCTCATGAACGTTCTGCGCTCGCGGGTGAGCGAGGGCAACCTGGCCATCGATCGCGGCAACCTCCCGCGCGCGGAGACGATTCTCGAGGGCGCGATTGCCGAGGCGTCGGCAGCGCGGTTCGGGGAAGTGCACGCACTCGCGCTCCATGCGCGCGCGCACGTCGCGCACATGCGCCGCGACTTCGAGCTCGCGGTGCGGCTGGCGTACGAGGCGCTCGACGGCCTGACGTCGCGCACCGCGCGCGACCGCGTGCTGTCGGACATCGCGACGTCCTTCCTCGAGCTCGGCGTACGGAGCGCGGCGCGGGACGCCTACCTGGTGCTGGCCGCCACGGCGCAGGAGCAGTACATGCGCTGGCTGGCGACGGTCAACCTCATGGAGCTGGCGGCGCTCGACCGCGTGGAGCCGACGTTCGAGCAGTACCGTCGCGAGCTCGCCGACGCGCCGCTGCCGGTGACGCTGGCGGCGCACTACTATTTCTACGTGGGGCAGGGCTACCGGCTGTTCGGGCGACCGGTGCCGGCGCGCGCGGCACTGGGGCGCGCCGTAGAGGTGGCGGCGGCGAACCAGCTCAACCAACTCCTCTTCGACGCGGAGTCGAGCCTCAAGGAGCTGGCGCGCGGTGGGGTGCCGGCGGTACCCCGCACGGCCGACGCGCCCGCATCTACGGCCGGCGTGGCGGACGCCGTCCGCGACATGCGCCGGTTGGCGGGGGTAGGGGCGTGACGACCAGGCGGGGCCTCGGGCAGCTATCCGAGGCCCCGGTCGGGGCACAGCTGACTCGCGCGGTCAGGATCGCCAGCCAGCCCGGCCGGTGATCGTCGAAACGGTTAGTTGCAGCGCGTGCCCGTGCCGGCGTAGACGCCGCACGCCTGCTTTGTCTGGGGACCAGTGGCGTCGGCGCAGGCGGAGAGCGCGAACGAGGCGAAAACGAGCGCGATCAGGGCGAGCTGGCGGCGAACCATGGGAGCCTCTACGAGATGGGGGCGATTGCGTGCTGACTGCTCGCAAGGTAGAGTCGGCTGTCCTGGCGTAAATGCACATTTTGAGACATCAATGTGCAGTTTTAGGACAGCGGACCCATCGTGGACGTCCTGGCGCGCCTCCCACCTCTCCTGCTGGCCCACCTCCGCGTCGTCGCCGGCCGGGATCATTCGGTCACGCCGGTAGACGACTGGGGGCAGCTCGGCGAGTGCGTCCGCACTCATCGGGTGGACATCGCCGTGCTCGATCCGCGCGACGGCGACACGCTGCGCATCGCGGAGGTCGAGGCGCTCGTCATGCGTTACCCGTCGCTGCCCATCGTGCTCTACACCACGCTCACGGCCGCGGCGGTGCAGGCGACGGTGGAGCTGGCCGGGTTCGGCGTGCGGCACGTCGTCCTCAGGGGATTCGACGACGAGCCGCGGACGTTCCGCGGGTTGCTCGATCGCGTGCCCGCGTATGCGATGAGCGACGAGGTGCTGGCGGCGCTCTCGCCAAAGCTCGTCGCGCTGCCAGCGGCGCTCGTGCGGGCGATCGAGCGCCTCTTCCGGTCGCCGCGGGCGTTCCACGACGTGGACGACCTGGCGGTCGCGGCCGGGATGACGCGGCGGTCGCTCGACCGCTGGCTCGACCGCGCGGCACTCGCACCCGCGAAGCTTCTGGTCGTGGGCGCCCGGATGCTCCGCGCCTACCACTATATGCGCGACCCCGGGTACCGGCTCGAGGACGTCGCGGCGAAGCTCGGCTATTCCACGACGCGCCTGTTCGCCCGGCAGATGCGGCTGGCGACCGGGCTCATGCCCTCTGCCGTACGCCGGAACGTGGGGCCTACCGCCTTCGCCGCGCAGCTCGCCGAACGGCTCGGACGCCGCGGGTGCGTGAGTCTCGCGGGCGACACGCTGGCACCCGATACCCCGGAATTCGACGAGACTGGCGAGGATATGCTCGAGGAGCTGCACGATGACGGCGAAGTCGCCAGCCCGGATGCGCATACTGGTCGTTGACGACGAGCCGACCATCTGCCGGGCGCTCGAGATCGTGCTCGGCCGGGCGGGGTTCGAGGTCGTCATCGCCCAATCCGGCGAGGCCGCCATCTCCGCCGTGCGCGCCGAGCCCTTCGATTGCCTGATCGTGGACCTCCGCCTCACCGACCTCCGCGGCGACGTGGTCTTCGAGCTGGCGGCGGCCGAACAGCCGCACCTGCGCCGGCAGTCGCTCTTCATCACCGGGGACGCGAGCGCGCGCGCAATGGAGCTGATCGAGGCGTGCGGCGTGTCCTCGATCACGAAACCTTTCGACCTCGCGGATCTGATCGCCCAGGTCACGCGCCTCGTGCGCCGCGCGCGGGACGCGACCGCCTGACCCGTGCGCGGGGCAGGCGGTCGCCCACGGGGCGCGCCCTCACAGCTTCCACCCACGCAGCGTCTCGAGCGCGCGCGTGAGCGCGGCTCGCTGTGCCGTGTGGGACGCCGTGGCGAGCAGGCTCTCATAGGTTCGGATGGCGAGCGCCAACGCCTCCGCGTCCCCTTCCGCGCCGGCGAGGCTCGCGGCATTGTCGGCGAGATTCGCGCGCGCGAGATCGTCCTCCGGAAAGCGCTCGGCGACCTGCGACCAGCGCGTCACGCGGGCGCGAGGGTCAGATTCGGTGAGCGCCCAAAGGTGCCAGGCGCCACGGCTGCCCGGGTCGGCGGCGATGGCCCGCGCGGCGAGCTCGCCCACCACCTCGGGACCTCGGCCGGCCAGCCAGTACGCGTTGGCGAGGATGACGAGCGCGCGCGAGTCGTCGGGGCGGGCGGCGACGATCTGCTCGTACGCGGGGCCCGCGACTTCCGGCATGTCGCGGAACGGCTCGACGGCGGCGGCGAGCGCGTGAGGCTCGGTTCCTGAGGCGATCGCCGCGATGCGATCGAGGAGCGCGTGCAGATCGCCGCTCGCGCGGTACGACTCGACGGCGCCCGCCATCGCCATGCCGGCATCGCCGGATTGGGCAGTCATGGGGACGAATGATGCACCAAATGAAGCACCACCGGAACGACGACACCGAGGCAGGCGCTCCGCGCAATTCACGTTCGACATCCCTGACAAATCGCGAGTGCCGTGCTACATTGGGCGGGACCCCATGAGCGCTGTCCGCGTGGCGGGGACGACGACGGACGTCGAACCGCGAGGGAGCTGCGAAGCTCGGCTCACCGCCCTCCGGGAAAGAGCGGCACGCGTTCAGCACGATGTGAACAATCCGCTCGCCGCGCTTCTCGCGGAGGCGCAGTTGCTGGAGCTCGATCCCACGCTGGGAACCGAGCACGGACTCGCCGTACGCCGCATCATCGAGCTGTGCCGACGCGTGGTGGCCGGCGTCCGACTGCTCGATGAGGTTCGCGGTGAGGTTCGCGGCGTCGAGGGGGGCTGACAATTCCTGCGGCATGGATCTCGCGCACCGTTGCGTGTGCAGGCGCGCGGGGCGATAATCGGGGCTCGCAGCGCAATGCGCGGCGGCCCACCGGCGGACGGCGCCGGATTGATTGGAGTGGCCGTCGTCACTGAAGGACCGCGCCGGGCAACACGATACCCGGCGAACGTTTCGGAGCGCGCGTGACTTTTCCGCGGCTGGGCGGACCCGTAGTCGCTCGCGCGTCTCTCGCGCGGCGGCCAGCACCCCGGCAGAGCGATCGGTCACACGGCTGGCTGTCCGTGCTCCGTACCACGCACCGTGAAGGCGTGTTCGCCGCCTCGACTCAGGCGGCCCCCAGCTCATCGAGACCCGTGTGAGAGTAGCTGCGCGTCGCGTGCGTCCTGATCGGGACGTCGGATGCGCCTCGCATCCAAACCCTGACAACTAGCGCTGCATGAACGAACGTCGACGTCCGCCTCGTCGTGGCCGCGGGCCGCGCCCGCAGAACCATCCGGAGTCGGATGCCAGCGCGGACCCGAGCCCGTACCGCGATACCCCAGCGGCACCGAGCATCGCGATCCCGAGCGCCGTCGCGCCGCCCGATGGGGACGACGACGGCGGCGGTCGCGGGAGCGATGACGGTGGTGCCAACCCGTCGGCCACGAGCACGAACGGCTCGGTGGAGAGTGGCGTGTCACCGTCGAGCATGCCGTCGAGCGTGCCGTCGAGCGTGCCGTCGAGCGTGCCGTCGCCTGTGACGGGGAGCATGCCGGGCGGAGCTGGAAGCGGAGCGGGTGGGAGCCCCGAGACGACGAACGGGGCGCCGGCGAGCGCGCCGGCCGCCATACCATCGAACATACCATCGAACATGCCAGCGAACATGCCATCGAACGTGCCATCGAACGGTGCGCCGGTGAGCGGTGCCGACGGTGGGTCGGGGTCGGGACCGGGTGGTACGTTTCGCCACGGGCCACGCGATGGGCAGCGCGGACGGCCGCGCGAGGGGCAGCGGGAGTTTCGTGACGCATCACGCGATTCGCCGCGCGATTCGCAGCGCGACGGCGGGCGTGGTGACGGCGGGCGTGGCGACAACCGCTTCAACAATGCGGCGGGCCAGAACGGGCGCCGGGGGCGGCGCGGACGCCCGCGCGGCGCGCCGCGGCCGGAGCACCAGGCGCAGCCTGCCCTGCCGGGCATCGTCGCCGACGGCACGACGGCTGGCTGGTTCGACGCCTCGCGCGAGGGCGGGTTCATCCGCGGCGCCGCCGCGAGCTATCTGCCGCAGACGGGCGATCCGTTCGTCCCACCCAATCTCGTCCGCCAGTTCTCGCTCCGTCGGGGCGATGAAGTGCAGGCATCCGTCGGCCGCGACCACCGCGGCCGCACGACGGTCGCCGAGATCACCACGATCAACGGCCGCGAGCCAAGCCAGGCGCTCCGGCGGCCCGACTTCTCGTCCCTCACCGCTTCGTACCCCGAGCGCAAGCTCACGCTCGAGACCGGCCGTCCCGCGAAGGCCGGCCCGGAGCTCACCCGTCGCGCGATCGACCTCATCGCGCCGATCGGCTATGGGCAGCGCGCGCTCATCGTCGCGCCGGCGCGCGCGGGCAAGACGATGCTCCTTCAGGCGATCACCGAGGGCGTGGCGGTCAACCATCCCCAGTCGGTCCTCCTCGTGCTCCTGGTGGACGAGCGGCCGGAAGAGGTGAGCGAGATGATCTCGTGGGGGCGTGGCGAGGTCGTGGCGTCCAGCTTCGACATGCCCGCCGAACGCCACGTGGATGTCGCGGACATCACGCTCGAGCGGGCCCGCCGGCTCGTGGAGGAGGGGAAGGACGTCGTCATCGTACTCGATTCGATCACCCGGCTCGCCCGCGCGCACAACACGGTGGAGCGCGGCACCGGCCGCACGCTGAGCGGCGGGCTCGATGCCACGGCGATGGCCAAGCCGAAGGCGTTCTTCGGCTCCGCGCGCTCCGTGGCCGACACCGCGGGCGGCGGGTCGCTGACGATCATCGCGACCGCGCTCGTCGAGACGGGATCGCGGATGGATGACGTGATCTTCGAGGAGTTCAAGGGAACGGGCAACTCGGAGATCAAGCTCGACCGCTCGCTCGCCGACCGGCGCATCTACCCCGCGATCGACGTGGCCACGAGCGGCACCCGGCGCGAGGAGAAGCTCTTCCGCCCCGAGCAGCTCGACGCCGTCTTCACGCTCCGCCGCGGCCTGCACCAGATGCCCCCGCAAGCCGCGATGGAGTGGTTGATCAAGCGAATCGGGAACACCCCGGGCAACGACGCGCTATTAGCTGGGTTGTAGCACCGACGGGAGCTCCAGCCGTCGGCCTGTCCCTTGCCCTATCGTGTCCCATGCGTCGTCGTGTGCTCGCCCGGACCCTTCCCGCCCTCGCACTCCTCGTGCTCGGCGCCGGCCGGACTGTGTCGCTCGCGGCGCAGGACGACGAGCGCGAGGCGCCGGAGGTCGAGAAGCTGACGTTCCGCGGCGTCCACGCCGTGGACAAGGGGGAGCTGCAGAAGAGCGTCGCGACGAAGTCGTCGCATTGCAACAGTCTCGTCGTTCGCGTCTTCTGCGCGTTCACGAAGAGCAAGCTCTTCTTCACCAAGGAGTATCTCGACCGCGCCGAGTTCAAGCGCGACGTCCTCCGCATCAAGGTGTTCTACTGGCGCCGCGGCTACCGCGACGCGCAGGTGGATACCACGGTGGCGAAGGGAAAGCGCGGCGTCCGTGTGGCCTTCGATGTAGTGGAGGGACTTCCGACCCGCGTGAGCTCGATCGTGCTGCAGGCCGACGGCGACACCGTCCTCCGGAGCCGCGACATCGAGCGCGCGATGCAGCTCCGCGCCGGTGAGCCGTTCAGCGTGCTCGCGCTCGACTCGAGCATGGTGCTCCTGCGCAACGAGCTGTTCGAGAAGGGATACGCGGACGCGGAGGTCGTTCAGGACGCCGTCATCGTGGATGACTCGCTCAAGACGGCTGGCCTCCGCCTGCGCTACATCCCCAACTGGCTGACACGCATCGGCACGATCAACGTCGATGGGGAGCAGGAGGTCACCGAGCGCACCATCAAGAACTCGTTGACGCTCAAGACTGGCCGCATCTATCGCCGCGCCGACCTCCTGGGCAGCCAGCGCAACCTGTACGAGTCGAACCTCTTCCGCCGCGCCGCGATCGTCATCCCGCCGGAGGGCGACTCGGTCAAATCCATCCAGATTTCCGTGCTCGAGGCGCCAATGCGCGAGCTGCGCACGAGCGGCGGCTTCAACACGGTGGACTTCTTCCAGGTGGAGCAGCGCTTCACCCGCTTCAACTTCCTGGGTGGGGCTCGGCGCCTCGACGTGCGCGCCGTGGTCGGGAACCTGCTCGCGTCACAGCTCAACGGCGCCCTCATCTTCAAGAACGCGTTCAGCACCGTGCGCGGCCTCTCGGACAGCGAGCAGCACCCATTCCTGCTCCCCACCTGGCAGGCGAGCGTCGATTTCAACCAGCCCTGGTTCCACGGGCCGAAGAACTCTTATGGACTGAGCGTCTTCGCGCACCGGCGGAGCGCGCCGGCGATCTTCATTGACAAGGGCTTCGGCGCGAGCGCGACGCTCACGCGACAGATGGCCTCGCGCGCATCGGCGAGCCTCAACTACCGCTACGAGCTGGCCGAGGTGCAGGCAGGCGACGTGTACTTCTGCCAGAACTTCGGCGTCTGCGAGAATCGCACGATCAACGCGCTCCGCGGGCGCCAAGCCATGGCCCCGCTTGCCCTCAGCGTCTTCACCGACCGAACGAACGACCTCTTCTTCCCCACCGGCGGTTACGTCCTCCGCGGCGATGCGGAGCATGCATCGGGCTACACGCTGTCCGACTTCCGCTACAACCGCCTCGCCGGTGAGGCGAACAAGTACTTCAAGATCGGCCGCCGGATGGCGCTCGCCACGCGCCTTGGCGGTGGGTACGTCAAGGCGCTCGGGAGCACGGCGCAGGCGGTCGGGCTGGGCACCGACGCAATCGGGGAGACGAACATCCTCCATCCGCGGAAGCGCTTCTACGCCGGCGGCTCGCAGTCCGTCCGGGGCTACGGCGAGAATCAGCTCGGGCCCCGCGTGCTGACCGTGGACCCGGCGGAGCTGCTGAAGGACCGTGTGCTGCAGGACAGCGAGGGACGCGACTCGGTCACCATCACCGGATGCACGCAGGCCTCCGTCGCCGATGCGAGCTGTAACCCGATCTCGGTCCCGTCCGATCTCTTCCAGCCTCGCCCCACGGGGGGGAGCTCGCTGGTCGAAGGAAGCATCGAGTGGCGTTTCCCGCTCTGGCAACAGCTGGGCGGTGCGGTGTTCGTGGATGGGGCTTTCGTCGGCGAGGGGTCGCTGGCGAACGTGGGCAAGGGGACGGGCGCGATCACGCCAGGCTTCGGTGCACGCTACTATTCGCCTGCTGGCGCCATCCGCATTGACCTGGGGATTCGTCCGAGGCTCACAGAGCGGCTGAACGTCGTCACGCAGATCGCCGACGTGAATGGGGAGCGGCGCATCGTCCGGTTAGCGAACGACAAGTTCTACAACCCACTCGAGAACTCAGGTGGATTCCGCCAGGTGCTCGACCGCCTGACGCTGCACCTGTCCATCGGGCAGTCCTTCTAGATGGCCCACGACGGATGAAGCGCGCGTTCGTGATAGCCGGTGGCATTCTCCTCGGGCTCATCGGGCTCGTGGCGGCAGCCGTGTTCATGTTCACGAACACGGACTTCGGGCGCGAGCGCGTGCGCCGGTTCGTAGTGAGCAAGCTGAATGGGGTCGCCCACGGCGTAGTGCGCGTCGGCGGGCTCGACGGGAATCTGCTCCACGGCATCACCCTCAGCGACGTCTCGATCACGGATTCGTCGGGCGCGCCCTTCCTGACCGCCCAGGCCGTCTCCACGCGGTACGTGCTGGGAGATTTCCTCAAGAAGCGCATCGTCCTCTCGGACCTGCGGCTCGTACGCCCGGTGATCGTGCTCGACCGCCCGCCCGGCGGCGCGGACTGGAACTACGCGCGCATCTTCCCGAGCGACACGCTCGGGCCAAAGAGCACGACGAATGGCTTCGGCAGTTGGATCGCGCTGAACGACGTGTCGCTCACCGATGGGCGGATCATGGTGCGCGCACCCTGGGCGCCGAGCGACTCGCTCGCCGGCCCGGCGCGCGACTCTGCCATTGCGCTGGCACTCGGCAGCGAGAATCGCAACCGGATCGAGCGGGTGGCGAACGGATTCCAGAAGGTGATGGACTTCCGCCAGGTCACCGGCCGCTTCCCCCGCGTGCGGATCGCCGACCCCGATAGCGCTGAGATGCTGATCGCGGTTGGATCCGCCCGGCTGATCGCCGAGCCCTTCCGGCCGCCGGCGGCGGACGTTCGCGATGTGGCGGGCACGTTCCTGATCGCGAAGGACTCGCTCTACTGGCGCGGCGTGCGCGCAGTGCTCGCGGATTCGCGGGTCACCGCGCTCGACGGGACGTACTTCCTCGACCCCGGGGACATGTGGATCCGCCTCCACGGGGAGCGGATCGCGCTGACCGACGTGCGCTGGCTCTACCCGCGCCTCCCCTCGGATGGGCTGGGCTCGCTCGACCTCGCGATGGCGATCGTCGGCGATTCGTCCGATTACGTCGCGCGAAACATTGACCTCCGCATCGGTGAGGCGACACTCGCGGGCGACCTCGGCATCTCGATGGCCGACACCGTCCGCTTCCGCGACACGAACCTCCGCGTCGGCCGGCTCGGCACGCGCCTGATCGAGCAGCTCGTCCCGAACCTCGAGCTGCCCCGGCGCGGGACGCTGGACGGCCGGATCGCGCTCTCCGGCAGCCCGGCCGCGCTGCGGGTGGACGGCGACATCGCCTTCGACGACACGCGATCCGGCACGAGCCGCATCGCGGCCGTTGGCGAGGTGGGCTTCGCCAGCGGGTTCCGCGCCCGTGCCCTCCGCGTTCGCGCATATCCGGTGCAGGTCGATCTCGCGCGCATCGGCGTCCCAGATCTGCCGATCGGCGGCACGATCTCCGGCATCGCCACGCTGGACGGGTCGCCGGAGCGCTGGCTCTTTGGCCGGGCGGACATGGTCCACCTGGATCGCGGCGCACGCTCGCACATCATCGGCGGCGGCGAGTTCCGGCTCGGCGCGCAGAAGTCAATGGATGTGAACGTGCGCACCGCGCCCCTCTCGCTCGCCACCGTCGGCCGGTTCGTGCCGGCGCTCGGGCTGCAAGGTGCCGCGAGCGGCGACATCCGCGCGCGCGGCGCGTTCGACCGGCTCGCCATCAGCGGCGACCTCCGACTCCCCGACGGCGGCCGCTTCCGCACCGACGGCACGGTGGACATCGCAAGCAAGGAGATCGGGTACGACCTGACGACGGCGGTGGAGCTGTTCGATCTGAGCACGGTCGTCGGCACGCTGCCGCGTACCTCGCTCACGGCGCACGCGAGCGCGAGCGGCCGCGGCTTCGACCCCGCCACCATGCGCGCCGCCATCGCGGCCGATCTGTCGCGCTCGGACCTCGACTCGGTCGCGGTGGACTCCGTCCACGCGCGCGTCGAGATCGCTGACGGACTCGCGCGTGTGGACTCGCTCTACGCCGGGACGACCTTCGCGCGCGTGAACGTGAATGGCACCTTCGGTCTCGCCGCCGGGCACGATGGCGAGCTGACCTACCGCGTGGAGCTCGACTCGCTGTCCGGGCTCCGCCGCTGGATTCCGAGCGACACGGGCAATGTCGCGCCGCGGCCTGGCCGCCAGGCGAAGATTCTCGCCCAGGCACGCGCCGATTCCGCGTACATCGCGCGGAAGACCGAAGTAGCGCGCGCCGCTACGGGCGTGCCCGGCCCCAAGCTCCAGGCCGATTCTGTTCCCCCGATCCCGCGCGATTCCCTGGCGGGCTCGCTCTACGCCGTGGGCACGGTCCGCGGGAGCATCAAGGGCTTCAACGTGCGCGGCCGCGCGGGCGCGCAGGACGTGATCGCGCTCGGCAATTCGGTGCGCACGGGGCGCATGGAATACGCCGTGATGGACGGCGGCACGCCGCGGATGAGCATCGCCGCGGGCGCCTCGCTCGCGCAACTCCAGGCGGCGGGCTTCGCGCTCGACTCGGCCGAGCTGCGGGTGGGCTACCTCGATCCCGATGGGCGGATCGAGCTCTCCGTTCGGCAGAGCGAGACGCAGGACTTCGTCCTCAAGGCGGACTTCTCCCTCCAGCTCGACCAGCGCGAGCTGCGGTTCGCTGACCTGCGCGTTCGCTTCGACACGGCCACGTGGGCGAGCACGCGGCCCGGCGCGATCCGCTGGGGGCCGCGCGGGATCGTCGTGGACACCATCGAGCTGCGGAATGGCTCGACCGGGCGCATCTACGCGAATGGCACGCTCCCCACCGCCGGCGCGCTCGACCTCGAGGTCGCGGTGGAGGGATTCCAGATCGAGAACCTCGTCTCGCTCATTCAGGGCGAGCTCGCCGCGACGGGGATCGTCTCGCTCGCCGCGCGGGCCGGGGGATCGCGCGAGGCGCCGACGCTGCGTGGAGCGCTCGGCGTGACCGGCGCGAGCTACCGGGGCACCGCGGTGCCGGACCTCCGCGCGACTTTCGGGTATGCGGACGCCGCGCTCACGGCGCATGGCGACGCCGTGCGTGGCGGCGGGGTGCCGCTCGCCACGGTGGACGTCCGGCTCCCTGTGAACTTGGCCATGGCCGGCTATTCCGGCCCGCGCTTCCTCGACGCGCCGCTCACGGTCGATGTGGTGGCCGACAGCTTCCCTCTCGACGTGCTCCCCAAGTTCACCGATGCGGTGGCCGACATCAGTGGCCGCGTGATCGGGAAGGTCGCGATCCGTGGGACGAAGGCGCGGCCGGTGATGGCCGGCGCGCTCGCGCTCGACCTTGGCCGGATGCGCCTCGTGTCCACCGGCGTCACGCTCCGCGACATCAACGGCTCCGTTCGCCTCCTCGGCGATACGGTCGTGCTCGATTCGATCGTCGCGTTCAGCGGTGGCGGCCACGGGGGATCGTCGCGGGTGAGGGGCAAGCTCAACATCGCGGATGTCGCCAATATGCGGTTCGACTCCATCCGCATCGACACGCAGGACGCGCTGGTGCTCGACAACGACCTCGGCCGCATCCACGCCGATGCGGGGATCGTCATCGACGGGCCGTTCGACGCCGTGCACATCACTGGCCGCGCGGATGTACGGCACGGTGTGCTCTACATCCCGAAGCCCGACCAGACGACCGCCGTCAGCCCCTCCGATCCCGCGGTGTTCAGCGTGATCGACACCTCGGTCGTCGGGAACCGGGAGATCGTGCCCGCCGAGTCGCCGCTCCTTCAGAACCTGCGCGTGGACGTGGCGCTGCACATTTCGACCGGCACGTTCGCGCGCTCGAGCGATGCGAACATCGAGATCCACACGCCGGACGATGTGGGCGACCTCAAGGTACACGTGGACCGCCGCCAGTCGGCGATCACGCTGGAGGGCATGGTCTCCACGGAACGCGGCGAGTATACGGTGGCCGGACGGCGGTTCGAGATCTCGCGCGGGTCGGTGATGTTCATCGGCACGCCGGAGCTGGATCCCCTGCTCCAGCTCATTGGCGAGCGCGAGATCGAGTTCCCGGGGCGCGAGGCGCTGGAGATCCGCGTGGTGATCGGCGGCACGGCGCGCCACCCGCGCCTCACACTCGAGAGCAACTCGCAGCCGCCGATCTCGCAGTCCGACATCCTCAGCTACCTCGCTTTCGGGCGCTCCTCCTCGTCGCTGCTCCAGTCGCAGGGGTCATCGCTCTCCGGGCAGAGTTCCGGCAGCGGCGGCCTCGTGGGGAACGTCGCCGCGCTCGCCACCCGCCAGCTCGCCGCGGTCGCGATGGGCGCAGCGCTCCAGGAGTTCCAGCGCGACGCCGCACGCTCCATCGGGGCAGACGTCTTCAACATCACCCCGGCCGACGTGCCGCCCGAGCTGATCCGCGGGAGCGGCGTGGGCGCGTTCCTCAAGGGGACCGAAGTAGAGGCGGGGCGCTACGTGAACACGCGCACCTTCCTCGGCGTGCAGGCGCGGCCGGCCCTGGCCGCGCCGGGCCTTCGCTTCGAGCACCGGATGAAGAAGGGGCTTCGGATCGAGGCGAGCTTCGAGCCTCGATTCCTCCTCCGTGAGCCCACGCTCGCCGCCACCGACCCGGGATCCGCCACGAGCGTCTTCGGCGCCTTCCTGGTGTTGGAGCGGCGGTTCTAGGTTCGCCGGAGCTCCGGTCTCAGGGCTCCGCTTTCCGCGTCCCATACCCACCACCCATGGCCTCCACCAGCGCGCGCGCCTTCGACTACCGACCCAGCTACCTCGCCGCCGGCATCGCGACGGTACTCGTCTTCCTGCTCTATGTCGCGACGCTCGGGCCGACGACGGCGATGTGGGACACGAGCGAGTACATGGCCGCCGCGTTCACCTTCGGCACGCCGCACCCGCCGGGCAACCCGCTCTTCATCCTCCTTGGCCGGACCGCATCCATTCTGCCCATCGCGCCGACAGCGGCGCAGCGCATCAATCTGCTCGCCGCGATCGCGAGCGCCGTCACCGCAGGGCTGTGGTTCCTCGTCACCGAGCGCGTGCTCGTCACCTGGCTGGCCGAGCGGTGGCAGCGGATCGTGGCGGGCGCGGCAGCGGCGCTGATTGGCGCGACAGCGTTCACGGTGTGGAACCAGAGCGTCGTGAACGAGAAAGTGTACACGCTCTCGCTCGGCCTCTTCGCGATCACCGCCTGGCTCACCGTTCGCTGGTGCGACGACCCCGACGGCCCGCGCGCGGACCGTACGCTCGTGCTCATCGCCTACCTGCTCGGCCTCAACTACGCGAATCACATGGCCGGGATCCTGCCGGGGCCGGCGGTCGCGATCGCGGTCCTCGTGCGCCGTCCCCGCACGATTCTCCGGTGGAAGCTCATCCTCGTCGCGGTCGGCGCCGCCCTGTTCGGCCTCACGCCATTCCTCATCCAGCCGCTCCGCGCCGCCCACTTCCCGGCGATCAACATGGGCGAGACGACCGGGTGCCTCGAGGCATTCAAGGCGAGCTGCGTGATGAGCGGCGAGACGCTCGCACGCTGGGGCGAGCACTTCACCCGCGAGCAGTATCCCAAGCCGGGGCTCATTGACCGGCAGGCACCGTTCATTGACCAGATCGGCATGTGGTGGCTGTACTTCAAGTGGCAGTGGCTGCGCGATGTGCACGGCGTCGCGCCGCGGGCGCAGGCCGCGCTCGCCGCGATCTTCCTCGCGCTCGGCCTCCTCGGCGGCTACGCGCACTGGCGGCGCGACCGGCGCACGTTCTGGTTCTACGGCCCGTTCATCTTCACGCTCACGCTCCTCTTCGTCTACCTACTCAACTTCAAGCTCGGGTGGACGCAGGCACGCATGATGGGTGTGGACGACCCCGCGTTGGCCGAGGTCCGCGACCGGGACTACTTCTTCATCTGGGGCTTCTCGGCGTGGAGCGTGTGGGTGGCGCTCGGGCTCGTCTACCTCTGGGAATCGCTCGCCGCGGCGCTGGGCGCCGGGCGTGATGCGGCGGGCACGGGCGCCGAGGTGGCGGCGCGGCAGCGGCGGAGCTGGCTGCTGGCGACACCGGTGTTCCTGGTGGCGCTGATTCCACTCGTCAACAACCGGCAGACCGCGTCACGGGCGGGAGACACGGTGGCGCGCGACTGGGCGGTGGACCTCCTCAACTCGGTGGAGCCATACGGGGTGCTCATCACCGGCGGCGACAACGACACCTACCCACTCTGGTACGCGCAGGAAGTGGAGGGAGTGCGCAAGGACGTCATCGTGGCGGTGACATCGCTCCTCAACACGGACTGGTACGCTCGGCAGATGATTCGCCGCCCCCTCTACGAGTACGACGCGGCGAAGGGGCCGGCGGTATATCGAGGGATCGCGTGGAAGAAGCCGAGCGGGCCGCCGTTGAAGATGGCGCTCTCGGAGGTCGCCCAGCTCCCGCCGTACGTGGAGCTGCGCGAGCCGCAGCAATTCCGCCAGGGGAACATCGAGGCGACGATCCGGCCGGGCTTCCTGAGCCGGGATCAGATCATCGTGCTTCGGATCATCAAGGATACGTTCCCGGAGCGCCCGCTCTACTTCAGCCGCACCGCGGGAAATTATGGCCAGGCACTCGGGCTCGAGCGCTACCTGCTGACCCAGGGCTTCGCCGAGAAGCTGCTGCCCTCGCCGGTCACCGCTGGCAAGGACACCGTGCTGGTGCAGGGCGAGGGGTGGCTAGACGTCCCGCGCAGCTACGCGCTCTGGCGCGAGCTCCAGGGTACGCGCTCGCTCATCCGCCGGAACGATTGGGTGGACCGTGCCTCCGCGAACATCCCGTACATCTACATCTCGACCGGTGCGCTCGTGGCCGATGGGCTGGGGCAGCTCGGCCGGGAGGCCGAGGCGAAGCAGGTGTACACGACCGCAATCCAGGTGGCGCACGCGACAGGCTTCGACAACCTGTTCACCGCCCCACAGGCGCAACAGCAGCCGCCCGCGCTGCCGGGGGATTCGCCGGTCCGCCCGGGGGACGCGCGGTAGGGGCGCGCGCCGATCACCGGGCCTCGCCCTAACCTAGCCGGGGCGTGCTGCGCACTGTGCGGGTGGATCTCTGAGGGACTCTGGCGGTGCCAGTCTGGGCCTGGTGTTTCTGTGGCGTGCGGTCGCTGTCTATCATGCGGGACCGCGCGGTCCTCCGCGGCGCGTTGCTCCCTGTGGGATCGACGCTTACGCGCCGCGTCGCAGTCAGACGCCAAGGCGTTTATAGCGCGAGTGCTCGCGAGGATCCTGCGGCGGCTGCAGCATAAGCCGGCCGTATAATTAGCGTCGGAAGTATGTACTTGACGCAGAGGTCTGCGTAATGTATAATGTTGTATGGCGAAACAGCACAAAGTTGGCACCAACAAATCGGACATCGTGGCCGCGATGCCAGCGGCGTGCGCGAGCGAGATGGCGGCCGCCGAGTTCTTCGAGCGCACGCGGTGGAATGATACCCCGGCGTGCCCGCGCTGTGGCGATACCGACGTCGCACAGATGCGCGCGCGCTCAGGCGAGCGCAATGCGCGCTTCCTCTGGACGTGCCACGGCTGCAAGGAGCAGTTCACCGTCCGCGTCGGCACCGTGATGGAAGAATCCCGCATCCCGCTCCGCCACTGGGCCTATGCGTGGTGGGCCGCGTGCGCGAGCAAGAAGGGTGTGAGCGCCAAGCAGATTCAGCGCATGACGGGCCTCTCCTACAAGTCGGCGCTCTTCCTCATGCACCGCGTCCGCTTCGCGATGGCGCCAGCGAATGCGCAGGACGGCGGGCAGCTCGGCGGTACGGTCGAAGTGGATGAGTGCTACGTCGGCGGGAAGCCGCGACACAAGGGCCAGCGCCGCCCAGGGCGCCCGAGCGCGAAGGACAAGGCCCCGGTCATGGGCATGGTGGAGCGCGACGGCCGGGCGCGACTCCGCTACGTGGCCGATCTGTCGGCGCCGAACCTGAAGGGCGCGATCCGCGAGCACATCGCACAGTCGTCGCGTATCATCACCGACGAATGGACGTCCTACGCCCGCATCGGCCGGGAGTTCGCGGGCGGACACGAAACCGTCTGTCACTCGGCCGGCGAGTACGTTCGGGGCGACGTGACGACGAACACGATTGAAAGCGTGTTCGCCATCCTCAAGCGGTCAGTCTACGGAACGTGGCACAGCGTCAGCCGCAAGCACCTACATCGGTATCTCGCAGAGACAGAATTCAAGTACAATACCCGCCACGTAGACGACGGGGAGCGTACCGTGCGGGCAATTCAGGGCGCGGATGGGAGGCGGCTCACCTATAAGGAGCAAACCGGCAACATTGCCGCGCCTGAGCGTCCCGCTTGACGCATGGGGCGGCCATAGGTTAGACTTGCAAGCAGTTGGTGGACCCTCGCGGAAGCCCTCAGGGAGGGCGGTCCGCGAGTCGAAGCCCAAAACCCAGAGTAGGCTCAAGGACCGCAGGGCGGACGAGCAGAGTTTTCCCTAGGGGGAGGGGGAGCTTGGCCGCCGAAAGGTCCGAGCGAGAGCGTGTGACGGCGCTTTCTTCCCAACCACGGGGGAAAGCGTCGTCATTTTCGTTTCCGGGAGGTGTGCCATGAATAGTCCGACCATCGGGAGGCACGATCAGGTCGTTTCGATCTTGGGCGCGAGCCGATGGCTCAAGGCACGCGGCATCCGCCCGAATTCACGCCACGAAGTCTACCGCGCGATTGCGCGTGGCGAGCTGGCGGCCCGCGAATTCGGGCCGCGCCTGTGGGTCATTCGCGTTTGCGACCTGGAACGACTCGCGGTGACATCTAGGGGTGAGGTACAAAGCGAAACGGCCAAGAGCGCGGGAACGCTCTCAGCCGTTTCATGAACCTTGGGAGGCGTCTGGTGACCGGCGGGGCCTTGGCAGTCCTGAGCCGTCGCGTTCGATCCGCGAGCCTTCCACAACGTGCGGGGTCGGTGACCTATAACCGTCTAGGGGCGTGTCCCGATTCCCGCCTTACCCTTCTCCAACGGAGGGGCATCATGCGCCCGCCTTAGCGTAGCCCGGTAGTGCATGGGCGGCGG
>JBBJNN010000032.1:0-1184 GCA_037720885.1 Gemmatimonadaceae bacterium | reverse complement strand
ATGAATGTACCACGGACGCCGCCGTCTGTCCATCGGAGAGCGAAATGCCGAACGCGAAACGCACGCCACCAGCCGAGAAGCGCCCCACCGGGCCAGAGCCCGAAACGCTCAAGATCGAAGGCTACCCGGATTGGGAGGATGCCGTGCGGGACGGCCTCAAGAAAGAGCCGCCGCCGGGCGGGTGGCCGAAGGGAGAGCCGAAGAAGAAGGGCGGGCGGGGTTAACCCCGCCCGCCCTTCACTCCGTGGAGATTCGCTGGAGCACCTTTCGGATGTGCTCCAGCTCGGAGCGACATCGGTTGAGATCCTCCTCGATGCCGGGGCGCTCGGCCATGTACCGAGCGCTAGCGGCCTTGAAACCCTGCGGGACGTTGATCTCGCCAAGCAGCGGCTTCGGGTTGTGCTGCGCTTCGATGAAGCCCACCAGTTCCTGTCGTAGCCGCACGTTCTCGGTCGCTGAGCGTCGGTACAGCCGGTACGCGCCCTCAAAGAGCAGTACCGTCAGCAGCGCGCAGGTGATGGCAACCCACCACGCCCATGACCAGTGCGGCCAGAGTCGGAAGATGGTGTACTGCTGCGCGCCCGGCGGCAGCAACTCATCCCGCGCCCATGTGGCGAAGCTGAGGACGGCGTAGACGACGACCAGCACTCGCTTCCATGGCTGCCAAACGGCAGCCGTCCAGAATCCCACTCGACCAAGGCGCACGGGGGGTGTTGACATGCCCCCCATCGTACTGACGCATTATTCTGCGTCAAGTACATACTTCCGACCCTAGATAGACCGAACGGGCTGAGCGCAACCACCGACGTGCGTGCTGCCTAACGTGACGCTGCTGCCGACGAGGGCGCTGCGGATGCTCGCTCCGCTCGCGATTACTGAGCGCCCTCGCAGCAGAGCTTGGCGTTGAGGCTGTAGAAAAACTACTTCAGCTGTCTACGATGTCGCGGTGCGGAGATTCCGACCTCACTAGATCGCCCAGGATCGTCGATTGGCATGCGGCGAGGGGTTCAGGCACCCCGCTGACGACGTGATCTCCGCGTCTCGAAGGGTTTTCCTACAGCCTCGTTAGGTGGCGATACAGTCGTTCGTAAGCTCAAGGAGGGCGTATGGGTCTCATCGCACGCCTCGCGTGTCAATGATCGCGTGATTCTCCCCACCGAGTGATCGTTTCAAATTCCTCACCC
>JBBJNN010000149.1:5442-10381 GCA_037720885.1 Gemmatimonadaceae bacterium | reverse complement strand
CGTCGCGGCTGGCGTAACAATGGGCAGTGCGCGCGCCGAGCTGGACGCGATCGGGCGGCGGCTCGCGGCGCAGTACCCGGCGACCGACGGCGGGTGGCGCTTGCGCGCCAGCACGATGGACGAGTGGCGGAATGACGGCGCCGGCACCTTCTTCCTCACGCTGCTCGGCGCGGTCGGCTTCGTGTTGCTCATCGCCTGCGCGAACCTCGCGACGCTTCTCCTCGCGCGTGTCACGGGGCGCCGGAAGGAGCTTGCGCTTCGTAGCGCGCTCGGTGCTCCACGCGCGCGTCTCGTCCGGCAGATGGTGACCGAAACGATGGTGCTCGCCCTTGTCGCCGGCGCACTTGGCCTGGCTCTCTCGTACCTCGGGGTACGCGTGGCGGTCGCCGGGCTCCCCGCCGGAGAGGTGCCGTACTGGATCACCTTCGGGCTGGACGCGCGGGTGTTCAGCTTCGCGATCGCCGCGGCGATCGTCACGGGCCTGGTCTGCAGTGTGGGGCCGGCACTCCAGGCGTCGGCGCCGGACATACAAGGCGCGCTCAACGTGGGTGGGCGCGGCGCCACCGAGGCGCCGCGCGCGAGCCGGATGCGCGCGGTGTTCGTCGTTGCGGAGATCGCGCTCGCGTTGCTCCTCTTCACGGGCGCCGGGCTGATGATCCGCGCCTTCCTCTCGCTGCAGCACGCAGACATGGGGTTCGATACGAGCCACCTCCTCACGGCGAGCATTGAGCCGAAGGAGGGCGCCTACGATGATCCGGCGCGGCGCCGGGTGCTGCTCGCGGAAATGATGGAGCGAGTGGAACGATTGCCGGGCGTGCAAGCGGCGGCAGGATCGGAGGTCGGGCCCGGCGCGCGGGTGGAGGTCGAGGGGCGTCCCGCCGCGGGCGACGGCTCGGCGGCGAGTGTCACTCGGTGGACCGTGACCCGCGGATACTTCCGCGCGATGCGCATCCCGGTCGTTGCCGGCCGCGATTTCGCCCCCGACGACCGCGCGGGTGCGCCCGCGGTGGCGATCGTGAACGCCGAGATGGCGCGCCGCCTGTGGACGAACGAGAGCGCACTGGGCAAGCGACTGCGCGTGGCTGGCACCGACGCGGCACGGCCCTGGGTCACCGTGATCGGCGTCGTCGGAAACACGCGCCGCAATCCGCTCGACCCGGAGCTCGAGGCGCTGCTCTACATGCCGTTCCCGCAGCAGGTGCCCAGAACCTTGGACATCGCGCTCCGTACGCCCGGTGATCCGCTCGCGCTGGTGCGCGCGCTGGAGAGCGCCGTGCACGCGGTGGACGCCGACCAGCCCGTGGTCCGCGTGCGGACAATGGAGCAGCGACTCGCCGCATGGACCTGGCCCGTGCGCTTCTTCGCGACCTGCCTCGCGGCGTTCGCGGCGTTCGCGCTCTTCCTCGCGGCGCTCGGGATCTATGGCGTGGTTGCATACGCGACGCGCCAGCGCACGCGCGAGATTGGCCTGCGCGTCGCACTCGGCGCCACGCACCGCGATGTGGTAGGACTCGTACTGAGCCACGGCGCACGGCTGACCGCGGCCGGGCTCGCGATCGGCGTCGCGGGGGCCTACGCCGTCGCGCGTCTCCTCGCCTCACTTCCGCTCGGCGTGCGCGATACGAGCCCGCTCATGTTGCTCGCGCTGGCCGCTCTCTTCGGGGGCGTAGCACTCTTCGCGAGCTATCTGCCAGCGCGCCACGCGCTACGTATCGATCCGATGGTCGCGTTGCGAAACGAATGATTGTACGGCGGATCAGTCGGCGCATGCAGGTGGGGTGCTCGGGCGTGCACACCGGGCGACATCTCGCTCGTCAACACATGTTCCGCCGCGTTCGTGATCCATGTCACCAGCCGCGCGCGGGAGAGGTCACCGTTTAGCGCGAAGTGCTACAAAATGTTGCAGCGCTCGGTGTGGACTCCCTCGGGGAGGGCGCGTACAATTCTGGTCGTTTGTCGCGCAGGTTCCCGCCCTTCCCCACCACCACACCCCACATGGTTCCTTCCGCTCGCGGCAGCTCTGTCGCTCGCCTGCCTGCGCTCGTCGGCGCACTCGCGCTGCTCGTCATCCCCTCCTGCTCCGACCTCACCGGGCCCGGCACCCCCACCGTACCGCGCCGCCCGACTGCCGCGCTGGCGGCCAGCAACGACCCGGTCTTCGTCGGTGCCGGCGACATCGCCATGTGCTACTCCGACGGCGATGAGATCACCGCTGCGCTCCTCGACAACATCCCGGGCACGGTCTACACGCTCGGCGACAATGCCTACCCGAACGGGTCCGACTCCGACTACCAGAACTGCTATCAACCGTCGTGGGGCCGGCACACGTCGCGCACCTTCCCGACGCCGGGGAATCACGAGTACAACTCGCCGAATGGCGACCCCTACTATCGGTACTTCGGCGCCGCCGCCGGTCCGTTCGGGCGTGGCTACTACAGCTACAACCTCGGCGCCTGGCACATCATCTCGCTGAACTCGAACGTGAGCGCGGATGATCAGTCCGCGCAGGCGCAGTGGTTGCGCGCCGACCTCGCGGCAAATCCGGCGGTCTGCACCCTCGCCTACTGGCACCACCCCGTATTCAGCTCGGGGCTCCACGGTAACAACCCGCTGATGGCCGCGCTCTGGCAGATCCTGGATGCTGCCGATGCGGACCTCGTGCTCGTCGGGCACGATCACCACTACGAGCGCTTCGCGCCGCAGACCGCGAACGGTGCGTTCGATCCGAACGGGATCCGCCAGTTCATTGCCGGGACGGGCGGCTCGGTGCGCAGCCTGAGCACGTTCCGACAGCCGAACAGCGAGATCGGCGACGGCCTCACGCTCGGCGTCTTCAAGCTCACGCTCCACGCGGCCAGCTACGACTGGGAGTTCGTGCCCGAGCCGGGCAAGAGCTTCCGCGACGCGGGCACGAGCCAGTGCGTCGGCGGGAGCAACGCTGGCCCGGGCAACCGCGCGCCCGTCGCGGATGCGGGCGGCTCCTACTCCGCGGTTGAGGGCACGCCCTTCACCCTGTCGGCCGCAGGCTCCTACGATCCGGACGGGGACGCGCTCACCTACCGGTGGCAGTTCTCCGACGGCACGAGCGCCGTGGGCCCCTCGGTGTCCAAGACGTTCGATGACAACGGCGCGTACTCGGCGACGCTGACGGTCACGGACCCGTCGTCCGCCAACGCGTCGGCCAGTGCATCGGTGACGGTTCGGAACGAGGCACCAACCGCCACCTTCGTGCTACCGGGCGCCGTGACCACCGGAGCCAGCTTCACGCTCTCCCTCGCCAATGCCACCGACCTGTCCGCGGCGGACCTCGCGGCCGGGCTCCAGTTCAACTTCGATTGTGGCGCGGGCTTCCTCGGGCGCACCACCTCGCCCTCAGCCGCGTGCACGGCACCAGGAAGCGTAGGCACGCTCAGCGTCCGTGCACGCATCTACGACAAGGACGACGCGGGCGTCCGGGAATACTCGGGCACCATCGACGTCTCGGCCGGCGCCGCAGCGCCGCCCCCTCCCCCACCGCCGCCCCCAGGGAACTCGGCGCCTTTCAGCACCGTCGTCGCGCTGACGTCGACCACACTGGTGACCGGTGGCTCAGTGGACATCCGGGTACAGGTCTTCGACGCGGATGGCGTTCGGGATAGTCCGTGGCACATCGCCGTGTCGTGGGGCGACGGGAAGTCGCCCGATCGCTTCGAGATCGCGCTGGAAGGGTTGTCAGGGCCGATCGGACACACGTTTTCCGCGGCGGGAACGTTCGCTGTCGTCGCGACCGTGACCGATGCGCGCGGCGCGGTGGGCACGTCGGCCCCGCTGTTCATCACCGTAGTTGATCCGGATACTGCGCCGGAGCCGCCACCCCTCGCACCGCCGGTGGACCGACCAGCGCCGCCGGCACCACCCGCCGGCCCGACGGCGGTGGAGATCTCGATCGAGCCCTGGAATGTGCCGACGACGGTCTTCCTCACGGACACGATCGTGCGTGCGGCCTTCCTCTCGAGCGCCAACTTCGACCCGCTCGCCGTTCAGCGCGCGACCGTCACGCTCGGTGACGGCACGGGAGCCGGGGCAGTTGCCATCCAGGGGATCGAGAGCAACCGCGATCAGAACGGCGATGGCCGCCCGGACTTGATGCTGCGGTTCCACCTCGCCGACCTCGTCGCCACTGGCGAGATCAGGCTCGGCACGGTGCAGCTCACGCTGCGGGGTACACTCGCCGATGGCACCGTGGTGGTGGGCACCGGGAGCACGACCGTCGTACCATGATGACGTAAGCGCGCCATAGAGCGCACGCAGCCGCAAGAAAGTTGACCGGCGAAGGCGAGACCTGAATATTGGCTCGCCTTCTGTCGTTCACCCTACCCCCATGCAGGAGATATGAATGACGTCTTCACGCAACGCACTCATTGCCCTGGCCACGGTCATCGCGCTCGCCGCGTGCGCGGCAAAGGACGAGACAAATACCGCCGCTACGGATAGCGGCGCACTCGCGGCGGCTTCCGCCTCCGCCACGGCGGCCGCGCCAGACTCGGAGATCGTCCGCCTCGAGCGGTCGGCGTGGGATGCGGTCAAAGCGAAGGACGGCGCGGCACTCGACCGGATCACCGGCTCCGACTACGTATCCGTCGATCCGACGGGGATCATGCGCCCCAAAGCCGGTGAGATGAGCCAGATGCTCGCCACCTGCGAGACGCGGAGCTACTCCCTCAGCGACTTCTCCGTGCGCTCCATCTCCGCTGACGTCGCCCTCGTGACATACAAGGGGACGATTGATCAGACGTGCGGTGGCACCAAGGCGCCGAGCCCTGCGAACGTCGCATCCGTGTGGCAGCGGAGGAACGGCGCGTGGCAGGTCGTTCTCCATACCGAGGCGCCGGCGATGGCGGCACCAGCGGCGAAGCGCTGATCGGCCGAGCACACCGCAATAAGTCGGGCGCCGTCTCCT
>JBBJNN010000149.1:0-5432 GCA_037720885.1 Gemmatimonadaceae bacterium | reverse complement strand
GGAGACGGCGCCCGACTCGTCTATCGGTCCTCCGCGACCTTCTTCGACGGGTCGCGCTTGAGGTGGGTATCGTACCATCCGAGGATGCGCTGGTGCATGTCGAGGAAGTCGGCCACCGAGGCGTTGCCGCCGCCGTGCCCGCCATTCATGTAGTTCACCCACGTCACTTCCTTCCCCAGGCGGCGAAGCGCGTAGTACATCTCGCGCGTGTTGCCCGCTGGCACGTTCGAGTCCTGCTCGCCCGTGATCAGCATGAGCGGCGTCTGGATGCGGTCGGCGAAGAAGATGGCGGAGTGCTGCACGTACTTCTGCGGCTGCTGCCAGAGCGTCGCGCCGATTCTGTCCTGGCTCTTCTCGGCCGCGTGGACGTTGCGGACGCCGAGCCGGGGGCTATCCGTGTAGAAGCTGATGACGTCCACCTTTCCCGAGATGTTGATTGCCGCCTTGAAGCGTGGCGTCTGCGTGATCAGGAGATTCGTCGCATAGCCGCCATAGCTCGTGCCGTGTACGCCCAGGCGTGAGGAGTCGGCGACGCCCAAGTCGATCAGCTTGTTCGCCGCGGATGTGACGCCCTTCACCCACGCCTCGCCGGGGTAGCCGATGTCGAAGTCCACCGATGGGCGTACGACGAGGTAGCCGTTCGCGGTGAGCACGTTGATCGTTGCGTCGAACGTGTCGTCGAAGAAATCCTCGTAGATGTTGAAGACTGTCGGATAGCGCTTGCCGGGCTCGTAGTCCGCCGGGTAGTAGACGACGCCGTACTTGCCGTGCCCGTCCGCGTCGAGGTAGGTGAGGAGCTCCGTCTTCCCGAAGCGCTTGCTGGCGAGCTGCGGGTTCGTCTCGACCAGCCGGCGCAGGTTCCGGAAGTCGCCGTCGGCGACGTAGAGATCGGGCGGGCGGTTGCCGGTGCCGATCGGGATCACCGCCACGCTCCCATCCCGCGACATGCGCATCGCGCCATAGGACCGATTGTCCTTCACCAGCGTGTCGGTCGTCTTGCTCGCGCGGTCGTAGCGGAGAAGCCCGCGCTCCCATTTCGTGCGTGAGGCGTGGCTCAGGTAGAGCCTGGCGCCGTCCTCGGTCCACCCCACGACCGCGACGCGCGGTGGGAGCGTGGACGAGTCCGGCGTCGCGATGAACATCTCCTTCGTGCCGGTCGCGACATCCGCGATCCAGAGTCCCGCGCGGTTCGATAGCAGGAGCGCGTCGCCGCGCGGACTGAAGCGGAGCGCCGTGAAGCGCTCGCGGTCGCGCCGCTCCCGCGCCTCGCGCGAGGTATCCGCCGGCGGCGCGTCCCCTCGGCGCGCGGTATCCGGCGGGCCGGCGATCAGGCGGCGGGCGGTGTCGTCAACCGACGCGGTCCAGACGCGCCCCTCGCGCCCGAACGCGTAGCGGTGGCCATCCTCCGACCAGACGAGCGTCACGCCCTTGAGCGTGGGGATGATCGTCCGCGCCGCGGCACTGTCCATCCGCGTCACCAGCTTGTTCTCGGCGCCGCCGATCACGTCGTAGTCCGTCTTCTTCGTGATGTCCTCGCCGTAGGTGACGACGCGCGCGTCCTTCGAGAGGGTGAAGGTGCCGATCATCCCCTCGGGGATCAGCTCGCGCAGTCGCCCGCTCCGCACGTCGTAGGCGACGACGGAGCGAAGGTTGCCGGCGCGGCGCGTGTCATCCCAGGCGAGGAACGGATCCTTGCTCGACTGGACGAAGACCGGCCCCCTCGTCTGCCGCTCGAACTGCTCGCGCATCTTCCGCCGCCAGGCGTCGGTATGCAGGGAGAAGACGACCTCCTTCCCGTCTGCCGTCCATCGCAGTTCGGAATTCTCCGCCACATAGCGGCCAGCGGGCACCGTCGCGGTGGCGAACTTGCCGCTCGCGCGCTCCCACACCACCGGCTCGAAAGCCTCGCCGCGGAGCACGAGCAGGGCGAGTCGCGATCCGTCCGGTGACCACTGCGGGCTGCGGACGTTCCGGGCGTCGGGCCAGAGCGCGCGCTTCTCGCCGCTCCGCGTGTCCACGATCCAGACGCGGGCATTCGACGGCCGGATGTAGGTGGGATCACCGTCGCGCGTGAAATCCACGCCGAGCCCATCGCGGCGGACGGTGGACGTGGCGACGAGCCAGCGGCCATCGGCGCTCAGGTCGCCCACGCTGTAGGTGACGATGCCGAGGGCATCCTGCGTGGAGGAGCGCGCGGCGGCGGCGGGCGGCGCGGCCGACGCCATCGCGCGCGGAGCCGCGCCGCCGGCCTGCGCGCCGGCGGCGAGCGGAGCCGTAGCGCCGAGCGCGAGGACGGTGCGAATGGCGCAGCACGCGAACCGAGGTGCGGCGAGCGACATGATCGAGGAGGGGAGGCGTAGCATGGGCGTGGTCCGTCAGCGGAGCATGGTGGTGGCGGCGGCTGGCGCGAGCGGGCGCTGCCGCGGCCGTGATGGATCCGCGCTCAATGTGGCGAGCGCGCCCGCTCGCGGCCAGCGCGCCGAGGCGCCACTGGCAGCGGTCGGCCGGCGCGGTACCTTCACGGCGTCGGACACGCCGCTCCGCCATCCCGCCAATCATCTCGCCTTCTCGCCGATGCCCGCTTCGACGCCCACCGCCCGACCGCCTTACGAGCTCCGCAAGTCGTCCATTCAGGGCCGCGGCGCGTTCGCCACGCGCCGCATCAGGCGCGGCGAGCGCATCGTGGAGTACACGGGCGAGCACATCACGCAGGCCGAGGCCGATCGCCGCTACGACGACGACGCCATGGAGCGCCACCACACCTTTCTCTTCACGCTCGACGACCACACGGTGGTAGACGGTGGCGGCCGGCGCGGCAACTCGGCGCGCTACATCAATCATTCCTGCGAGCCCAACTGCGAGGCGATTGTGGAGGACGGACATATCTACGTCTACGCCTTGCGCACCATCCGACGCGACACCGAGCTCACGTACGACTACGCATACATCAGGCGTGGGCGGTTCCGCGCGGCATGGTGGGATCTCTACGCGTGTCACTGCGGCGCGAAGCGATGCCGCGGGATCATCCTCAAGTCGCCGCGACCGCCGCGGCGGGCGCGCACGGCCGGGAAGCGCGCCGCCAGGCGTGTCGCGAAGCGGGCGGCGAAGGGCGTCGCCGCGGCGCTCGTCCTCGTCCTCGCCACACTGCACACCGCAGCGGCGCAGCATGCGTTCAGCGCGAGCGCGGCCGCTGCGTACGATCCGAAGGTCCCGACGCCGCGCGCCGCCCTGGGCTACGAGGTGGGCGAACGATTCACCCCACACCACCAGATCGTGCGCTATCTCGAGCGGCTCGCGGCCGCGAGTCCACGCGTGACGGTGGACACGATGGCGCGGACATTCGAGGGGCGCGAGTCGGTGCTCGCGATCGTTACGAGCGAGTCCAATCACGCGCGCATGACGCAGATCCTCGCCGACGCCGCGCGCCTGGCGGAGCCGCGTGCCGCCGGCGCGGCGAACGACGCGACGAGCGGTTCGGCCGCCGCCGCGCGGCTGCCCGTCATCGTCTGGCTCGCCTACACGGTGCACGGAGGCGAGGCGTCCGGGACGGAAGCGGCGCTCGCGCTCCTCTACCAGCTCGCCGCGGGAACTGATGCCGAGACGCGGATGATTCTCGACAGCGCTGTCGTGCTGATCGATCCGGTGCAGAACCCGGACGGCCACGAGCGCCACGTGCAGGACGTGATGCGCGCGCGGAGTGCGCTCGGCGTCCCCACGGCTCCGGGCGCCATGATCCACCAGGGCAGTTGGCCGGGCGCGCGGACGAGCCACTACGGGTTCGACCTCAACCGCGACTGGTTCATCCTCTCCCACCCGGAATCGCGCGGGCGGGTCGCGGCCTTCCGCCGGTGGCATCCGCAGGTGGCGGTGGACCTGCACGAGATGGGCTCCAACTCCACGTACTTCTTCGCGCCGCCGATGGAGCCGTTCAACAAGAACGTCCCGCCGAACATCATGAAGTGGTGGGACATCTTTGCGAAGTCGAATGCCGAGGCGTTCGACCTCCGTGGCTGGTCGTTCTTCCGACGCGAGGGGTACGACGAGTTCTATCCGGGCTACGGCGTGTCGTGGCCGATCCTCACCGGCGCCGTGGGCATGACGTACGAGGAAGCGTCGAGCTCGGGCGGCGCGGTGCGGCGCACGGACGGCACCGTCCTCACGCTCCACGATGCCGCGTGGCACCACTACACCGCCGCATGGGCGACGCTGCTCACATCGGCGCGACGCGCGCGTGAGCGGGTGCGCGACTACCAGGCCTTCCGCGAGGGCGCGATCGCCGACGGTGGGAAGGGCGGACTGCGCGCCGTGACGATCGAGCGGGATGCACAGGGCCGCGCAGACTCACTCGCGCTGCTCCTGTTGGAGAACGGGATCGCCGTCGGCTGGCTGGACCGCTACACGGCGCCTGCCGGTGCCGCCGCGTACGGCGGCTGGCGCCCGAGCCCGGCGCGCGGGTCGAACAGCGCGAACAGTGCGAACGGTGCGTACACGGTGGACTTCGCCCAGCCGCAGGGGCGCCTCGCGCGCTCGCTGCTCGAGCCGGATGCCGTGCTCGATTCCGCGTTCATCGCCACCGAGCTGGAGTCGCGCCGCACCGCGCAGCCCGACCGCTTCTACGACGTTACCGCCTGGTCGCTGCCCCTCGCGTTCCGGGTGCGCGCATGGGGATCGCCCACAGCGGTCGCTGGCGCGCGGCTGCTGCCACCCGTCGCGGATTCCGTCGTCCCGCGACGCTTCACGGCGACCGCCGTGGACAGCGCCGCGACACTCCCGACCGCGCGCTACGCATACGCGTTCGAGGCCGGGAGCGAATCGTCGCTCCGTCTCCTCGGTGCCCTCCTCGCCGACAGCGTGCGCGTATGGTACGCGCCGCACGCCTTCCGCTCGGGGAATCAGGACTTTCCGAACGGCGCGTTCGTCGTCCGGGTCGCGGCGAATGATTCCTCCGTTCACGCGGCGATCCGGCGCCATGCCGCCACTGCCCGCGCGCGTGTCGCGGCACTCGGCTCCGCCGCCGTGGACGCTGGCACGGACCTCGGCAGCAACAGTGTCTTCCCGCTCCGGACGCCGCGCGTCGCGCTCGCGGGTGGCCAGCCCGTGTCGGGCAACTCGTTCGGCTTCGCGTGGTACGCCTTCGACCAGCGGCTCGGCTACCCCGTCACGCCAGTCGATGCCGCGTCGCTTGGCGGCGCCGTGCTCGACGACTTCGACGTGCTCGTGATCCCATCGGCGCCAGCCGCGGGGCTCGACCGCACGCTCGGCGATGCGGGTCGCGAACGGGTGGCCAGCTGGGTGCGGAACGGCGGCGTGCTCATCACCCTCGACGCTGCGACCGGGTGGCTCGCCTCCGAGCGCCTGGGGCTCGCGCGGCTCCGGCTCCGCCGCGACAGCACGCGCGCCGACAGCACCGGCGGTGCGCCGCTCCCCGTGGA
>JBBJNN010000148.1:9762-10663 GCA_037720885.1 Gemmatimonadaceae bacterium | reverse complement strand
TGAACATCATCCCGCCGGAGCTGCGGCCGCGCGGCGCGCTCCGTTTCAGCGACCAGCGCGACCTCCTGGTGTCCGGCCTGCTCGACGGCGGCGGCGACATCGCGCAACGTCCCGTGGTGGTGGACGTGCCGATGGGGAAGGGCCATGTGGTGCTCTTCGCCAACAACCCGGTCTGGCGTGGCGAGACGATCGGCAGCTACATGCTCGTCTTCAATACCATGCTGAACTGGGACAACCTGAACGCGGGGAGGAAGCTGGACGTGAAGTGATCAGCGGCTCGCCGTCTTGCTGTCCCGGTACAGATCCGGAAGCTGCTTCCGCAGCGCCTCGACCTTCGGCTTGTCGTGGATCACGATGTAGGGCTGGTTCGGGTGCTGCACCATGTAGTTCTGGTGGTACGCCTCGGCCAGGTAGAATCCCTCGAGCGGCACGATCTGCGTGACGATCGGCGCCTTGAAGGCCTTCGCCTGCGTGAGCTGCCCGACGTACGCCTCGGCCACACGCTTCTGCTCGGGCGTCGCGTAGAAGAGGGCCGAGCGGTACTGCGGCCCCATGTCAGGGCCCTGGCGATTGAGCTGCGTGGGATCGTGCGCGACCGAGAAGAAGACGCGCAGCAGGTCGCCGTAGGTCACCTGCGACGGATCGTACGTCACCTTGACCGCCTCGGCGTGCCCGGTCGTCCCCGTGCCCACCAGTTCATAGTCGGCGTTCTTCGCGGAGCCGCCGGCATAGCCGCTCACGGCATCCGACACCCCGCGTACGTGCTCGAACACCGCCTCGATCCCCCAGAAGCACCCGCCGGCGAAGACCGCCGTCTCGAGCGCGCCCGCAGTCACCGCGGACACGTCGGCTTCGGGCGCCGGGAGCGCGGGCCCCGACCGTGGCGCGCCACGGAAATAGA
>JBBJNN010000148.1:0-9752 GCA_037720885.1 Gemmatimonadaceae bacterium | reverse complement strand
CGAGCGGCGCCGCGACGCCGAGTGCGACGAGACCACGAGTGAGCGAACCGAGCATGAAAACCCTCCAGGAGAGTATGTCGGGCGAACGGCGCCCGAATCGTACATACTACACCGGCGCGGCCGCCCGGTGCCCTCCCCATCACACCGACCACCCATCCGGTGCCCCGCTACCTCCTTCCGATCATCGTCGTCGATGCGCTCGTCTTTCTCTGCACCCTTGGGGTCGCGGGGTGGGCGCAGCACGCGCCCGGCCAGGACGCCGCCGGCCGCGGCATGGTCTGGTTCTTCCCGATCATCTTCGGCGGGCTGCTCGGTACCGTCCTCTTCTTCCGGATGATTGGCTGGCCGAAGGTCGCGGCCGGCATCGGCGTCATCCCCGTCGTCGGCGTCATCCTGGTGCTCCTCAATGGGGGGCGGAGCCTGGCCGCCGGCGTCAGGGAGTCGTCCGGCGCCGCGTACTTTCAGGAGCCGCGCGCTCGTGAGCTGGCGAAGGCGGTCGCGAAAGGTGACAGCGCAGCGCTGCGGCGCATCCTCGCCGCCGGCGGCACGCTGAACGTGGGCGACACGAGCAGCGACTACACGCTTCTCACCTTCGCGCTCTACAAGCACCCGCATCGCGTGCCCATGCTGCTCGCCCTGGGCGCCGACCCCACGCTCCCCGATCGTGACGGACAGACGGTGCTCATGGCCGCCGCCGCCACCGACCGTTGGGGAGAAGCGCTCCGCTTCCTCGACCTGGGCGTAGACCCGCGCCATGTGGCATCCGACGGGAAGACGACGCTTGCGACCATCCTCGAGACGCGGGAGCTGTCCGCGGAGACGCTCGCGGACCCGACGTACCGCGACCTGACTCGCCGGTTGGCGACGCTCGGCATCTCCGTCCGGCGGCCGGCGCCCGCCCCGCCGTGACCCCTGCGCTGGCCCACCGTCACCAGTGTCACCAGCATGGAACCCTCCCCTTCACCCACTCACTCACCCGCCGAGGTCCCCATGGGAACCCGAGACCCGCGCGTCGACGCGTACATCGCCAGGTCCGCCGACTTCGCGCAACCCATCCTCACCCACCTGCGCGAGGTCGTGCACGGCGCCTGCCCCGAGGTGGAGGAGGCGATGAAGTGGAGCTTCCCCCACTTCATGTACAAGGGGATGCTCTGCGGCATGGCGTCGTTCAAGGCGCACTGTACGTTCGGCTTCTGGAAAGGAGATCTCGTGCTCGGACAGAACGGCGGGAATGGCGAGGACGCGATGGGGCAGTTCGGCCGGATCACGACGCTCGCCGAGCTGCCGCCCAGGAAGGTGCTCGCCGGCTACGTGAAGACGGCGATGAAGCTGAACGACGACGGGGTGAAGTCCCCCACGCGCGTGATGCCACGCGCGCCCAAAGCCCCGGTCGTCGTCCCCGACGACCTCGCGAGCGCGCTGGGGAAGCGGAAGAAGGCGCAGGCAGCGTTCGATGCCTTCAGCCAGAGCCACCAGCGCGAGTACGTCGAATGGATCACCGAGGCCAAGGCCGCCGCCACGCGTGAGCGCCGCCTCGCGCAGGCCGTCGAGTGGATGGCCGAGGGCAAATCGCGGAACTGGAAGTACGAGAAGTGCTAGCCGAGCGCGGTGCGCCGTGCGCCGATGCTACCCCTCCGGGCTCGTCCCCGACTCCGGACGGTAATCGGTGTTCGCCGCGGGGCCGCCGAGGTCCTTCGCGTACACGCCCTTGAAGCGGCTCACCTCGCTCCGCTCGCGGTCGAGCTCCGGGATCTCGCGCGGCCCGTAGCCTCGACTCCGGAAGAAATCCTCGTTGTTGCTCACCGCGAACAGGATCGCGTACCCACGCCGGCGCGCGAGCCGCTCGGCCGCGTCCGCGAGCGCCACGCCCACACCGCGCCCCTGGTAGGCCGGATCCACGGCGAGCGATCGCACTTCCGCCACAGTGGGCGAGTACTCCTCGAGGTGGACGCAACCCACTACCCGCCCGGCCGAGCCCGCCACCGCGACCAGGAAGTCGAGCGCCCGCTCCGCCACGAACTCCGGCGCGCGCGGAAGGAGCGCGCCCGACGCCACGTACTGCCCGATGAGCGCCGAGATGACCGCGGCGTCCGTGGGGAGCGCAGGGCGTATGGTGGGGGCGGACGGTGTATCGGACGGAGTGTGCATTCGCCGATCAGCTCGAGTAATACGCCGCGTTCTCCTCGATGTAGCCCGCCGTCAGATCGCACCCATACGCCGTCGCCGCCGAGGGGCCGGCGCCGAGCGTGACCTCGAGATCCACCGTGTCGGTGGCGAGGGCGGCGCGCACCTCGGCGTCATCGAACGGGAGCCGCCGGCCGCTCTCTACGACTTGCCGGCCGTTCACCCAGGCGTCCGTGTGGTCCGCGCTCACCGTGCAGTCCACGCACTTGCCGATCGCCATCAGGATGCGGCCGACGTTCGGATCCGCGCCATACACCATCGTCTTGATGAGCGGCGAGTTGACGATCGCCTTGGCGATCCGGCGCGCCTCCGTGTCGCTCGCGGCGTCGCGGACCGTCGCACGCAGGAGACGCGTGGCACCTTCCCCGTCGCGGGCGAGCATCTCCGTCATGCGGACGCAGCCCGCGGTCAGCGCGTCGCGAAACGCACGCGCGGGCACCGCGCCGGCACGCCCGCTCGCGAGGATGGCGCAGGTGTCGGAGGTGCTGGTGTCGCTGTCTACGGAGAGCATGTTGAACGAGACGTCCGCCGCCTCGCGCAAGGCGTGGTCGAGCGTCAGGGCATCGAGCGCCGCGTCGGTGAAGATGTAGGCGAGCATCGTCGCCATGTTGGGCTCGATCATCCCAGACCCCTTCGCCACCCACGTGATCGTCGCGGGGCCGACACTCGCCGAGAGCACCTTGGGGTAGGTGTCGGTGGTCATGATCCCCTCGGCGCCAACGATCGGGTCGGCCTGGAGATCGGCCGCCATGCCGCGAAGACCGCGCTCGATGATGTCGATGGGGAGCGGCACGCCGATCACGCCCGTCGAGCTGACGAGCACGCGGTCTGGCGTGGTGCCCACCTCGGCGGCGGCCGCGGCGGCCATGCGGCGCGCGGCTTCCACACCCGGCGCGCCCGTCGCGACGTTGCTCACCTTGGAGTTGGCGACGATCGCACGGAGGCGCCCGCCCCTGATGGTCTCGCGCCCGAGGAGGATGGGAGCACCGGGAAAGTGATTGCGCGTGAAGAGGGCCGCCGCGACGGCGTCCTCGTCGCACGCGAAGAGCGCGAGGTCTTTCGCCGCCGGCTTGAGGCCGCAGTTGCGGCTGGCGCAGCGGAACCCGGGCGGGAGGACGGGTCGGTCGTGGAACTCCAACGTCGTGACTCGAGTGACGGGACTGGCGGGGTGTGGAACGGGCGGCGGAAGATACCGCGGACGAGGGGCCAGGGGTTAGGGGCGAGACGAGAGGACAAGCAGGCCGGAGCCGCTCGCTTGTAAGTATCTGCCGAAGTCCGTTGTGCGCCGTCTGCGCCCGCCCATAATGTTCAGACGCCCGCCATACGTGGCGGCGCTCCCGTCACCTCTCACCCGGCAGCCATGCGTCTCTCCGACACCCTGCGCCCGGCCGTCCTCTTCGCGCTCGCGACCGCCCTCCCGGCGGTCGCCGGGCCCGCGGCCGCGCAGCAGCCCCAACCGCGGAGCACCCCGGCGCGTGCGACGAGCTCGGTCAACATTCCCCACGAGCGGATGACGCTCCGCAACGGGTTGAACGTGATCCTCGCCCCGGACCACTCCACCCCGGAAGTCGCGGTGGACGTGTGGTACCACGTGGGCTCGAAGAACGAGGTCGCGGGACGCACCGGGTTCGCGCACATGTTCGAGCACGTGATGTTCACCGGGTCGGGGAACGTCGCGTACGGCCTCCACGACCGGCTCACCGAGGGCGTGGGCGGGAGCAACAACGGCTCGACGAACAACGACCGCACGAACTACTACGAGGTCGTTCCCTCGAACTACCTCGAGAGCGCGCTCTGGCTCGAGGCGGACCGCATGGGCTTTCTCCTCGACAAGCTCGACTCGGCGAAGTTCGCCGCCCAGCGCGACATCGTGCAGAACGAGCGGCGCCAGGGCATCGACAACCAGCCGTATGGCCGCGTCGGCGAGATCCTGACGACCGCGCTGTACCCCGCGTCGAACCCCTACTCGTGGCCGGTGGTCGGCTACCTATCCGAGCTGCAGCAGGCGTCGGTGGAGGACGTGAAGGACTTCTTCCGTCTCTACTACGCGCCCTCCAACGCGACGCTCGCCATCGTCGGCGACTTCCAGCCGGCGCAGGCGAAGGCGTGGGTGACGAAGTACTTCGCCGACCTCCCGCGCGGCAAGCCGATCACACGCCCCATCGTCGCGGCAGCCACGCTCGCCGCCCCGAAGCGGCTCGTCTTCGAGGACCGCGTGCAGGTGCCGCGGCTCTACGTCCGCTGGCCCACGGCCGGCGTCAAGAGCGCCGACACACACGCGCTCTCCTTCCTCGGTCAGGTGCTCACCGCGTCACGCACGGCACGCCTCACGAAGGCGCTCGTCTACGACCGCCAGTCGGCGGCGACCGTGACGGCCGGCAACTCCGGGCGCGAGAGCGTCGGTGACTTCGGCATCTCCATCACCCCGCGGCCCGGCCACACCCTCGCCGAGCTGGAGGCGGCGGCCGACTCGGTCCTCGACCGCCTCAAGCGCGAGGGACCGTCGGAAGCCGAGATGGCGAAGGCGCGCGCCGGGATCGAGTTCGGGTTCGTCGGTACCCTCGAGAACAACCTCGGGAAGGCGGAGATCCTCAACACGGGGCTCGTATTCTACGGCGACCCCGCCTACTACAAGACGCAGTACGCCGCGCTGCGCGCGGTCACCGCGGCCGACGTGAAGCGCGTCGCGAACCGGTACCTCGGTCCCAATCGCGTCGTGCTCTCCGTCGTCCCCCTCGGCAAGTTCGACCAGGCCTCGAATCCAGGCGCCAGCGCGAAGGTGACCGTCGGCGCCGATGGCGGCCACTACGTCATGGAGCCCAAGTGATGGACGCGATCAGGAATCTCGCCGCCGGGTGCACGCTCGCGGCGCTCGTACCGCTCACGATGTCGCTCCCCGCGCAGCTTCAGGCGCAGGCCACCTCGCGCCCACGCGCGATCCTCGACCGCACCGTGCAACCCACGCCCGGCATCGCGCCCGCGCTCCGCGTGCCGGCCTGGACGAAGACCACGCTCTCGAACGGCGCCGAGCTGGTGGTGACGCCCAAGCGGGATCTACCGCTCGTGGCGTTCACGATCAGCTTCGTCGGCGGAAGCTACAACTTCGAGCCGGCGGACAAGCTCGGTGTCGCCGGCTTCGCCGCGCAGATGCTGAGCGAGGGCACCGCCACGCGCACCGGCGAGCAGCTCGCCGACGCGCAGAGCATGCTCGGCACGCAGATCGGCGCCGGCGTCGACAGCGAGAGCGGCTCCATCGGGTTCGCGGCGCTCGAGAGCAAGTGGGAGGCGGCGCTCGCGCTCCTCGCCGACATGATGCTCCACCCGAGCTTTCCGGCCGAAGCGCTCGAGCGCATCCGGGGGCGTACGCTCGTCTCGCTCGCGCAGGCGAAGGACCAGCCGAACACCATCGCGTCGAACGTCTTCTCCCGCGTGCTCTACGGCGCCGAGCACCCGTACGGCCGGGTCATCTCGGAGGGCACCGTGCGCGCCGTGACGCGCGACGACGTCGTGGCGTTCCACCAGGCGTACTTCAAACCGGGTCGCGCTGTGATCTCCGTCGCCGGCGACGTGGACCCCGCCGCGGTGCGCGCCGCGGTCGAGAAGGCGCTCGCCAGCTGGCCCGCGGGGGGCGAGCGGCCGGCGTGGAATTACCCGCAGGTGCCGGCCTCGAAGACGACGGCCATCTACCTCGTGGACAAGCCCAAGGCGGCGCAGTCGGTCTTCTCCATCGGGCTTCCCGGCCCACCGCGTGACACGCCCGACTACTACGCGATCCAGGTGATGAACCACCTGCTGGGCGGCCTCTTCCAGTCGCGGCTGAACCACAACATCCGCGAGGTGAAGGGCTACTCTTACGGCGTGGGCTCGGGCTTCGCGTACGGGCGCGGCCCGGGTGCGTTCGAGGCGGGTGGCGGCATCGTGACGGCCAAGACCGACTCGGCGCTCATCGAGTTCATGAAGGAGCTCAGGGGTGTGCAGGGTGGCGTCCCGTTCACCGAGGACGAGATCAAGCAGGGGAAGGAGTCGCTGATCCAGGGGCTCCCGCGCCGCTTCGCCTCCGTGAGGGCGATCGCCTCGTCTGTCGGCGGCATCTTCCTGCAGGGGCTCCCCGAGACGTTCTACCAGGACTACGCGGCGAAGGTCAACGCGGTCACGAGCGATGACCTCGTGCGCGTGGCGAAGAAGTACGTTGACCTCGACCACCTGAACATCGTGATCGTCGGCGACCGCGCGACGATCGAGAGCGCGCTGCGCGGCACCGGCATCGCGCCGATCACGATCCTCGACGCGGAAGCCAAGCCGCTCACGGTGCCGTGACGCTGGCATCGCCCCCTGGCGCGGGCGCCCTAGACGCCGCATAATGACGTTGCTATACAACCCCCCGGAGGCCCACCATGGCAAGCGACGATCGCAAGGACCGGAAGGATAAGCCACGCCGTGATACCCAGCCCACGCTGAAGGATCTGAGCGCGAGGGATCTCGACCCTCAGGAAGGGGAGCGCGTCAAGGGCGGAACCGACTTCCACTTCACCCACAAGGTAGACAAGAGCAGTCCCACTCTCGGGTGACAGGTGATACCGCGACTTGATGCCGCCCGCAATGAACGGCGGCCGCGGATGCCACATAATGTATAATGTCATCGCGATGCAACCCGCCGGAGGGATCGTGTCGCGACTGTGCATGGCCGCCCTGCTCGCGCTGGCAGCGTGCGCTAGTCGTCAGGAAGACACCGGCGCCGCTCCCGCTCCTACCATCGGGCAGACCGGTACCCGCGTCACGACCGCCGGCGGCGGCTCGGGGCAGACGATGACGCTCGAGAGCACCTCGGGCCCATCCACGAGCGCCGTCTCGCTCCGCGCCGCCCGCGACGTGATCTGGCGTGAGATCCCCGCGGTCTACGAGGAGCTTGGCATCCCACTCACCAAGGTGGACGCGGCGAGCTTCGTGGTGGGCAACGAGGGGATGAAGGTCACGCGCCGGCTCAAGGGCGTGCCGCTCAGCCGGTTCCTGCAATGCGGCGGCGCCGCGCCCGGCAGCGCGAACGCCGACACTTACGAGATCACCCTCTCCGTGCTCTCGCAGCTCCGCCCGGCGACCGAGGGGGAGACGCAGGTCGTGACGACAGTGGACGCGGCCGCACGCCCGGTCGCCTTCAACGCGACGAGTACCGTCGCGTGCTCCTCCACCGGCGCCCTCGAGCGCCGCCTGCACGACCGGCTCACGGAGCGCGTGAAGACCGGCTCCTGAGCGCGGCGTCGCACGACTGGATTACGACTGGCCCGCGCGGCGATCGACGGCGGACGAGGGGCGCACTGGTATCGCGCCCTGCCCTTCGTACTTGAGCTGGATGTCCGCCGCGCGCTGGACCAGCTTGGCGAACTCGTCGTCCGAGAGGTGCGCGCACACCCGCTTCAGCCGCGCGGAGATCCGCGCGATCAGCTCGTCCCGCCGGCCGCCCCCGCTGGCGCTGCTGGCCCCGCCACCGCCACTGTCCACGCTGCCCCCCGCTGCTGCTGTCACCGCCGCTATTCCCTCTGGCGCGCCTTCCTGGCGCGCCTTCTGCGGGTTGCGTGCCGGGCGGTCTCCGCACCATCTACTCCCGCCCACTACCTCGATACTTCCCGACTCGTCCCGACTCGTGCGCGCCGCCTGGCCGGTACGAGAGACGGCTCGGCTCGCGTCATCCCCGCCCCATGGGCCTTGAAGATCATGTCACAGCAATACGGCGAGTACCGGGACACCGCCCTCTGGCGCGCGGTGGCGGATGCGCTGGCGGATCTCCAGGCAAGCGGCGAGGTCAGAGTCGAGACCGCGCCAGACTACGTGATCGGATTCCTGTGCCGGGAGCTCGCGATGAAGTGGGTGGTCGCCGCGTCCGCGCTCACTCGCGAGCGGTAGGAGCGAGGTAGGAGCGAGGTAGGAGCGCGCGTGGATGCGGCGATCAGCGTCGCGACGACGGCGGCTCTTCGCGGCTACCACCCCGCCGCCAGGACGGTGGCGCGTCGGCCTTCCGCTCCAGCTCCGGATTCTCGCGGTAAAGCGTCGCCGTCTTTCCGATCACCTGCACCACGTCCGCGTCCGTCGCCGACGCCAGCTCGTAGGCAGCGTCGCGCGGCTCCGCCTCGGCATGGCGGTTGAGCTGCACCTTCACCAGCTCGCGCGTGCGGAGCGCATCGTCGAGCGAGGCGACGAGTGTCGGCGTGATCCCATGCTGCCCCACGTGAACCATGGCCTGCAGATGGTGCGCTTCGGCGCGCAGCTCCGCGCGGCGCTTGCTCGTGATGGTCATCGTTCGGTCGTCACCGTCGCGACTCCTGCGCGCCGAAGTAGGGAAGCGGGCTCACTGGCGTCCCCGCCCAGTATTGGGAGCCGTGGTCGGCGAGCATTACCTGGAAGTGGAGGTGCGGTACGTTCGGCGGCGCGTTGCCCGACGTCCCCACAAATCCGATCGTGTCCCCCCTGGCAAGCGGCATTCCTTCGGCAAGCCGGCGGCCATAGCGATCGAGATGCGCGTAGTAGTAGATGAGCCGCCGAGCCGGATCGGTCGCGTAGATGACCAGCCCACCCGCCGCGTTCGTGCGGAGCCGGTACGCTACCCCGTCGTCGGCGGAGAGGACGGGGGTGCCGCGCGGGGCGAGGATGTCCACCGCGTTGTGCCGGCGGTCGCCGCGCGGGGCGTCGAACGAGTCGGCGATCTTGCTCAACACGGCGCCCGCGACCGGCACGATGAGCCGGCGCGAGCGTAGATACTCGAGCTCGCGCGCGGGCGCAATCGCCGCCGGCACGCTCGCGGCTGGACGCGCCGGCTCGCGCACCGGTGGGCGGGTCGCAGCGCGGGCGTGCGCGCACCCGGCGAGTGTGCAGAGAGTGAGGAAACCCGCGGCGCCGCGCCGTCGCAGTCGCAATCGCCGCACGGTGTTCGTGGGCACCACCGCCGTCCCCATGGCGGCCGGCTATCGCGGGATCGGCGCCGGCCCCGTTGGGACGCCGAGCCGGATGGCGAAATCACGAAGCACATCGAGCTGCGAGCCCGCGACCCAGAAGGTGAACTTCCCGACCTTCCCACCGAACGCCTTCGCGTTCGACATCGCGACCAGGTCCCGGAGCGCGACGGCGACCGTGGCCTGCTCCACCGTGGCACTCGGCATCTTGGTCGTGCGCACGGTGAGGTCCTCGAGCGTGAGATAGTGCCTGCCATCCACGATGATGTCGATGTCGTCACCCGAGTGGAGGCGCGTCCTGGGGTTCGTGCGGGTGACGAAGAGCTGAACGCTGTCTGGCGGTGCGCGGCGGGTACCGGGATACGCGCCCGACATGCTGAGGTCCACGCCCGCGCCCACCTGCGGGATGCTCACGCGCACGACCGTGCGGTCGTACGGCGCCTCGTAGTGCGTCTCGATGACTGGCTGGCGCGTGTCGTACGGCGGTGGCGGCGGCGTACCCGGGAGCTGCGCGGCGGCCGAGGTCGCGGGCAAGGCGAGCGCGAGCGCGAGACGCGCGAGGGTGGGGGCGTGACGCGGCGGGTGGTGACGCGGCGGGTGGTGACGCATGCGGCGACCATGGCGTGG
>JBBJNN010000147.1:228-10710 GCA_037720885.1 Gemmatimonadaceae bacterium | reverse complement strand
CGCGCCGTATCGCCCGTGTAGTAGTACGCCTGCGCGAGGTAGGTGTCGGACAGCGCCCGATCGCTCACCCGCCGCAGCTCCTCGAACAGCGCGGTCGCCTCGGCGTACCGGCCATCCAGCAGGGCGACGACGCCGCGGGTGCGCAGGACCTCCACACGGTCCCCCGCGGGGTTCGCATCGGGGCCTGCCCGCACCTCGCGCTCCGCCAGGTCGAGCAGCCCGAGATGGTAGAAGGCGGCGGCGATGAAGTAGTGCGGGAGCTCGAGGCTCGGGCTCAGCTCGAGCGCCCGCTGGCTCTCGGCGATCGTCCGCGCCCAGTCGAACTCCGCCTTCCGCGACACGGCAGCGAGCGCCTGGTGCACCTCGGCGATCGTGGAGTCGAGCTCCAGCCCACGCCGCGCCTCCGCTTGCGCACGCTCCCCCCACGCCTTCACCTCGGCATCCGGGGCGAAGCGGAGGTGCATCTCGGCGCTCGCCATCGCGAGGCCGGCGTGCGCGAGCGCGTCGTTCGGGTCGAGCCGGAGCGCGGCGGTGAAGTCCCCGATCGCGGCGCGCGTCGCCACCTCCGTGTGCGCGGCGAGCCGCGCCCGCCCGCGCAGGTAGTGCTCGTACGCCTCCGCATTCGCGGTATAGCGGCGGTAGACGCGCGCGCGCTCCGCCTCGCTCATCTGGATGCGGAGTTCCGTCTCCAGCCGGCGCGCGACCGAGTCCTGGAAGGAGAGCAGGTCGGCGCGCGGGAGGTCGTAGTGCTTCCCCCACAACGGCGCCGCGTCGCTCACGCGCACGAGCTGCGCACTCACACGGAGCACGTCGCCCACCTCCTGCACTGTGCCGAGCACCAGGTACTGCGCGCCGAGCGCCCGGCCGGCCTGCCCCGCGTCGACCGGCGCGGTCTGGTAGCCGAGGATGGCGCTCGTGGGGCGGACCCGGAGCTGGCGGACGTTGGCCAGGCGCGTGATGATCGCATCGGCAATGCCGACGCGGAGGAACCCGATTTCCGGCGATTCGGTGATGGTGCGAAAGGGGAGTACCGCCAGCGTGGTGCGCTCCGTCTCTGGCTCGGCCGCGGGTGCGGCCGTGCGACGCGTGCCGGCGAGGTAGCTCGCCGTACCGACGACCGCGGCGACGGCGAGCGCCGCGAGGACCGCGAGCGCGAGAGGGCGCACGACCCTGGATGAGGCGACAGCGCGGCGGGGAGCGGCGGGCGGCGAGGGGAGCGTCGCCCCGGTACCCGCATCGGCCAGCGCGCCATCGGACCGCGGGGGCGCGAAGCTCGGGCTCGCGACCTCTCGCAGACGCGCGGCGAGCGCGACGACCGCCGGGTCGGGGGGCGCGTCCAGCTCCTCGCGGGTGAGCGCTTCGTAGACGCGCGCGTGCTGCAGCGCGCCGCCGCGGTCGCCCGAGGCGGCGAGCGCCTGCATCAGGCGCACGGTGACGCGGGCATCGACCGGGTCCACGGCCGCGCGCTTGCGAAGCCAGGCGGCCTCGGCAGCGTGGTCGCGCGCGGTGGCGGCGCGGGAGGCGAGCGTGTCGAGCGCGCCCGCGTAGTCGGCGGCGAATCGGGCGCGCTCGCCCTCCGCCCAGCGCTCGAACTCCGGGACACATAGAAGCCCTCGAGAAAAGGCCCCCGGTACACCGTCACTCCCCGATCGGCGTCCCCACCGGCAAGCGCGACGGTGAAGTCGGCTACGTCGGTGGCGATTACGTCGGGGTTGAGGCGGAGGTCCACGGTGCCCGCGACGAGATGCTCTTCGCCGAGGGCGCGGCGCAACGCGTAGAGCGTCTGCGCCAGCACGCGGCGGGCGGACTCCTCGTCGCTCTCCGGCCAGAGCCGCCCCACCAGCGTGGCGCGGCCCACCCCGGGGTCGCGAGCCGCGGCGAGCTGCACGAGGATGGCGAGCGGGCGCCGCTGGGCCGCCGCTCCGGTGAGCGGCGTGCCACTTCGCTCGATCGCACCCCGCCGAACGTCCGAAGCCGCAGCATCAAACCTCGCGACACCCTCGTTTGATGCGGATTTGATCCCCGTTTGGTTCGAAAAACTAGTGTACGCCCCACGCTGTCGCGGTGCAACACGAGTGCAGGGAGGCTGGGGCCGCTGTGGCCCTACTACCCGCACCGCTTCCCGAGGAGGCAGGGGTATCATGCAGAATCGCAGCCACATCATCACAGACGTCGTGCACGTCGCGCCTGTCGCGCGTGCTGTCAGCCGCCACGCTCGCGCGGTCCGCTCCATCCATTCCATCCATCACGCGCCCGGCCAAATTCGCGGCTGCGCCGTCATCCTGCTCGCATTGGCGACGGCGGCGTGCGCGGACTCGCTCGCCGGGCCCGCGGCGCCCGAGCACGTTGCCGCGGCGAGCGCGGACGTGCAGCCGAACCCGACCCAGTTCGCCACGATCCGGTGGAACGAGATCACCCGCGCCCTCGTGGTGAAGTACCGGACGGACCCGTCATCGCGCCCGTTCGCCACCGTGAGTCTCGCGCAGTTCGTCGCGGTGCAGGAGACGGGTGACGCCGGCTTCAAGACGCCGGCCGATGCCCGCGCGGCGGTGGCCGGCGCGTCCGCGGCCGTGCTGGCGTATCTCTATCCGGCGGACGCGGCGTTTCTGGAGGCAGAGCTCCGCGACCAGCTCTCGCGCGAGGAGCAGGGGGAGCGAGCCGCGGCACGGATGGCGGCGGCCGAGGCGATCGGCCGCGCGGTGGCGGGTCGGGTGATCGCGCGGGCGAAGACCGACGGGGTGGGTGCGCCCTGGACAGGGCAGGTGCCAACCGGCCCGGGGCTCTGGCTCGCCCCGACGCTCCCCGCCCTCCCCTCCACGCCGACGCTCGGGCAGGCGCGTGCGTTCTATCTCGCATCGAACGACCAGCTCCGACCGCCCGCGCCGCCGGCGTTCGGCTCGGAGGCGTTCCGCGAGGCCCTGGCCGAGGTGCGGAGCGTGACCGATGCGCGCACGCCGGAGCAGGCGGCGCTCGCGGTGAAGTGGGCGTACTCGTCGGGGAGCATCCGGACGCCCGGCTACTGGAACGTGGTGGCCGCCGACCTGATCCACCGCGATCGGCTCGACGAGAAGCGTGCAGCGCGAGTGTTCGCGGTGCTCAACATCGCGCTCAGCGACGCGACGATCGCGTGCTTCGACGCGAAGTACACGTACTGGCTGATCCGCCCATCGCAGGCGGACCCGGCGATCAAGCTCACGATCAGCCTGCCGACGCACCCGTCATTCCCGTCCAGCCACTCCTGCACGTCCGGGGCGGGCGCTGAGGCGCTATCCGCGTTCTTCCCTGGCGATGCGGAGCGGCTGCACGCGCTGGCGGACGAGATCGGCATCTCGCGGCTGTACGCGGGGCTGCACTACCGCTTCGACATCGATGCCGGCCTGGCCATTGGCGAGGCGGCGGGGCGGCTGGCGGTCTGGGGCGCGAAGGCCGTGGGGCTGCGCACGCTGGTGGAGTGGCGGGCCAGGATGATGCGCACGAGTGGCGCGCGCGCGCGTCGCCACTCGTGTATTCGCGTCTGGATCCGGCACGGTTGCCCCGCGGCCCGCCGTGTCCTACACTGGCAGCGTGAGCGGATACCCGAGTCGAGGCCATCCCGCGCGCAGGGGCGGTGCATGGAGAGTGAGCTGACCGCCGCCATCGCGCGCGACGGCTTCACGATCTGGCCAGGCGAGCTCTCGCAGCTCGAGGCCGACGTGCTGCTGGGCGAGCTCGAGCCACTCGCGCGAGCAGCCGACGGGCGAGGGGGCGTGCGCCATCTGCTCCGGCGCTCACTCGGTGTCCGCCGCCTGGCCAGCTCCGGCCCCATTCGCGCGCTCGCCGAGGCGATCCTCGGCCCGCATTGCGTAGCCGTGCGCGCGATCCTGTTCGACAAGACACCTGCGGCCAACTGGAAGGTGGCCTGGCACCAGGACGTCACGGTCGCCGTGCGCGTGCGCCGGCCAGCGCCGGGATTCGGCCCGTGGTCCGAGAAGGAAGGCGTCACGCACGTGCAGGCACCGGCAGAGGTGCTGGAGGGCATGGTCGCGCTCCGCGTCCACCTGGACGACTGTGGGCCAGACAACGGACCGGTGCGCGTGGTCCCGGGCTCGCATCGCGCCGGGCGACTGAGCGCCGAGGCGGCCAAGTCGTGGCAGGCCAGAGCCGCGCCAGTAGAATGTCTCGCCGCGCGGGGCGGCGTGCTCGCCATGCGGCCGCTCCTCTTGCACGCGTCGTCGCCCGCGCGCGTGCCGGCGCACCGGCGCGTGGTGCACATCGAGTACGCGGAGGGGCCACTGCCGGGTGGTCTCGAGTGGCACGAGGCGGTGTAGGTACGGTGTTCGCGGACTTCGGCGATGCCAGCGCCGCGATGCTCGCGCGCGTGGCGGCGCTCGTGAGTCCGGCTAGGAACGGGGCCGCACTACAGCGTGAGCTTCGCTCGCCAGCCGGGCGCGCGCGAGTAGATTGACGAATCGCCCCGGGCCGTGCGCGAGCGACACGTAAGATGCGACGCGACCCGGGAACCGCCGGAGGGAGGTTCGCGGTGGATGAGATGAGCCGGACAGGCGAGCCACCGGGTGACGCGACGCGGGGTGACGTGATCCCGGATGCCATCCGCGAGAGCGTGGCGGAGCTGCCGCCGTCGGGCGCGGACGACGCGACGGTCTTCGATGTGCTCGCCGGTCAGGCGCGCGCCGCGCCGAGTGGGCGGCTCTGGGCGGCGACCGCCGTCGGCACCTTCGACGCCGTCGTGCTCGGCGTCGCCCATCCGGGGCTCTGGTGGGTGGCGGCGGCGTCCGTCTGTCTCGCGGCGTACGGAGGCTGGGGCCTCGCGGACCGTGCGCTCGCGCGCGACGGGGAGCACGAGATGCGAGGCAGCCTCCGGCTCGCGCGAGGGGCGGCCGCCGTCGTGGGCGTGATCTCCGCGATCGGCACGGTCCTCGGCCTCATGGGCGCCGCGCTCGGCGGGTGGATTCTCTGATCGGCGGGCGGCGCCGCTTGCCGGGGGCGCTCTGCCGGTAAGGATCGAGCAGCAGCGCGATGTCCCCGCGCACCCATGCCTCGGCCGAGCCTTCGCGGGCGATCGCCCAGGCAAGGAGGGAGCCGCCGGAGAGGGACGACACCGCGCGCGCGAGACCGGCCGTGTCGCAGGGGGCGAGCTCGCCGGCGAGGATGGCGTCGTCGAGGAGCGCGCGGTAGCCGGCGAGCGTGCGGCGCGCGCCCTGGCGGGCGTGGCGGTGGAAGTCCGGGTCGCTCACGTCCATCTGGAGGAAGGCGAGCCCGTTCGCGACCTCTTCGGGACTCTTCATGTAGCGGGTCATCTCCGTGGCAGCGAAGACGAGCGCATCGAGAGGAGACGATGAGTGCGCGGCCCGCGCGCCCGTGAAGCAGGCGTCCGCGGCGTCGGCGCCGAGCTTGGCGACGGCGAGCAGGAGGCCGCGCTTCGAGCCGAAGCGCTGGACGAGCGTGGCGGGGGAGAGACCAGCTTCACCGGCAACGTCGGCGAGCGTGAGGCGGGCGGGACCCAAGCTCGACATCGCGCGCATGGCGGCGGCGAGGACCTGGGCATCGGTGGCGGTACGCGGGCGCGGCGTCATGGCTTGACAATTAGTAAACGACCATTCAGTTTGTCAATGCGGTCAATGCAAATGAATGATCGTTTATTAATAGCCGGCCCCTTGCTCCACGCCGCAGTTCGCTCCCGCACCCCATCGCCGCAGGAGGGACCCATGGCTCCGCGCTCCAGCACCACCACAACGACGTCAGGCGGTACCTCGTCCGCGCAGTCAACCGCTCCGCCGCCTCCGGCCACGCGAGCCAGAGGGGCTCGGACCCCTACACCCCGCGCCGCCGCCCGCGGCCGGGGCGCCGGGCTGCTCGCCGGCCGGGTGGCCGTCGTCGCCGGCGCCACCCGCGGTGCGGGACGCGGTGTCGCCCGCGCGCTCGGCGAGGCGGGCGCCGTGGTCTACTGCACCGGGCGGAGCGTGCGTGGCAATCCCTCGCCCTACGGCCGCCCCGAGACCATCGAGGAGACGGCCGAGCTGGTGACGGCGGCGGGCGGTACGGGGATCGCCGTCCGCGTGGACCACGCCGTCGAGGCGGAGGTCCGTGAGCTCATGGCGCGCGTCGAGCGCGACCACGGACGGCTCGACGTGCTCGCCAACTCCGTCGCCGGTGAAGACCCGCTCCTCGGCGGCTGGACCAAGTTCTGGGAGACCGATCTCTCGCAGGCCGACGCGGCGGTGCGCCAGGCGCTGCTCTCGCACCTCATCACCGCCAAGCACGCGGCGCCGCTCATGATCCGGAACCGGCGCGGGCTCATCGTCGAGATCACGTCGAGCGATCTGCTGGTGGGCGGGGATGGCGGGAACGCGCTCCACTCGCTCGTGAAGGGCGGGCACAAGACGCTCGTCGTCGTGATGGCGGAGGAGCTGCGCGCGCACCGCGTTGCCGCGATCGCGATCTCTCCGGGCTTTCTCCGCTCGGAATCGATGCTCGGGCACTTCGGCGTCACCGAAGCGAACTGGCGGGATGGCGGGAAGAAGGATCCGAACTTTCTCCAGTCCGAGTCGCCGCTCTTCGTCGGGCGCGCCGTCGCCGCGCTGGCCGCGGATCGGAAGGTGCTCGAGCAGACCGGGAGCATCACCTCGTCGTGGGAAGTCGCGCGGCACTACGGCTTCGCCGACCACGACGGCGGCCAGCCCGATTGGGGCAGGCACTTCACGGACGCCGTCATCCCCTCCATGAGCTGGCTGCGAAAGGGGATGGAGCGGCACCTCGCGCTGCTCGACCGCATGTCGCGCCGGGTGGAGGCGTACATCGGCCAGCCAGAGCGAGGCCGGGAGCGCGATGTGGTTGCGAGCGGTCCGCGTTGACCGACACGTGTGCCTTCTGCGCGATCGCGAGCGGGGCGGGGGCGCCGGCGAGCATCGTCGCAGAGGATGCGCGCACGATCGCGCTCCTCGACCTCCGGCAGTTCCACCCGGGACACGTGCTCGTGATTCCGCGCCGGCACATCGCGGACATTCGCTCGCTGGACGATGACACCGGCGCCGCGCTCATCGCCGCGGTCGCCCGCGTTGCCCGTGCGGTGGACGCCGCCTTCCCGAGCGACGGGCTGAACGTCTGGCACTCCGCTGGCGCGGGGGCGAACCAGGAAGTGCCCCACCTGCACTTCCACATTCACCCGCGCCGCTTCGGCGACGACGTGCTCCGCGTCTATCCGTCCCCGCCCTCGACACCCGACCGCTCCACGCTCGACCGCTGGGCCGCGAGCATCCGCGCGCACCTGCGCTAGGCGAGGGTCTCTCATCCCGCAGGAGCGCCACAGGCGCGAGTGTCGGGATCTACTGTCCAGGCTGATGGCGCCTGCCGAGCCACGCGGTAGTGCCGGGTAGATCCCGACACTCGCTCGCGCTGCGCACTCGCTCCTGCGGGATGACAAGCGAGTCCCGAGGACGTAGACAACCCCCACCCCTCCGGCTACCTTCGCCGCCGACCGCGCCTGCCCCGTCCCTGCCCCGCCACGACCATGCCGCACGAGCACCCCGATCTGCCCGAGACGAGCGACCGCGCCCTCGGGATCGGCGCGCCGATCACGCGCAAGGACTTCCTCAATACCGCACTGCTCGGGGTGGGCGCGGCGCTCCTCGGCGCGCCCGCGCCCGCCCAGATGCTCCAGCGCCTCGAGGCTGAGCGCGAGGGTGCGGCGGGCGGGCGCGCGGCCGACCCGTGGACCGGACCCGGCGGCGTTGGCGACTACGCGGCGTCGAACGGGAACACGCGCGCCGTGCTCGACGCCGCGCACAAGCTCCGCGATGGCGCGTACGCCAGGCTCCCCGCGAGCGCGCGCGACACTGGCGAGGTCTACGACCTGGTGATCGTCGGCGGGGGGATCTCGGGGCTCACCGCCGCCTACACGTTCACCAAAGCGACGGGCGGCGCGAAGACGTGCCTCATCCTCGAGAACCACCCCGTCTTCGGCGGGGAAGCGAAGGAGAACGAGTTCGTCGTGAATGGCGTCCGGCTCATCGCGCCGCAGGCGTCCAACCAGTTCGGCGTCCCGCGCGCCGGCTCGGGAAACGTCGCTGATGAGGTGTGGACCGACCTCGGGCTCCCGCGGCAGTTCGCGTACGGGGAGATGGATGCCTCGCTCGACCCGCTGCGCATCCCACTCGACAACTACGCGCACATGGACGGCGTCAGCGAGACACAGGTGGACGTCGGCTACTTCTTCGACCGCGCGAGCGGCGCGCCACGGCCCACGTGGGTGCGCAACATCTGGGCGAACGATCTGGCCGAGGCACCCTTTCCCGACGAGGTGAAGCGCGATCTCCTCCGCTGGCGCACGACGAGTGGGGAGAGTGGCGAGGCCTTCCGGCGGCGGCTCGACACTATGAGCTACCAGGACTACCTGGAGCGCGTGCTCGGCCTGCGCCATGAGGTCACGGAGTACATCACGCCGGTCGTCGGCCTGATCAACGGCGCGACGCCCGACGCCGTCTCCGCCTTCGCGGCCTCACAGATCGGGATGCCCGGCGTAAGCCGCGCGCGGCCGCTGAATGGAACGGGGCCGCTCCCGCAGTCCTTCCCCGGCGGCAACTCCACGTACGCGCGACACTTCGTGAAGTACCTCGTGCCCGGCGCGATCAGCGGCGAGCGGAGCTTCGAAGGGGTGCTCGACGGGCGCGTCGCCTTCTCCGCGCTCGACCGCGCCGGCCAGCCCACGCGCATCCGCCTCGGCGCCATCGTCGTGCGGGTCGAGCATGAGAATGCGGCGGCTGCGTCCAGCCCGAACAACGGCGTGCGCGTCGCCTACGAGCAGGGCGGGCGCGTCAACACGGTGCGCGCGCGCACGGTCGTGATGGCGTCCGGCGGGTGGATCAACAAGCACGTGATCGCCGACCTGCCGGCGGAGATGCGCTCGGCGTACGACGACTTCCACTACACGCCGGCGCTCGTCATCAACGTGGCGCTCACGAACTGGCGCTTCCTCTACAAGCTCGGCGCCCCGTCGTGCCGGTGGTTCGGAAACGAGCTCGGCTTCTCGTGCAACATCCGCCGTCCCATGCAGGCTGGCAGCTACCATCCGCCGCTGCACCCCGGACGCCCGACCGTGCTCACCTTCTACATGGGGCTCTACACCGCCGGCCGCCCCGCCGCCGAGCAGGGGCAACTGGGGCGCGCGCGACTGCTGAGCGCGAGCTATGCGCAGTACGAGCGCCGGATCCGCGAGCACATGGCGCGGTTGTTCACGCCCTTCGGCTTCGATCCGCGGCGGGACATCGCCGGCATCATCCTCAACCGCTGGGGGCACGCGCGGCAGGTGCAGCCGCCCGGATGGTACTTCGGGCGGGGCGGGCAGCCCGCGGCACGCGAGGTGATCGCGAAGGGGTTCGGGCGCGTCGCGATCGGCCATTCCGAGCTCAACGGCCATCAGAGCGCCACGGGCGCCATGGCCCAGGGGAAGCGCGCGGCCGAGCAGGTGCTGGCGATGGCGTAGTGAAGCGAACCGCGCAGCGGATGCTGCCGGGCATGCGTACGGCTGGGTGGCGTGCCATGTTAGTGTCCGATTGATATCCCAATTGATATCCCATTTGATATCCCAGTTCCCACTTGGAGCAACGCACCTCATGCCCATCACGCTCCGGCGACGCCCGCGTCGCATGCTCCCACTGGCCGGCGTTCTCCTCCCACTCTGCGCGGCGGTCGCCTTCGCACAGGGGCCGGGCGGGGCGGGCCCGCCCCGTCCGCCCGAGATCAACACCTCTGCGGACCCCATGCTCCGCCCCTTCCGATTCCGCTCGATCGGGCCGGCGAGCATGGGCGGGCGCATCGACGACATCGCCGTCGCCGAGAGCGACCCGAGCATCATCTACGTCGGGTACGCGGTAGGCGGCATGTGGAAGTCGGAGAACAACGGCACCTCGTTCACGCCGGTGTTCGACACCTACACCACGGCCTCGATCGGCGACATCGCGATCCACCCGACGAACCCCGACATCGTCTACGTCGGCACGGGCGAGGCGAACAACCGGCAGACGACGTCGTTCGGCGATGGGATCTACAAGACGACGGATGGCGGAAAGACGTTCACGAACATCGGGCTGCGCGAGACGCAGTCCATCGCGCGGATCGTGATCGACCCACGGAACCCCGAAGTCATCTACGTCGCGTCGCCTGGGCATCTGTTCGGCGCGAACCCCGAGCGTGGCGTCTTCAAGACGACGAACGGCGGGCGGAGCTGGGAGAAGGTGAAGTTCGTGGATGAGCACACGGGATTCACCGACATCGCCATCGACCCGTCGAACTCCAGCATCCTCTACGCCGCGAGCTACCAGCGCCGGCGCAGCGGGTGCTGCTTCAACGGCGGCGGACCGGGGAGCGCGCTCTGGAAGACGGAGGACGCCGGAAAGACGTGGACGAAGCTCTCGGGCGGCGGGCTCCCGCCGGGCACGTACGGGCGCATCGCGCTCGACGTCTCGCGCTCGAACCCGAACGTGGTGT
>JBBJNN010000147.1:0-218 GCA_037720885.1 Gemmatimonadaceae bacterium | reverse complement strand
GACACCGGCTATGACGCCTACTGGCGCTCGGTGACGGGCGAGGCGACGCCTCCGGGCGCTGCGGCGGTGACGCCGCCGGGCGGTGCGCCACGCACGCAGCCTGGCGCCCCCGGTGCGCCGGGTGCGGCCGGCGCCACGGGGGCGGCCGCACCGGCCGGCGGCGCGGGTGGTGGCGGTGGTGGCGGTGGTGGGCGCGGCGGCTTCAACTGGTGCAACAA
>JBBJNN010000031.1:43283-45546 GCA_037720885.1 Gemmatimonadaceae bacterium | reverse complement strand
CGGGCGCTCGCACGCGCCCAGAAACGTCCCGGTGACGAGCGCGCCCGCGATGAGACGCGGGAACACGCGCCGCCGGCCGGCCGCTAGAATGGGGAGAGAGTTCATCGCGCGGATGGGTACGAGAGCGAGCACAGTATGTGGCGGCGCGTCCGGAGCCGCCAGCGCCGGCGAGCGGCCGGGATCCGCGCTCGCCGGAGCCACGGGAGCCACGAGAGGGCGTTCGGGGTATAGCCGTTGGCGGACGAGAGCGGACAGCCGGGCGCCCGAGCGGGCGATCCGGGCGACGCGGGTGCGCACGCGGCGCACCCGGAGGCGGCGACGCCCGCGCCGAGCGCGGAGCTCGACGGCGTGGCGCGCAGGGTACTCGACCAGTACGCCGTTCCGCTCGCGCGCGCCGGGCTGCGGGCCGAGTATCGCGGGCTGAGCGTGCACGAGGCGTTCGCGGGTGTGCGCGAGTCCGCGCTCGACGTCTGGATCTATCGCGACGCGGAGCTCGTGGACTCGGTCGAGGTCCCGATCGAGCGCCCGGGATTGTCGCCGCTCGGCCCCGCCGAGGCGGAGCTACGGCTCAAGGCCGAGCTCTTCGAGGTGACGCAACTCCATGCGCCGCGCGCGCGCTGGGGGTGGGGACCGCGGAGATCCCCCGCACCCGTGCCGGTAGAGCCTGCGGAGCTCACGGTGCCCGCGAATCAGGTGGGACGCTCATCGCCATCTCCCGAGCCTGCCACGCCTCGGGGCTCGATCTACGCGCGGCGCCTTCGGTTGCTCGTAGGGCGGGTCCTGCCCGTCGCGAGCGCCACGGCGGCTGCCGCGGCCCTAGCGAACGGGCTGATTGCAGGGCACCTCGGAGCCGCGGAGGTCGCCGGCTCGTCTTTTCTCGCATTCGTTACCTGCTACCTGGCAGGCCTCCCGACCGCGGGGCTCGCGAGTCTCGTGCATACAAAAGTGGCGCGTACGCTGGGCCGTGAGACGACGAGCAGTTCGGCCCTGCTCGGCGTCGGCATCGGCGTGGTCGCCGGCCTGGCGACGCCCTGGTTCATTCCGGTTTTCGGCGACACGGCGATCCCGCTGGTGGCGGGTATGGTCGGCGCAGGGGGAACGGTAGGCGGCGTGTACGGCTGGCTCGTGGCGCGGCGCGCACCGATCTCCGCTGTACGGGCAGCCGGGATGCTGCGCGGTAGCGAGCCAACTGTCGAGCTAGCAGCGGAGCCCGAGTCGGCTCTGCCGGTCAGCCCGACACCCGATCACGCCGCGAGCGAGGAGCCCCCGCTCAGAACGCCGTGATCCGCGCGCGGTTCAGCCGGCTCGGGTCACCCACCAACACCCACCGCATGTCGCGCATGTACTTCGTCGCGACGCGCCGCACATCCCCGGGCGTCACGCGGCGCATCTCATCCACGAAGCGGTCCGCCACGCGGTAGTCTCCGCGATAGAGCTCCGCGCGCGCGAGGAAGTCGCCCTGCTCGGCGTTCGTCTCGGTGTTCAGGAAGTACTCCGTGATGAAGCCCTGTACGAGCCGCGCGAGTCCCACGGGGTCTATCAGATTCGCCTTGAGCCGTGCCACCTCGCTCCGCATGAGCGCGACGGTCGTGTCGGGACTCACGGTCGTCACGTAGAGACCGCCGGCCGAGATCGCGCGCTCGACGAAGGGCGCCTCGACCGCGTACGTGAGGTTGCGCCGGGAGCGAATTTCCGTGAAGAGCCGGCCGGTCAGCACGGCGCTGGCGACGCGGAGCGCCTGGTAGTCCGGGCTACTCGCGGACGGGCCCGTGTAGTACGCGCGCAGGTAGTTGGTAGGCAGCGCGCGCTGCACCACGGTGAGCCCGGCGGTGCGCGCGCCCGGATCGGGAGGCGGCGCCCACTTGTACGCGCCGCGCGGGAGCTTGCCGATGGTCGCCGCCACGAGGCGCTCCACGCGGGCGCGCTCCACGTTGCCCACCACCACCAGCAGCATGCGCGAGGTGACGAGCTGCGAGTCGCGGTAGCGCCGCAGGTCGGGAAGCGAGATGCGCGCGAGCGAGCGCTCCGTCCCCCCGGCGGCGAGCGCGTAGGGATGACCGGCGAACGCGGCGCTGTCGGCGAGGTATTCCACGAGCTCGTCCGGCGAGTCGCGGAGCGCGCGCGCGCCCGCGAGCATCTGCGCCCGCACGAGCTCCACCTCGCCCGAATCGAGCGACGGCGCGGCGAGACGGTCGGCGAACACCGCCCACGTACTGTCGAAGGCCGTACGGACGGCGCGAAGGCCGAAGATCGTCCAGTCCTC
>JBBJNN010000031.1:0-43273 GCA_037720885.1 Gemmatimonadaceae bacterium | reverse complement strand
CTCGGCCGGCTCGATGACGATCGAGCTTCCCAGCTCATCCACCTTGCGCCGGGCGATCTCGCCGGGATAGCGACGCGTGCCGCGGTCCGACGCCGCGAGCAGGAGGGTCTCGATCCCGGCATTGTCGGCGCTCACCTGCTGCGTACCGCCGAGCAGGTAGAGGTTGGCGGCAACGACATCGTTCGCCTGATTTCTTCGCAGGATGACGTGGATGCCGGACACGTCGAAGCTCGACGTGATCGTGTCCTCTGCGGCCGGCGCGCGACGCTCGCCGCGACGCGCGTCGCGAGGAAATGATGCGGACCTCGGCGCTTCGATGACGGTGGGCGCGAGCATCGGTGTAGCGTCGTTCTTCGGGGGGGGCCCCCCAAGGTAGTGGAATGCGGCAAACGGCACCGCGAGCCACGCGACATGCATGGGGCGCCCGCTCACGGCGTTGCGCTCCGCCGCGCGACCAGCTCCGCATCCGTCAGATTGAGCTGCCGCCGAGCCTCGGGCGAGAGCAACACGCCCGTGATCTGTGGCTTGCCGATGATGTACTTCTTCGCGTACGCCTGCAGGTCGCCCACCGTCTGGCGCGCCATGTTGTCCACGTAGCCCATGTAGTAGTCAAGGCTCGCGACGCTCCACCAGAAGCCGATCTGATGCGCGAAGCCCGACGCGCGCTCGAGCCCCATGGTCGTCCCCACCGTGCGCTGCCGCTTCACCGGCTCCAGCTCGGCCGCGGTGAAGTAGCCGGGGTCCGCGAGCTTCGCGACCTCGGCCTGCAGCGCGACGAGCGCGGGGCGGAGCTTGTCGGGCGTCGTCTGCCCGCTGATCGAGATGGGGCCCACATGATTCAGCGTGTAGTAGTTCACGCCGACGCTCTGGAAGAGTCCCGTGTCCACCAGGCGCCGCTGGAGCGTGGACGTCGAGCTGTTGAGCACGTCGGAGAACACGTCGGCGGCGTAGGTCGCCTGCGGGTCGGCACCGACGCTCGGCCCCTGCCACTGCATCAGGATCACAGCCGCGCCCACCGGCTCTTCGACTATCACCCCTTCGCTCTTCGTGAGCGGCGGGATGGGAGGAACCGGGTCGGCGACGAAGGGATCCGGGCCGCGCTTCCAGTCGCCGAGCGTGCGCTCGGCCAGCTCGAACACCCGGGCCGGCTGCACATCCCCCGCCACGATGAGCGCCGAGTTGTTCGGCACGTAGTAGCGGCGCTGGATCTCGCGCATCTTGGCCGGCGTCGTCGAGAGGATCACCTGCCGGTCGCCGATGGTGTTCTTCCGGCTCACCTCGGTGCCGTAGAGCCGCTTGTCCATCTCCTGCGTGAGCCGGAAGAAGGGGCTCGACTCGTTCCGGTCGTACTCGCCGATCACCACGGCGCGCTCGCGCACCAGCTCGTCCTCGCGGAAGAGCGGCCCGCGGAGCGCCGCCGCCAGGAAGCGCATGCCACCTTCAAGGCTATCCGCCGGGATGGTGAGGTAGTAGTTGACGCGCTCCTCCTGCGTCGAGGCGTTGAAGCTCGCGCCGAGCTCCCCGGCGCGCTGGACGAATTCGTCCGGCTCCGGGAACTGCGTGTTCGCCTTGAAGAACATGTGCTCGTACAGGTGCGCCAGCCCCGCGTAATCGGGCGTCTGCGTGAACGAGCCATTCTTCACGTCGATCTCGACCGTGGCGAGCGGCACGCCATGATTCTCGACGACGATGACCTCGAGGCCGTTCGGCAGCACGCGGCGCTGGATGATCCGCTCGAGCTGCGCGCGTTGTGCGCCGGCGAGCGCGGGCGCCGCAACGAGGAGCGTGGCCGCGATCAGGAAGGTTCGGGTTCGGAAGAGCATGCCGGAAGGTAAACGGGGAACGGCGACAGACAGTAGGGAGCACGATCGGGCCCTGCTCCCGTTACGGGCTCGTCCCCGCCGTCTCTAGCCGAACAGCTTCGGCATCTCCGTCGCCAGCGTGTATGCGCCCATTACCGCCATCACGATCACGACGACCGCGCCGGCCAGGGTGAGCCACACCGGGTGGCGGTAGCCGGCCGCGAGCCGCCCGCGGAGCGCCGCCGCCAGCATCACGCCGAGTGAGATGGGCAGGATGAACCCGTTCACCGCGCCGACCAGCACGAGAATGCTCACCGGCCGCCCCACCACCAGGAAGACCGCCGTCGAGACGGCGATGAAGGCAATGACGACGGTCCTCCAATGCCGGTCCACCGCCCCGCTCAGCGTGCGCAGGAAGCTCACCGAGGTGTAGGCCGAGCCCACCACGGAGGTGATGGCGGCCGCCCACATCACCACGCCGAAGAGCCGGTAGCCCAGCTCCCCCGTCGCCTGGCGGAAGACGGAGCCGGATGGGTTCGCGGCGTCGAGCGTGAGCCCCTGCGACACGACGCCGAGCGCGGCGAGAAAGAGAAGCACGCGCATGGCAGACGCGATGACGATCCCCGAGGTGGCCGAGCGCGTGACGCGTGGTATGGCGGCCACCCCCATAACCCCCGCGTCGAGCAGGCGGTGTGCGCCCGCGAAGGTGATGTATCCGCCGACGGTGCCCCCCACGATCGTCACGATGGCGAGTGCGCCGATCTGCTCCGGTGCCACGGTGCGCAGCGCGGCCGCGCCGAGCGGCGGGTGCGAGGCAATGGCGACGTAGAGCGTGAGCGCGAGCATGACGGCGCCCATCACCTGGGCAAAGCGATCCATCGCCCGCCCGGCCTCCTTCACCACGAAGATGCCGACGGCGATCACCGCGCTGACGATGGCACCGGTCGCGGCGTCCATGCCGAACATGGCGCTCATCCCGAGCCCGGTGCCGGCAATGTTCCCGATGTTGAAGGCGAGCCCGCCAAGCGCCACGAGCGCCGCGAGAAAGTGACCCAGGCCGGGCAGGAGGTCATTCGCGATGTCCTGACCTCGGCGCCCCGAGACAGTGACGATCCGCCAGATGTTGAGCTGCGCCGCGAGGTCGAAGAGCACCGAGACGAGAATTGCGAAACCGAAACTCGGGCCAAGCTGCGCGGTGAAGACTGCGGTCTGGGTGAGGAACCCGGGTCCGATGGCCGAGGTAGCCATGAGGAAGGCAGCGCCGAGGAGGACGCTCCACGACGCGCCGCCGCCTGGGCGCGCGGCGGCGGGCGATCGATCCGATGGCTCTGGCATCCGCGGAAGGTACGAAATGCGGGGTACTGCCTACCAGGGACGGCGAACAGGGAGCGAAATTTCCGGAGGTCGTCACCTGTCGCACCGGCTGAAGCCGCGCCGGGACGAGGGGCGCTCGCTTCTTGCACCAGTGCGCTTGTTCCGGTACGCGCGGTTTTCCTCAGGATTCTCGAGATCTCGGACCACTCTCGTGGGAGCTCACCTTGGCTAACGGTGACAACGTCGACAACGTCGAGGCTGACCAGGACACCTCTGTGCCCGCCGCCGATCCTGGCACCGGCCGCCGGGCGCGGGGAGGGACGAAGCGAGCTGGCACACGCCGGGGCAGCGCGCGCGGTGCGGCGCGCGGTCCGAGCGGCAGCGCGGCGCGCGAAGCCCGCGGGGCTGGGGAGGCCGACGGCGGCGAGGGCACCGACGACGGCGGCGCTGTCGGCACGATGATCGCTCGGCGGCGCACGGCGCGGGGGCGCGGGGTCGGCGGTGGGAACGGCGACGGCGCCGGAGGGCGAAACGGTGGCACCGGTGGCAACGGTGGTACTGCCAGTGCCTCGGACACGAGAGCCCGCGAGATGCGCGACATTCTCGCGGCACTCGAGCGGCTCGAGGGGGGCGACTTCGGCGTGCGCCTTCCCATCCGGGGTGGCCGCATGGCGGCGGAGATCGCACGTACGTTCAACCGGGTCGCGGCGCTTCGTGAGCGCACCACGGAGGAGGTCGTCCGCGTCTCGACCGCCGTGGGGCGCGAGGGACGCCTCGACGAGCGTATGTCGCTTGGCGACGCCCAGGGCGACTGGGCGCGCGCCTCGACGGCCTTCAATGGCCTGATCGCCGACCTCGTGCAGCCCACCACCGAGGTCGCGCGGGTGATCAAGGCTGTGGCCGAGGGCGACCTCTCACAGAAGGTGGCGCTCGAGCTCGATAATCGGAGCGTGCAGGGGGAGTTCCTGCGCATCGGCACCACCGTGAACCGGATGGTGGACCAGCTCCGCTCCTTCGCGGACGAGGTCACCCGCGTCGCGCGCGAGGTCGGAACCGAGGGCGTCCTCGGCGGCCAGGCGAGCGTGCCGGGCGTTGCCGGCACCTGGAAGGACCTCACGGACTCCGTGAACGCGATGGCCAGCAACCTGACGAGCCAGGTGCGCAACATCGCCGACGTGACCACTGCGGTCGCCGAGGGCAACCTCGGTCGCAAGATCACGGTGGACGTGAAGGGCGAGATCCTCCAGCTCAAGAACACCATCAACACGATGGTAGACCAGCTCGGCGCCTTCGCCTCCGAGGTCACCCGCGTCGCGCGCGAGGTGGGTACCGAAGGAGTGCTCGGCGGCCAGGCGCACGTGCCCGGTGTCGCCGGCACGTGGAAGGACCTCACGGACTCCGTGAACTACATGGCCGGCAATCTCACGAGCCAGGTCCGCAACATCGCGCTCGTGACGACGGCGGTCGCCAATGGCGATCTGAGCCAGAAGATCACGGTGGATGTGCGTGGGGAAGTGTCGGAGCTCAAGAACACGATCAATGCGATGGTGGACCGGCTCCGCGTCTTTGCGGATGAAGTCACGCGCGTCGCGCGCGAGGTCGGGACCGAAGGCGTCCTCGGCGGCCAGGCGAACGTGCCGGGCGTCGGCGGGACGTGGAAGGACCTGACCGATTCGGTGAACGCCATGGCCGGCAACCTCACGGGCCAGGTGCGCAACATCGCAGACGTGACGACGGCGGTGGCGAAGGGGGATCTCTCCCGCAAGATCACCGTGGACGTGAAGGGCGAGATCCTCGAGCTCAAGAACACGATCAACACGATGGTGGACCAGCTCAACGCATTCGCGTCGGAGGTCACGCGCGTCGCGAAGGAAGTTGGTACCGAAGGGAAGCTCGGCGGACAGGCGCGCGTGGGTGGCGTGGCGGGCACATGGAAGGACCTCACGGAGAACGTGAACGAGCTGGCCGGAAACCTCACCGTGCAGCTCCGCGACGTGAGCGCGGTCGCCACCGCCATCGCGAACGGCGACCTCACGCGGAAGATCACCGTCGATGCGCGCGGCGAGATCCTCCAGATCAAGGACGTCATCAACAAGATGGTGGACTCGCTCGGCGTCTTCGCCGGGGAGGTCACGCGTGTCGCGCGCGAGGTGGGCACGGAAGGACGGCTCGGTGGCCAGGCGAACGTCCCCGGCGTCGCCGGCACGTGGAAGGGACTCACGGACAACGTGAATGCGATGGCGAACAACCTCACCGCGCAGGTGCGGAACATCGCCGACGTCACCACCGCCGTCGCCCGCGGCGACCTCAGTCGCAAGATCACGGTGGACGTGAAGGGGGAGATTCTCGAGCTGAAGAACACGATCAACACGATGGTGGACCAGCTCAACGGCTTCGCCTCGGAAGTCACGCGGGTCGCGAAGGAAGTCGGCACGCAGGGGAAGCTCGGCGGCCAGGCGAGCGTGCCCGGCGTCGCCGGCACCTGGAAGGACCTCACGGACAACGTCAACTCGATGGGGAGCAACCTCACCGATCAGGTGCGCAACATTGCCCTCGTCACGACCGCGGTGGCGAACGGCGACCTGAGCCAGAAGATCACGGTGGACGTGAAGGGCGAGGTGCTGGAGCTCAAGAACACCATCAACAACATGGTCGAGAAGCTCCGCATCTTCGCGGACGAGGTGACGCGCGTCGCGCGCGAGGTGGGGACGGAAGGGCGGCTCGGTGGCCAGGCGAACGTGCCGGGCGTGGCGGGCACGTGGAAGGACCTCACGGACAACGTCAACATGATGGCGAGCAACCTGACGAGTCAGGTGCGCAACATCGCCGACGTGACCACGGCGGTGGCGAAGGGTGACCTCGGGCGCAAGATCACCGTGGACGTGCGCGGCGAGATTCTCGAGCTCAAGAACACCGTCAACACCATGGTGGACCAGCTCGGCGCCTTCGCCTCCGAAGTCACGCGCGTTGCGCGCGAAGTGGGAACCGAGGGCGTCCTCGGCGGGCAGGCGAGCGTGCCGGGCGCCGGCGGCACGTGGAAGGACCTCACCGATTCGGTGAACTTCATGGCCGGCAACCTCACGAGCCAGGTCCGCAACATCGCGCTCGTGACGACCGCCGTCGCCAACGGCGATCTGAGCCAGAAGATCACGGTGGATGTGAAGAGCGAGGTCCTCGAGCTCAAGAACACGATCAACGCGATGGTGGACCGGCTCCGCGTGTTCGCCGACGAAGTCACGCGTGTGGCGAAGGAGGTGGGAACGGAGGGCAAGCTCGGCGGTCAGGCCGAGGTGCCCGGCGTCGCCGGCACGTGGAAGGACCTCACGGACAACGTCAATCAGCTCGCGAACAACCTCACCGTGCAGGTGCGCGCCATCGCCGACGTCGCCACGGCCGTGACGACGGGCGACCTGACGCAGCAGATCACCGTGGACGCATCGGGGGAGGTGGACGAGCTCAAGAACAACCTCAACCAGATGATCGTCACTCTCAAGGAGACGACGGAGAAGAACACCGAACAGGACTGGCTGAAGACGAACCTCGCCAAGTTCTCGCGGCTGATGCAGGGGCAGAAGGATCTGCAGAGCGTCTCGCGCCTGATCATGAGCGAGCTGACGCCGCTCGTCAGCGCGCACCACGGGGCGTTCTACATGGTCGAGAGCGAGAACGGCACGCCCGTGCTCCAGCTCGTCGCCAGCTATGCGTACAAGGCGCGCAAGCATGTCGCGAACCGCTTCGCCTTCGGCGAGGGGCTCGTGGGGCAAGCGGCGCTCGAGAAGCAGCCGATCCTCCTCACGAACGTCCCCGACGACTACATCCAGATCACCTCCGGGCTCGGCCAATCGCCGCCGCGAAACATCATCGTCCTGCCGATTCTGTTCGAGGGCGACGTGAAGGCAATCGTCGAGCTCGCGTCCTTCCTCCCGTTCAGTCAGATCCACCAGCTCTTCCTCGACCAGCTCGCGGAAAGCATCGGCGTCGTGCTCAACATGATCATGGCGAACATGCGCACCGAGGAGCTGCTCGAGCAGTCGCAACAGCTCGCCGGCGAGCTGACGCAGCAGCAGGACGAGCTGAAGCGCTCCAACTCGGAGCTCGAGGCGCAAGCGAAGAGCCTCAAGCAGAGCGAAGAGCTGCTGCGTGACCAGCAGGAGGAGCTGCAGCAGGTGAACGAGGAGCTGGAGGAGAAGGCGGCGCTCCTCGCCGAGCAGAACAAGAAGGTCGAGCAGAAGAACTCGGAGGTCGAATCGGCCCGCTCGGCGCTCGAGGAGAAGGCCGAGCAGCTCTCACTCAGCTCCCGCTACAAGAGCGAGTTCCTGGCGAACATGAGCCACGAGCTGCGCACCCCGCTCAACTCGCTGCTCATCCTCGCGCGCCTCCTCTCCGACAACAAGGACGGCAACCTCACCGAGAAGCAGATGGAGTTCGCGCGCACGATTCTCACCTCGGGCAGCGACCTGCTCAACCTCATCAACGACGTGCTCGACCTGTCGAAGGTGGAGGCCGGGAAGATGGAGGTGAGTGCCGCCGATGTTCGCATCGTGGACATCCGCGACTTCGTGCAGCGCACCTTCCAGCCCGTGGCCGAGCAGAAGGGGCTCACCTTCCAGGTGGAAGTGCTGCCCGACGTGCCGGCAACGATCTACGCCGACGGGCAGCGCGCGCAGCAGGTGCTCAAGAACCTGCTGTCGAACGCCTTCAAGTTCACGCACCAGGGGAACGTCGCGCTCACGGTGCGCGTGGCCGATCCGGGACGCCGCTTCGCCAACCGCGCGCTCGACGAGGCGCAGCGGGTGATCGCGTTCGCGGTGAGCGACACGGGCATCGGCATCGCGAAGGACAAGCAGCGCCTCATCTTCGAGGCGTTCCAGCAGGCGGACGGCACCACGAGCCGCAAGTACGGCGGCACGGGGCTCGGGCTCTCGATCAGCCGCGAGATCGCGCGCCTGCTCGGCGGCGAGATCCGCGTCGAGAGCAGCCCGGACCGCGGCAGCACGTTCACGCTCTTCCTGCCCGATCGCTTCCGCGAGGCGCCGGGCAGCACGCGGACGACAACCGCGCTCACCCTGTCGCCGGGTCTGCTCGAGGACGACGGCTGGGAGCCGACGCCCGCTCGCGGCGTGTCGGCCGGGGTTGCCGACCTGCCGGCGAGCGGCGGCGGCGCGGTAGACGACGACAGCGCGCGCGCCCGCTGGCTCACGCCGGCGGGCGGCGCGCCGCGGATGGGCGAGGTGCCCGACGACCGGGCCGACCTCGCGCCGGGCGACCGCTCGGTCCTCATCGTCGAGAACGACGTGACGTTCGCGGGCGTGCTCCTCGAGATGGCGCGCGACAAGGGCTTCAAGGGTGTCGTCGCCACGGACGGCCGCGGCGGGGTCGAGCTCGCGCACGAGTACCGGCCCGACGCAATCACGCTCGACATCGATCTCCCGGGCGGCATGGATGGCTGGGAAGTGCTCGACCGCCTCAAGAAGCACCCCGATACCCGCCACGTCCCGGTGCACATCGTCACCGGGGTCGGCACGAAGCAGCGCGGGCTCAAGGCGGGGGCGCTCGCCTTCCTCGAGAAGCCGGTGAGCAAGGAGGCGCTCGACGACGCGTTCGCGCGGATCAACTCGTTCATCGACGAGCGGGTGAAGCGGCTGCTCGTGGTGGAGGACGATGAGACGCAGCGACGGGCGATCCACGAGCTGATCGCGGAGGAGGACGTCCAGATCACGTCCGTGGCGTCGGCGGAGGAAGCGATGGAGAAGCTCCGTGGAACGCGCTTCGACTGCATGGTGCTCGACCTGGGGCTCAAGGGAACGAGCGGCTTCGAGCTCCTGGAGCGCGTGAAGAGCGATCCGGACGTCCAGCAGCTCCCGATCATCATCTACACAGGCAAGGAGCTGTCATCGGCCGAGGAGACGCAGCTCCGGAAGTACGCCGAGACGATCATCATCAAGGACGTGAAGAGCCCGGAACGCCTGCTCGATGAGACGGCACTCTTCCTCCACCGCGTGGAAGCCCGGCTCCCCGAGTCGAAGCGCCGGATGCTCGAGCAGCTCCACACGGCCGACACCGTGTTCGCCGGCAAGCGCATCCTCGTGGTGGACGACGACGTGCGGAACATCTTCTCGCTCACGAGCATGCTCGAGGATCACGGGATGCAGGTGCGCTTCGCCGAGAATGGCAAGGATGCGCTCGACCGGCTGCGCGAGGATGCGAGCGTGGACCTCGTGCTGATGGACGTCATGATGCCGGAGATGGACGGCTACGAGACGACGCAGGCGATCCGCGAGATCCCGCAGTTCCGCTCGCTGCCCATCATCGCGCTCACCGCGAAGGCCATGAAGGGGGATCGCGAGAAGTGTATCGCCGCCGGAGCCTCCGACTACATCACGAAACCCGTGGATACGGAGCAGCTCTTGAGCCTCATGCGGGTATGGCTCTACCGGTGACCCTTGCCGCGGCGCCGCTCGCGTACGACCCGGAGCTCGAGAAGGTAGAGATCGCGCTCCTGCTCGAGGGCATCTACCGGCACTATGGCTTCGACTTCCGGGCGTACGCGTACGCCTCGCTCCGGCGGCGAGTGTGGAAACGCATTCAGGCCGAGCGGCTCGAGACGGTGAGTGCGCTGCAGGGGCGCGTGCTGCACGATCGCGCGGCCATGGAGCGGCTGCTGCTCGACCTCTCCATCCACGTGACGGCGATGTTCCGCGACCCGGACTTCTATCTCACCTTCCGGCGTGAGGTGGTGCCGCTCCTGCGGACCTACCCGTTCATCCGGGTGTGGCACGCGGGCTGCGCCACGGGGGAGGAAGCGTACTCGATGGCGATCCTGCTCATGGAGGAGGGGCTGTATGACCGGTCACGCATCTACGCCACGGACATCAACGAGGTCGTGCTGCAGCAGGCGAAGGCGGGGATCTTCCCACTCGACCGGATGCAGGAGTACACGCAGAATTACCTGCGGGCTGGGGGAACGCGATCCTTTTCGGAGTATTACACGGCCAAGTACGACGGCGCGCTCATCGCCCGGTCGCTCTTCCGCAACATCGTGTTCTCGCAGCACAACCTGGTGACGGACCGGTCGTTCGCGGAGTGCAACGTGATCCTCTGCCGCAACGTGCTGATCTACTTCGACAAGACGCTGCAGACCCAGGTGCACGGGCTCTTCTACGACAGTCTCGTGACGTTCGGCGTGCTGGCGCTCGGGAGCAAGGAGTCGCTCCGCTTCTCCAAGTTCGAGGAGTGCTACGAGCAGCTCGACAGCCGCGAGAAGATCTACCGCAAGGTGAAGTAGCCGGTGACCGCGCGCGTCTTCGACCTCGTCGTGGTCGGTACCTCCTGGGGTGGCCTGCATGCGCTGACGATCCTCGTCTCGAGCCTCCCGGCGGCGTTCGCGCTGCCGCTCGTCGTCGTGCAGCACCGTGGTCGCCAGGGGGACAGCCTGCTCGCGTCGCTCCTCCAGGACCACACAGGGCTGCGCGTCGCCGAGGCGGAGGACAAGGAGCCGCTCGCGCCGGGCCACGTCCACCTCGCGCCACCAGACTATCACTTGCTCGTGGAGCTCGGCTACTGCTCGCTCACCACCGATCCGGCGGTGCGATATAGCCGCCCCTCCATTGACGTGACGTTCGAGTCGGCCGCCGACACGTATGGGAAGGGTGTCATTGGCATCGTGCTGACCGGCGCGAACGACGACGGGTCCGCCGGGTTGCGCCGGATCGCCGACCGCGGCGGCCTCGCCATCGTGCAGGATCCGGCGACGGCCACGAGCGCCATCATGCCGGAGGCCGCCCGGCGCGCGGTGCCCTCGGCCCGTGTGCTCGCGCTGGAGGAGATTCCCGCCTTCCTCGTCGCCCTCGCGCCGAGCTCCAGCGCCTCCCAGCCACCGGCATCGCGCCGGTCCGTCGCTAGCCGGCCGGAGCCGCGCCGGTGAGCACGCCTGTCCCACCCGCACCCGCAGCCGGCGTGAGCGCGCTATCGGCCGAGCCCGTCCACATCCTCCTCGTGGACGACCGCCCCGAGAATCTGATCGCGCTCGAGGCGATTCTCGAGCCGCTCGGCCAGCGCTTGGAGCGCGCGAACTCCGGGGAGGAGGCGCTGCGGTGTGTGCTCACGCGCGAGTACGCGGTGATCGTGCTCGACGTCCAGATGCCGGGCCTCAACGGATTCGAGACGGCGCAGCTCATCAAGGCGCGGGAACGGTCGCGCCACGTCCCGATCATCTTCCTCACGGCGATCTCGAAGGAGGACCAGTACGTCTTCAAGGGCTACTCGGTGGGCGCCGTGGACTACATGTTCAAGCCCTTCCAGCCCGACGTGCTCCGGTCGAAGGTGGCGGTCTTCGTCGAGCTGTATCAGAAGAGCCACCAGCTCCGCCGGCAGACCGACTTGCTGCGCGAGGCCGAACGGCGCGAGCTGGAGCTGAGCCACGCCGCCGAGCTCGCCGAGTCGGAGGCGCGGCTCTCGGAGATCGTGAGTACGGCGATGGACGCGATCATCAGCGTGGACGCCGACGAACACATCACCGTCTTCAACCAGGCCGCCGAGCGGATGTTCGGCCGCGGGTCGGTCGACACGATCGGGACGCCCATCGCCGCGCTGTTCGACGAGGCATGCCGCGACTTCTCGATGCGCTCCATCCGGGGCGCGGATGGCTCGGCTCCCGATGACGGCCGCCCCGCGCTATCGCACGGCGTCACGGCGTGTACGGGCGTCCGGCCGAACGGCGACACCTTCCCGATCGAGATGTCCATCTCCATGCTCGAGATGGGGGCGCGCGTGTACACGGTGATCGCACGCGATGTGACCGAACGCCGGCGCGCGGAGGAGTCGCTCCGCACGCAAGCACACTCGCTGGCGACCACGACCGAGGAGCTGCGCACCGCGAACGACGAGCTGCACCGCCGGCAGGTCGAGCTGGAGCAGGCGATGGGCGCGCGCTCGCGCTTCTATGCGTCGATGAGCCACGAGCTCCGCACACCGATCAATGCCGTGCTCGGCTACAACACGCTCCTGCTCGACGGCATCTACGGGCCGCTCAACGAGCGGCAGCAGCATTCCCTCAAGCGCGTACAGAAGGCGGCGACGCACCTGCTGGAGCTCGTGAACGATGTGCTCGATCTCTCGAAGATCGAGGCCGGCAAGATCGAGCTGCAGCTCCAGCCCGTGCCCTTCCCCTCCCTCGTCGAGGACCTGTTCGTCACCGTCCGGCCGATGGCGGACGAGGCCGGGTCCGCACTCACCTTGGCGCACGAGGGTGAGCCGAAGACGATCGTCACCGACCCGCGCCGCGTGCGGCAGATCCTGCTCAACCTCCTCTCGAACGCGATCAAGTTCGGGCGCGGCAATCCGATCCGGGTCGCGTCGCGCCTGCGCGATGGGGGGATCGAGATCGAGGTCATCGATCAGGGCGAGGGGATCGGCCCGGACGACGTCCAGCGTATCTTCGACGAGTTCGTGCAGCTCACGAAGAGCGAGGGTCACCAGGGTACCGGGCTCGGCCTTCCCATCTCCAAGCGACTGGCGGCACTGCTCGACGGTTCGCTCGATGTGGAGTCCGTGCGCGGCGAAGGGAGTACCTTCCGCCTCACCCTACCCCCATACACCGAGAATCGAGCGCGCGAAGGACAGACGACCCCGCGTTCCACGGGACAGGTGGCAGCGGTCGGTTGAGTGGCGTGGTCGTCGGGGCTCCGATGCGGGTTGCGCATGGCCTTCCCTGTGCGACATCCTTGGCGCATGCCGGCAAACGATCCGAGCCCGACGCCGTCGGAGGGGAGACCACTCGCGGCATCCGACACACCCGACACACCCGAGGCAGCCGAGTTACCCGCGTCCGAGGTCCGGGAGCGTGAGGCAGCCTGGCGCCGCGGCGAGTCGCGCGACGGCGCCACCGGCCGCGAGCCGGCGCGCGACCCGTATACCGGCCTCGCACCTGCGGGCGTCGCGGCGCGCGCCTTCGCCGCGCTCTCCGAGAATGTGCGCGACTACGCAATCTTCCTCCTGGACCCGAAGGGGGTCATCACCTTCTGGGGCGAGGGATCGCGCCTGATCAAGTGGTGGACCAAGGCCCAGGCCGAGGGCGCACATCTGCGCCTGCTCTACCCTGCGGGGGGCTCGGAGGACGGGACCGCGGAGGATCACGTGCAGATGGCGGCCGAGCGCGGCGAGTACACCGGCGAGGGCCAGCGCGTGCGGAGTGACGGCTCGACGTTCTGGGGCGGCGTCACACTTACCGCGCTCTGGGACGACGAGGGCACGCTCCTCGGCTTCGCCAAGACGACGCGCGATCTCACGGCGCGCCGGGCGGCCGACGCCCTGCTGCACTCCGCGGCCGTTGCCGCGGAAGAGGCGCGCGCCGCCGCGGAGGCCGCCAGCCGCGCCAAGAGTGACTTTCTGGCGACCATGAGTCACGAGATCCGCACCCCGGTCAACGCCATCATCGGCTACCACGAGTTGCTGGACCTGGAGACCGACGGCCCGCTGACGCCGGGGCAGCGACGGCACCTGGCGCGGGCGAGCGCGAGCGGCCGGCACCTGGTCTCGATCATCACCGAGGTGCTCGACTTCTCGCGCCTCGAGGCGGAGCGCGTCACGGTCCGGCGCGCGGCCTTCCGCGTGGGCGACATCGTCGCCACCGCGCTGGATCTCGTGGCGCCCGACGTCCGGGCGCGCGGCCTGGAGCTCGCGGACGCCGTGAGCGGCGCCGCGGCCGGGCTCGCCGCCTGGGGCGACGAGGGGCGCGTGCGTCAGATCCTCACCAACCTGCTCGCGAACGCCGTCAAGTTCACCGCGACGCGGGAGGGCGAACCCGGACGGGTCACGGTCAGCGCCGGCACCGCGACGCAGGCGTCGCCCGACGCCCAGCTCTCTGGCGACGGCCCGTGGGTGTACGTGCGCGTGGAGGACACGGGTCAGGGCATTCCGTCCGACCAGCTCGAGGCGATCTTCCAGCCCTTCGTCCAGGCGGACATGTCCCTCACCCGCCAGCACGGCGGGACGGGGCTCGGGCTGGCGATCAGCCGCCGGCTCGCCCGGCTGATGGGCGGCGACGTCACGGCGCGAAGCGAGGTGGACGTCGGCTCGTCCTTCTTCCTCTGGCTCCCCGCCCACCCGGTCGAGTCGCTGCAGAACAGCGGCCTGGAAGGGCAGGGGCCCCGCGAGCAGGCCAGTGGGGAGGCGCCGGCGCCCGGCAGTCCCTTGGGGGAGGTGGCCGAGGTCGTGCGTGCGGAGCGCGAGCGGGTGCTCCACGCCTGCGTCGCCCGGCTGCGGAGTGACCCGGGCACCCCGAGCGCGCACGCGGTGAGCGAGCCCGAGGTTGAGGACAACCTGGCGAGCTTCCTCGCCCACCTCGCAGGCACCCTCGCCAGCCTGGACGTGCCGTCGGCCGGGGTCACCGACGCCGCACGAGACGTCGCGGCCATCCAGCGGGTCTTCGCCGACGCGCACGGAGCCGAGCGCGCGCGTCTCGGGTGGACCGAGGGGGAGGTCCGGCGCGAGTTCACGATCCTCACGGAGGAGCTGGCGGCCGCCATCCGGCGCCGGGCGCCAGCCGTCCTCCGCCGCCGCGGCGAGGCGGAGCGCGCGCGTGAGCGGCTCAACGAGGTCGTAGCGGTCGCGGAGCGCCTGAGCCTCGAGAGCTATCGCCGGGCCGCGGGAGCGCGCGAGACCACGCGGGGGGACTAGGTCCGGGCCTGATCTCCCGAGCGAGCGGTCGGTGGTACGCCAGCGAGTGGCTGCGGCGGCTGCCGGGTCAGCGTGGCAAGCGAACCGTGAACGTGGTGCCAGCGTCGCTCGAAGACTGCACTTCGATGCTGCCGCCGTGCGCGGTGACGATTCGCTCCGCGATGTAGAGTCCCAGTCCGAGATTACCCGACGCGGGCGCGGCCCTCTCGCCGGACTTGAGGCGCTTGAGCGGGTTGAAGAGCCCGTGGAGATCCGACGACGGGATCGCTGGACCATGGTTATGCACCTGGAGCACGACGTCCTCCGCCTCCCCTTGGACCGTGACGCTGATCGTCGTCTTCGTTGAGCCATGCTGCACGGCGTTGGCGAGCAGGTTCGACAGGACCTGACTGATACGTGCAGCGTCCCACTCGCCGAGCAAATCGCCAGACGTGTGGAGCTCCAGCACGCTCTCTGGCTCGGCGGCCGCTATTTCCTCGACCGCATGGGCCGCCACTTTTGCCAGATCCGTGTCGCCACGCACGATCGGAACGCCCGATCCCAAGCGACTGCGGGTGAAATCGAGCAGATCCCCGACCATGTGGTTCATGCGCCGTGAGCTTCGCACGATGCGGGTCGTCAGCGTGAGATGCGGCTCGGCGAGCTCACCCGTCTCGAGCATGAACTCCGACGACATGATGACGGCGCCGAGTGGGGTGCGAAGATCATGGCCGAGAATGGCGAGGAACATCTCCTTCGAGTGATCGAGGTCTTGCGAAAATCGGGCAATGGACTCGGCGAGCGCTTGATCAATTGCCTCGTTGAATCGCATCAGGTCTTCGAGGTCAGCGCCGGTGAGGCTGCCGTTCGCTTGCGTCCAGAGCCGGATGACACTGGCTCGTAACGCGCGGTACTCCGAGACCATCTCACCGAGGGTGAAGCCGCTCTCGGCGCGATCGGCACCGTGAACCTCTGCCGCTGTGTCGATGCCCGCGGGCTCACGCTCCCCGTTACCCCTGGACTTTTCGACTTGCTCGGCATCAGTCTGGGGCGTTCGGAGATCGGTGACGACGGTCTTGAGCATCGCCAGGGCATGATCGCGGAGGCCGGCGAGGTCCATCGTCTGGCCGGCAGGCCCGCAGTTCGTGGCAAACGCCACCCATTCGGCGAGGATGGGTTCGGCATTTGTTGCGATGAAGTCGGCCAGTCGCACAGGGCCTCCCGTTTGCAAGGTCGATCGGAACGGCGGCTACGGATCGTCCGGATCGAAGCCTGAGGTCGATACGTGCTCAGGACGATGGAGCCATGGGTGAGTCACCTCGGCGGTGGTCTCGTCATCCTGGTGCGTGCCACGGCGCGCAGGATGTAGCGTTCGCTCGCATCTTTCGATCCGATACCCCGCCGGCGGCGTATCTGTTGCGAGGGACGCGGGCATAGCGGAGGCCGAATCCGCGCCACGGCGCCTTCGTCTCACTCCAAGCTCCAGTCCCCGATCCTCGCGCGTTCAATTCGCCATGCTCATCCGGAAGCCCGATCCCATCCGCTCGTCCGAGATCACCGACGAGACGCTCTACGTGAACCGGCGCCAGTTCCTCGGTGCGGCGGGGAGCTTGGGCCTCGCCGCGGCCGCGGGGCTCTCGTTGCCCGGAACCGCTGGCGCGGCCGGCACACAGCGGGGGCAGGAGGCGCAGAAGCCGGACAAGCTCACGCCGTACGAGGACATCACCAGCTACAACAACTTCTACGAGTTCGGGACCGGCAAGGAAGACCCCGCACAGAACTCCAAGGCGTTCAAGCCGAGGCCGTGGACGGTGGCGGTCGAGGGACTGGTGAAGAAGCCCGCGGTCTACGAGCTGGACGACTTCCTCAAGCCGCACAAGCCTCAGGAGCGCGTCTACCGGCTCCGTTGTGTCGAGGCATGGTCCATGGTCATCCCGTGGCTCGGTGTCCCACTGGCCGACATCATTCGCCGCCTCGAGCCGCTGCCAAACGCCAAGTTCGTGGAGCTCACGACGGTGTCGCGCCCCGAGGAGATGCCAGGCCAGCGGCGGAACGTTCTCGACTGGCCCTACACCGAGGGGCTGCGCCTGGATGAGGCGTTGCATCCGCTCACGCTCCTCGCGTCCGGGCTCTACGGCAAGCTGCTTCCCAACCAGAACGGCGCGCCCCTCCGTCTGGTCGTGCCATGGAAGTACGGATTCAAGAGCATCAAGAGCATCGTCAAGCTCCGCTTCACCGAGACGATGCCCGCGACAGCGTGGAACAAGTCGAATCCGGACGAATATGGCTTCTACTCGAACGTGAACCCCACGGTGGATCATCCGCGGTGGAGCCAGGCGAAGGAACGGCGAGTGGGCGAGTTCCTCAAGCGGCCGACGCTCATGTTCAACGGGTATGGCGATCAGGTCGCGTCGTTGTACCGCGGGATGGATCTGCGGCGGAACTACTGACCGCGCCGTGGCGATTCCCGCGCGGGGGGCCCCCCCCGAAGAACACGATACCCCGCGTCAGCCGCTCGCGCGCAAGCCGGCGACGGCGCCCCGGAGCCGAACGTCGCGCTCGGTCACACGCGTCGCGAAGCCAGCGGTGTTCATTGCCGCGCTGCTTCCACTCGCCTGGATTCTCTGGCGCCTCTTCTCGGATCAGCTCGGCGCCGAACCGATCGAGAAGGTTCAGCAGGAGACGGGTGACTGGGCGCTCCGCTTCCTCGCGATCTCGCTCGCCGTGACACCGCTCCGCCGGCTCAGCGGGTGGAACGAGCTGATCAAGTTCCGGCGCCTGCTCGGCCTCTACGCCTTCTTCTACGCGAGTCTCCACCTCGTCAACTACATCGCGGTAGACAACTTCTTTGCCTTCGGCGACATCGTCGAGGACGTGGCAAAGCACCTCTACATCACCGTCGGGATGGCGAGCTTCCTCCTGCTGCTCCCACTCGCGCTCACCTCCACGAAAGGGTGGATCAAGCGGCTCGGCGGCAAGCGCTGGAACCGGCTGCACCGGCTGGTCTACCTCGCGGCCATCGGGGGGACGGTGCACTACCTGTGGGCCGTGAAGAAAGACATCACGAATCCGCTCATCTACGCCGCGGTGTTCGCGCTCCTGCTCGGCTACCGCGCGTGGCTCGCGCTCGGCCCTCGGCTGCGCGGCGCAAGGAGCGCCGCATGAGCGCGCGCGTCGCGTCGCTCAACCGCTCGCCGGGCGGCGTGCCCAAGCTCGCGGTGGCCGAGGCCGCGGTGAGCGCGCACGGCATGGCCGGAGACCGGCAGCGCGATCTCCGGCACCACGGCGGTCCGGACCGCGCGCTCTGCCTGTACTCACTGGATCTCATCACGGCGCTCCGGCGCGAGGGGCATCCAATCGCGCCAGGCACGGTCGGGGAGAACGTGACGATCGAAGGCCTCGACTGGCGCGCCGTGGTCCCCGGCACCCGCCTGCGGCTCGGCGATGCCGAGGTGGAGATCACGTCGTACGCGGTGCCCTGCCGGAACATCAACGGCTCGTTCGCGGATGGGCGCTCCGTCCGTATCTCGCAGAAGCTCCACCCGGGCTGGAGCCGCGCCTACGCGCGCGTCCTGCGCGGGGCACTCCTTCGCACCGGCGACCCTGTGGCCTTCGCGGCGCCCGCCGGAGAGGGCGACGGGTCGGAGGTCAGCCGCCCGTTCTGACGATTCGGCCGGCAGGCGGCGTGCCGATCGTGCCGCCGAGTCGCCGGCTGATGTGCTCGATCAGGAGGTCTACCGCGCGCGGCAGGCTCGCCGGCTCGCCCGCCCAACGCCTGCATAACGTGCTCTCGCTCGCCTCGGGGATCGCGTACGCGTCGCCGCCCTGGCACGCGGAGTAGACGCCGAACGCCACGGAGAGGGTGTCGTCGGCGCGGACGGGGCGGCCGTCGGGGCGCGTGAGGTCGCCCACGATGCGCTGGCCCGCTAGCCGCCCCGGATCGTAGCGGAACGCGACGCCCGAGACCTGCAGGAACCCTCCCGTTCCCGCGCCGGCCACCGAGTGCTCGAGCACCTCGCGGAGCCGGGCGCCCGTGAGCGGGAAGGTGACGATCCGCGTTTCGTTCGCGAAGAGGAAGATGGACTCGAGGACGTAGTTCGTGACGGGGCCAGGGTCGATCACGTCGTCGAGGCGGAGCGTGCCCGAGTTGAGAAGGCCGACGTCCGCGCCCGTACCCAAGCGGACAGCATCGGCCACCAGGTCGCCGAACGGCATCTCCTGGCGGCGCGTGAATGCGTCGCGCGCGTCGAGCGCGGAGGCGGTGGTACCGACCACGCGCTCGGGGCCGAGCCGGTGGAGCAGCGTATCGGTCCACGCGCGGGTCACGCCGGCGGTCGCCGGATCGGCGGGAACGCCGCGCCCCATTATGAGGAGACGCGACTCCTGGCGCCACCCGCGGGGCGCCTCGCCGGCACCGCCCACACCGCGGCGGAGCGTCACCCATTGCGCGCTCCGCGAGCTGGCGTCGGCCTTGAGAACGCGACGGCCGCCGATCACCGCCGCCCGCGCATCGTGCTCGTGTCCGCCGAGGATGAGGTCGAGATCCGGCTCGCGCGCGAGGAGAGCGGTATCCTGGTAGATGAACTGGTGCGTGAGTGCGATCACGAGCTCGGCGCCCGCCGAGCGGAGCGCGGCGACCGTTGCGTGCGCCGTGCTGTCGGGATCGGCGCAGCGCACCCAACGCGGGTAGCCCGCGCGCAACGTGAGCCCGAACAGCCCGATGCGGGTGCCAGCCAGGGTCAGCGTATCCCAGGGGAGCACTCCGGGAAACGGCGAGCCGTCGGGCTGGGTGCAATTCGTGGATATCCACCGGAAGCGCGACGCCGCGATGCGCGCCAGGAGCGTATCGCGCGGGATCTCGAACTCGTGGTTGCCGAACGTCGCGTAGTCGAGCTTCGCGGCGTTGAAGCCCTCGACCATCTGGCGGCCGGCGTACCACTTGGAGAGGAGGCTCGGGCTCAGCACGTCGCCGGCGAGGACGAAGACGAGCGGACCGTCGCGCGCGAGCGAGTCGCGCGTCCACGCCACGCGCGCGAGCCCGCCGCTGCCGTCGCGCAGCGTGTCGAGGACGTAGACGTCGTTGACGAGCAGGAAGCGGACAGCTGCCGCGGCCGCCGCTGCCGATGGCGCCGCTCGGGCGGCGGCGCCTCCGCGCTGCCCCGCGCAGGCGCCTAGCATGGCGGCCGCGGCGAGCACGCCCAGGAGCGCAGCCGGCCGGCATGCGCCGCGAGCGCTCACCGGCCGGCTGCTGTGGGGGAATCGAGCGGTACGCGGATGCAGCGCGTCATGCGCCGCGGGTCAATCGCCGTTGGCGGCGACCCCGGCGAGCTCGGAGGAAGCCGCGTCGGCGAGCCGCACGGGTGCCAGGCGTCCTGACGAGGGAGCATCGGCCGCCATGTCGGCCGGCGGCCGGAGGATGACGCCGGCGCGGGCCGCACGACGACGCAGCGCGTCGGCATCGTCGAGGCTCCGTAGCATCGCGTCGGCCGCGGCGTTCTGCAGGTAGCGACCGCGCTCCCACCCTTCCACGATCTGCCCAGGCGTCCCATAGAGCAGGTCGCCCACCTGCTGGTGCGTGAGCCCCAGCCGCTCGCGAAGCGCGCGGATCTCCCTTGGCGCGAGCAGGGCATTGGTCGAGCGGATGGCGGCGATCGCCTCCTGCTCCGCGCGCTCGCGCTCGTCCATCGAGCGTTGCTCGTCACCGCACCGGTCGCAGCGGAACACCTCGCGCTCGATCGTGGCCGACATCCCACTTACGCGGATCGTCACGGTCTCGCCGGCGCGGCAGAAGTGGCCGCCACAGGTGCGGTGGAGCTGTCCCTCGAGCGACAGAGCGAACATTGCGTCTTGGCGGCGGGTGGGAGGGTGCGGCGATCGAAGAGCGCGGCTGACGAAGAATGGGAGTCGAATATAGAAGGACCTTCGCGAACCGCGCATCGCTCTGTGACTCGGTACCCGGTTACCCAGTTACCGACCCGCCGTACCACGCGTCTCGCGGTATGGAAGTCGCACCGCGTGGGCCGACATGAACCGAACCATCGCACCGGCTGTGCTGCTCATCGGCGCTGGCGTGACCGCTGCGGCGGCCTTCGCGGCGCTCACGCGTCAGGTGGATATCCATGGCACGCGGAACTTCGACGGTGCCGTCCGGCGACGCTTCCCCAAGCGTCGCCGCCCCATCACCAAGGCCGCCGCGAACGCGATCGGTCCGCTCGGCAAGGAGTTCGTGCACGCGCCCATCGCGCTCGCCGTGGCGGGGTACATCTGGGCTCGGGAGCGCCGGGGTGCGGCGGCGGCGACGCTCGTGCTCGCCTCGCTCGCGTCCACGGGTACGAGCCGCCTGTTCGAGCGCGTGATGAAGCAGCGCCGGCCTCCGCCCGGCCGCCACTCGCGCGTCGAGCCCGCCTTCCCCAGCGGGCACAGCCTGGAGACGACGGTCGTCTCGCTCGTCGCCGGCTATGTGCTCGTGCGTGAGGGGCTGGCGAGCGCGCACGTCGCCGCGCCCATCGCAGCCGCGACCCCCGTCATCTCCGGCGCGGCTCGGCTCTACCTCGACCGCCACTGGCCCACCGACGTGATCGGGGGATGGCTCGCGGGGCTCTCGCTCGCGGCAGGCTGCCTGGCCCTGTACGAGACGATCGCGGACTGACGGCACGCCTCCCGCAGCGGCGGGCGCGAACCCTCAGTGCAGTGCCTTGTCGCTCAACGCCTTGTCGCGGAGCGCCTTCGCGCGCGGCGTCAGTGGAACGTTCCGGCGCTCGAAGTACGCCAGCAGCGCGACGAGGGCCATCTCCTCGCCGAGGTTTCCGCTGAACGCGAACATGCCGCCGCGCGGGAACAGGATGGCGTTCTGGGTGCCGAGCGTCTGGCGCACGTCCACGGCGTGAATCTCGTCGTACCGCTTCGCCACGCGCGCGATCACCTTGTACTCCACGCGGTCCGGGAAGAGCGTGAGGCGCGGCGACGCGCTGTTCGTCGACACGCCGAGGAGGGGCAGCGAGCGAAACACCGTGAAGGACGCACGTAGCGGGACGTCGAACCCGCTCGCCGGGAGCGGCTCGGGGATGTTCATCATGACGAGTGGCCGGCTCTCGTGGCCGGCGCGAGCTCGGTGACGAACGCCTCGACCTCCGCGCGCGTAGTGAGGCGCACGACGCGCTTCTCGCGCGCGAGCGACTCGAGGCGCTTGAGGATGCCGGGCCTCCGCGTGGCGCGGTAGGTCCAGATCCAGCGGATGAATTCCCACGTGAGCCGTTCGGGGCAGCCGCGCCCCACGTCCGGACGGGTGCGCCCGCGGAATCGAACTCTGCGTTTGATCACGCCCCAGAGACAGGCGGCGCGCGGCATGTCGAGGAAGATGACGGTGTCGGCCGCCGCGAATCGCTGGTCGAGCGTCCCACCGTAGTTGCCGTCGATGACCCAGCTGTCGCGCGCGACGAGCGCATCCACCACGCGCGCCCATTCCGCCTCGGGCGTCTCCACCCACCCGGGCTTCCAGTGCTCCGCATCGAGGTGCACGACGGGCAACCCCGTCCGCGCTCCCATCCGCGCGGCGAGCGTCGACTTCCCCGCTCCGCCCGAACCGATGATCATCACGCGGCGCATCGGGCGCGCCGCGTGCGCGGTCGCGCCCTCCATCAGCCCCGCGGAGGCACCGCGGCCGCCCCCTGCTCGGCCCCCGACCCGAACGCGCCGACGTCCGCATAGTAGCGCCGCGCCAGCTCCGACGACGCGGGATTCGTGTACAGCTCCGCCACCGGCTGCTCGATCACGCGCGCGATCGCGTCGGCGACCTCCTCCGGCGTCTGCGGCTGCGGCCCGGCACCGGGCGGCGGGGCGTACGGGCGTGCATCGGCCGACGCGCCGACCGCATTGCGGGCGAACTCCGTGGTCACGACGCCCGGCATCACGAGGGAGACGTGAACGCCCGGGTAGCGAGCATGGAGGTCCATGCGAAGGTTTGCGGTGAGCGAGTTGAGCGCTGCCTTCGCCGCGCTGTACGCGGAGCGGACGCTCGCCATCGGAACCCGGCCGAGGAACGAGGAGACGTTGATCAGGTGTCCGCTCCCGCGCTCGACGAAGTGCGGAACGGCGACCTGCATACCGTAGAGCGCGGATTTCACGTTCACCGCGATCATGTCATCGAGATCCCCGTCGGTGAGCTCGAGCACCGGGCGGACGATCCCCCGCCCCGCGTTGTTCACCCACACGTCGAAGCGCCCGAACGCCTCGATCGCGGCGTCGCGCAGTCGCTCGACATCGCCGCGCCGCGTCACGTCGGTCTCGACCACCACCGCGCGCGACGCGCCCAGCGCTTCCGCCTCGCGAGCGACACGCTCAAGCGCGTCGCGCCGCCGCGCCGCGAGCACGAGCGAGTGGCCGCCAGGGGCGAGCCGACGCGCGAGCGCCGCACCAATGCCGGTGCTCGCTCCAGTGATCACGACCACCCTCCCCCCTGCGTCCATATCGCTCATCCAGTGGAACGGGCTCGCGCGCCGCCAGCCGGCACGGCGCTCAGTCGTTCGCCAGCGCCGCGAGCGCGCGGACACGCGACTCGTCGGTCTCCTCCCACGCGCCCTCATCGTCCGGGAGCGCCTTCCGAAAACGAACGTGCAAATTCACCGGCTCCATTTTCGTCCGGGCGAGCCGCGTGCCGCGAGTGTGGATCTCGCGCGCGCCGCTCAGTCGCACGACGTCGCGCACCGACTCCTCGCGGATGCCTCCACCCGGCATCACCACAATGCGTCCCGCCGCCCGCTCGACGAGCTCGGCAATCGCCGCCGCCCCGTCGAGCGCCGTCGCAGCACCACCGGAGGTCAGCACGCGCCGCACACCCGCACTTGCCAGCACCTCGAGCGCCGCAAGCCGGTCGCGGGCGAGATCGAAGGCGCGGTGGAAGGTAACGGGCGTCTCCCCCGCCAGCACCACGAGCTCGCGCGTGCGCTCGGCATCCACGCGAGCGCCGGCGTCTAGCACGCCCAGCACCAGCCCATCGGCGCCGAGGCGCTTCGCGACGTCGATGTCGCGGCGCATCACGTCGAGCTCCACGGCCGAGTACACAAAGCCTCCGCCCCGCGGCCGCACGATCACGAACACCGGAATGCGCACCCGGGCCTTGACCGCGGCGATCATACCAGCGCTCGGCGTCGTGCCGGCATCGTGCAACGCATCGCACAATTCGAGTCGCGCCGCGCCACCGCGCTCCGCGGCCAGCGCGGATTCCACCGAATCAACGCAGGCCTCGACCAATACGCGCATCCGCACCTCACCTCCGCGAGAGCGTGCGCGCCGCGCGAAATGGCGTGTGCGGCGCGCCACAACGTAGAGGTCGTTTGTCGGGCCGGCTAGAGCACGCACCCGCCCCCCGCCCGCCACTCAACACCACTCCCCGCGCTCCCCTTCGTGCAGCGCGGCGTACACCCGGTTCCGCACGGTGTTCGCTTCCTCGCTCGTCAGCGTCCGCTCGAGATCGCGAATGAGCAGTCGGACGAGCAGGTTCTTCTGCCCCGTTCGCGCGCCCATCCGCTCGGCCGCCGCGGCGGGGAGGTCTCCGGCGGCGGTCTCGCTCAGGATCTGCACCTCCTCCACGCACGCGGCGGCGGCACCGAGCGCCGCACGAATGCGGTCGCCGGCTCCCTCCGCGTCGAGCTCGGCCGGGACCATCACCGAGATGTCCCGCCGCGCGGCCGGCTGGCTCGACACGGCGCGGTACGGTGCGAGGTCGAGCATCTGTCGTGCGATGCGCGGGTCCTCGGCGCGCAGGAGGCGGATGTCGTCCATGCCCTTGGTCAGCATGAGGAGCCGGTCGAGTCCGAGGCCCATGGCGAGTCCCGCGTAGCGATCGGGCGGAAGCCCGGACTCGCCGAGCAGCGCCGGGAGCGCGAGTCCGCACTCCGCCACCTCGACCCAGCGCGCGCCGTCGCGCACGTCAACCTGAAGTCCATCGGTCGTGTACGGGTGCTCGGCCGCGACGACGCGATGCTCCCAGCCGGGGAGCGCGCTCTCCACAGCACGCCGGACCATGTCGCGGAGGTCGCGGGTCGTGAGCGGCCGCCGAGCAATGCGCCACACGTCGGCCTGATGCGGCTCGCCCGTATGCAGGCGGTCGATCGCGTCGCGCCGCCAGACGAGCCCGGGGCATACGAGTAGGAGGTCGCCCGGCGGCTCCGCGGCCAGCGAGCGGAGGAGCGGCGGGATCATCGCCGACGTCTGCGTCCGAAGGAGCAGCCCTTCGCCAACGTAGCGTGAGTATCGGGCGTCGCGTGCCGCGCCGCCTGGCGGGTAGTGGAGGCGGTCGTAGTTGTCGGCGACCGTGACGACCGGGTGCGCACGGTGGACAATCGAAGGGCAGCCCCAGAGCGCCGCCAGGCCGGCGCGGATGCGATCGATGACGATCTGCATCGCGTGGAGCCCCTGCTCGGGGTCGGTGAGATCGCGCGGTGCGTCCGGCGGAAGGGGCGCCAGCGGGCACGCCTTCGCGTACGTCTGAGTGGTGGGCATGGATGTGCTCCGTGATCGGCGTCTCGGGTGGCGCGCCAGCCGTGGTGCCGGCGCGGGTGGATGCAAGAAGCCCCCAGAGAGGTCTCCAGGGGCTTCGACGAGATCGCCGACTCCGCAGAGTCGGTGCGAGCTACATCAGCGCGCGCGCAGCGCGGCGCCCCTGGGGTGAGCCGGGGGCGTGATAAATCGATGGCTGGCGTTCGATGCGCGCATAGTTGCTGGCGGAGTGAGTGTGTGTCGTAGGGTAACGATCCGGCTGGCGCGTGGCAACGCGCTCACGAGGGCATGTAGCGCGCCACGGCCATCGCGGCAGTCGCGAGCGCGAGGAGCACCGCGGCACCGACAGTCGCGCGATAGAGCCTGGCCTGAAGTTGCTGAATCTGCGCGAGCTGCTCGGGCGCGGGCGGTCGCCCGGCCGCCTGCATTGCCGCGCCGAGCGCCGCCGCCTTCTTCGCGGTCGGCGAGTTGATCGCCATACCAATCACCATGGCGACGAGCGCGAGCAGGGCACCGATGCCGAACGTGGTGCCGGGTCCCGAGCGCATCCACTCGCCACGAAAACCTGCCGAGTCGCGCCAATACAACGCAATCCCGGAGAGCACCGTGGGGATGCCCGCCGCCATCAGATAGAGCGGCAGCTTCCGCACCCTCGCCAACTGGTCCATCACCTGGCCCCCAACTGGACCTAGCGCGCGGACGGTCGGCAGGAGGAAGGCGGCGAGTAGCACGCTGGCGCCGACCCAAAACACCCCCAGCACGATGTGCAGGAGGCGCAGTAGCATGATCACGTAGATGTTGTCCATTCGGGCTGATCTCGATCCGTGCCGGTGGGTGAGCTCGGCGCGGGGGGGGGGGGGAGAGGGCGGGGCCGAGCGAGGCGCGCACACGATAGCGCCAAATAGTCGCCCGTGGCAACCGCGCCATGCGAGCTACGCGACGGAGTGGGCTACGCGACAGGTCGCGCGCGGCGATGCCTCGCGGCGGCGTCCGCCAGCGCACCGAACGCGATACCCGTGGCGTAACACAGCAGGTCGCTCCACACGAAGTCGTATCCGAGCACCAGCCCGCCCGGCCGCGTCGCACGGAGGGCGTCGATCCACGGGGCGTGGTGCAGCTGGCTCACCTCGATGGCGAGCGCGAAGAGGCCAGCACCGAGCGCCACACTCCTCGTCGATGCCCGCCGCCAGAGCGCGGCCGCGAGCAGAAACACGGAGAGTGCCCAGAGCGTGTCGCCGGCGTATGCGCCGAGGAATGACGGGAGCGCCGATCGGTACCCCCGCGACGCGAGACCGAGCGCGATTACGGCGAGTACGGCAGCGGCATAGATCGGCCGCGAGCGCGGTGCCCGGCGCGGCGGCCGATCCGCCGGTGCTCCGCTCGGCGCCGCGCCGACTTCACGCGAGCTACTGCCGCCCGCGATTGATCTGCCGTTGCGCCATTTCCACGAGGCGGCGCAGCTCCTTGATCGGCTCCGCGTTGTCATCCACCTGCAGGCGGAGCACGACGTCGTTGTGCAGCCACACGCCGCCGTCCTTCTTGACGATGAGCATCGCGGCCGATTGCATGCCGCGCGTGTCGCCGCCGGCGGCCTGCCCGGCCTCGAGCGCGGCCAGCAAGCGGAGCGAGAGGTGGCCCTGCGTGCTCTCGAACGCGCTCACCATGTTCGCGACGACCTGCCCGCTCGCGAGGATGTTCCCCTGGGCCGAACAGTACTTCCCCTGCTTGTCGCCGGCCCAGGGGGTTGCTTTGGGGCCCGTGTAGGCGGCGACGTTCCCCTTCGCGTCGATCACCGCGAATTGCCGTCCCTGCTTCGTCCAGTCGGTGGGGCGTGGATCGGGGTCACGCTCCCAGACCTGCTTCACGACATCCCGCGCGCCGCGACCGGCGCGCAGGAGTGCGAGCGCCTGGGGGCCGTAGCTGACGTCCACGATCGCCTGCGTCGCCGCCGCGCCCACACCGGCCTCGGCCCACAACACCCCGTTGCCGACGGAGAAGACGCGCGATTGCACGGCGCCTCCGATCTCACCAGTCGCGGGATCGTAGCCCAGAATGGAGAACGTGGCGACCGGCGGCCACGGCCGGGAAACCGTGTCCGCGCCGCGCGTACTCTGCGCGCGCGCGGACGCCGGCAGGAGGTGCGCGAGCGCGAGCATGGCCGAGGCCAGCGCCAGCGCGCCGATGGTGCGCCGCCGGGCACGGCACGTTTCCGAGCGCACGGCCGCTACCGGTGGAAGCGCCATCGGACCGACGGGCTCTTGAAGGGGCTCTCGTCCGGCTTCGGCAGGATGCCGCCATTCAGGTCTTCGCGCTCCTTGTCGTCCTCATCGCCCGACGCAGCCGTCACGTCATCGCCCGTACCCACGCGCTCGACCCGGAAGGTCTGCTTGAGCGTCTGACCGTTCACCGTCAGCGTGACCACGTACGTGCCGGGCTCGGCCAGCTGCCCGCCGAAGGCGCCGCCACCGCCCCCACCGCCGCCACCGCGACCTCCCGCGACGACCGGCGGCCGCATCCCGATGATGTCCCACACGCGTTGAATCGGATCGAGCGCTTCACCTGTGGCGCCACCGCGGCCGGTCGCAGCCGCCGCAGCCGCCGTGGCACCACCTTCCCGGCCCGTGGTGTCGGCCGGCTGACCGCCACGGCCGCCGCCTCGGCCACCAGCCGCCGGAGGCGGTTCGGCCGGCCGACCGCAGAACTGATCCCACTGGGTCAGCGGATGCTCGCAGCCGGCCGGCGGGCCACCGCGCCCGCCGCCAGCACCGCGCCCGCCGCCGCCGGCACCGCCAGCTCCGACTCCGCCCGGCCCGGCCGGATTCGGGTTCGTCGCCTGCGCCACCTGCTGGCGCACACGCGCGATCGTCACCGTGTCGAAGCCCGCCTTGCGGAGCGAGTCGAGTACCATCGGCGCGCGCACGCGCAGCAGGATCGAGTCACGCTTCTCGGCCGGTGACAGCTCGCGGCGCGGCGTGGGCGGTCCCTGGAACGCCCAGACCACCGAGTGGAGCCCGGCGCGCGCCGGACCATTCGTCTGGAAGAGCTGCGTGCCGGCCGCGTCGCTGACGGTGATGCGCACCGGCCCGCTCGCCGAATCCTTGAGCCGGTAGATGATGTTCGCGCCGTAGGCGGGCGCAGTGATCACGAGCGGCGCCTGGCCGTGGCCGTTCCCCGGGATGCCGAGCGTGGGGCCCTCGCCCCACTGAAACGCGGTGCGAGGCTGGAAGAGCGTCGCGGCCTCCGCCATCACCTTGGGCGTCATCTGCTCGAGCGCCGCGATGTCGGCGATCCAGAAGCTCCGCCCGTGCGTCGCCGCGATCAGCTCCCGGTCGCGCGGGTGGATCTTGAGATCGTACACCGGCACGGAAGGGAGGCCGGCCGAGAACTTCGACCAGTTACGCCCGCGGTCGGTGGAGGCGTACACGCCGATCGAGCTGCCGACGAAGAGGAGATCGCGATTGTGCGGATCCTCGCGCACGACGTGCAGATAGTCCGCGGGGCTCGCCTTCGGCAGGTTGCTCGCGATCGAGCGGAAGGTCTTCCCACCGTCATCGGTCGCGTAGAGGTAGGGGGTGAAGTCGTTCCAGCGGTGATTGTCGAAGGCGACGTAGAAGGTGAGCGTATCGAAGTGCGAGGGCTCCACCCGCGTGACGTAGACGTCCTTGCTCGGCAAACCGGTGAAGCGGTCGCTCAGATTCTCCCACACGCCGCCGTCGTTGTGCGTGATCCAGACGTTGCCGTCATCGGTGCCGGCGAGGAGCAGTCCAGCCTTCAAGTACGATTCGGCCAGCGTCACCACCGTCCCGTAGCGCTCTGCGCCGGTGACGTCGGGCGTGACGCCGCCGGTGAGCCGCTCCGCCGTATCGATGCGCGCCTTCATCTGCTTCGAGAGATCGGGCGAGATGATGAACATCTCCTCGCCGCGCTTGAGCGACTTGAGCACCTTGCTCCCGCCGAGGTAGAAGACCCGCCGGTTGTGCTCGGAGATGAAGAAGGGCGAGTTCCAGTTGAAGCGCAGCGTCTGCTCGACCGAGTCGCGCTTCTGCCGGCCGCGCAGCTCGGCGATGCGCGTGTTCCCCGGTGACGACGCAGGCTTGAGCGGATCGCCCCGCACGACAGCGATCGAATCCTCCCACCGCCGGTAGATCTCCTGCCACGTGGGCTTCGTGACGCGCAGTGTCTGCCCGGTGCGGAGGTTGCGTCCCTGGACGCCCGCGTTCTGCGACTCGCCCCACACCCAGTCGCCGTCCGGGTCCTGCGCGGTATAGAAGCCGTCGCCGCCCGAGATGGTGAACCAGTACGCGTTGTTGATCGCCGAGCGACGACGGCTCGGGCCGCACCAGGAGCCGTTGTCCTGCGCGCCGCCGCAGATGTTGTACGGCACCGCGTAGTCGTACGACACCTCGTAGAACTGTCCGATCGGAATGTTCATCGGGTAGAAGAAGTTGCCGCCCCGGTCGAAGGTGATCGCGACGCCGCCATCGGTCGCCAGCGCCCAGCGCTCCGGGTCGTTCGGATCGATCCAGATGCCGTGATCGTCCACGTGCACGCCCTGCGCGGCGTTCGTGCTCGTCTTGCCGCCATCGTTCGAGACCTGCAGGTCGGTGGACGAGAAGTAGACGCGGTCGGCGTTCCTCGGGTCCACGACCACCTGCGAGTAGTAGAACGGCCGCGTGTTGATGTTGTTCATGCGCTGCCACGTCTTCCCACCGTCGGCCGAGCGATAGAGCCCGTTCGCCTGCGGACGCTGGCCCATGGGGAAGGCGCGCATCGGCGCCATGGAGAACGCTTCGGTGAGCGCGTACACGACATCCGGATTGCTCGGCGCGACCGCGAGGCCGATGCGTCCCTTCGTTCCCTCGGGGTAGCCATTCCCCTTGAGCTCCGCCCAGGTCTTGCCGGCGTCCGTGGATTTCCAGAGCGCGGAACCCGGCCCGCCCGAGTTGAGCGAGTAGGGCGTGCGGTACCGCTCGTAGCTCGACGCGTAGACCACGTCGGGGTTGCGCGGGTCGAGCGCGACGTCCACGAAGCCGGCGCGGTCGCTGACGAACTTGATCAGCGCCCAGGTCTTGCCGCCGTCAGTCGTCTTGTAGAGGCCGCGCTCGGGGTTCGATTTCCACGCGGCGCCGAGCGCGGCGACGTAGACGACGTCCGCGTTCCGCGGGTCCACGACGACGCGGCCGATGTGCTGGGTCTTCTCGAGACCCATCAATGTCCAGGTGACGCCGCCATCGGTGGACTTGTAGATGCCGCCGCCCGGCTCGATCGAGTTCCGCGAGTTCGGCTCGACCGTCCCGGCCCAGACGATGTTCGTGTCGGTCTTCGCGATGGCGAGCATCCCCATCGAGATGACGGGCTTGTCATCGAACACCGGCCGCCAGGTGATGCCGTTGTTCGTGCTCTTCCAGATCCCGCCAGCGGCGGCGGAGACGAAGAGCGTCTTCGATGGACCCGGAATGCCCACGACGTCCGAGAGACGGCCCATGAAGTTGGCCGGTCCGACCGTGCGCCACCGGAAGCCCCCGGCGGTCGCGGAGTCGAGGGTCTGGGTGGCGGCATGGGGCGCGAGGCTGGCGAGCATCGCGGCACAGCCGAGGAGCGCGGAGAGACGGAAACGGGGCATGGACCGTGGTGATGAGGGAAGTGCGTGCTGTCTATTACGCCGGACAGCCCGGCGAGCGTTGCCTGGTGCGAACAACCATCGGCGGGCCGGTAATGTCCAACGGAGGTTGCCGAAACGGAAGACGGACACCCTCGTAGTGAGCACGCCCGCCGGACGGTCGTGGCGGCGAACCCGGTCGAACCTCGTGGAGACACTCCGTGGTCAATCTGAAGCTCGCGGTCCGCACACTCTCCAAGGCGCCCTTCGTCACGGTCATCGCGGTCGTCTCGCTCGCGCCCGGCATTGGCGCGAACGCGGCCATCTTCTCGTTGTTCGACCAGATGCTCCTCCGCGCACTTCCGGTGGCGCAGCCGGAGCGCCTCGTCAGCCTGTCCGCGCCAGGGCCCAAGCCGGGCTCGCAGTCGTGCGGCCAGGCGGGCGATTGCGAGGCCGTCTTCAGCTACGCGATGTTCCGGGATCTGGAGCGCGCGCAGACCACGTTCACCGGCCTCGCGGCGCACGTCGCGTTCGGCGCGAACCTCGCCTACCGGAACCAGACGCTCAACGGTGAGGGGACGCTCGTCTCCGGGTCGTACTTCCCGGTGCTCGGGCTCCGGCCGGCACTCGGACGGCTGCTCTCTCCGGCCGATGATCAGACCGTTGGCGCGCACTTCGTGGCCGTCCTCAGCCACAGCTACTGGGAGACGCGACTCGGCTCCGACCCGGCGGTACTGAACGAGACGATCGTCGTCAACGGGCAGCCGCTCACGATCATCGGCGTCGCGCCGCGCGGCTTCGCCGGGACCACGCTCGGCGTGCAGCCGCACGTGTTCGTGCCGATCAGCATGCGCGGGCTCATGTCGCCCGGCTTCAAGGGCTTCGAGAACCGGCAAAGCTACTGGGCATATCTGTTCGCGCGGCTCAAGCCGGGCCTCGCGATCGAGCAGGCCCGCGCGAATCTCAACGCGATCTACAAGCCGATCATCAACGACGTCGAGGCGCCACTGCAGAAGGGGATGAGCGCGCCGACGATGGCCCGCTTCCGCGCGAAGACGCTCGGCATGGAGGAGGGGCGACGCGGCCAGAGCTCCGTGCACAACGAAGTGCGAACGCCGATCACCCTGCTCTTCGGGATCACGGCGATCGTGCTACTCATCGCGTGCGCCAACATCGCCAACCTGCTCCTCGCTCGCGGCGCCAACCGCGCCATGGAGATGGCCGTCCGCCTCTCGCTCGGCGCCAGCCGGCGCCAACTCCTGGCGCAGCTCCTCACCGAGTCGTGCCTGCTCGCCGCGCTCGGCGGACTCGGCAGTCTCGTCGTCGCGCGCTGGACGCTCGGCGGGATCGCCGCCATCCTGCCGGCCGAGGCGACATCCACGCTGCATCTCGAGCTGAGCCTTCCGATACTGCTCTTCGCCGCGGCGCTCTCGCTCGGTACGGGGCTGCTCTTCGGGATGTTCCCGGCGCTCCACAGCACGCGCCCCGACCTCATCACGGCGATCCGCGCCAACACCGGGCAGCCTTCCGGCGCACGCTCGGCCGCTCGCTTCCGGACCTCGCTCGTCACGGCGCAGATCGCGCTCTCGATGGCGCTCCTCATCTCGGCAGGCTTGTTCATCCGGAGCCTGATGAACGTGAGCCGCGTCGACCTGGGGCTGAACGCCGAGAACGTTGTCACCTTCGGAATCTCGCCCGAGCTCAATGGCTACACGGCTGCCCGCTCCCGGCTCCTGTTCGAACGTGTCGAATCGGAGCTGGCGGCGGTGCCCGGCGTCACCGGCGTCACCGCTGCCATGGTCGCGCTGCTCGCCGGCAACAACTGGGGGAGCGACGTCTCCGTTCAGGGATTCAAGAAGGACGCGGACACCGACGCCAACGCACGGTTCAACGAGGTAGGCCCGGCGTACTTCAGCACGCTCAAGATTCCTCTCCTGGCCGGCCGCGAGTTCACGGCCGCCGATGGCCTTGGCCGGCCGAAAGTCGCCGTCGTCAACGAGGCGTTCGCGAAGAAGTTCAACCTCGGGCGTGATGCGGTCGGCAAGTTCATGACGACGGGGGACGACAAACTCGACGTCCAGATCGTGGGACTCGTTCGCAACGCCAAGTACAGCGAGGTGAAGGACGAGGTGCCGCCGCTGTTCTTCTACCCATACCGCCAGGACTCGACGGTCGGGGCAATGAACTTCTACGTGCGGACGTCGCTGGACCCGCAGCAGCTACTCCGGACCGTGCCATCCGTGATCAAACGGCTCGACCCGAACCTGCCGTTGGAGGAGCTGAAAACGCTCCCGCAGCAGGTGCGCGAGAACGTCTTTCTCGATCGCGTGATCAGCACGCTGGCGGCGACCTTCGCGGCGCTCGCGACGCTCCTCGCGGCGATCGGACTGTACGGTGTGCTCGCCTACACGGTCGCGCAGCGCACGCGCGAGATCGGCGTCCGCATGGCGCTCGGCGCCGACAGCCGGCGGGTGCGCGGGATGGTGCTGCGTCAGGTCGCCCGCATGACGATCATCGGAGGCGTGATCGGCATCGCGGCGGCGCTGGGGCTGGGGCGCGCGGCCCGGTCGCTGCTGTACGGCCTCGAGGGCCACGATCCCGCCGCCGTCATCGCCGCGGCGGCCGTGCTCGCGCTCGTCGCCTTCGGGGCCGGATACATCCCCGCACGACGTGCCTCGCAGGTGGAGCCGATGCGCGCGCTGCGCTACGAGTAGCTACTCGTATTGCTACTCGTATTGCTACTCGTAAAGCTACTCGTAAAGCTACTCGAAGCGCCTGCTCCGGACGGGCGCTGTCCTGCTACCAGAGAATGCGGTAGAGCGCGGCGGATAGCACCGCACCCGCCGCGCCCGCGGTGAGCGCCAGTCGCCCCGTTACGCGAGATCCTTGTACCACAGTAGCTGCGCCTCGTCGGGAAGGGTCGGATTCGCGAACCGGTGGATCGAGCCGAGTGTGTAGCCCTGCCGCGCGTAGAAGCGGCAGGCTGGAACGTTGATGTTCTGCGTCTCGATCTTCATGCTCCGGGCACCATGCGTCATCGCCCGCCGCTCCGCCGCGCCGAGGAGTGCGGAGCCCACGCCGGCGTGCCGCGCGTCCGGCGCGACGCGCAAGTCCCAGAGGACGGCGAGATCGGTGCGACCCTCCAGCATGTCGAGTCCGGCGGCATCGCCCACGACGGTCGCGCCGCCGACCCGGCGGTCCCCGGCGTACGCTGCGAGCAGCGTCCAACTCGTGAGGTCGAAACGCGCGGGCCAGTCGAGCGGGCTCGCTCCCGGGATCGCGTCGTAATCCTTGATGTACGATGCATGGAGGTCACGCACCGTTAACACCAGGCCGCCAAGTCCGCGGTCGGGAGCTGCAATGTGAAGCACCTGCCGGACCTCGAACGAGATCGGCACGCGCGCATACTCGGCGAGCGCGGAGACCGGCTCCTCCGTCACCTCGATAGCGGCGGCGAGCGTGTGAGTCGAGGCGCTCCCGTCGAACTCGAAGATGGGGAGCACCCGCGCCGGCGCGCCGGGCATCGGCGCCGCCACCGCGCCGATGCGACGCGCCCCCAACCCGGCGTAGAACGCCGCAGCGTGCGGATCCGATTCGACATGCACCGGTCGCACGCCACCACCGGCCCGCGCCTCGGCCAACGCGTGCTCCACGAGCAGCCGCCCGACGCCGCGACCCTGCGCGGCTCGTCGCACCCAGACGTGCTCCAGAGACCAGGCGGCGCCGTGATCTGCGAGCGCGCACAACCCCAGCACTCGTTCGCCCCCGTCACTGCCCTCGCCCTCGGCAACGTACACCCGGTGCCGGGCGATGTAACTCGCGTCGAGCGTGAGCGCCGGCGCCCACTGCGCGAGCCACACTGGTGGGTAGCCCCAGCTCGCCTTCGCCTCCCGCGCAATCGCGCTCAACACCCCTGACTCGTCCGGGCGCGCGCGGCGAATGCGAGGCGCCGGTGGCGACGACCTCACTGCCAGGCTGGCGCGGCCCCGGCGCGGAGCGAATCCACCGCGCGCACGAATGCCGCCACGGCGTCGCGCAACGGACCGGCGAGCTTCGGATCGGCGACGATGGCCGCCGCGTCGAGTATCCGGCTCGGGAGCGGCACCGTGATGCTCGCTTCCTCCACCAGCCGCGCCGACATGGTCGTCAACACCTCGGTGAGCTGCGCCCGCACGTACACCGCGCGCGTGGAGGCGCCGAGGAGCGCGACGGGCTTGCCGGGGAACTCGACACTGCCCACGAGCCAGTCGAGCGCGTTCTTGAACGCGCCCGGAATGCCATGGGCGTACTCGGGGCTCGAGATGAGAATGCCATCGGCCAGGCCGACGCGCTCGCGCAGATCGGCGGCCGCGGCGGGGAGCGCGCTGACGCCGGGCAGGTCGAGATCCGGGTTGAACGCCGGCAACGCCGCGAGCTCGTCGTACGCTGCGACTGTCACGCCGGTCGGCGCGAGGAGGGCGGCCGCCTCGAGGAGCGCAGTATTCGCGGCGCCGGCGCGCAGGCTGCCCGAGATGGTGAGGAGCCGCACCGGAACCACCTTACCCTCCGGCCCTGGCGCCCGCGCTCGGCACGTCCGTTACTTGCCCTCGTCCGCCGTGGGCCCGTACATCTGCGGGACCGCGACATCGGCCAGCCGCAGGTAGACACCGAGCTGCGCGCGGTGATGGACCAGGTGGTTGAGGACCATCGAGCGCAGCATCTGGTAGCGGCTCAGCGTCACGACGTCCACGCCGGCACGCTTCAGCGTCCAGGGCACCTCGAAGTCGGCGTCTCCCGTCCGCGCGATCGCGGCGCGCCCCGCCGCCGCGTTCCGGTCGAACTCGGCCAGCAGCGCGGCGGTCCGCTCGATGCTGTAGCCGGGGAACTTCGGGCCACTTGTCGGCGCGATGTCGAGCTCCGTTCGCTCCATCATGATCGTTGCCCATCCCGGGAGCCGTGCGACGAGCTGCGCGAGGTGCGCCATCGGAAACGACTTCTGGTGTGGCTTCCACTCGCCGCGGTCGTCGGGCACGCGCTCGAGCACCCGCCGTGTGACGGCGATCTCGTTGTCGAACTCGGGGAGCAACAGGTCGGCGATGGGCATGGCGGGCAGGGCGGAGGGTGAGCGGGTGCGCAGTGCTCGCGGACGATGCGTGGACAGGCGAGGCGGCGCAATCGGCATTCCGCGGCCGCCCGCTCGATGGCCTCGCGTCACCGCGGCTGTCGGGGTACGTTCCCGCGACCACCACACCTGCCCCATACAGCACGCCGGACCGGCGAGGACGACCACGTGAGCGAACGAGAAACGGGGGAGCGAGTGACGTTCTACCGCTGGGACGACATGCCGCGCGAGCGGGTGTCCGACCTCCTGGAGCGCCGTCTCATCACCGGCGACCGCATGATGCTGGCGCACGTCTACATCAAGAAGGGGTGTATCGTCCCCAAGCACCAGCACGAGAACGAGCAGATCACCTACGTTCTCGAGGGCGCGCTCCGTTTCTGGATCGGCGAGGACGGAGCGGAGGAGCTCGTGGTCGGTGTCGGCGAGGTGCTCCACATCCCCTCGAACGTGCCCCACAAGGCGGAAGCGCTCGAGGATACGCTCGACGTGGACATCTTCAGCCCGCCACGCCAGGACTGGCTACAGAAGACGGATAGCTACCTGCGCAAGTAGGAGCGGCCGCGCCTACTTCGCCCACCCCGTCCACCCGGGCCCGCGCACCACGCGGCCCGGCGTCGCGCCGGTGTGCTCACCGTCCTTCAACACCTGCGCGCCGTTCACGAAAACGTGCACCATACCCGTCGCGTACTGGTGCGGCCGCTCGAACGTCGCGTTGTCGCGCACCTTCGCCGGATCGAAGACTACGACGTCCGCGTAATTGCCCGCCGCAAGCGACCCGCGGCGGCGGATCTTGAGGTTCGATGCCGGCAGCGATGTCAGCCGCCGGACCGCTTCCTCGAGGGGGACGATCTTCTCATCCCGCACGTACTGCCCCAGTAGTCGCGCGAACGTGCCGTAGGCTCGCGGGTGCGGGTTGCTCTTGAGGAACGCTCCTTCCGGCGCCGGCGCCTCGGCATCCGAGCAGAAGCTCACCCACGGGAGCGCCAGCTGCGTGCGGATGTTCTCCTCCGACATCAGGAAGTAGACGGTCCCGACACGGCTGCCGTCCGCCACGACGAGGTCCATCGCCGTCTCTTCCGGCGACTTGCCACGCATGCGCGCCACCTCCGCCAGCGTCTTCCCCGTCAGTGGCTTGAGCGAATCGGCCTTGAAGCCGACGAGTATCACCTTGTCCGGCGAGCCGGCGCCGAGCAGGAGGTTCTCCCACGCGTTCGTGGGCGTCCGCATCTCCCGCGCGACGCGCGCGCGCACCGTGGGATCGCGCAGCCGCGCTGCCCACGCCTTGTAGCCGCCTTCCTGCACCCAGGGCGGCATCGACGCGTCGAGACCGGTCGCTCCCGCGGGGTAGTTGTACATGTCCGCGGTGATCTTCCCCCCAGCGCGGCGCGCCGAGTCCACCTTCGCGATCACGGCGGGCAGCTTGCCCCAGTTCGCCTTCCCCGCGGCCTTGAGGTGGTAGATCTCCGCCGGCACGCCCGCCTCGCGCGAGATCGTGAGCAGCTCGTCCACCGCCTCGAGCAAGCGGTTCCCCTCGCTCCGCATGTGGGAGATGTACATGCCCCCGTACGGCGCCGCCGCCTTCGCGAGCGCGATCAGCTCGGGCGTCTTCGCGTAGAACGCCGGCGCGTAGATGAGCGACGACCCGACGCCGAGCGCGCCCTCTTCCATCCCTTGCTTCACGAGCGCCTGCATGCGCGCGAGCTCGTCTGCGGTCGGCGGGCGATCGGCGTACCCCAGCTCGTGAATGCGCACGGTGGTCGCGCCAACGAATGACGCCACGTTCACCGCCACGCCGCGCCGCGCGAGGTAGTCGAGGTACTCGCCGAGCGAGGTCCATTCGATCGTGTACTTGATGTCGCCCTGCGCCTCGGTCATCTGGCGCTTCATGGTGTCGGTGAGCGGGCCCATGGAGTCGCCCTCACCAAAGACCTCGAGCGTCACCCCCTGCCGGACATCGCTCTGGGCGCGCGGATCCTCGATCAGCGATTCGTTCGCCCAGCTCAGCATGTTGATGAACCCGGGCGCGACCGCCAGTCCGCGCGCATCCACCTCGACGTCCCCGCGCGCGTCACCGAGCGATCCGACCGCCACGATCGAGTCGTCATCGATGGCGACGTCACCGCTGCGGGGCGCACCGCCACTCCCATCGTAGATGGTGCCGCCGCGGATCACGACATCGTAACCGGCGGCGCCCGGCGCGCGCGCCCCGCTGCGCTCGCCCGCGCGCTCGGCAGGCGGTCCGCACGCCGCGAGGGAAAGTGCGCCGAGCGTGAGACAGGCGATGGATGACAGTGCGCGCGCGAGTGGCATGGCCGTGGGTGGGAACGAGGGCGGTCGACCGCGGCGGGAGGATGGCGGTGCAACGATGGCTCCGCTGCTCCGGCGACGCAACAGCGGCGGGCGACCACGCCCGAACAGGTTCAGGAACAGGACGGGGGCCCCTGGGGGCCCCCGTCGCTGTGAGCACAGCGCGCGACTGACTGCGAGCAGGCGCAGACAGAATCGCCCGGCTGCCCTGCTACCGGATTCGCTGCACCGTGATGCGAGCGACCGGGTTGGTCCATCCGTGTAGCGTCGGCCTCAGATCCTCCCGCTGCACAATACCGGGGTGGAGCGCGATGACATCCGCCGTCGCGCGACGCAGGTTGCCGTCGGCCGGCAGTGGCAGCGGCCCGATCGCCCCGCAGGGATCGACGATGTGCCGGGTCAGCTGGTTGTTCTGTTCCGTGCCCGCGTCGTAGCCGGCGACGTCGCGGGACTTCGGCTCGAACCCCTCCGGCAACTCCAGATCGTCGAGGCCGGTGAAGCCGTCGTTCGTGCAGATGAGCATGACGGCGACGGACAGGCGATGTACGCTCTCCCCCGCCTCGATCGTGAACGTCCTGCTGGTCGGCCCCGGCCCGCCGATGCGGTGGATGGGGTCCGTGGTATTCACCACCGCGTGCACCCCGGGCGTCGCCGTCAGCTCGGCGACTGCGACGGCCGGGTCCCCGTCCTCGGCGATCAGGCGGATCCCCTCCGACGCCTTCGCGCCGAGCCGCCAGACGACCGCCTGCTTGGTGTGCGTGACGATCACGCCGGGCGAGAACGGCTGCCCCGTCGTCAGGTTCTGGATCGTCACCTGGTACGCGCGTGCGGTGCTGCGCGAGACCCGCCAGATGGCGCCCGTCCCCGGAACTTCGATGTACGGGGCCTTCCCCTGCGCAACGCGCGAGAGGTCAACGATCACGACGCCGTAGTCCACGATGTACATCGCCCCGTCGGGGCCGAACTCCACGTCGAAGGGCCGCTCGATCCCCTGCCCCGCGGCGCCCTGCTCCGAGGCCGGGCCGGGCCCCGCGTTGCGGACGAACGCGTCCACCTGCCGCGTGGCCGGGTCCACGCGCGAGATCCGGAAGCCGACATGCTCTCGGCGCAGCGGGTTGCTGGCCGGCGCCAAGTCGCCGAAGTCGGCGACGAAGAGGTGCCCGGCGAACTCCCCCCACGACGGCGGCGCCACGTCCAGCATCGACGGCGACGCGTTGACCGGGACGAGCCCGGCGATGAGCGACTTGCTCGCCACGGTCAGGCCGCTCGCCGCGTGATTGATGACGAAGCCGAGATCCTTGCCGATCGGGGCCCGGCCGAGGAAGACCGGGGCCTGGGTCGCGTCCGGCGGCTCGAACTTATCGTCCGTGAGCGGCTCGAGCGCGGCCGAGTAGTCCGGCACACCGTACCAGGCGTCCTGCTGCACGCGGTAGATGCCGTCAAACTCGTCGTTGACGGGACGCGCGCCGCGGATGTCGTAGCCGTTCGTGGCTGTGTACATCGCGCCCGTCGCGCGGTTCCACGCGATCCCGATGATGTTCCGGAAGCCCCAGGCGTAGGTGCTCAGCGTCGCGTCGGCGTTGTCAGGATCGAAGGAGAGGATCGAGCCGCCGCACCTGTTGCGACTCGCCGGGATCACCTGCCCCGGGCGGGTCTCGGTCCCGTACGGGACGAAGGCGCCGGTGAGCACGCTGTCATTCGGGTCCGGTGTGCGGAAGTCGGGCGTCTGGAAGTTCTGCCCGGTGAGCACGATCTCGCGGCAGGGCGTCGCGTGCGCTGTGGGGCTCAGCTTGATGAAGCCCATGAGCTCGTTGCTCATCACGCCCGCGTTCCCCGCCAGCCCGGCGGTTACGTACATCCGCCCGTCCGGGCCCACCTTGATGTCGTTGATCTGATGCTCGGCCTGACCGTCGATAATGCCGCTGAAGAGCTGCGTCACGCCGCCGCCAAGTGTCACCCGCGAGACCGCATCCGTCCGGTCCGCGATGCTCCGGTGGGTGATGTAGAAGGCGCCCTTGTGCCACACGATCCCGACGACCGCCGTGTTGACCTTGCCGTCCAGGTTGACGACCTCCGTCGCAGCTCCATTGGCGACGCGCAGGATCCGCGGCGGTGCGAGCTGATCCGGCGTGAGTCCGCTCCCGGACTCGACCACGTAGAGCTTGCCCTGGTCATCCCACGTCAGCGAGCTCGGGTACGATAGCCCGCCGACCACCTTCTCGATCTGGTACCCTGGCGGGAGCTGAATTACCGGGAATTGCTGCGCCGCGTCCCGTACCTCGCCATTCGGGATCAGGCTGGCGGTCGGCGGCTGCGAATCGTCGTCGCATGCAGTCACGCCGATCGCCATGAGGGCGATCAGGATCGCCGACGCTCTCTTCGATGGATGATTGTTCACCAATAGCCCTCCACTGTAGTACGCTCTGGGCCGCCGAGTGCGCGCCATCCGCTCGGCGGGCGATTCGATGGGTGAAATCTCCGTGGGTCCATCGGTACCGCACCGGGGCGCACGCCAGTCGCGGCGTGCCACTGCCCGAGATCCTGACCCTTCTCGGCGCGCCGGGCCGCCTCCGCCAGCGCCGGCGCTCGCCAAGCTCGTGATCTGTGGTGCGCTACCTTCCGCGTCCCTCACGCACGGCCCGCGATGCGTACAGCGAGCGCGAGCGGCCGCGAGGTGCGCCTCGAAGACCGAGTACTATTCGCGCCGTGCGTTGCACAGTCAATGCAACAGATAGCGGAATCTCCGCAATCTGTAGCAGTGCGTTGGCGAACACAGCCGTGCGCCACGCCGTCGCGATGGAGGGGATGTGGAGGGGATGTGGAGGGGATGACCTCTCCGACTGCGGCGGACGCGGGGGCCGGCGTTACCGCCGCACGCCCGCCGCCGGCGCCCCCCGGAGCACGACCTCCGCGACGCCGCGCGCGATCCGCTCGGGGGTCGCGCCGTCGCCGTTCGTCAGCACGATCACCGTGAGGCTGTCGCTCGGGAAGCGCGCAAGCTCGGCGCGAAATCCGGGGAGCGAGCCGCCGTGGTGCACGCGCCGGTGGCCGGCGATCGAATCGAGCGTCCAGCCGAAGCCGTACCCATAGCGCGAGCCGTCCGCGAGCGCCACAGGAGTCCACATCTCGTCGCGGGTGGCGCGGCGCAGCACCGCGTCCGTGTAGAGCACGGAATCCCACTTCGCCAGGTCCAGCACCGTGGAGAGGAACGCGCCACTCGGCCGCAGCGCGAGGTACTCGGGCGCGGGGCGGAGCGTGTCGCGTCGCCAGACGTAGCCGCTGGCGCGGTCGGGGACGAGCTCCGTCGTCGTCGTCGTCCGCGTCGCGCGCATCCCCGCGGGCCGGAAAACGCGCTCGGCGAGGAAGTCGCTCCAGGGTCGGCCGGACACGCTCCGGATGATGTCGGCCAGCGCGAAGTAGCAGACGTTGCAGTACTGGTACTTGGCCCCCGGCGCAAACTCGAGCGGGAGCGGGAACGCCGAGCGAACCACGACGGAGTCGGGCTGCACCTCGAGCGCTTCGAAGGCCGGTCCCTCGCGCACGATTCCGGAGGTGTGCGAGAGTAGGCGGCGGATGGTGATCCCCGCCCAGCTCGCCGGCGCGCCGGCAACGTATTTCGCGACCGGATCATCGAGCGCCATCCGCCCGTCCTGTACGAGCAGCATGATCCCCGTCGCCAGGAACTGCTTGCTCACCGAGCCGATCTTGAACACGGTCCGTGGCGTTACCGGAACGTTCAGCTCCACGTTGGCGAGCCCGTAGCCCTGCGCGCGCACCACGCGGCCAGCTCGGACGACGGCGAGCGCGACGCCCGGGATGTGCTGCCGCGCCATCTCGGCCATCACCAGTCGGTCAACCGAGTCGCGGCGCGCGGCCCGCGCGCTCGGCGCGCCCGCTCGCGGCGGAACGCCCGCGAGCAGCGAGACGAGCGCGAGCACGGCGAGGAGCCCGGCGGGACGTGGCGGGCGCTGCGAGTCGAGGCGCATGGAAACCTCGTGGAGGCCTGAGGGAAGCGCGGCAGGTGGGTCGTGCTCGATGATGGGCTCCGCGAACGGCGCGAGCAAGCGCGGACGAACTCTTGGATCCATCCCACCCCCTCCTGCCGCTACGTTTCGACGTGACCACGACCAATCACCCCGACGTGCCTACGCGCGACCGCCCCATCACGGAGCCCGAGCAGTTCGCCGCCTTGGCTCCGAGCCGCGGCTGGCGCCGTGTCCTCGATGCGTACGCCGCGTTGTACCGTTGGGCGGAATCCGGGTGGTCGCGATCCGCCGTCGCCATCTGGGGCGTGATGCAGGGCGCGATCGTGCCCGGCCCGAGCGATGCGCTGTTCATCCCCCTCGCGTTGGCCGACCCCCGCCGGGCCTACGGGCTGGCCTTCTTCGCGACCATCGGCTCGGTGCTCGGCGCGCACCTGGCGTACCTCATCGGCGTCCACGCGTTCGATTCGGTCGGCGGGTCGCTGCTCGGCTGGCTGGGCGTCGGCGCGAGCGACCTCGACCGGAGCCGTACACTCTTCACGCGCTACGGGTGGCTCATCATCGCCGCAACGTCGGTCGCTCCGTTCTCGACGAAGATGGTGTGCATCGCGGCTGGCGCCGTGTCCATGCCGATGGCCGAGTTCACCGTCGGGATCACGGTCGGACGAACGCTCCGCTTCTTCGGGCTCGCGACCATTCTCCGCTTCGCGGGCAACCGGCTGCAGGCGACGATCGCGGCGTGGCTCACCCGCGCCAGCCAGCCGAAGGGTCGCGGCGGGGCAGCGGGAGACGGGTAGCGGCGGCGCTACACGGACTCTTCGAGCGGCGTTTCGATGCTGGTCGCCGAGCTCGCCGGCGCATCTTCGTTCATTGGGGGGGGCCCCCCAGGCGCATCGGAGCCGACTTCGCCGCGCACCACGTGCACCGGAATCCCGCCATTCCGGGTCCGGAGCACCGTGTCGAGCCGCATCCCCGTCGCGCGCATCTGGCAGCGGCTGATCCCATTCACCGCGAC
>JBBJNN010000146.1:0-10823 GCA_037720885.1 Gemmatimonadaceae bacterium | reverse complement strand
ACCTCGTCTCCCTCTATGAGCTCATCGCGGATGGCGATGAGTGGCTCTTCACGATGGAGCTCGTGGATGGCGTCTCCTTTCTCCGGTACGTGCGGCCGCCGACATCCGGGAGCACAGCGCGCGCGGATGATCCGTCCGACGACGAGCCCGAGCTGGGGGAGCTGGACGTCGGGCGGCTGCGGCACACGCTGCGACAGCTCGCCGAGGGCGTTCAGGCGCTGCACACGGCCGGCAAGGTGCACCGCGACCTGAAACCCTCCAACACGCTGGTAGCTGCCACGGGGCGTGTGGTAGTTCTGGATTTCGGCATCTCGGGCGACCTTCGCCCTGAGGCGCTCCACATCACGACCGGGACGATCGCGCCCGGTACAGCGCACTATATGTCGCCCGAGCAGGCCGCGGGCGAGATGGGGACCGCCGCGAGCGACTGGTACAGCGTCGGCGTCATGCTATTCGAGGCACTCACCGGCACGCTCCCCTTCCAGGGGCTGGCGATGGCCGTGATGTACCGGAAGCAGGGGGAGGATCCGCCAAGCGTCGCGTCCCTTGCGCCGGGCGCGCCGCCGGACCTCGCGCAGCTCTGCGACACGCTGCTGGCGCGCGACCCAGCCGGGCGGCCGGACGGCGCTGCCGTGCTCCGCCGCGTGGGCGCGTCCGAGTCCGTTCTGCCGCCCGCGGACGCCGCGCCGGCGCGTGAGCAGGGCTCGTTCGTCGGCCGGGAGGCCCATCTCCAGACGCTCGAGGAGGCATTCCTGGCCACTCGCGCGGGTCGGTCGGCATCGGTGTATGTCCATGGCCCCTCGGGCATGGGGAAGAGCACCGTCGTGGAGCACTTCCTGAACCGGTTGATGGGCGAGCGGCGGGCGGTCATCCTCACCGGGCGGTGTTACGACAGGGAGTCGATGCCCTACAAGGCATTCGACGGGGTGATCGACAGCCTCACACGCTACCTGCGGACGCTGCCGGCGAGCGAGGTCAAAGCGCTCCTTCCGGCTGACGTGCTCACGATCGCCCGGCTCTTTCCGGTGCTCCAGCGCGTCGGCGAGATCGAGAATGCCCCGCCGCTCGCGTTCGACATCCCTGATCCGCTCGAGCTGCGCCGGCGTGCCATCGCCGCGCTCCGCGAACTGCTCGGTCGCCTGGCGACGCATGTCCCACTGGTTGTTCACATCGATGACCTCCACTGGGCGGACGCGGACAGCATTGCGCTCGGACAAGTGCTGCTCCGGCGCCCTGGCGCCCCCCCGCTCCTGCTCATCACGAGCTTCCGCAGCGAGGAGCTCGAATCGAAGTCCTTCCTGCGATCGCTCCTTGCGATGGTGCCGGGCAGCCAGAGCCGGCGCGAGCTGGCCGTCGGCCCCCTCACCGATGAGGAAGCACGGGCGCTCGCCAGCGCGCTGCTGGCGCCCGCGGGCGCCGGGGTGGGGCGGCTCATCGATGCGATCGTGCGGGAGGCCGATGGAAGTCCATTCTTCATCGAGCAGCTCGCGCGCTACGCGTTGGAGAATGAGGAAGGGGCCTCCGCAGGTATTGGCCTGGGCGAAATGCTGGAGGCGCGCGTCAGGCGGCTCCCGGAGGGAGCGCGGCCGGTCTTGCAGACCCTCGCGGTGGCCGGTCGCCCGGTGGACTTCGAGGCCGTGCACCGGGCGGCGGGGCTCTCCGGGGACCCGCGCGCGCTGGTCGCGGCGCTGCGCGTCGCACACATGGTGCGTCCCAGCGGCTCCGCCGACCGCATCGAGCTGTACCACGACCGCATCCGCGAGGCGCTGATGGAGCGCCTCGACGCGGACGAGATCAACCGGATCCATCGCCGCCTGGCTGAAGCGCTCACCGAGACGGCAGCCGACGACCCGGAGACGCTGTTCGAGCACTACCTCGGTGCCGGGGACCGCGCCCATGCCGCCGCGTTCGCCGCGAAGGCCGCTGAGCGCGCCGCGGCCGCGCTGGCGTTCGACCGGGCGGTGAGCCTGTTTCAGTACGCGCTCGACCTCGACCCGCCGACGGGCACCGGCCTCGCGCACCTCCACGCGAATCTGGGCGAGGCGCTCGCGAACGCGGGTCGGCCAGGGAAAGCGGCGGACGCATTCCTCCGGGCGGCTGACGAGGCGTCGGTCGCCGCCGACGCGATCGAGTACCAGCGACGGGCGGCGGAGCAGCTCCTCATCGGCGGTCACAACGAGCGGGGGCTGCAGGTGACGCGCGCCCTCCTCCGAAATGTCGGTCTCCGCATGCCCCCCAATCCCGCGCGAGCGCTCGTGTCACTGCTCCTGCGCCGCGCGCAGCTCCGGCTGCGCGGGTTGAGCTACGTGGAGCGCGCGGCAAGTAGCATCCCCGAGCGCGAGCTCCTTCGAATGGACATCTGTTGGGCGTGCGCGCTCGGGCTGACGATGGTGGACTACATCGTCGCCGCGTACTTTCAGACGCGCTACCTGCTACTGGCGCTCGATGCCGGCGAGCCGTACCGCATCGCGCGGGCGCTCTCGTTCGAAGCCGGCTTCGCCGCGGCGAACGGCGTGCGCGCGGCGCAGTGGACGGAGGACGTGCTCGCGCGGGCGCAGGGACTCGCGGACAAGCTGGGGTCGCCGCGCGAGCTGGGGCTGGCCGCGGTGACCGCGGGCTCCGCCGCCTGCATGCTCGGGGACTTCCCGCGCTCCGCCGAGCTGTGCAGCCGGGCAGAGCGCATCCTGCGCGAGCGCTGCACGGGCGTGCAGTGGGAGTTGACCACCTGTCAGATCTTCCTGCTGACGGCGTTCGCGTATCTCGGCAAGGTCGGCGAGGTAGTGCGTCGCATGCCGCTGCTGCTGGAGGCTGCGCACGACCGCGGCAACCTGTTCGAGGCGATCGAGCTGCGCACGCGACAGAACTTCTACTGGCTCGTCACCGACGCACCCGAGGACGGGCGCCGCGAGGTGGCCTACGCCATGGCACGCTGGACCCGCCGGGGCTTCTACCGCCAGCACTACAACGCGCTCCTCGCGCTGACGCAGATCGACCTCTACGTCGGGGACCCTACCGCAGCGTGGAGCCGGCTCCGCGAGCAGTGGCCGGCGCTGAGTCGCTCGCTGCTCCTCCGAGTGCAGCTGTTACGCTGCGAGTCGTGGCACCTGCACGCACGGTGCGCGATCGCGGCCGCAGCGGGGCAGCGCGACGGTGAGCCGGAGCTCCGTACGGCCGAGCGCCTAGCGGTGCGGATCGCACGCGAGCGGGCCGCCTGGGCAGCCCCATTCGCCCCACTCCTGCGCGCTGGCGTCGCCGCAGTCCGCGGGGACACGGCCGCGGCCGCGGCCGAGCTCGCGACCGCGGCGGAGGGATTCGACGCGGCACACATGGCGCTGTATGCCGCCGTATCACGGCGGCAGTGGGGGCAGCTCCTGGGCGGCGATCAGGGGCGGCAGCTCACGGCCAACGCAGACGCGTTCATGCGCGCTCAGGGGATCGAGCGGCCCGAGCGCATCGCCGCCGTCCTCGCGCCCGGCTTCGGCGGTTGACCCTGTGGCCGACGTGTACCCCCGCTTCCGTGGCCGCGCTCAACGCGCGAATGCACGATCTGGATTCGCCGCGACGCACCGTCCCGTCGCACCATTCATCTTACGTCATCTTACGCGTCACACAGTCCGGAGGAAGTCATCGAGAGGAACGCTGACGATATCACGCCCGCTCGCCACGCAGACACGCCGGCGGTATTGGCCGGTCACGATAGTCACGAGACTCTGCTCACTCGCCGCGACGCCATGAAGCTCTGGGCCGGCGTGAGTGCCGGGCTCGTCCTCGGCCGGGGCTCGCTTCCGGCGCAATCGCTCGCGTGGACGCTCCCATGGAGTCCGGATGTCCTCCCTGCCGACCTCGAGAGCAAGTCCATTCCGTCCTCCGGTGAGCGGATCCCCGTCGTCGGCATCGGGACCGCGCGGCGCTACGAATCGGCGGCGACGGAGGCGGACAAGGCACCGCTCCGCGAGGTCGTCCGTAACCTCCCCAAGCTGGGCGGGAAGCTCATTGACACCGCGCCCTCCTACGGCGCCGCGGAAACGGTGGTCGGCGACCTCGTGGCGGAGGTCGGCAACCGCGACCAGCTCTTCATCGCCACGAAGGTGGGGCGCGGCCGGCAGGGCGCGCAGGCGGGTGTGGCGGAGATGGAGGAGTCGTTCAGGAAGCTCAAGGTGAGCCGCGTGGACCTCATGCAGATCCACAATCTGGGCGGCGTGCCGGAGATGCTCCCCATTCTCCGCGACTGGAAGAAGGCGGGGCGCATCCGCTACTTCGGCGTCACCACGTCGTCCGACCGGCAGTACCCGGAGCTCGAGGAGATCCGCAAGCGCGAGCCGATGGACTTCGTGCAGGTGGACTACGCGATCGACAACCGCGGCGTGGAGGAGCGCATCCTTCCGCTGGCGGCCGAGCGCGGAGTCGCGGTGCTGACGAACCTCCCGTTCGGGCGGGGACGCGTGTTCGAAGCGCTCGGGAAAAAGCCGCTCTCCGACTGGGCGACGGCGCTCGGCATCACGACGTGGGCGCAGTTCGCGCTCAAGTACGTGGTGTCGCACCCGGCGGTGACGGCCGCGATCCCCGGCACCGCGCGCCCCGAGTATCTCACCGACAACCTCGGCGCCGCACGCACCCCGATGCCCGACGAGGCGACGCGCAAGCGGATGGTGGCGATGCTGGAGGCGGGGGGGTGAGCCTTCCGCGTCCCGCCTACCGCGACATCTGGATCACATCGTTGTACGACCGGATCCGGCCCTCGGAGAACGCCTTCGTCACCTCGCCGATCGACGAGAGGAGCGTCGCGAGCCGCGGACCCGGGCCCGGCGTCGGGTTGCTCGGGAACGCGCCGAAGCCGTTCGGCACGGCGCGGATGAACGTGCTCGTCGCATCGATAGGCAGCGTCCCCACGTTCGTGAAGAACTTCTCCCAGCCGCCGTTCTCCAGGCCGTTCGCCTGGAAGAGGTATTGCTCGACGTTCGACGTGTAGAACACCGTCACCGTCGCGCCACGCTCCCGCACGTACTGCCCCGCCGAACGGATCGCCTTGTCGCCGCCGAAGTCCCCGACGAGCGGCACGATCAGGTTGTTCGTCTCCAGCTCCTTCAGGATCCGGTAGTTCGCCTCGCTCCCGAGGTACGAGCGGTTCTCCCCCTCCCCGTCCGTCTGCACCAGCAGGTCCGCGTAGCTCGGCATCCCCCGCCCGCCATAGCCGTAGGGCATGCGCCGGCCCCGGCCGAACGAGTACGTGAGGTCGGGCCCCTCGACGAAGAAGGCATTGTAGACGTAGACGATGGCCGCCTCATCCTCGTCCGTGAGCCCGAAGCCATGGCGCGTGGTGAGCCACTCCCCCACCTCCGCAAGGTTCTTCCGCAGGCGCGCGCTGTCCGGCTCCACCATCGCGTACGCGGTGAAGAGCTGCTCCGCCGTGGACTGGCTGTTGAGGCCCGGTGGCCGCGGCCGCGAGAAGAGGCGCGACAGAAATTCCGCGCGGTCCGCCGACATCTCCACGAGCGCCTTGTAGAGCAGGTGGTGGAGCATGTTCTGCCGGCGGATGTCCACGATGAACGCGATCTTCGGCTGCATCGCGACCAGATACGTGAAGTTCTGATCCGGCCCCACGCCGAAGTACACGCCCCCACGCGGCGTCTGCTTCTGGAGCGACGGGATCACGAACTGGAACGCCGTCTCGTTCGAGACGAAGTTGTCCGAGCGGAAGTAGCCGCCAGGCTCGGAGAACTGCGTCACCATCCGCCAGAACTCCGCGTCGGAGAGCCGCGCGGGGATGGCGGGCCCTGAGACTCGGCTGCTCTGCGGGGAGCCGAGGACACCGCACGACCCCACAAGCACCGGGGCGACGAGGGTGACGGCCGGCACGAGCACGAGCCGGGTGAGCCGGCCCAGCCGGCGCCGAGTGATTTTCATCGTGTGCGACCTCCGGGCCGCGTCGTCGAGCGGCATGGCGACCGCGCGGCATGACACCCGCGCGTGACCCTCCATTATGCTTCGGCGCTCACCCTCGGGGAATGGTCCTCCGCGACGCCAGCCGACACGACTGGCTCCGCCTCGGGACGCGGGAGGGTGAGCGTGAACACCGAGCCGCCCCCCACCACGCTCTCGGCCGTGAGCTCGCCGCTCATGCCGCGCGCGAGGTCGCGGCTGATCGCGAGCCCGAGTCCCACGCCATCGTTCGGGCGATGGAGTGCACGGTCGACCTGCACGAACGGGTCGAAGATCGCGGCCATCCGGTCTGGTGGGATGCCGAGGCCGGTGTCGCGCACCGTCACGCACACGGATGCCGCGCCCACCTCGCACCCGGTCGCGACGCTCCCCCCCTCCGGCGTGTACTTGATCGCGTTCGAGAGGAGATTGAGCACGATCTGCTGCAGCTTCTCCGGGTCCGCGCGCACGGTGATGCGCGAATCGCAGGGTTGGTAGGTGTAGGCGAGACGCTTGGCGCGCAGCTGCGGCGCCACGAGCGCCTCGAGGCTGGTAAGCGCCTCGTCGAGCGGGACGTCCGCGATCGCGTACTGCACCTGTCCCGCGTCCACCTTGGCGAAGTTCAGTACGTCGTTGATGAGACGGAGCAGGTGCGCCTGGCTCCGCTCGATTCGCGCGAGCGCATCCCGCTGCGCCTCGGTGACGGGGCCATGCACGCCCATCTCGAGGAGCTGCGTATAGCCGCCAATCGCGTTGAGCGGCGTGCGCAGCTCGTGGCTCATGACGGCCAGGAAGTCGCCCTTCGCCCGGTTGGCCCGCTCGGCCTCCTCGCGCGCCAGCTCGGCGTCCCGTCGCGCGTGCTCGGCTTCGCCCATGGTGTGCTGGAGCTGGCGGTTGGCGAGGGCCAGCTCCTCCGCGGCCGAGCGCGCCTCGGCGACCTGGCGCTCCAGCGCCTGCCGCGCCGAGTCCACCTCGCCCGCCATCTGGTTGAAGCTCACCGCGAGCCGCCCCACCTCGTCGCCACCGACATGGTCGGCCCGGCGCGCGTACTCCCCACGCGCGATCGCCTCGGCCGCCGTCGTGAGCGAGGCGAGCGGCGCGGTGATCCGGCGGCTGATCACCCACGACGCCACGGCTCCGAGCGCAGTGAGCAGCAGGCTGATGAGCGCGAGGGTGCGCACGGTGGTTTGCGCTCGCGCCTCCACCGCGCTCACGGGCGCCTCGAGCACCATCACCCATGGCGTCCCGGTGATCGGCAGCTCCACGGTGGTCAGGCGCCCCACGCCGGGCCGCACGTCGAATAGGTTGGCGCCTATGGAATCGCGACGGGCGGGCGCAGGCACTGGGGCGCCGGGGGCTGTCGTCCAGAACGAGCCGGTCTGGTTCCGGATGTACATCGCCACCTCTTCGTCCATCAGCCCACGGAGCCGCTGCGTCGCGGTCGACGGCCCTCCGACCCGGCGCTGCTGCGCGATGTACCCCCCTGGCTGGCCGCCGTCGGTCACCGGGGCCACGATCCAGAAGTACACACGCTCCGCCACGGCGTACATCTCCCCGAAGGCAGCCGAGTCGATCGCCCCCAGCAGCTCGAGCCCCTCGCGCGGCACCGGGTGCGCCTGACCACGCGGTGGCGACCCGATCCGGCTCGCCCCCACATCAGAGCCGAGGAGCGCGAGCCGCCGCCCGTCCGCGCTCCAGAGCTCGATCGGGAGCGTATCGGTGGGCGACGACTGGAGTCGCGCGAGCGTGCGCCGCGCATCGGGCAACGAGAAGGCGGTGTCGCCCCCCGTGCGCACGTCTGCGAGCGCCTGCCGGATCGCACCATCTCCCGCCATGGCGCGCACGCGCGCCAGGCGATCGGCCATGGAGGTCACGGCGGACTCCGTCACTTCCTGCGCCGCGCTCGTGAGGCGCTTCCGCACGCGCCCCTCCTCCGACTGCGTGAGCGCCCCGTACGTGAGCACGAGCGAGGTGGCCAGGCCGGCTGCGAGCACACCGGTCATCAGGAGCGGAAGCTTCCGCTCGAGCGACGAGGCGCGCCCTGCGTGGGGAGCTCGTACGCTGGCGGGGGAGGGTCTGTTCGGCATCGGGGGGGCGGCGGCGCAGGGTGGGCCGCCCTCCGCCGCGGGCGAGGTGCGACTGCGGGGCCCGCGGACGGCGGTGCAGGCTAAACTATGCCCGCGCCGTCGCGTGGCAAGCGCGGGCACAGAGCGGACCGCGTCATCTGCGTCATTTTCGACGCCTGCCTACGTCGCCCGACGCATCACATCGCTGGCGCGCCGGGCGTACCATGCGGGCACCTACTCCCCCGGAGGTCGCCCGTGCACCGCCCCTCGCTCCCCAGCGCCATTCTCGCCGCGCTTCTCCTTGCCGGCGCGACTGGTCTCGCCGCGCAGGCCCGGACCCTCCCGTCACTCGAGCCGGGCGCGCGCGTCCGGGTGACCGCACCGTCGCTGAGCCGCGGGCTCCGCGTCGGGACGGTGGCCGGCGTGCGCGGCGACAGCCTCGACTTGAAGGTGGCGGGGCGCGACACGACGGTCACCGTCTCCGCGTCCGAGCTGACGCGACTGGAGGTGAGCCGAGGTCAGCGCAGGCAGGGACGCAAGGGGATGGGGATGGGTCTCCTCATCGGTGCCGCGGGCGGCGCGGTCCTCGGCTACGCCAGTGGCGACGACGAATCCGGCTTCATCGCGTTCTCCGCAGGGGAGAAAGCGGTGCTGAGCGGAGTCGTGTTCGGTGTCCTCGGCACGGTAATCGGAGGGTTGGCGGGGTTGTCGTCCCAGACCGACCGCTGGGTGAGCCTGCCCCTCGACGGTGGGCCGACGACACGCGCCAGGCTGAGCCTCGATCTCTCCCACGTAGGGTCCCGGAGGCTCGGGCTGTCGGTCAGCTTCTGACATTCAGTTGCTGCTGCCGATGCTGCTGCCGATGCTGCTGCCGAAGCGGCCATCGCTTCTCTAGAATTCCGATCTCGTGAGGCCGGGCTCGTCGTCGGGGGCCTCGTCGTCGCGGCTGGCCTCGCCGAGGAGGTCCTCTTTCGGGGCTATCTCTTCCGACGCGTGCGCGCCGCGCGTTTGTTCTGGCGGGCGGTCGTGGTGGCGAGCGCGCCGTTCGTGGCGGTTCACCTTTTCCTCTTCGCCACGTTGCCATGGCGCGTCGCCCTGGCCGCCGTCCTGCTCGCGGCGGCCCTCTCCGCCCCCCCTGGCGTACCTCTTCGAGTTGGGGGGCGACACGGTGTGGGCGCCGGCCCTCGTACACTTCGTCGTCCAAGGCGCGATCAAGGTGGTCACGGTAGTCACGGCAGAGAGCTCGGACGCGCTCCTGCCCCTCGTCTGGATAGCGGCGAGCGCCGTGCTCCCCTACCTCCTCCTCCTCGTACCGCGTCGTCGGCGCTCGCTGGCACGACACGGACCGTGATGGCGCCGCGGCTTCGTCGGCGCCCCGTCGCTCAGCCCTCGCCCCGGCGCGTCTCCGCCGGCTCGGCCACCATCTCGATGTAGTCGAGCGGCTCGCGAAACCGCATGGCGCGCCGGCTGGTCTTCCGCAGCTTGATGTTCAACATCTCCACGAGCACCGAGAAGCCCATCGCGAAGTACGTGTATCCCTTCGGGATGTGGAAGCCCAGCCCCTCGCCCAGGAGGTTCGTCCCGATCAGGACGAGGAAGGAGAGGGCGAGCATCTTCACCGTCGGGTGGCGGTCCACGAAGGCGCTGATCGCGCCCACCGAGGCGAGCATGACGCCGAGCGCGATGATGTTGGCGGCGATCATGATCCCGATCTCATCCACCATCCCGACCGCCGTGATCACCGAGTCGAGCGAGAAGACGATGTCCACCAGCATGATCTGCGCGACGACCACGGTGAGCGACCGCGCTCGGCCGCCGCCGGCGTCCTCCGCGTGATGCTCCTCCCCCTCGAGCTTGCCGTGGATCTCGTACGTCGCCTTCCCCACCAGGAAGAGACCGCCAACGATGAGCAGCAGGTCCCGCCCCGACACGCCGTGGCCGAGCACCGTGAGCAGCGGCCGCGTGAGCCCGATCACCCAGCCGAGGCTCAGCAGCAGGAGCAGCCGCGTGACGAACGCCCCCATGAGCCCGAGTCGCCGCGCCTTTGGCTGCTCCGCCGGTGGCAGCTTCCCCGCGAGGATCGAGATGAAGATGATGTTGTCGATGCCGAGCACGACCTCGAGCGCGGTGAGGGTGAAGAGCCCCACCCAGGCGTTGGGATCGGAGAGCCAGTCCATGCGGTGCCTCGGTTACGGGTGATCGCGGTGGGCGCAGCACGCCCGCGATACACTCGCAACTCCCGACGCCGGAAGCGAGGGGCTGTCGAGATCTGTGACGCGGCGACGATCAGCCTGACAGCGTCAGCCGCGCCAGCCAGCCCCGGATCAACCGCTGGTCGTGGTCCAGTTTCATCGCGCCCCGGGCGTCGGTGTATAATCAAGGCGCGCCCTCACGGAGCTGCTATGGCCTGGCAGGATCACATCACGTCGGACCCCGGCGTGCTCGTCGGTAAGCCCGTCGTCCGCGGCACACGCCTGTCGGTGGACTTCCTCCTCGGACTCTTCGCCGCGGGGTGGACGCCGGAGCAGGCGCTCGCCAGCTACCCGACGCTGACGTCCGACGGGCTGCGTGCCGCCTTCGAGTACGCCGCCGAGCTCACGCGCGATGAGGCGCTGCACGTGATGCGCCCGGGTGCCACTTAGGCTCAGCCCCCGCTCCCACGCGCGCGCGCGTGCGGCTTCTGGCCGACGAGAACGTGCCGCTGCCGAGCGTGCGCGTGCTCCGGGCTGCCGGCCACGACATCGCGGCCGTGGCCGAAGGGGGCGGCGGGGCGGGGGACGCCGCGGTCCTCGCCCGCGCCCGGAGCGAGGACCGGCTGCTCTGGACGTTCGACCGCGA